>NZ_JBXAPO010000003.1:673267-936263 GCF_058804065.1 Bradyrhizobium sp. GW821-FHT13H05 | reverse complement strand
GCGACGCGCGCCATCAAATTGCGCCGTAGCGAGCGCGGCTTGGATGGAAGGCCGGGGGGCCCGTTACCCCATCTACGGGCCGGTGTTGATTTGCACCACCGGCCGCCACGTTGGTATGGTTCATGCAGGCAACCTCAGCCTCCCTCTCCCCCGACAAGAAATGACAATGCCCAACCCGATTTTCCCTAGCTCACGACCCGATCGCATCCGCCAGCTTCTCGCCGACCTCGTCGGCTTCGACACCATCAGCGATCGCACCAATTTGCCCCTGATCACCCACATCGAGAGCTATCTCGCTTTCCTCGGCGTCAAGGGCGAGCGCATCACCGACGTAACAGGGCAGAAGGCCTCGCTGTGGGTGACGATCGGGCCCGAGGACCGGCCAGGCTTTGTGCTCTCCGGCCATACCGACGTCGTGCCTGTCGTCGGCCAGGACTGGAGCCACGACCCGTTCAAGCTGGTCGAGCGCGACGGCAAACTCTATGGCCGCGGCACCACCGACATGAAGGGGTTTGTCGCGGTCTGCCTCGCCATGGTGCCAGAGATGCTGGAGGCGAAGCTCGCGACGCCAATTCATCTCGCCATCTCCTATGACGAGGAGATCGGCTGCGTCGGCGTGCGGCCGATGCTCGGCGAAGTCGCCAAGAAACGGATCAAGCCGATCGGCGCCTTCATCGGCGAGCCGACCGAGATGAAGGTCATCATCGGCCACAAGGGCAAGCACGGCGTGCGCGCGACCTTCCGCGGTCTCGCCCGCCACTCCTCGATCGCCCCCGACGGCGTCAACGCGATCGAATATGCCGCCGAGCTGATCGTCGAGATCCGCCGCCGCGCCGTCGCGCTCGCAGCCGTGCGCGCGACCGACAGCCTCTACGACGTGCCGCACTCGACGCTGCTGACCAGCATCGTGCATGGCGGCGCCGCGCTCAACATCGTGCCTGATACATGCACGGTGGATTTCGAATGCCGCGGCATCGGCATCACCGAGTCGCGCGAGGTGACGGATGCGATCGTCGCCTGGGCCAAAGCCGAGATCGAGCCCGCGATGAAGGCGCGGCATCCGGACTGCGGCATCGATTTCGAGGAGATCCTCGACTATCCCGCACTCGACACCGCAGCCGACGCGACCATCGTCACGCTCGCCAAGAGCCTTGCGGGCCGCAACGACCACGCCAAGGTCGCCTTCGGCACCGAAGCGAGCTTGTTTGCCAGCATCGCCGATATTCCGTCAGTGGTGATCGGCCCCGGGTCGATCGCGCAAGCGCACACGCCGGATGAGTTTGTGGAGATGGCGGAGTTGGAGAAGTGCGCGGGGTTTGTGGAGAAGCTGATCGCGCATTGTGTGAAGGGGTAACCGGATTCGGCAACGGACTGGGTCCCGGCTCTGCGCAGCAACGCTACGCGTTGCAGCGCGTCCGGGACACGAGAGAGCGATCAAAGGCGCAGGCGCGAAGAACTCAGGTCTCGTGTCCCGGACGCAGTGCGGTGCGCAGTACCGCACTGCAGAGCCGGGACCCCGAACACTTGGCGACGGCATCGAAAAATGCAACTTTGGAGGCATCATCGTCAGCGTTGGCTGCGCGTACATGCCCTACTTCGTGTACATCCTCGCGAGCAAGCGAAACGGCACTCTCTACGTTGGAGTCACCAACGACCTCGCTCGTCGAATGACCGAGCACAAGGCCAAGCTCGTGCCCGGCTTCACGCGCGAGCACGGCGTGACTCTGCTGGTCTATTTCGAAACCTTCGAGTCAGTCCTCGAGGCACGCTCACGCGAGCATTCATTGAAGCGCTGGCGGCGCGCTTGGAAGCTCAAGTTAATCGAAGACCTCAATCCGGATTGGCGCGATCTTACGGATGAGCTGAATACTTTGGCAACGTGACTGGGTCCCGGCTCTGCGGAGCAGCACTTCGTGCTGCACCGCGTCCGGGACACGAGAGCGGCTTACACCGCCCCCGCCTTCTGCGCGTACTCCCACGACGCCTGCGACAGCGGCACGGTGCGCTTGGCTGATTCCAGCGCCTTGGCGTTGGCGGCGGTGCCGTCGCGGATGCGGCCGGCGATTCCTTGCGTGATGCCCGCGAGGCGGAACAGATTGTAGGAGAAGTACCAGTTGAGATCAGGCACGCTCATCTTGGTGACGTTGCAATAGATCTGGGCGGCCTCTTCCACGCTCGGGATGTTGAGCGCCTTGAGATCGATGCCCTGCAATCCCGGCATGACCCATTGCATCAAGAGATAGGTGAAGTCGGCCATGGGATCGCCGAGTGTCGACAATTCCCAGTCCAGCACGGCCAGCACGCGCGGTTCCGTCGGGTGGAAAATCATGTTGTCGAGGCGGTAGTCGCCATGGACGATCGAGACGCGTGCCTGTTCAGGCACGGTCCGCGGCAGCCATTCGGCGACCTTCTCGAACTCCGGGATGTGCTGCGTCTCGGACGCCCGGTACTGCTTGGTCCAGCGGTCGATCTGGCGCGCGAAATAGTTTCCGGGCTTGCCGAAATCGCCGAGGCCGATCGCAACAGGGTCGTACATGTGGAGCTTGGCCAGCGTCTCGATCTTGCTGGTGAAGATTTTTCGGCGCGCGTCCGCGTCCTGGCTCGGCAGCGCCGGATCCCAGAACACCCGGCCCTCCTCCATCGACATGATGTAGAACGCAGCGCCGATGACGCTGTCATCCTGGCACAGCGCATAGGCATGCGCGACCGGAAAGCCCTGCTTTCCGAGGGCTGCGATGACGCGATATTCGCGATCGACCGCATGCGCCGACGGCAGCAATTTGCCGAACGGCTTTCTGCGCATCACGTAGGAGCGGTTCGGCGTATTGAGCCGGTAGGTCGGATTGGACTGACCGCCCTTGAACTGGACCACGACCAGCGGGCCTTCATAGCCTTCGACGTTGTCGCGCATCCAGGCTTCGAGCCGCATCTCGTCGAAGCGATGACGCTCCTCGACCGGCTTGGTGCCCGAGAACTCTTCGTCTTTCCTGACGCCGTCAGCCACGGTGACGCTCCCTTAATTCCTGTGTCCGTCATTCCGGGGCGCCTCAAAGAGGCGAACCCGGAATCTCGAGATTCCGGGTCTGGTCCTACGGACCATCCCGGAATGACGGAGTGGAGAGCGCCATGCGCTCTCTCCCGTTTCTAATGACTGGGAGAGTTGGCATACTTCCGAACCTCCAACCTTGCAATGGCGCGATTGTGTACCTCGTCCGGACCGTCGGCGAGACGGAGGGTACGGATGTGGGCGTAGTCCTTGGCAAGGCCGGCATCATCGGAGACGCCCGCGCCGCCAAACGACTGGATCGCCTCGTCGATGATCTTCAGCGCCATGTTGGGCGCCGCGACCTTGATCATGGCGATCTCGGCCTGCGCGGTCTTGTTGCCGACCTTGTCCATCATGTCGGCGGCCTTGAGGCAGAGCAGACGCGTCATCTCGATGTTGGTGCGGGCGTCACCGATGCGCTGCTCCCACACGGAGTGCTCGACGATCCTCTTGCCGAATGCGGTGCGCGAGGTGAGCCGCTTCACCATCTTCTCCAGCGCCTCCTCAGCCTTGCCGATGGTGCGCATGCAATGGTGAATACGGCCGGGGCCGAGGCGGCCCTGCGCGATCTCGAAGCCGCGGCCTTCGCCGAGCAGGATATTCTCCTTCGGCACCCGCACGTTCTCAAGCAGAACCTGCGCATGACCGTGCGGCGCATCGTCGAAGCCGAACACGGGCAGCATCTTCTCGACCTTGATGCCTGATGTGTCGAGCGGAACCAGGATCTGCGACTGCTGCTGATGCTTGGCCGCGTTGAAATCGGTCTTGCCCATCAGGATCGCGATCTTGCAACGGGGATCGCCGACGCCTGACGACCACCATTTGCGGCCATTGATGACGTAGTGGTCGCCGTCCTTCTTGATGCTGGTCTCGATGTTGGTGGCATCGGACGAGGCCACTGCCGGTTCCGTCATCAGGAAGGCGGAACGGATCTCGCCGTCCATCAGTGGACGCAGCCATTTGCGCTTCTGCTCCTTGGAGCCGTAGCGCATGAACACTTCCATGTTGCCGGTGTCGGGCGCGGAACAGTTGAACACTTCCGAGGCCCAGGTGATGCGGCCCATCTCTTCCGACAGCAGCGCGTATTCGAGATTGGTCAATCCCGCACCGCGGAATTCGTCATCTTCATGCTCGTTCGGCGGCATGAACATGTTCCAGAGGCCCTCGGCCTTCGCCTTCTTCTTGAGGTCCTCCAGCACCGGGATGACCTTCCAGCGCTCGCCGGTGCGATCCTGCTCGTCATAAACGGGCACCGCCGGGCGCACGTGCTTGGCCATGAAGGACCGCACGCGGTCGAGCCATTCCTTCTGCTTGGGGGACAGATCGAAATCCATGGGACGCTCCTCGTTGCTCTCTCGCTGATCGTTTTTGCGCCGGACTGTCCTCCCACCGCGCGCGGCCCGCAAGCACCATTCGGACTGCGTGCTGTGAGCGGCGTGGAACCCGCGCCGTTTGGTGCGGCGCAATTCCATCATGCGGATTGACTTTTCCCGGCCTTCAAACGATAGTTTCATACAACTGTTTGAATTGCAACTCCCCTCCCTGAGGGCTTCCATGGCCAGCGATCATACGAGGTCTGCCATTCTCGCCGCCGCCGAACGGCTCTATGCCGATCGCGGCTTCGGTGACGTGACGCTGCGCGACATCGTCGCGGAGGCGAACGTCAATCTGGCGGCGGTGAACTATCATTTCGGCTCGAAGGACGAGCTGATCGCGGAATTATTTGTCACCCGCTCGATCGCAACCAACCGCGAACGCTTGCGCGAGTTGAAGGCGGCGGAAGAGCAAGGCGGCGGCCGCGCGCCGATCGAGGTGATCTTGCACGCGCTGGTCGGACCGACCTTGCGCGGCTGCCTTGGCCCCGAGAACCAGCGCTCCGCTGCGGCGCGTTTCATGATCCGCGCCTCGATCGAATCCGTGCCGCCGATCCGCCGCATCAAGAACCGCGAGATCGACCATCTGCGCAAATTCGCCGGCGCGATGCGCAGATCCCTGCCCGACCGCAGCGACGTCGACATCTACTGGGGCCTGAACTTCGCGCTCGCGATGGCGCACCACACCATCCGCGAGAGCGAACGGCTGACGAAGCTGTCGGACGGCAAATGCGACCTCGACGACGTCGAGGACGTGGTCGCGCGCGTGGTCAGCGTGGCGACGATGGCGCTGACGGCGGGACGGATGGAGACCAAGGCGCCGTCAAAGGTGGCGGCGCGTTAGCGCGTCCTCACGCGCTCAAAAGAAACCCGGCCAGAGGCCGGGTTGAGTTGGATCGCGCAGGTCTATGCGATCAATTCATCCGGTTGGCGCCGCCGAACTTGTAGCTGAAGCCGACCCGGCCGATGTCGTAGCGCTGGTTGCGCGACCAGGATGCGCCGCACGGGCCGGGGCTGGCGCAATTCACGGGCGCGAGATTGAGCGTGTCGGACGCCGCGACATCAACGTGCAGATATTCGGACCGCACGATCCAGTTCGGCGACAGCATCAGCTCCGCACCGACGCCTGCGACCCAGCCGGTCTTCAACGTCGAGAAATTCGCGGTGCTCAGGTTCCTCGTGCCGTCGGCCGCGCACCCGGCGGCCCGGCAGTCGGCCGTGATCGACCCGCGCAGATCCGCGAACGCAACGCCGCCGGTGCCGTAGACCAGAACGCGATCGAACGCGTAGCCGAGGCGGCCGCGCACGGTGCCGATGCCGCGCGTTTCGCTCTGGACGTTGACGAAGCCAAAACCGTTATCGCTGCATGGGAGACTGACGGAATCGGTCTTGCGACAGAACGAGTAGCTGGCCTGCGTCCATTGCCAGTCGCCTTCGACGCCCAGCACGACATGGGCCATCTGCCAATTGTAGCCGAGATGAACGCCGCCGATGACGCCCGAGGACGAGGGCGCCTGCGACTCCGGATTAGGACTGCCGGGTTGCGCCTCGAAGAACTCCGAACGCCCCGATGATGTGGTCTGGCTGGCGCCGCCGATATCGGCGCCGAGATAAAATCCCGACCAGTCCCAGGCCGCGCCCGCCGCTGCGGCCGCCTTCGTGTAGCGCGGCGCCATGTCCGCAGCGTGCGCGCCGGCAAGGCCGGCGCAGAGAATGCCCGCGGCTGCAAGCAACTGCTTCAGTAAAATTCGACAAGACATCGTTCGCGCCCCTTCCATCCCTCGACCCGAGAGTCGACCAGCGATGGATGAGGCTTAAGGGGAACGCACACCGCGCGCGTCATTCGCCCGGATGACAAGTGATGTCTTGATGCAAGTGTTGCCAATCTGCAATACGCAGGGCTCTAGGTCATCGCGATGCAGTCGATCTCGACGTCGAAGGGGCCGAACCATTCCGGCGTCACGACAAAAATCCGCGCCGGCGGATCGACCGGGAAGTAGCGGGCATAGACTGCGTTGAACACGGCGAAGTGTTTGGTCGAGGTGCAGTAGACGTTGCACTTCATGACGTTGTCGAGCGAGGCGCCGGCCGTCTGAAGGCACAGCTTCATCTGCTCCATGATGATCTCGCTCTGCCGCTCGATCGGCGCCGAGGCGATCTCGCCCGTCTCGGGGTCGAAGGGCGGGAGCCCTGCGACGAAGATCATGTTGCCGGCGCGCGTGACCGGCGAGGTCGGCGCCTTCCAGCGATCGAGAAAGGACGAGATCGGTTCGACGCGGAGCGCTTCGCGTTTCATGGGCGGCCACCTTCGGTTCAAGCGAGACTGGGGCCTGACTACATTATTCCGTAGCGGGCATGCTTCGCTTCTGGTCGAAGTGTGGTCGCTCGGCCGGAATTATGCCCGCTGTGGCATCTCCTCGGCCTCTTCCTTGGCAAGCAGCAGCAGCATCTCGATGCCCATGTCGCCTTCCTGCGGCGAGCGGATGAACTTGATTTCGTCGGCGCTTTGCCGCAATGCGGCAATGATGGCGACCGCCTGATTGGCCGTGGCCGCCTCGGTTGCCAGAATTGCCTTCTGGTTCTTGGCCTGAAACCCGATCGTATAGGACATGCGCTCTCTCCCGACCCAATGGAGTGATCGAATCTGAGTCGCGCGCGAAGCGGAAGCCTGTGTGTGTACGGACCGGGTTTATCTGGGGATTGCGCGCAAGCCTCAGGCAAGGCCGCACCAGCGTCATGCTGGTGTCACCAGCCTATGTCCAGCGATCCGGTGTCGGCATAACTCTCATCGCGCGTCTTCTGCGGCCGCAATCGTCGCACCGAGACTTCTGAGAAAGCCCGCGGCATGGGTGACTAGCTCGGCATTGATCTTCGCCCGTACGGATCGCGCACTTCTTCGTGCCACCTCCTGATCAGAAGGCGCTACACTGAAAACGGCATACTATAGACATTCTCCCGTTATAGGTGTATTCTTGTTTGATGTTTGATTTTATAGTCGGAGTCATCAAGTCTATATTTGGCTTGGTTTCTGGCTTGCTAATCTTCATTGCAAGCCTTGTCGTTTGGCTTGCTGGCCTACTTGGCGGTTTTCTCGTCTGGGCTTTCAGCCTTCTCAGCGCACTCGTGGTATTTCTATTCACAGCCGCGCTTCCCTTTACGCTCGCTGTTCTACTGATTGTTACTCTCGGTCTCGGATCGCTAGTAATTTGGCGGTCAATTTCGAGAAGCAGTGCTCCGCTTCTCTGGCTCGCTCGTTGCTCGGAATTGATTGACTATATAAGCAAAACTCTGACTGCTGGAATTCTTGCGGGACTTGTCAGAGAAGAGGGAACGCGGTCGAGCAAACGCCTGTTTCTTGCTACCTTCGCGGATGCAGCAGAGGCTGCGCGCTCTCGCAGGGAATTTTTACTTCGTGGAGAGCAGTTTTATGAGACGCCACCGATTCCTGACACCAACCCAAGATCACAAGACGACCCGGACCTCGGATCGACCGCCTCGATCATTGATCGCGAAATTCAATTGAGATCAGAGCAACTCTTATTGTTTGGCCGCGCATCGGACGCGGCAGGCTTCATTGCGCGCCAAATCTCAGGCAACGTCGTCTACGATGTTTCACTTCGTTATCTCGACTGGCGCGAACGCCGCGGCAGTCGCTTCCCATGGATTGTGGAAATCGGCACTAACGAACCCGAACGTTTTGAGAGCTTTCTCCTTCAAATTCGGGAATGGCTGGGGGTCGGGGTCGAGATTGCAAAGCCCTTTTCGTTCAAGGCGCAGCGAAGTTGCAAGCATTCGGAAGAACGCGGAACTGTTGCTGGAATGATTGAAACGAGCCAAGCCACCTATATGTTGACTTGCGCCCACGTCATTCCTAGCAGTTGCCCAAATCTGAGGCTTCCTTTTCACCTTGGGACGCATACATCGGCTGCTGCGAAGCGAGATCCTGACATAACTTTGTTGCACGGCCACGATTGCATGAAGGGGCCTGGGAAGCTGCGGCAAGTTGAAGTAGCGACTGTCGAACAGGTGGAGAATGCCTGCACTTCCAAAATGCTCGTGAAGCGTGTTGGTGGCTATTCTCGAAAATCCGCGGGCAAAATCAAATATCCCCGAACAACTTACAATTTGGACAGCGACAACATCCAGAGAAGCTTTGCGACCTGCATCATCGAGGCACCAAGACGGAGGTGGTACTTCTGGTGCATCCCTTGGCCGCTGTTCAATGCTTCCTTCAGTCAGAAATCAGACTCCGGATCTTGGGTGACCCTCGACTTGGAAAATGAAGTGCGCGACCCGCCTGCGCCTGTTTGGATTGGAATCGTGGTCGCGGGAGATGGAAGACAATCTTGCGTCAACTTGGCGTACAGACTCGATCCTTTTTTGGAACAGGAACTTGATGAGGGACCCATCAGAAAATTGTGTTGGGAGGGCTAGATGAACGCGCAAGATTTTTTTACCGTGGCGACTCTGGGTACGTTCGCCGGGGCAACGACGATTATTATCGTGGTAACGAACACCATACGCTCACTTGCGGGAGTTCGCTCTCCGCTCGTCCCATTTCTAATATCGCTTCTAGTAACTTACGGCGCGGCAGCTATGGCCGCCAAGCTCTCGGTTTGGCCCGAGTGGCTCGTGGCCTTTTTCAATTCTTGTTTGCTGTTCTGCACCGCGACAGGGGCCCAGACAACGTTGGTCGAGGGAGCCAAGGGGAAGCCTGAAGGCGAGATGGGACGGCAGTCCGACGGTCCAAAACCAAAGTGGCTGTCGGATTGGCTCAGAGACTAGTGCTTCGTGACCAATAGTTCGGCCTAAGAAAGTCCCAGCATCGCGCGTGCTTCAGTCGCGGTCGCGACCGTCGCGCCGAGGCTCTTCAAGATGCCCGCGGCATGCGCGACCAACTCGGCGTTGGTCTTGGCCAGCACGCCCTTGGACATATAGAGATTGTCCTCCATGCCGACGCGGACGTGGCCGCCGAGCAAATACGCCTGCGCGACCATCGGGAATTCGGCGCGGCCGATGCCGAAGCCGGACCAGATCGCGCCCGGCGGCAGCAGGCTGCGGGCATAGAACATCGTCTCCGGCGTGGCGGAGAAGCCGTATTTCACCCCGAGCACCAGCGAGAACAGCCCCGGTCCCTTCAGCGTGCCGTCGGCGAACATGTCACGCGCCAGGTGGCAGTCGCCGGAATCGAACAGCTCGATCTCCGGCAGCACGCCGGCCGCCGTCATGCGCTCGGCCATGATGCGGACATTGCGCGGCGTGTTGATCACGACCTCGCCGCCGGAATTCATGGTGTTGAGGTCGAGCGTGCAGATGTCGGGGTTGAGCAGCTCGATATGCTCGACACGCTTTTCGGGAGCAATCAGCGTGGTGCCTGGGCCGGCGAGCTTGGGATCCTCGACCGAGGGCACGAAGCGCCCGCCGGGACCCGTGGTGAGATTGATGATCAGGCTCTTGTTGCGGGCGCGGATTTTTTCCACCACCTCGCGGTAGAGATCGATCGACATCGACGGCCGCCCGGTCGCGGGATCGCGCACATGGATGTGGGCGATGGCGGCGCCGGCCTCAGCCGCTTCCAGCGCGGACGTCGCGATCTGCTCGGGCGTGATGGGCAGATACGGCGACTGCTCGGGCTTGGTCAGGTTGCCGGTGATGGCGCAGGTGATGATGGTCTTGCCCGCCATGCGATCAGATGATCCCCTGCTGCTTCAGCTGCTCGATCTTCCCTGCATCATAGCCGAGCTTGCCGCCGAGCACTTCCTTTGTGTGCTCGCCCAGCAGCGGCGGGGCGCGGTAATTCTCGATCGGGGTGCCCGAGAGCGTCAGCGCGTTGCGGATCAGTGACAGATCGGGCTCGAAGGGATGGTCGACCTTCACCCGCATGCCGCGCGACTGGACGTGCGGATCGGAAAAGACCTGCTCGAAATTGTTGATCGGGCCCGACGGCACGCCGGCCTCTTCCAGCTTGTCCAGCCAGTAGGCCACCGGCTGCTTCAGGAACAGGCCGGCAAAGATCGCCATGATCTCCTTGCCGTGCACGACGCGGTCGTTGTTCTTGACGAAGCGCTTGTCATTGGCGAGCTCGGGCTCGCCGAGCACGGCGCAGGTGCGCTGGAACTGGCCGTCATTGCCGACCACCAGCATCAGCTCGCCGTCGGTACAGCGAAACACGCCGGCCGGCATGCCGCCATTGCCCCAGGTGCCGCGGCGCGGCGGCATCTTGCCGTTGACGAGGTAGATCTGCAGCCAGTGCGACAGCGATGCGATGACGGTGTCAAACAGGCAGACGTCGATGTGCTGGCCCTGCCCGTCATTGGCGTCGCGATGGTAGAGCGCCGAGAGAATGCCGATCGAGGTGTTCATGCCGGTCATGTAGTCGACGATCGACGGGCCGACCTTCATCGGGCCCTCGCCCGGCTCGCCGTCGATGTGGCCGGTGACGCTCATCAGGCCGCCCATCGCCTGGAGGATGGCGTCATAGCCGGCGCGCGGCGCGTAAGGTCCGGTCTGGCCGAAGCCGGTCACCGAGCAGTAGATGATGCCGGGGTTGATCGCCTTGATGGTTTCGTAGTCGAGGCCGTAGCGCTTGAGATCGCCGACCTTGTAGTTCTCCATGAAGACGTCGGCGTCCTTGGCAAGCTCGCGGATGATCGCCTGCCCCTCGGGCTTGGCGATGTTGACGGTGACCGACTTCTTGTTGCGGTTGGCGCAGAGATAGAAGGAATTGTTGTTGTTCGCCTTGCCCTCGGGATCGGTCAGGTAAGGCGGGCCGAAGGCGCGCGCGTCGTCGCCGGTGCCCGGCCGTTCGATCTTGATCACCTCCGCACCGAGATCGCCCAGCATCTGGGCCGACAGGGGTCCGGCAAGGACGCGCGTGAGGTCAAGGATCTTGATGCCTGAGAGCGGCAAGGCCGACATGTAAGTTTCCTCCGGGGAACTGGATCTTGGCGCGGCGGCGACAAGCGGGCCGCGCTCCCTGCGGATACACTATTTTGCGGTTCCGAGCACTGCACTGACGGCATACGGGCATCCCCGCCCCTACGGCGGGCGCGGCCCTGCGGCGGCGAATTTCCGCGTCGCGAAGATTACCGCGTCGAACTCAGGTTGCGCCGGCCGTGGCCACCTGTGGCCGGCGGCGGCCGAGCATGACCAGGATCAGCACCGTCGCGCAGGAAAATACGAATGTCAGGCCCAGCGCACCGCGGCTACCGAACTGGGTGAGCAGCGCAGCCAGCAGCGGCGGCGAGATGGCGGATGCCAGATTGAGCGGCAGCGCGATCATCGACATCGCCTTGGCGAATTCGGCCTGGTCGTAGAACACCAGCGGGATCGTTGCGCGGGCCACCGCCATCGCGCCGCTGCCGGCGCCGTAGAGCAGGATGAAGACCGCGACCGCCCAGGTCGCCCCCTCGCTCACCATCAGGAGCAGCATGGCGACGGGCAGCGTCGTGCCGGCGACAAGCCCGGTCGTGATTCCGTCCCATCGGCCGCCGCCGAGGAAATCAAGGCCGCGGGCGCTGACCTGGATCACGCCGAGCATCGAGCCGAAGGCGATGGCCTGGGCCGGCGCCAGACCCTCGGCCCGCAGCAGCTCGATGAGGACGGCGCCGAGGCCGAAATTGACGAAGGCGTTGAGCGTGATCGCGATGACGACGAGATTGAACGTACCCTTGGGAATCGCGGGCGCATCGGAAGGTTTTGCAGCCTCCCCACCCTCGTCCTCCACGACCTTCCGGCGCGGCGCACCGAAGGCATAGAGCGGAAGCGAGACCAGGATCAGCATGGCGGCGTAGACGAGGCAGGTGCCGCGCCAGCCGAGATAGCCGCTGAGAAACGAGGTGGTCGGCCAGAAGATGCTGCTGGAGAGACCGGTCACCAGCATCAGCGCACCGATGGCGTTCTTGGCCTGCCGCCCCGCCACTTCGTTGAGCATGATATAGGCACCGGTCGACAGCGTGGCGCTGCCGCCCATGCCGAGGATCACCCAGGCCGCGAAATAGAGGATTGGCTCCCGTGCGAAGAACAGCACGATGTAGCCCGGCACGGCCACCACGGTGCCCACCATCATCACCTTGCGGGCGCCGTGCCTCGCAAACGCCCTGGCGAGCCAGGGCGCACACAGCCCCATGGTGACGTAAAGCACCGAGCTTCCCGCGAACACCGCCGGCAGGCTCAGGCCGAGATCGGCCGCAAGGTCACGCCCGATGACGGCCGGAAGGCCGATCGTTCCCCATCCGATGAGTTGGGTGATTGCCAGCACCAGCAGGACCCCGATGAGCCTGCTGTCAGATTTCAGGAATCGCATTCCACTCGTCGCCTGCCCGGCAGGCGCAGATGGCGCCTGAGACACCTGTCTTATCCGGAGACTCAGCGCACGGGAACGCCGGCCACCGAATAGCAGAAGGCAGCCGGGAGCATGTCAGGAGGAGGCAGTAGCCCCTACCCCGCGAGCCCGAGCAGGGATCGCGCCTCGGCCGCGGTCGCGACGCGCCGGCCGTGGCGCGCGACGGCCTCGCCGGCGATGGTCACGAGCTCCGCATTGCTGGCGGCGAGGCGCGTCTTGTCGATCCTGATATTGTCCTCGAGCCCGGTGCGAACCGCATCGGCGCCACGCGCAAGCGCCCAGCCCATGACCTCGGCCTGATGGCGTCCGATCCCGGCCGCCGTCCACGTCGCTTTCGGGATCAGCCGCCTCAACTCTCCGAGGAGGATGTCGAGGACATGCTCGTCGGCCGGCATCGCGTTCTTGACGCCCATCACGAACTGCACGTGCGGACATGTGTCCATCAGCCCCGCCTCAATCAGACGGCGGGCACCGTGCAGATGCGACAGATCGAAGATCTCGATCTCCGGCCGGATGCCGTTCGCCTTCATGCCGGTGGCAAGGGTCTCGACCAGAGCGGCACTGTTCTCGTAGACGATGGTCGGAAAGTTCACTGATCCCGTCGACAGCGAGGCCATGTCGGGCTTCAGATAGAGCGACGATCCCCGCGCCGAGGGATCGCGGCCGCGCCCGCCGGTCGAGAACTGAACGATCATTCGATGACAATGTTTTTTGATCCCCTCCTGCACCAGCGCAAAGCGCGCGGGATCGGAGGACGGCGTCTCGTCGTCGTTGCGAACATGGATATGGGCGAGCGTGGCGCCGGCTTCGAAGGCCTGGTGCGTCGACTCGATCTGTTCGGACGGCAGAATCGGGACCGCGGGATTGTCTTTCTTGCGCGGAACGGAGCCGGTGATGGCGACGGCAACGACGACGGGGTTCATTCAGCAACCTCATGATGATCGCGCTCGCGCGCACAGAGTTCGAGCAGGCTGTCGCGTCACGCGTCGAGCCTTGTCATGCGTGGAGCCTTGCCGCTGCAACCATCATCGATCGCAGCGGCGGCTTCCTTGCGTTTCCGTCAGGTCGGAATTGCGGCCGCACCGCTCGCCGCCTCCGCGCGCTGCCGCTCATAGTCGGCCCGCGGCATCGGAACGGCCTTGGGATTGCCGAGATCGTCGATGCTGACGCGATAGGTTTCCCGGGCCGTGACAGCCGCCAGGGCCGCGATGACAGTGATGCCGAAGGCGATCGCCCCCACCGTCAAGGGAATGTTGGGCGAACCGGGAGGCGCCACGATCGCAAACAGCGCCGGAAGCAACGCGGTGATGGTCGTGCCGATGTTCTGCGAGATCGCCATTGCCGACACACGGGTGCGGGTCGGAAACAGCTCGGGGTAGAAGCTCGGGAAGATCGCGTTGTAGCCCTGATAGACCACGCCCCACATCAGCAGCGACAGCAGGATCGCCAGCGGCACGTTCCTGATGCTGATGGCATAGAGATAGCCGAAGGCGAGCAGGCCGGAGAGCAGCGCGCCCACGATGATCGGAGGCTTGCGGCCGACCTTGTCGGAGAGATGGCCGACGAACGGAATGACGAACACGGCCAGCATGTTTCCGAGCACCGGGATCCAGAGATAGACGTCCTTGGCAAAGCCGATGCCATAGGCCGGCTGCACCGCGTAGGCCGCACCGAAGATGGTCGCAACCACGGGAATGACGTTCATCAGCGCCATGCAGATGACCCTGAGCATGTCGCGCCAGCTCAGCTTGATGGCCTGGACGATGGGCGCCCGCGGCGTTTCTCCCCGCTCGCCCTCGCGGGCAAAGGCCGGGGTCTCGTCGACTTCGCGGCGAATGATGTAGCCCGCGATGATGACGAAGAAGGACAGCAGGAACGGAATGCGCCAGCCCCAGCTGTTGAAGGCCTCGGTCGGCATATAGGCCGCCAGCGGCAGGAAGACGGCGGCGGCGAGAATTTGTCCGGCCTGCACGCCCTGGAGCGCAAAGCTTGCGTAAAAGCCGCGCCGGCCGAACGGCGCGTGCTCCAGAATCATCGAGCTCGCGCCGGAGATTTCGCCGGCCACGGCAAATCCCTGCACGAGGCGCAGGATGACGAGCAGGATCGGTGCGAGGATGCCGACCTGCTGATAGGTCGGCAGGATACCCACCGCCATGGTCGAGATGCCCATCAGGAACATGCAGACGATGAGAACGGTCTTGCGGCCATGGGTGTCGCCCCAATGTCCGAGGACGAAGGCGCCGATCGGACGCGCCACATAGCCGACGCCATAGGTCGCCAGCGACGCGACGATGGCGACGGTGGGATTCTCCGACGGGAAGAAGATTTGCGGGAAGATCAGCGAGGCGGCAGTCGCGTAGATGAAGAAGTCATAATATTCGAGAGCCGACCCGATCCAGCCGCTGGCAGCAGCCTTCCTGGACTGACTCATGTGTTGGATCGCGGTCATCTGAAAATTCCTCCACTGGGTTTTCTGACGTCCCGTTGACGGGCTTCGCTGGAAATTGGGCAGCACTCTCCGCGCGCTCTGCAGAGTTTCCGCAAGCGTTTGTCACTGCCGACAGGTGTCTGATTGATCGCGACAATAGGCTATCGCCGGGCTAACACAATTACCCAGTTATGCGATAAACCTAACATGATGTTATTTTACGCGGTGGACGTTTGAGCGCCGCCGCACTCAAAGTGCCGTCTTCAACGTCACGCGCATTGCGCTTCGCCCGATCACTCAGTTTGCGACCGCGCCCTCGTCCGCCGGCTCTTGCGCGCGATCCGGCATGGGTCCCTCACCCGCCAAGGCACGAATCCAGCGGCGATACTCCACACCGAGAAGATCGCTTCTCAGGTGAATCTCGTCCTTGGGATGAAGCGGCAAAGTCTTCGGGCGTTGCGACTCGACGATCACGCGATCCTGCTCGTACACCTTGTCCATGCGCGACACGATCTGCTCGGCGCGAACATCAAAGCCATAATTGACGGCGGCGGTCAGATGCAGCACGCAATTTTCCAGATCGACCGGCGTGACGGCGAGGAACGTGCAGAAGCGCTCAACCTCGCCGGTCTCCTTGTTGAAATAGGCCGTCGTCGGGCGGAAGCAGTAGTATCGATAGACCGCATTGATCGGAATGCCGCGATGATCGCCGTACGGCTGAAACAAGGTGATCTCGCTCGTGCGCAAACCTTCATCCGTCAACGCGACATCGTAATCCACGAGCTCGTCAGGATCATCGGGGTTGCCATTGAGGTTGGCGTGCACGAACGGAAAGTGCGCGGGGTCGAGGAAGTTCTCCACGGCGCGAAGGGCGTTTGCTTTGTAGTAATACGGCCCGGCCTGGACCTTGCGATAGGTCGCATCCTCCCAAACGGGAAACGGAGGAACAGCGGCGACGGGATTGCCCATGCAGACCCAGATGTATCCATACCGCTCGACCGCGTGATGGCGGTATGCCGTGGCTCGGCTCGTCGGCCGGGTCGTCGGATGGGCCGGGTAACGGCGGCAGGCTCCATCGCTGCCGTATTCCCAGCCGTGGTAGGGGCAGACGACGCAACCGTCCTTCACCCAGCCGAGCGACAAGCGCGCACCGCGATGACGGCAATAGTCCTTCCAGGCATGAACCTCGCCGTCATGGCGCCACAGGATGATATCCTCGCCAAGCAGGCGCGCCGGCACGATGGCGCCTTCCACGACCTCCTCGCTCCGGCGGACCACGTGCCATTCGTTGACGATGGCGCGATAGTCGGCCCTCTCAATGTCCCAGGTTGACGCGATCACCATGACCTCACCTCACTCGCCTTTGGTCCTGCCGGACAGGGCGTCATCACTCATGCGGTCGCGCGGAGTGACAGGTGGGCTTCCTCCTCTCCCGCAACTCATGCTTGAAGGACTAAATACAACCTCTGAATGCTTACACGTCAACCAGAATATGGCGGATGGCCGGCCGCCGTTGCGGTACATCTCGCTCTCATCTATCAAACTGAAGAAGCCGGTTTAAACAGAACCACATTCGCCCGCGTCGCAACGTTCCGGTCTTCCGCTGTTGCGAGTTGACCAAGGACTCCCAGATGCACCCCACCGATCTGCCTGCCCAACCCGGCGTCGTTCGTCCTGGTGCGATCGGCCACAGCCGCGCGGTCGTCGGCCGCAATTTCGCGTTCATGCCGCCTGAAGGCGTGTTGAAGAGCCGGCTGCCGGCGTGGTCGTCCACGACTGTGCGTTTTCTGGCGGCGCCGACGCTCGGAGCCGAGTTTGCCCAGTTCATGCTGGAAATCGAGCCCTCGGGCGGCACCGCCAAGCCGATCTGCGTGGATCTTCAGCATTTCTTCTACGTCGTGACGGGAGCCGTCGACATCAGCGTCGGCACCGAAGCCCCGACCTCACTGACGTCAGGCGGCTTTGCCTATGTGCCGCCGGGCACCTCTTTCACGATGCACTGCCATCCCGCTGCGCCCGCTCGCGTCATCGCGGTCAAGAAACGTTATGAAACAGCTGAAGGCATCGCGACACCGCCTGTTGTCATCGGTCAGCAGCAATCGATGCCGATGACGAACCATACCGGACTACAGGGGCGCGGCTTCAAGCACCTGCTGCCGATGGGCGATCTGCGATTCGATTTCGAGATGAACCTGATGTTCTTCCAACCCGGCGTCTGTTTTCCAGCGGTCGAGACCCACATCATGGAGCACGGATTGCTCATGCTGGAGGGCCAGGGCTTGTATTATCTCGGCGACAGCTGGCACGAGATCTGGGTCGACGACTTCATCTGGATGGGATCGTTCTGTCCGCAGCAATTCTATCCCACCGGCTCGAACCAGTCGGTCTATCTCCTGTACAAGAACGTCAACCGGGATGTCGTCCTCTGACAATGGCCGCGGCGTTGCCGGTCACCGCCCTCGTCAGCGCGGGATGACGGCCGTCGCCTCGATCTCGACGCGCGCGGATGGCTCGACGAGACGCACGATCTGCACCAGCGCCATGCTGGGGTAATGGGTGCCGATGACCTCGCGGTAGGCTTTGCCAAGCGCTTTCAGATTCGACACGTACTCGTCCATGTCGACGACGTACCAGGTCAGGCGCACGAGATGGTCCGGACGCGCGCCTCCCTCTGCCAGGATCGCGACGATGTTTTCGAGCGCCTGCCGGACCTGCGCGACAAATCCATCAGCAAACCGCCCGGCGACGTCCCAGCCGACGACACCACCCGTCACGACCAGGCGTCCCTCGGCCATGATGCCGTTGGCATACCCCTTCGGCTGCGGCCAGCCGCTGGGCTGAAGCACTTGCAAACCGCTGGTCGCGCCGGCGTCCGGCTTTGTCATCGTACTCATGTCGAATTCTCAATCCTCTCAGCGCGGCTTCAGGAGATCGCGCGCGACAATCAGTTTCTGGACCTCGGTCGCGCCCTCGTAGATGCGCAGCGCCCGGATTTCGCGGTAGAGGCTTTCGACGATCTCGCCCTTGCGCACGCCGCGGCCGCCGAACATCTGGACAGCGCGGTCGATGACGCGCTGCGCGGTCTCGGTGGCGGTCAGCTTCGCCATGGCAGCTTCGCGCGTCGTCGGAAGTTTTTGGACGTCGCGGCGCCAGGCCGCGCGGTAGGTCAGAAGCGCGGCGGCGTCGGTGTCGGTCGCCATGTCGCCGAGCGCGGCCTGGGTCAGTTGGAGATCGCCGAGCGTCGCACCGAACATGTGCCGGCTGCGCGCGTGCGACAGGGCTTCGTCGAGCGCCCGCCGGGCAAAACCGAGGGCAGCGGCCGCAACCGATGCGCGGAAAATATCAAGAGTCTGCATCGCAAGCTTGAACCCGCCACCGGGCGCGCCGAGGCGACGGCTCGCCGGGATCCGGCAATTGGTAAAGCGCAACGTCGCCAGCGGATGCGGCGCGATGACGTCGATGCGCTCGGCAATGCTGAAGCCGGGATCATCGGGAAAGACGACGAAGGCCGAGATGCCACGGGCGCCCGGCGCCTCGCCGGTTCGCGCAAACAGCGTGTAGACGTCGGCAATGCCGCCGTTGGAGATCCAGGTCTTCTCGCCGTCGATGACGTAGTCGTTGCCGTCGGCGCGCGCGGTGCAGGACATCGCCGCGACATCCGATCCTGCCTCCTTCTCCGACAGCGCGAAGGCCGCGAGCCATTCGCCGGAGCGAACTTTGGGCAGCACGGCCTTGCGCAGTTCCGCCGAGCCGCCGAGCGCGATCGCGCCGGAGCCAAGGCCCTGCATGGCGAAGGCGAAATCGGCGAGGCCGTCGGCGTAGGCCAGCGACTCGCGCGACAGGCAGATCGAGCGGGAATCGATCGTGGTCGCATCGCCGTCGGGCGCCGCAACCGCGCAATCGAGCACCCCCGCCTCGCCCATCGCGCGCACCAGCTTGCGGCAGGCGCCATCGACATCGTCGTGATCGATTGTGTCGAGCACTCCCGACTCGACGAAGCGGTCAAGCCGCTCACCAATCGTGTGGTGGCGCTGTTCGAAGAACGGCCAGTCCAGCCAGTCGCGCTTGATGACCTTTGCAACGGAGCTCATCCGATCCCTCCTCCGCTCACTGCGCGGCTGCCGCGGCAGCGCGCGCCAGATTGCTTTCGTATTGCCCCTTGGCGGACAGATATTGCTTCGGCCACTCCACCTTGGTGATGCCGATGCGCGCGGCTTCGTGCAGCGTCCAGGCCGGGTCGGCCAGATGCGGCCGCGCAATGGCGCAGAGGTCGGCGCGGCCGGCCGCGAGGATCGAGTTGGCGTGATCGGCCTCGGAGATCGCACCGACTGCGATCGTCTCGATGCCGACCTCGTTGCGGATCAAATCGGCGAACGGCGTCTGGAACAGACGTCCATAGATCGGCCGCTCCTCCTTCCAGACCTGCCCCGAGGAGCAATCGATCACGTCGGCGCCTGCCTCCTTGAACATCGCGGCGAAGATCGCCGCATCGGCCGGAATGTTGCCGCCTTCGGTCCAGTCATGGCACGACAGGCGCACCGACATCGGCCGATCCGACGGCCACACCGCGCGCATCGACTTGAACACTTCCAGCGGAAAGCGTGCGCGGTTCTCGTGGCTGCCGCCGTATTCGTCCGTGCGCCGGTTGGTCAGCGGCGACAGGAAGCTCGACAGCAAATAGCCGTGGGCGCAATGCAGCTCGAGCCACTCGACGCCGGCGGCAGCGGCACGGTGTGTCGCCGCGACGAAATCGTCGCGCACGCGGTCCATGTCGCTACGGTCCATCGCCCGCGGCAGCTGGCTGTGCGGCAGATACGGCAAGGCCGAGGCCGAGATCAGCGGCCAATCTCCTGAAGCCAGCGGCTGATCGATTCCTTCCCAGGGCACCCGGGTCGCGCCCTTCCGTCCGGCATGGCCGAGCTGGATGCCGACCTTGGCGTGCCCCAGGCTGTGGATCAGATCGACCAGCCGGCGCCATTGCGCGGCTTGCGCATCGTTCCAGAGCCCGAGGCAGCCCGGCGTGATCCGCGCATCCGGCGAAACGCAGGTCATCTCGGCAAAGACCAGCGCGGCGCCGCCCATGGCGCGCGCGCCGAGATGAGCGATGTGGAAATCGTCGATGAGCCCGTCCTGCGCCGAATACATCGCCATCGGCGAGACCATGATGCGGTTCGCAAGCGAAAGGCCGCGCACACGGTGCGGCGTCAGCATCGGCGGCGGCACCCGCTCGCCGTCCTTGACGGCGATGCCCGAGCGTTCGGCGAACCAGCGCTCAAAACCTTCCAGCCAGGTGCGATCGCGCAGGCGCAGGTTTTCGTGGCTGATGCGCTGGGAGCGTGTCAGCATCGAATAGAAGAATTGCGGCGGCTCGAGCGTGTCGGCATAGCGCCGGCCGACCACCTCGAACCATTCCATGGCGTTGCGCGCCGCATTCTGGATGCGTGCCACATCGACACGGCGAACTTCCTCGTAGGCGTCGAGCACGGTCTCGATGCTGTCACGACCGTGACCATGGCGATCGAACTGGTTGGCCAGCTCGATGGCGTCGTCGAGCGCGAGCTTGGTGCCGGAGCCGATGGCGAAATGCGCGGTGTGCGCGGCGTCGCCCATCAGCACGACATGGGACTTGCCGTTGAACACGCTCCATTTGCCGCAGATCAGGCGGCTGAAATTGAGCCAGGCCGAACCGCGCAGATGGCGGGCGTTGGTCAGGAGCTTCGCGCCATCGAGCGTCTCGGCGAAGATTTTTTCGCAGAACTCGATCGAGCCCTGCTGATCGAGCTCGCCAAGCCCATGGGCATTGTAGGCCTCTTCCGTGGTCTCGACGATGAAGGTCGAGGTCTCCGCATCGAACTTGTAGATATGTGCCTGGAACCAGCCGTGCTCGGTCTTCTGAAAATCGAACGTAAAGGCGTCGAACGCCTTCTTGGTGCCAAGCCAGATGAAGCGGTTCGGCCGGATCACCATGTCGGGCTTGAATTGCTCGGCATAGCGGGCGCGGATCCTGGAATTGACGCCGTCGCAGGCGACGATCAGATCGGCATCCGGAAAATCGAGATCGGACTCGACCTCGCGCTCGAACACGAGCTCGACACCCAGCGCCTCGCAGCGCCTCTGGAGAATGTTGAGCAGATGCTTGCGCCCGATGCCGATGAAGCCGTGGCCGGTCGTGCGCTGGCGCGTCCCCTTGAACACGAGCTCGATATCGTCCCAGTGATTGAAGGCGTCCTCGATCTCGGCCGCGCTCTCGGGATCGGCAAGGCGCATCGCCGACATCATGGCATCGGAGAACACGACCCCCCAACCGAACGTATCGTAGGGCTTGTTGCGCTCGACGACGGTGACGACGTGCTCCGGATGCCGACGCTTCATCAGCAGGCCCAGATAGAGACCGGCCGGGCCGCCGCCGATACAGACTATGCGCATGATCCCTCGCTTTCGCGCGTCGCGCCGTGTGCCGAGCTTTCACCGAAATTATTTTAAGCATAAAATATTTCCTCGGCGCGCGCATTGTCAAGGCGGTTCTGCAAGGACCACGGGCCACAAGCCCGTCTCCACAGCGCCGATCTGGAGATTCAGTGCAAATTGGGCACACCGCAGCGCCGATTCAGGGCCGATCGCGCTCAGCCTTGAATTTACTTTTGGCACGAACTATCTTGCAAGCGTCCACGAGAGCTGCACCAGCTTTCAAATGGCCACGAAGCCCGGGAGATTCGATTGGCACTCGCAAAGGAGTCGACGCCCGTTTCAACCAGGAATGGGGCGGATCAGGAGGCCGAGTACAGGGCTCAAACACGAGTCTGGCTCCGGCTGCTCGCCTGCACGACCCTGATCGAAGGCGAGCTGCGACGCCGGTTTCGCGAAGAGTTCGATTTCACGATGCCCCGCTTCGATGTTCTCGCCCAGCTCGATCGCGAGCCGAGCGGGCTGGTGCTGGGCGAATTGCCCAAGCGCCTGATGGTCTCGGCCGGGAACCTGACGCCGATCGTCGACCGCCTGGTCGAGGACGGATACATCACCCGCACGCCGTCGAACCTCGACCGCCGCGTGCAGATTGTCTGCATGACGGTCGAAGGCCGCAAGACCTTCAGGCGGATGGCCAAGAGCCACGGCGCATGGCTGGCCGAGCTGCTGGCCGATTTCCCGGCGGACCGGTTCGACGGACTGATCGGCGAGCTCGATGAGCTGAAGGGCGCCGTCAGGGACGCTCTGCAAAAACGCTGAGACCGACGGTCAGCGCCGCACCTTCACTCCGGCCGCTTCGCGATCCCACGTATCCGTGGTGACGCCGGCGTCACGCAGGACGCCTTTCTTGATCTTGCCGTTCTCCGTCAGCGGCATCTGGCTCAGAATGCGCACATAGCGCGGAATGGCGAAATAGGCGATCTGGCCTTCGCAATGTCTGACGATGTCGACGGGCTGCAGCGATTGGCCGGGCTCGAGCAGGATAGCGGCCGCAACCTCGTCCTCTCCCAGTTCGGACGGCAGCGGATAGATCGCGCAGGCGGCGACCGCGGGATGGGACTGGATGGTCTGCTCGACCTCCCATGAGGATACGTTCTCGCCACGCCTGCGGATCGAATCCTTCATGCGGTCGATGAAGCGATAGTGCCCGTCAGCATCGCGAACGACCCGATCGCCCGAGTGGAACCACAGATTGCGCCAGGCCTCGACCGTCTTCTCCGGCATGCCGAAATAGCCGGTGGCAAAGGCAAACGGTTCTCCGGCGCGGAGTACGAGTTCGCCGGCCTGCCCGTCAGGAAGCGCTGAATCATTTTCATCGACGATCCGCGCCTCGATGCCGTCGGTCAGATAGCCCATGGTCCCCGGACGATCGGATGGAATCGTGCCGGCGAACACGAAGTTGGTCTCGGTCGAGCCATAGCCGTCGACCAGCGGCACGCCAAAACGTTCGCGGAAAGGACCGTGGATCTGCGGCGGCACGCCGCCGCCGAGCGCAACGCGAAGGCGATGCGTCGAATCATCCGCGCTCTTCGGCTGCGCCAGAAGCATCGACGCCATCGCACCGAGCAGATAGCCGACCGTCGCATTGTGCCGCCGTGCGGCCGCCCAAAAGCCTGAGGCGGAAAATTTCGGCTCCAGCACGTAGGTGCATCCGTTCAGCAGCGCCTGATAGAACGCATTCAGCGCGTTGGTGTGGAACAAGGGCAGCGTCGTGAACAGCACATCGCCCTCGCGAATTCCGAGCGCCCGCGCCGAATAGATCCCCCACCAGAATAGTTGCGCCTGCGGACAGCACACACCCTTCGCAGGCCCCGTGGTGCCCGACGTATAAAGGATCGCAACGGTGTCGCCGGGACGCACGGCCCCCGCCGGAGCCGCGGCTCCCAGCGCCGGCAAATGCACCGCGGAAAGCCTGGCATCGACTGCTCCGGGCTCAGCCCCGATGACCCAGGTCCGAGGCGGCAGCTCGACACCGGCCTCGACGCTCTCGATCGCGATAACGAACTGAGCCTCGACGACGAGGAGCGCGGGACGCGAGTTGCGGAAGATGTGCGAGAGCTGGAAGCCGCGCAGCGCGGTATTGATCGGGACTGCGATGGCCCCGAGCCACGCACAGCCGAGGTAGACCTGTAAGAACTCCGGACGGTTCGAACACATCAGCGCGACCCGATCGCCCGGCTTGATCCCGGCATCGAGCAGCGCCTGGGCCGACGCGGCGGCGATCGCCGCGGTCTGTGCAAAGGTCCAGCGCGTCTCACCCGCGACCAGCAGGATGCGATCGCCGTAGCGCTCGGCCTGCCGCGTGAGGATGGTGGAAAGGATCCGGTCGGATGGCGGAAACGACACTACCGCACGCGCCCAGGCCGGCATCACGTTCTCCCGCACCTCGTTCTCCGTCACGTTCATGCTCCCGACTCAGGGCAACAGCTTGTATTTGCCGTCCTCGATCTGGACCATGATGCGCGAGCGATCGTCGACGCCGTGCCGGTCCGCCGGCGTATAGGTGTAAACGCCCTGCGTCCCCACCACCTCCTTGGTCGTGAACAGCGCCTGACGAAGCGCGGTGCGGAATTCCGGCGAGCCGGGCTTGGCGCCGGTCGCCATCGCGCGCTTGGCGGCATCGGCGAACACCAGCCAGCCGTCGAACGAATAGGACGAGAATGAATCCGTCGGCGCCTCGCCGTTCGCCTTCTCGAACGCCGCGCGGAAATCCAGCGCAACCTTCTGAATCGGATTGCTGGCGGGAAGCTGCTCCGCCGCGGTCACCGGCCCGGTCGGGCAGATGATGCCGTTGGCAGCCTTGCCGGCAAGGCGAAGGAAATCGGAGCTGATCATGCCATGATTGCCGTAGAGCGGCCCTTTGTAGCCGCGCTCGGACAAGGCGATCACCGGCAGCGCACCCGGCGTTCCCGTTCCGCCCAGCATGATCGCATCGGGATGCGCGGCGACGACGCGCAACACCTGCGCTGTAACCGAAGAGTCCGAACGCGCGTAGCGCTCATTGGCGATCACCTTGATGTCCGCCGACTTGGCGGCCTGCACCAGGGACTCGTAGAAGAGGTCGCCTAACGCGTCGGAGAAGCCGATGAACGCGACGCTCTTCAATCCCTTCGCCTTCATGTTGTCGACGATGCCCTGCAACAGCAGCGGCGTCGGTTGCGGCGTCTGCACCACCCAGGGACCGCCCTCGCCCGGCGGCACCGGCGCGATCGGGGACACCGCGACCATCGGAATCTTCATCTCGATGGCCGCAGTCGCCATCGCGAGCGTCTGGGGCGCGCCGGACGTGCCGATCAGGATATCGACCTTTTCCTGCTCGACGAGCTTGCGGGCGTTGCGCGCCGACGCAGTCGGATCGGAGCCGTCGTCGAGCTGGATGACGCGGACCTTCTCGCCACCGATCTCGCCGAGATAGGCCTGACCCGCCGCGATCCCCTTCCCGTTCGGAATTCCAATCGACGACACCGGCCCGCTGAGGCCGGTGACGAATCCGACGAGGATCTCGGCCTGCGCAAGCTGCGGGACGGCAAGAAGCAATGCAGTGGAAGCCAGCAGGCTCTTGATCAAGTTCATGGCACCTGTCTTTCGTGAGAATGTCTTGGTCTGATTGGCAAGCGCCATGGATTCAGTTCAGGTTGACGACACCAGCGCGATGACGCGAAGCGGACTGCCGGAGCCGTTCTGGATCTTCAAGGGTGAGGCCACAATCACCGCACCCGTGGCGGGAAGCTGGTCCAGGTTGCAAAGGCATTGCAGACCATAGCGGCCCGCGCCGTGCAGGAAGTGATGCGCCGGATAAGGCGGCTCGAAATGCCCGGCCTGCCCCGCATCGGTGCCGATGGTCTCGGTGCCGAACCCGATGACGCCGCGCTCCTCCACCAGCCACTTCATGACGGCCGCGTTGGGGCCCGGCGTGTGCGCGCCGTCATCCCTGAGATTGGAATAGTCGCGCCAGCCCTTCTTCGACCAGTCGGTCCGCAGCAGCACCCAGTTCCGTTCGGGGATCCGGCCGTGCGTTGCTTCCCAGGCTTCGACGAGTGGGACAGTCAGGAGGAAATCAGGATCCTGGGCAGCTTGCGCGGAGCAGTCGATGACACAGGCCGGCGCGATCATGTCCTTAGGCGGCATGGTGTCGACGGCATTGTTCGGCAGGTTCTTGCCGGTGAACCAGTGGATCGGCGCATCGAAATGCGTGCCGGTGTGTTCGCCGAACGTGACGTTGTTCCAGTACCAGGCGGGGCCGCGACCGTCGTATCGCGAGATTTCCTGGATGCGGACCGGCGCCGCCTGGCCGAACTCCGGCGGCAGCACGATGACCGGAAAGTCCGGACTGAGCGTAAAGGTCAAATCGACGACGCGCACCGCGCCGGAGGAAATCGCACCCGCCAGCTCCAGGAGATTGTTGCTTTGCATCCTCACGTCCTCCAGCTTGGTTGAAATCCCGCTTCTTACCTGTCGAGCTCGCGTTCGAGCGCTTTCGGATTGGCCGCGAGACGCTGCCGGATCTCTTCGGCGACATCTCCGACATACATCTCCTCTAGGCCGCCTTTGAGCCCCAACACGACCGCCTGCGCGATGGCGCGCGGCGCGACCTTCGGCGGCGGCACGGTCTGGAACCACTCGGTGTCGACGGGCCCAGTGAACAGATTCATCACCCTGACGCCGCCGGGCCTGAGCTCGGCACGAAGGCAATGTGAGAGGGACAGGCACGCCGCTTGCGACGCCGAGTAGGCGCCAAAAGCGGGCCAGTTCGCCAGCGCATAGACCGAGAGAATGTTGACCCACGCGGCACTGTTGTTGATGCCATCGGCACCCCGCATCCGCATGGCGGGGCCAAAGGCCTGCGCGAGGTTGATGAAGCCGAGATAGGCCTGGTCGATCTCGTCCCTCGCAATGCTCGTGCCCCTGCGGTCGAGCAGGCCGCCCGGCCGCACATATTCCGTCGTGTTGACGAGGATATCGACCTTGCCGCCAATGTCGGCGGCGAGATCAGCCACAGATTTTTCGTCGGCTGCGTCGAGGGTCACGATCTCGATCCCGTCCTGACCGCGCAGCCGCTCCTCGCCGGTAAATGGTCGCCACGGCTCGGCAACGCCGACGAACACCGTCTTGGCGCCTGCCGCCTTCAAGGCGGCGACGGCTTCCTGGCCAATCACGCTGCGGCCGTTGGTGACCAGCACGCGCCGGAATTTAGGATCGGCCGTCATTTCCCGCCACTGCTTGTCGTCTGCCATGTTGGGAGTCTCCCCCTCGGGATGGGCAAAGGCCACCGCCTGGCCGCTCTTGTCGAGTTGCAACGACATGCGGACGGCTGCGCCCTCCACGCAGTCGGCATGGAGATGCGCGACGATCGTCGGACCGCAGTCCATCTTGACGAGGCCAATCCGCCAGGGTGCCCGTTCGCGGAAATAGACGTCGCTCGGCACGCGTGCCGTCGTTTCGGCGAGCAGAACGCCTCGTCGTGGCGCATCGACAAACGCAAGGCCGGCTGACAGGCAAGACGGACATGCCTCCCGCGCCGGATAAGTAAAGGCGCCGCAAGCCTCACAGCGTTGCAGCATGAAGCGGCCTTCGGCGGCTGCCCGCGTGAACCCATGCGACGTCCTGCTGCGCGGCCGCGGCGGCGACGCAGGCAGCCGCGTCCGCAGCAGCGGGTTCTTGCGCAGTGGCGGCTTGATCGGCTCGATCATCGCGAAGGCCCTGCAAAGATCGCGGCGCCCGAGGCGAGACCGCGATCATAGTTGATCATACCGAACCCCGAAGCCAAGGCGAGGCTTGCGTTGCTGACCTGCGTCGGGCCTGCAGTCCCCAGAACCTGCCGCAGTCCCTCGACGAGACCGAGATAGGCGCCGGCGGCACCGGCCTGTCCGGCCGAGAGCTGCCCGCCCGAGGTGTTGTGCGGAAAGTCGCCATCGATGGTGAGATCGTGCTGGCGCACGAACTCGGCGCCCTCGCCCTTGTTGCAGAAGCCGAGATCCTCGAACTGCATCATGGTGATGACGGGATAGTCGTCATAAGTCTGCACAACGTCGAGATCATCGGGTTTCACGCCGGCCATCGCATAGAGCTCACCGATGTCCATCGCCCAGCCGCCGCGTACCTGCATCGGATCGTCGGCAAAGGCATTGTGCCGCTCGATCGTCGAGAGAAGTCGCGCGGCCGGCAGCTTAAGCGAGGCCGCGGTTTCTTCGCGCATGACGAGGAACGCTTCCGCGCCGGCGCAGGGCATCACGCAATCGAACAGATGGATCGGATCGGAAATCGGCCGGGCCGCGAGATATTGTTCGAGCGTCAGCGGCGCCTTCATCAGCGCATGCGGATTGCGCAAGGCATTGGCGCGCTGGGCAACGGCGATCCTGCCGACGTCCTCGCGCGTGACCTCGAAGGTCCGCATGTAGTTGCGCGCGATCAGCGCGAAGCTCGCATTGGCGCCGCCCGCACCATAGGGATAAACGGCGTCCTGGTTGAAGCGCGAAAAATTCTCCAGCGTCAGCCTGAACGAATCGACATGATTGGTATCGCCTGCGACGCACGCCACGATGTCGGCGTCACGCGCCTGAACCGCGCGCGCCGCCTTTCGTAAGCCAGCGATGGCGCTGGCGCCACCGAGCGGGATCGTATCCAGCCATCGCACGCAGAGCCCAAAATGTTGCGTCAGTCCCACCCCGCTGTCAGTGCCCATGGTGAAGCTGGAGACGCACAGGCCGTCGATGTCGGACGCCTTGATGCCGGCCTGTGCGACAAGCGCGCTGAGCGCACGGCCGATCCACCATTGCGCGCTTTCGATGGAGTAGCGCACATAGGGAATCGTGACGGGCGCCGCAATCACGACGCCATCATACGGTGTGCGCAAGGTATTGGTCACCGACCGCCCGCCATGTTCATCCGCCTCAGACCACCGTCAGTTTCACGGCAATATTGCCACGGGTTGCGTTCGAATAGGGGCAACGCTCGTGCGCGCCGGCCACGACCTCTTCGGCCATTGATGTCTCGACACCGGGCAGATTGACCTTCAATTCTACAGCGAGCGCGTATCCGACAGGAACCGGCCCCATCGCAACCTTTGCGGTCACGGATGGCTCAGCGGAGGGCACCACCTTTCGTGTTCGCGCGACGAGCTTGACCGCGCCGAGAAAGCACGCGGCATAGCCGGCCGCAAAGAGCTGCTCCGGATTGGTGCCGTCGCCGCCGGGGCCGCCCATCGATTTCGGCAAGGACAGCGACACCGACAAGAGGCCGTCGGCGCTGGCAGCCTTGCCATCCCGACCTCCGGTCGCCGTCACCTCGGTCTCGTACAGGATCTTTTCGGGAGTCATCATGATTTGGTCTCCAAGAACAGTTTCCCAGGACTAGCGGCTGTTGCGGGCAAGCAGCGCGCGAAAATCAGCGCGCGCCTGGGGACTGGCCCGCTTGAAGCTCGGTCCGCGGCTGGGTTCGGTACCGTTGAGCTGCCGGAGCTGCACCCACATCTCGGCGCTCTTCAGCGCCACGGCCGCGCAGTTGACCACCGGCGCGTGTCCGACCTTCAGGCCGTGCTCCCTGCCGATCAGGAGGCCAGGCAATACGCCGGCCGGGATCACGACGTCGGCGCCACGCTCGACCAGCGGAAGGGCGCAGGCGACGAAATCCTCGATCATGCGGGCTTGCGCGGCATGGTCGCCGGCGAACGCATCGGCAAAATCCTCCGGCTTGCAGCCAAGACCTGTCACGTGGACCACCCGGCCGCCGAGTCCGTAACGCTCGGCCTGCTCGTAGTGCCAGACCTCGAAGACGGGATCGAGCGTCACGAGGCCCAATCGCCGGCCGAGCTGCGAGGCCGCCAGCAGCGTCGCCTCGCCGGTCCCGATCACGGGGATGTCGAGCGCCGAGCGCAGCTCGTAGAGTCCGGGATCCTGGAAATGTCCCATGACGAAGGCGTCGAACCCGCCCTCCTCGGCCGCGATGCCGTTGTCGATCGCCTGGACGGCGCAGCGCAATTCCGCGAGCCGTCCGAACTCCCGGTCCGGCGGCGTAATGCCCTCGACGTGAACCGTCGTGCCTGGTGCAGCGATGTTGTTGAGGTACTCCGACAGCCGCGCCATGTAGGGCGCGTTCACGCTCGCATCAACGAAGCTCTGCCAGAAGATGCGCATCGTCCTGCTCCTCAAGCGGTGGTCGGAGGATCGGTCGTCGGCTGCCGATGAATATATTTCAACCATAAACTAATTCACGCGTCAAATGCGCACGGCGGCGCCGACGACGGGCACCGTCACGGCGCAGCGAGCATGGCATTTTCGTCCGGTCGAGCGGCGGAGAAACGCCGCACTCTGACGGAATTGTATGCAACGACATTTTTTTCTGACAGTGCCGTGACACGTGTTGACGGCCCCACCGACAATACTTTAGGCTTTAAGTAATTCCTCGCCGGTCAAGGGCCGGTGGCCATGACAATGACGTTGCAGGCACCGATTTTGAGAGACTCAATCGTGTGGACAGTCGCCGGGATCGAACAGCCGGCAGTGGCAGCAGCACCGCCGGCCGCGCATCGCGGCCGCGCCGACGACCTTTCATCGCTTCAGGAAAGGCCCGCCCGCATTCGCCGGCGGGCCCGTGGTTCGAGCGGCAAGCAACATCATGGCTGCTGACGCTCCGCCAAGCAAACTCTCTTCGGTCGCGCCGGGGATTCGGCGCCGCAGCAATGCTTTCAATCGGTTGGTTCGTCGTTCGGGTTCCCCGCGCGGCAGCTTCAAGGCATTCCTATCCAGCATCAACGGAGGAGAACGCAAATGCGCAAGACTCTGAGCTTACTTGCACCTGTTCTTGCACTTGTCGCCGGAATCGTCGCTGCTCCGGCTGCGCAGGCCGACATCACAATCGGCTTCGTCACCTCGCTCAGCGGCAACGGTTCGTCGATCGGAATCCCCTACGGGCGCGGCATCAACGCCGCCTATGAATACAAGAAGACCATCAATGGCGAGACCATTCGCCTGATCCAGCTCGACGATGGCTCCGACCCGTCGGCCGCAACCCGCAACGCCCGCAAGCTGGTGGAAGAGGAGAAGGTCGACCTTCTGATCGGCACCGCCACGGCGCCCTCGACCATCGCGATGGCCGCGGTGGCGAGCGAGCTGAAAGTGCCGATGATCGCGGTGTCGCCGATCGGCAAGCTGCCTGAAACACCGGAGCAGTGGGTGGTGTCGGTGCCGCAGCCGGCCTCCCTCCTCGTCAAGATCGTCGCCGACCGCATGAAGCGCGACGGCATGAAGAACATCGGCTATATCGGCTTCACCGACGCGTGGGGCGATCTCGTCTATAACGGCGCCAAGGCGGCCGAAGCCGCCGGTGACATCAAGATCCAGAGCAACGAGCGCTATGCCCGCACCGACACCTCGGTGACCGCGCAGATCCTGAAGGTAATGGCTACACGTCCCGACGCCGTGCTCGACGGCGGCTCGGGCACGCAAGGCGCACTGCCTCTGCTCAGCCTCGCCGAGCGCGGCTTCAAGGGCAACACCTACGGCACCGTGGCGCTGGTCAATCCTGATTTCGTCAATGTCGGCGGCAAGGCGGCTGACGGCATCCAGGTTTCCGCAGGGCCCGTGATCGTCGCCGAGCAGCTTCCCGACGAGCACTTCGCCAAGAAGATCGCGTTGGATTTCCGCAGCATCTACCAGAAGACCCATAACATCCCGACCACCGACGGCTTCTCCGCCTACTCCTTCGACGCCTGGCTGATTTTCGCCAACGCCGCCGAGCGCGCACTGAAGACGGCAAAGCCCGGAACGGCGGAATTCCGCGCCGCGCTGCGCGATGCGATCCTCAGCACCAAGGAGCTGCCGGGCGTGCATGCCGTCTACAACTTCAAGCCCGGTGCGGTGACCGGCGTCGACGAGCGCTCGCTGGTCGTGGTGCGCCTGACCGGCGGCGCCTGGAAGTACGCGCCGTAGTCGGACGGCGGCTGGCCGCCAGAACAGGGGAACGGCGTCTCAATGACGAGCGACATCGCAGCCATCCTTGGGATCGACGGGATCGCCACCGGCGCAGTCTATGCGCTGGTGGCGATCGGGACTGTCCTCATCTTCACGGTGACACGGGTCATCTTCATTCCCTTTGGCGACATCGCGGCGTTTACCGCACTGACGCTGGCTGCCCTCGACGCCAAGCGCTTTCCGGGGACGGGCGCGCTGGTCGTCATCCTCGCCTGCCTTGCGACCCTGATCGAGATCGTCTCGCTCGTACGCTCCGGCGAGACCCGGCTGCTGCCCCGCGCGCTCTTCTTCTATCTCGCGCTGCCGTTGGCCGTGGTCGGCATCGCCTGGCTCGCCATGCGCACCGAGCCGCCGCTTGCCGTCAGGCTCGTGCTTGCCTTGATGCTGATCACGCCGGTCGCCCCACTGCTGGACCGGATCGTCTTCCGCCCGATCGCGGACGGAACGGTGCTGTTGCTCCTGACGGTCTCGGTCGCGCTGCATTTCGCACTGGTCGGTCTCGGCCTGCTGTTCTTCGGCCCCGAAGGCGTCAGGACCGAACCGCTGACCTCGTTCTCGACCGAGGTCGCCGGGGTGCTGGTCTCGGGCCAGACCATGCTGATCGTGATCGCGGCCCTCGTCTTCAGCGGCCTGCTCTATCTCTTCTTCGACTTCACACTGGTCGGAAAATCGCTGCGTGCCACGGCCGTGAACCGGACCGGCTCGCGCCTGATGGGGATACGGCCGGCCCGCGCCGGCACCATCGCCTATCTGCTGGGATCGCTGATGGCCGGCGTCTCGGGCATCCTGATCGCACCCGTCAATACCGTGTTCTACGATTCCGGCTTCCTGATCGGCCTCAAGGCCTTTGTCGGCGCCATCGTCGGCGGCATGACCAGCTATCCCGGTGCTGCGATCGGCGCCGTCGGCGTCGGCATCCTCGAAAGCTTCGCATCCTTCGAGAGCAGTGCGCTGAAGGACGTCATCGTGTTCTCGCTGCTGATCCCGATCCTGATCTGGCGATCCCTCGCCTCGCTGCATTCCGAGGAGGAGATCGAGGAATGACGCGCCTTCATGTTCAGCTCGCGGCGGTGGCTGCGGTCGTGTGCCTCGCGCTTGCGCCTTTCGTCCTGAGCCCGTTCAGCATCACGCTGATGAACTATATCGGGATCTATTCGCTGGTCGCCATCGGGCTTGCGCTGCTCACCGGTGTCGGCGGTATCGTGTCGTTCGGGCAGGCGGCGTTCGTCGGCGTCGCGGCCTATGCGACAGCCTGGGTCTCGGCGCTGAACGGCTATTCGCCGTGGCTCGGCCTTCTGTTCGGCGTGGCGCTGACCTGCGCGGTCGCAGCCATCCTCGGCGTCGTCACCTTGCGGCTTCAGGGCCATTTCCTCTCGCTCTCGACCGTGGCCTGGGGCCTCGCCATCGGCTTCCTGTTCGGCAATGTCGAGGGACTTGGCCGCTTCAACGGCATCGCGTCGATCCCGCCGATCAGCATCGGATCGTTCGCGCTGGTGACGAGCGCACAGATCTATTTCCTGATCTGGGGCATCGTCGCAGCGGTCCTCCTGCTCGGATACAATTTGCTGGACTCCCGGCTCGGCCGCGCCATGCGCGCGCTGCGCGGCGGCAACACGCTGGTCGAGAGCCTCGGCATCAACGCATTCCAGGTCAAGCTCGTGACCTTCGTGATCGCGGCCTTCCTCGCCTCGCTCTCCGGCTGGCTCTACGCCCATATGAGCCGCTTCATCAGCCCCGGCCCGTTCGATGCCGGCATGGGCATCGAATATCTGATGATGTCGATGGTCGGCGGCGCCGGCAGCCTGCTCGGCGGTGTCGTCGGTGCCGCCGTCGTCACCCTGCTCAAGAACAGCGTGCAGGACTATCTGCCGCTGATCGCCAAGGGCGCCTCCGGTCAGCTCGAGATCGTCGCTTTCTCGGCGCTGTTCATCCTGTTCCTGCAATGGGCACGGCAGGGCATCGTGCCCTTCGTCGCGCGCTATCTGCCGAAGATCAAACGCGAGCGGCCGGAGCCGGCGGCTGCCCTGCCCCGCCGCGCACAACCGGCACCGGGCGAGCTGCTTCTGAAGGTCGATGGCGCCGAGCGGCGGTTCGGCGGCTTGGTCGCCGTCAACAATGTCAGCTTCGAGGTCCGCTCCGGCGAGATCCTTGCCGTCATCGGCCCGAACGGCGCCGGCAAGAGCACGATGTTCAACTGCCTGACCGGTGCGCTCCGGGTCAACAAAGGCGAGATCGTGTTTGCGGGACGCCCGATCACACGCGACGCGCAATCGCGCATCGCCAAAGCCGGGATCGCGAGAACCTTCCAGCATGTGAAGCTGCGGCCGCGCATGAGCCTCCTCGAGAACGTCATGCTCGGTACCTACGCCCGCACCAGCACCGGCCTGCTTGCCAGCGCCTTCCGTCTCAACCAGCGCGAGGAAGCCAGCGCGCGGCACGAGGCCTTGACGCAGCTCGAACGCGTCGGGCTCGGCGAGAAGCCATTCGAGCTCGCCGGCAATCTGCCGCTCGGCAACCAGCGCATCCTGGAGATCGCCCGCGCACTCGCCGCGGACCCGGCGCTGCTGGTGCTCGACGAGCCGGCGGCCGGCCTTCGCCGCCAGGAGAAGCTGCGGCTAGCCGAACTGCTCCGCTCGCTACGGTCGGACCACCTGACCATCCTGATCGTCGAGCACGACATGGAGTTCGTGATGTCGCTGGTCGATCGCATCGTGGTGCTCGATTTCGGCTCAAAGCTCTGCGAAGGCGCGCCCGCCGCGATCCGCAGCGATGAGCGGGTTCAAGAGGCCTATCTTGGAGGCGTCGCGTGAGCCAGATGTTTTCAATGACTGACGTGACCGTCTGCTACGACAATGTCGAAGCGGTCCGCAACGTCTCGCTGTCGGTCGAGGAAGGCCAGATCGTCACCGTGATCGGCCCGAACGGTGCCGGCAAGACCACGCTGTTGATGGCCGCCATCGGCTTGCTCGCCTCTCGTGGCAGCATGGTCTTCCAGGGCGGCGATATCGGAAAAATGTCGGTCGAGGACCGCGTCGAGCGCCGGCTGTGCCTTGTGCCGGAGAAGCGGGAGCTGTTCTCCGACATGTCGGTCGCCGACAATCTCCTGCTCGGCTCCTACAGCCTGCGCGATCGCTCGGGCGTGCAGACAACGCTGGACGAGGTCTATGATCGCTTTCCCCGCCTGAAGGAGCGGCAGCGCCAGGCGGCCGGCACCCTCTCCGGCGGCGAGCGCCAGATGCTTGCGCTCGGCCGCGCGCTGATGGCCAAGCCGAAACTGCTGATGCTGGACGAACCAAGCCTCGGCCTCGCGCCGCTGATCGTGCGCGAGATCTTCCGCACCATCGCCTCGCTGCGCGATCTCGGCGTCTCGATCCTGCTGGTCGAGCAGAACGCCCGCGCCGCGCTGGAGACGGCCGATTACGGCTACGTGCTCGAGACCGGCGAGATCGTGCAATCCGGCCCCGCCAAGGATCTGATCCACGATGACAGGCTGATCACGGCCTATCTCGGCGGCCACTGAGACCGGCTTGGCGAGCCGCACAACAAAACATCGAAAACAACCCCATGCACAGTAGCCGGCGCTAACGATATCAATGGCTTGATCGCTCACTTACGGATTTTACGAAATTCGCTTGCTCCGTCGGGCAAAACAGTGGCATGATGCCATCATCGCCGCTCCCCGGGATCGCGCCAACCCACGCATCCCAGACTTCCGATGTGAACTGCCAAACGCCAGCGCGCCTCGCCGCGCCATGATGACGGCTGACATGTTGCCGTCACTGGCACCGTTGAAGACGATCCGTTTGGTTGTTACATTTTGACGCAGCATCTCATGCGCGAATCGGACGGATATGAGAAATATCTTCGCGAAGCCGGAAAACGTCCTGACGCTGGCCGGAATTGCCCTCGCCGATCTGGTCCTGCTGCTGTCGGTCCCGCAATACGTGCCCACGCTTCACCTCGCCAAGACGTCGTTCTGGAGCGGCACGAAAATCAACCAGATTCGCTTCGGGTCATATCCCGATACAGGGCTGACGGAATTGGCGCGCGCCGAAGCCGCGAAGCACGCAGGAACGTGGGACGCATGGGCCTTTGCCTGCATCGCCCTCAATCCGACCGACAACGAAAAACCTGTGATGATGGTGGATGCAGGAGAAGCACCGGTCGGCAACAATGTCCGTATCATCCAGGAATTCCGCCTGCCCAGGGACGGCTTTGGCCTCTACGGCAGCCCGCGGTTCAGCCTGAACGTCGAGGGCAGCGCTGTGCTGCTGGATGAAGAGGAAGCGCCGCGCTGGCAGGCCTTTCTCCACAAGGGGATCGGCAAGTTGAAGACCGCCCGCGACAATTGGGAACGATGGACCATCCCGCCCGGTGAGACGGCGTCGCTTGCGCCAGGCTGACGTAAAGGTCGGATAGCCGGGCTCTGGAGAATTCATGGGAAGACATGCTCTCGTTCAATTCGTCGGTGCAGCGCTGTTGCTGGCGGCCACCGCTTCGCCCATTCGGGCGGACTCCTTGAATGACTGGAAATGCACCGGCAATCCCGACCTCCCCTGGGACGAGCAGATCGCCGGCTGCACCAACGTGCTCAAATCAGGAAGATGCACCGGGGACTGTGCGGCTGGCGCGCTGTATAACCGCGCGATCGCGCACCGAGCCAAAGGTGACAATGACAGCGCCATCGCCGACGATACTCAGGTGATTGCGCTCGTACCAAACTTTGGTCCAGCTTACGGAAACCGCGCCAACGCGTACCAGGCAAAGGGCAACTACGACAGCGCCATCGCCGATTACGATCGAATGATCGTACTCGATCCCAAGAGCGCGCTCGCCTACAATAATCGTGGCAACGCCTATCAGGACAAGGGCGAGCTTGATCGTGCAATCGCCGATTATGGTCAGGCAATCGCAATCGATCCGAAATTCGTTATCGCCCACAACGGCCGTGGCAATACATACTATTTGAGGGGCGACCTAGATCAGGCGATTGCCGACTTCGATGAAGCGGTCGCGCTCGATCCGGGATTTGCACTCTCCTTCCACGGTCGCGGCGCGGCCTACGACAAGAAAGGCGATCTCGAGCGCGCCATCGCCGATTTTGATCGGGCGATCGCGCTCCAACCGGGATTCATGCTGGCTTATACCGGCCGCTGCGTGGACCACAACAAGAGGCATGAGAGCGATCTGGCTTTTGCAGACTGCAACGAAGCGATCCAGATCAATCCAACTTATGCGCCGACCTATGTGTATCGCGGCGATGTCTATCGGGACAAGGGAGACCTCGATCACGCGATTGCCGATTACGGTCAAGCGATTGCGCTCGCCCCCAAATACCCGCCCGCCTTCAACAGCCGCGGCGACGCCTACTACGCCAAACGCGACTTCGACCATGCCATCGCCGACTACAGCGAGGCGATTTCGCTATTCCCTGAATACCAGGCCGCATTTAACGGCCGCGCCAATGCGTACAAGGCCAAGGGCGACAAGGGCCGCGCCATGGCCGATTACGACGCGGCGGCGCGGCTCGAACCGAAATGATTTGGCTATGCAGCGCTGCGGGCCACGCGCTCAAGCGATCGCGGTGACTGGCCGGCAGCAGACTTCTTCCATGGCAGCAGGAGTTCGACTTGTCCGCAAGGCAGATCGAATGAAATCGTTCGTGTACCGACAAGGGCTCCGGTGTTTTCCGTGCGGTCGAGTTCGGTTACCGATTATACAAAGCCAGCCGGCAGGATGAGGCCACTCAGGAAGCCGAAGATCAGATCGGCCTCAACAAGGCAAAGCGTCGCGACGTCCAGCGCATCCCTGACCGGTCTCGGTTTCGACACCAGGGTCAACGGACGGTCGACGTGTCGACCCGCGCTGTCATCACACGCTGGCAGGCGGCACGCGGCTATCCCGGGACTGGCTTCCTCAACCCGCTGCAGCATCAGGCGCTACTGACCGCGTCCGCCTCGGCAGCGCATGCCAGCTTCAGTGGCAAGGACAAATCCGACGACGATCGTCCGGCCCGTCGAATCGAGCAAGCCCGGCGTCATGCGTCGAGCTGGGCTGAAACAATCATCATCATCGGTCGCTCCAACTCGTCAGCCAAAGCCGGGTTCGCCGCGATCTGCTCCGGGGTTGGGGCCCATTCATCGACATGACGGATCGTAAATCCTGCACGAATGAGCGTGTTAAGTGTCGTCCCCATCCGGCGATGCCACTTTACCACGCCCTTGGCTAACCAATCCGTCGTGCGTTCCCCCTCGACCGCATAACGATCGATTGGCCAAGTCTTGCCCCGCTCGTCGACCTGCCATTTCGGGTCTGTTGGCGCCATGTAAATCGGGTGCTCGATGGTGAAGATGAATTGCGCACCGGGTCGCAGCGCGCGACGCACCATGCCTGCAAGCCTGCTGAAATCAACGATGTAGTGGAACGCGAGCGAACTGTACGCCATATCGAATGCGCCTTCCGGGAGCTCGACCCGCTCCATGTCGGCGATCATATATTCAATTGCAGGATCATCCGTATCGGCCTTGGCACGCGCGATCATTCTCTCCGACAAATCCAAGCCGAGGACGCGCAGCGCGCCATGCTGCCGTGCCCAGCGAGCAAACCATCCATACCCGCAACCTAAATCAACCACGCTCTTGCCGCTGAGATTGGGCAGCAAAGCACGAATTGACGGCCATTCAGGCGCGCCATCCAGGCCGTAAACCGAGCGGCGCAACTGACTGTATTGGTCAAAAAATTCCGGTTGATCGTAGATATTCTGCGCCATTGGTGGTCGGCCTCTGCTCTTCCAGCCAATTAAATTTCTCGATAACCGGTGTCAGCGGCCCGCGCGTGCGCGAGGGCTTGCGGGCTGTCGAACACCAGCTTGTTGCGCTGCATGTGCTCGACGCGCTGAATTACGGTGACAGTGCTGGACTGCACCCCTCAAGTGAGACACGATAATCCTGCGGCGTGATGTCCGCACTTTAGATTATGGACCGGTCGATCTCACGCGGCTTGCAGTATCAACTCGCTCACGCGGTCCGGTGCATCGAGCATGACCATGTGCCCGACGTCCGGCAGTTCGAATGTGGCCCAAGACGTGTCGCTCTTGCAGTCTGCCAGGGCCTTATCAAAGGGTGGCTGTGGAAATTTTGGGAGGCGGATGTATGTCTTCTTCGCTACCTTTTGGAGTGCCCCGGAAATCTTGATCGGCTGGAGATAGGTGCCGACTGGATGCGGAGTAACTTTAGATTCGGCGAATGCCCGATCGCGTTCGGCAACTACAATGGCCGGATACTTCGCCGATCCACGAACGCCGGCCTCGCCCGTATCAATGGCCATTTGTATGCCTTTACGAACCGGTTCGGCTGCAAAGTCCGCCACTCTTTGTCCGTCGGCCGGAACGTAGGCATCAAGCCATACAATCGATGAAACGCGATCGCCGATGCTTTCGAGTGCGCCGGAGCCAACAAAACCCGCATAGGACCACGCCACAAGGCAGACGTTCTCGAGACTTTCCCATTTGATCAGGTTGACGACGTCGGCGATGTGGGTGTCCAGATTGACGTCCTTGCTCAGCAAATGCGAGCGCTCGGCCAAACCCGTGAGTGACGGAGCGAACACTTTATGGCCGCCCTGTTCGAGCCGGTCAGTGACCCGGCGCCATATCCAGCCGCCGCAAAAAGCCCCGCTGACAAAGACAAAGGTCTTTCGCGCCGATTGCGCGCGAACAGCACCGACCGCCCCTGAGGCCGCTGCTGCCGCGAGACCGCCGGTCGCAGCGCTGCGAAGGATGCGACGGCGGGTCATTCCACTATTTGTCATGACAAAATTCCTATTGTTTAAGGAAGATCGGGACTGAAGCGGATTGCAACCAGGAGGATATTCGCGCATCGGTTCGCGAGGGCCTTCGCCCCGCTCAACCGCTTGATCGCCTTCAATTTGTAAGCCGTCGGAAACTGACGCTTCTTTCCTCGTCCTGCCACAGGTCATCCTCGAAATGCCTGTCACTGTAATTATCGTGTCTCACTTCAGGGGTGCAGTCCAGCATCGTCACCGTAGTCCGAGAAAGCAGCGCAGGGTTGCGGATATGCCTGGATCGACGCAATTTCCCTCGGACGGACTTCCGGGCACGAAATGCCTTACCTCTATTCGGCGCGTTGCCGCGGCACGATCAATTTTCTGAAGTCGCGAGCAGGATGTATCGATCCAGCAAGTCCAATTCAGGTGCAACCATGTTTTTGGATTGTCGGGACGAGTTGAAGACAACGACCATGTCAAGCGCGGGAATGACGAGGGTTTTTTGGGAGTTGAAGCCCATCGCGGCGATCCATTGAACCGCGTGGTCCTTGTCCAGGGATTGCCCGAGCCACCATTGATAGCCATAAGCGTGTGGGCCTTCCGCCTCGATTTGCGCGGCAGACGGCGGGCCGGTCTTGATGTGCTCGGTCGTGGATTGAGTGACCCAGGAAGCCGAGACGATCTGCCTGCCTTCCCAAGCTCCGTGATTGAGAACAAGCTGGCCGATTTTCGCCCAGTCGCGAGGCCGCAGGTCCAGCCCGCTGCCTGACGCCGGGAGGCCGCTCGATGCGTTTTGATGCCATTCAACATCATTGATGCCGAGCGGAGCGAAAATGCTTTCCTGAGCCAGCTCTTCGACGTTTTTCCCGGTGACCTGACGGAGGACAGCTCCAATCAGTTCGGTCTCCCGGCTGTCGTATTTGAAGGATGCACCGGGAGATCTATCGGACCCCAATCCTGCCGACATCGTCAGGAGATGACGCAGGGTGACACGATCCTTGCCGGACCCACGAAGATTGGCATCTTCCGGAAGATACGAAACGATCGGCGCGTCCAGATCCTTGATCAGGCCACGATCCATCGCTATCCCGACCAGCAGCGAGACGACGCTCTTGGTCATGGAATAACCTTGGTGCCGCGTGATTGCATCATTTTCGGGCAGCATCGGGTAGTTGAAGTAGCGTTCGTAGACGAGCACGCCGTGGCGAACGACGACGATCGAATCCACATTGGCAAGTGTGCCGCCGGTTATGCCGTCGGCCATCGTGCAGAGCAGCGTCGCGTTCAGCCCCTGCTTTTCCGGCGACGTAATGGCCCATCCATCATGGATGTCTGAAGGCATGCCGCAATCCGGCGCCGCTCCGAGCGCAATTTGGGCTCCGGTGAGACTGAGAGCGAAAGCAGAAAAGGCCACCGTGAAAAACGACCATGCCCGCATATCAGGTTCTCCGCGACCATTCCCCATGATGGCCCGATCCGCATCTCGTGTTTTGTGTATGTCGATTTTACGGCATCGCGGGCTTTGAGAGGGCTCGATGTCGGCTGCCGGCCCCAGCCGAAGAGGTGGGAGGGGTGAACGGACTTGTGCCAGATGATCATCGACACGCGCCTTTGACCCCCTGCCGACGCGGGAGCACTTCAATATTATGCCCAGCGGGCTATTGAGCTCGATTAGAATACGATCCTACAAGATCGCGGAAGATCGGCTTTCGTCGCCAGACTGGGGGATTATTCATGGCTGTCCGATTGGGTCTGTTTGTAGCGACAATCCTGGTCTCGGTTTTTTCCGTGAGTCTGGCCTTTGGCGGGGAGACCTCGCCCGATTCCGCCGGATATCAGTATTCCCAGCCCATAGAACCAACTTTTTCCGATCTTCCCTATGCGACCCAGTCCCCGTCACAGAAGCTCGATCTCTATCTGCCTGTGGTGAAAAACGGGCCGGCACCATTGGTGATTTGGATTCACGGCGGCGGTTTCCGTGTCGGCGACAAACACTCCATGCCCAGACGCAATTTCGGCCCTGCACCCAAACCAAAAGGGCCAGACGGACCTTATCAAATCCAGGTCCCAGACGTCGCCGCGCTGACCCGCGAAGGTTATGCGGTCGTCAGTCTCAACTACCGCCTCCTTCGCCGTCCTGGTGACCGTTTCGTCGATTTTGCCCGTCCCGCAGTTCAAGACGGCAAAGCCGCCGTGCGCTTTCTTCGCGCCAATGCGGCACTGTACGGTCTTGATCCCGGAAAGTTCGCAGTCTGGGGCAACTCGGCCGGAGGCTTCATCGCCGCGATGCTGGCGGCGACCGGAGACGATCCGACGATTTTCGACGATCCGGCTCTCGGTAGCACCGACGTCTCTGGCGCGGTCCAAGCCGCCGTTATCTGGTATGGCGCGATTGAGGTCGACGACTTGAGTATTGCTCACTACATTTCTGCAGCAAAAATCATCCCGCCAATCTTGATCGCCAACGGCGATGCCGACACCAGCGTTCCCGCAGCCGAAGCGATCCGGCTCAACGACGAACTGCTGAAGAAGGGAGCGAAATCCACCCTCACGATTTTGTCGGGTGCCGCTCATGAGGATCCGGCCTTCATGGCCACGCAGATGCTTCCCACGTTCAAGTTTCTCGATGCGGCTCTCGGCCGATGACGAGGCAGCGGACGTCGCTTCTTGGCCCGTTTCGGAAGTGCGGTGACGTGTGACTTGAGTCCGAGATGAGCACCAAGGCGGACATCTGGCGATCAATCCGCATTTATCGGCTCGCGCCATATTCGTTCTCGCTCTCCGCTCTCTAGGGCTTCGGCCGCACCACCCGCGTCAGCATCGGAAAATGCTTGTTGCCGCCCGAGAACGGCGGGAATTTCACGAAGTCCGCCCGCATGCGCGTGATCACGTCCGAGCCGAGCGCATGCGCAAGAGCTTGCGGGCTGTCGAACACCAGCTTGTTGCGCTGCATGTGCTCGACGCGCTGCGACGGCAGCCGGTCGACCCAATCGATGCGGGTGTAGATCTCGATCTGGCGGACATCGGGGAAGGTCCGCATGATCGATGGATGGTGCTCCAGATAATGCACGTTCCAGGCGTTCATGTCCTCGGCCGGGCCGGGATAGTGGACGAGGTAACTGCAGGGCGCTGTAGTTCCCGCCGGATGTTCGGCGACATCGACGGGGAACGCACGCGTCAGCATCACCTGATGGGTGACGTCCAGTCCGGTGAGGCCGGATAATCCGGCACCCGTTGCAAGGCGCGCAAGGACACCGCCACGGTCCATCGCCGCCTCGCACGCGAACAGGTCCGGAAAGCGCAGCTGAAGCGCAAATGCGGGGCCGCAGCCGTCGGCCTTGTAGGGATGATCGACCGATTGCTCCAGCGGTGTGAACAGCAGGCCTTCGGCCATATCAGGGATCGACCCGACCAGCCTAGCTACGGCGTCAACCTCGGCAGGATGAATTCGCGGTTCGCCTGTGGAATCGGAGAATGTCATGAACAGCGAGATCATGCCGGCGTTGCCTCAGCGCCCTCGCCCGCGCTCACATGCGCCATCAGTGCGGTGCGAATGTCATCGGGCCAGGGGATCGCATGGTGATCGACCAGCGACGTCGCGGCAAGGATCTGGCGGGCGCGCCAGCGCATGACGTTCCCGCCGGAGACGACATGCTCCAGATGGAGCGATGATCCGCCGACTTTGGCGATGCGCAAATTGAACGTCAGGAGATCGCCGAACATCGAGGGACGGGAGAAGTCGCAAGCGAGGTGCACCGTGGGCGTCCCGATCTTCCTGATCGTGATCAGCTCCGGCCATGGAAAACCGATTGTCGCCCAGAACTCCTCGACGACGCCGTTGAGGATGTTCAGGTAGGACGGAAAGTACGCGATGCCGGAAGGATCGCAGTCGCCGAACCTGAGCTCGCGATCGAATGCGAAATTCGTCATCAGATCGCAACGACGGGGTGCCTGATGACACCGACGCCGTCGACCCCTGCTTCGATCACGTCACCCGGCCACAGCCATTCCTGGGGAGTCCTGCCGGCGCCGACGCCTTCGGGCGTTCCCGTTGCAATGATGTCGCCCGGCTCCAGCGTCATGCCCGACGAGATGTCGGAAATCAAAACCGGGATGTCGAAGATCATGTATTTGGTGCTGGAGTCCTGCTTCATGACCCCGTTCTTGGTCAGCCACAGCCTGAGATCATGCGGATCTGGAATCTCGTCTGCGGTGACGATGCAGGGGCCGAACGGCGCGTAGGTGTCCATGCCCTTGGAGAAGATCCACTGCCCGGCGCGGCGATTGTCGCGTGCGGAAATGTCGATCATCACCGAATAGCCGAACACGTGGTCCATCGCCTTGTCGGTCGCGATGCGGGTCGCGGTCTTGCCGATGATGACGGCGAGCTCGACCTCCCAGTCGAGCTGCTGCGTCATCTTCGCATTGTGCTGGATCGCGCCGCCCGGGCCGATCACGGAGGTCGGCGGCTTGGAGAAGACGACAGGCTGTTTCGGCAGATCCTTGTCGGTATCCAGGCTCCTGGCGGATTCCGCGACATGCGCGCGGTAGTTCAGCCCGATGCCAAAAATGTTCTTGCGGGGCCGCGGGATCGGGGCCTGCAGCTTCACATCCTCGACCGGAACGGCGGACCCGGCCGGCAAGCGTCCATCGGCCTCGTCCAGACGCTCCTTCAGCGCCGGCAGCAGCGTCACGCTGTTGTCGATGAACGACAGCATGTCGCTCGGCCACACAAGACCATGCGACGCGCCGAGGTGCTCGACGTCCACGACCAATCCATCAACGAGGACTCCGAGGCGGGCACCGCTGGAGCCCAAGGCGTAGGTAACAAGGCGCATCGAATCTTATCCGGCTCTTTCGGTTGAATTCTGCGTGGGGATGTCAGGCCGCGACAGGCTGGTGACCGGCGTTGTCGCCATAGGCCTCTTCCCGGTAGAAGCCGAGGCTTTCGATGACAGGCAGGTCGTTGAAGCAGAACAGGCAGGCATCCTCGCTGTCCGAGGCATTGCCGTGCTCGTGCCAGGCCCAGGAGGGAACGCAGAAGATGTCGCGCTCCTGCCATTCGAACCGCTTGCCGGCGATGATCGAGTGGCCGCTGCCCTTGGCGACCTGGTAGATGAAGCTGCCGGTGTGACGGTGCGACTTGGTCTTCTCGCCCGGCCGCAGCAGCTGCATGCTGGCGCCGATCGTCTGCATCACATGGCCGCCGGTGACGGGATTGACGTAGTTCATGAGAATGCCGTCATAGGGCGAGCCGTCGGTGGCGGCCGCGTATTTCCGCAAGGACTCGTAGGTCGGCTCCCACTCGTACTTGAACATCGGGGAATAGCCCTTCGACCATGTCGAGCCGGCCGGCCGCAGGCCGGGATTGCCCCAGGTCTTGGTCGTGCCGTCCACGGGGTAGCCGGAGTCCTCCTGCTGCACCTTGGGATGGACCGCGAAAAAGTTGGCTTCCAGTGCGTTGACCAGCGGGATGTCGAGGCCATCCTGCCAGATGCAGACCGAGCCGCTGGCTTCGACGCCGTGCTCGTGCCAGGTGCCGTTCGGCGTCAGCACGAAATCCCGCGCGCCCAGCGTCATCTTGTGACCGTCGACGATGGTGTAGGCGCCCGCCCCTTCCATGATGAAGCGCAGCGCTGAGGCCGAGTGCGCATGCGCAGTTGCGACCTCGCCGGGATGCATCACCTGCAATCCCGAATAGAGCCAGCCGACCGCGGCCGAGACGTCGCGGCGGCCGGGATTGTTGAGGTAGATCACCCGCCGCCCCGCCTTCTCCGGCGAGACCAGCTCGACCGAGCGCAGCACATGCTCGCGCAAATCGTTGTAGCGCCAGAGCACGGGAATCGACGCCGATTGCGGCGCCCACGGCTCGATCTTGTTGGCGACCGTCCACAGCGCGCCGGCTTCGTACTTTTCGAGGTCCTTGTAGTAGGCCTTGAGCTCGGGGGTATCCTCGACATTGGCCCGGCCGATGATGTTCTCGCGCATCCTGTCCTCCAAGTCCTGTTTTGTCGTTTCAGCTAGCTAGAACATGGTGACCAAGCTCGTCATGCCCGGGCCCTGCGCCGCGGCATCGCCCTCGCGACCAGCTTCGCGCCGCCTTGTCGGAGCGGAGGTCCGCAAGCGTGATAGCATGGCGCGGCGTTGACTTACTTCACATATAAACGTATGCTAACGCATATTTCTGGAGGGTGCAATGGCTGAACGTTCCTTTGCTCGCGAGGTTGAGGATCTCCGGCTCGGCGATGGCGATACGTTCCGCGGCGAAGGCATCCTCGCCATCACCAAGGCGCTGCTGCAATCCGGCGTCGCCTATGTCGGCGGCTACCAGGGCTCGCCGATCTCGCACCTGATGGACGTGCTCGCCGACGCCAAGGACGTGCTCGACGATCTCGGCGTCGTGTTCCAGAGCTCCGCCAACGAGGCGGCCGCAGCCGCAATGCTGTCGGCCTCGGTGATGTATCCCCTGCGCGGCGCAGTGGCCTGGAAGTCCACCGTCGGCACCAACGTCGCCTCGGACGCGCTCGCCAATCTCGCCTCGGGCGGCGTCACCGGCGGCACCATGATCATCGTCGGCGAGGATTATGGCGAAGGCTCCTCCATCATGCAGGAGCGCACGCATGCGTTCGCGATGAAATCGCAGATGTGGCTGCTCGATCCCCGCCCCGATCATGAGTGCATCGTCAATCTGATCGAGAAGGGCTTTGAGCTCTCCGAGGTCTCCAACACGCCTGTGATGCTGGAGGTGCGCGTCCGCGCCTGTCACATGCATGGCAGCTTCGCCTGCAAGGATAACCGCAAGCCGGCCCACACCATCAAGGACGCGCTGAACAATCCCAAGCGCGACGTCAACCGCATCGTGCTGCCGCCGGCGGCCTATGAGCACGAGCAGGAGAAGATCAAGACGCGGATGCCCGCGGCGATCGACTTCATCCGCGACAACAAACTGAATGAGTGGATGGGACCGAAGCACGCCAAGGTCGGCATCATCATGCAGGGCGGCATGTACAATAACGTGATCCGCGCGCTGCAATATCTGGGGTTGTCGGACGCGTACGGCAACACGCAAGTGGCGCTCTACGTCATGAACGTCACCTACCCCGTGATCGACACCGAGGTTGCCGAGTTCTGCCTCGACAAGGAGGCCATCCTGATCGTCGAAGAAGGCCAGCCGGAATATTTGGAGCAGGCGATCAACACGGTGCTGCGGCGCAGGGACATCAATGCGCGCATCCATGGCAAGGACGTGCTGCCGATGGGCGGCGACTACACTGCGCAGGTCCTGCTCGGCGGCGTCAGAGAATTCCTGGAGAAGACCGAGCCGCGGCTGCTCGGCAACCGGCCGCCGGCGCCGGACGCAGCGCCCGTGCTCAATCATCCCGCGGTCGAGAAGCTCAAGCAGGTGGTGCCGGCACGCCCGCCCGGGCTCTGCACCGGCTGCCCGGAGCGGCCGATCTTCGCCGCGATGAAGCTGGTCGAGGAAGAGCTCGGCCAGCACCATGTCTCGGCCGATATCGGCTGTCACCTGTTCTCGATCCTGCCGCCGTTCAATATCGGCGCGACCACCATGGGCTTCGGCCTTGGGCCGGCCTCGACCTCGGCCTTCAACGTCAAGGCCGACAAGCGCTCGATCGCCGTGATGGGCGACGGCGGCTTCTGGCACAACGGATTGACCAGCGGCATCGGCAATGCCGTGTTCAACAAGCATGACGGCGTCTTCCTCATCGTCGACAATTACTACACCTCGGCGACCGGCGGTCAGGACATCCTGTCGTCGCGCGCGGTCAACACGCGGCGCGATACCAACAATTCGATCACCAAGGCCGTGAAGGGCATCGGCGGCCAGTGGGTGCGTCAGCTCGACCGCACCTACGATGTCGGCAAGATGCGCGACATTCTGAAGGACGCGCTGACGACCAAGGACGAGGGCCCGAAGGTCATCGTCGCTTCCTCCGAATGCATGCTGAACAAGCAGCGCCGCGTGAAGCCGCAGATATCAAAGGCGATCAAGGACGGGACGCGCGTCGTCAAGGAGCGCTTTGGCGTCGACGAGGACGTCTGCACCGGCGACCATGCCTGCATCCGGCTCTCCGGCTGCCCGTCGCTGTCGGTGAAGCAGCTCGACGATCCCCTGCGCGACGATCCCGTGGCGGCGATCGACAATTCCTGCGTCGGCTGCGGCAATTGCGGCGAGGTCTCCGAAGCCGCCGTGCTCTGCCCCTCGTTCTATCGCGCCGACGTCATTCACAATCCGACCGGCTGGGACAAGTTCAAGTCCAAGGTCGCGATGAGTGTCATCGGCTGGCTGCAACGGCGGCGCGACCGCCGGCGCCCGGCTCTCGAGGCGTTGGCATGAGAGACGAGACGGTCCGGCTGGCCCTTCCCGCCGCAGGCGAGGCAACCGAGCGGCCTATCTCGATCGCGATCGTCGCGATGGGCGGCCAGGGCGGCGGCGTGCTGACCGACTGGATCGTGCAGCTTGCCGAGAACCATGGCTGGGTCGCGCAATCGACCTCGGTGCCCGGCGTCGCCCAGCGCACCGGCGCCACGATCTATTACATCGAGGCGATGCCGCCGCTCGACGGCCGCAAGCCGATCCTGTCGCTGATGCCGACGCCCGGCGACGTCGATGTGGTGATGGCGGCGGAGTTCATGGAGGCCGGCCGATCGATCCTGCGCGGCCTGGTGACGCCGGACCGCACCACGCTGATCGCGTCCAACCACCGGTCGCTTGCGATCGGCGAGAAGATCGCGCCGGGCAACGGCATTGCCGATGGCGGCGCCGTCACTGGCGCCATCGGGATTGCCGCGAAGACCGAGATCATCTTCGATTTGAACGCACTCGCCATCGCCAACGGCAGCGTCATCTCGGCGGCGATGTTCGGCGCACTCGCCGCGACCAGCGTGCTGCCGTTCAGCCGCGACAGCTATCTCGACGTGATCCGCGCCGGCGAGAAAGGCGCCAAGGCCAGCATTCGCACCTTCGAAGCGGCCTTTGACCGGGTCAAGAACGGCGCTCCGGAAGTTGCAGCGCTGGCAGAGCCGAAACAGGCCGACACCGTCCCCTCCGCCGTGACGCCAGATCCGGATCTCGCCGCGCTGGTCGCGAGGTTGAAGCAGGAGCTGCCCGAGCCCGCGCTGGCGATGGCCCGCGCCGGCCTGACGAAGGTGGTCGATTTCCAGGACATCGCCTATGGCGGCGAATATCTCGACATCCTCAAAACGTTGCACGCGGCCGACCGGAATTCTGGTGGTGCCGACAAGGGCTACGCTTTCACGGAAGCCGCGGCAAAGTACCTCGCCAACGCGATGACCTATGACGACGTCATCCGCGTCGCCGACCTCAAGACCCGCGCCGGTCGCCGCGCGCGCATCGAGAGCGAGCTCGATATGTCGGAGGGCCAGCTGCTCCAGACCACGGAATTCATGCATCCCCGCATGGAGGAGGTCATGGGCATGCTGCCCGCGGGCTTTAGCCGCTGGCTTGGCAACAAGCCGCGCCTGCTCGGCTGGCTCGATCGCCGCGTCAACAAGGGGCGCCGGGTGCGAACCTATTCGCTGCCCTGGTTCCTGGCGCTTTATGTGGTGGCCGGGCTGCGCGGCCTGCGCCGCCGCTCGCTGCGTCACGCCATCGAGACGGCGCATCGGGATGAATGGCTCAAGGCCGCGACCGCAGCAGTCGGCACCAACTACCAGCTCGGTGTCGAAATCCTGCAATGCCGCCGCCTGGTGAAGGGCTATTCCGATACCCACGCCCGCGGGCTGTCGAAATTCGACAAGACGCTGGCGGCGATCAAGCTGGTCGAGCGGCGCGACGATGCCGCCGACTGGGCGCGCCGCCTGCGCGAGGCCGCACTGAAAGACAGCGCCGGCAAGGAGCTCGACGGCGTGATCCAGACCATCAAGACTTTTGCATGATTCCACCGGAGGGGGACGCGGGATTGGATTGCCGTTCGCCCCACAAGACGTCAGGATCGGGCATCTTGACTACGATTCTCAGGTTGCTAATCGGAGCGAAAGATCCGCGATAATTCCTCCAATTGACGAGACACTTTGTCCTCGATGGTCATGCAATGCCGGCAGCACTCAAAGAGAACATTGTTCCCGTCCCTGGGCAGGTTGAAACCCGGCTCTGGCTGCAATTGCTGTCGCTGCATGGCGAGCTGTTCGCGTCGCTGAATGCGATGCTGAGCTCCGAGTTCGGCCTGTCGCTCGCAAAATTCGACGTGCTGGCTCAGCTTGATCGCTACCGGGATGGTCTCGCGCTCGGGCAATTGTCGCAGAACCTGAAAGTCTCCGGCGGCAACGTCTCGGGCCTGGTGCAGCGCCTGCTCGCCGACGACCTCATCAGCAGGGAGATGTCGAGCGAGGACCGCCGGTCGTTCATCGTGCGCCTGACGCCGAAGGGCGAAGCCCTGTTCAGGAAGGCGGTCGCCGTTCACAAGAAGCACCTCGGCACGCGGCTCGAGAACATCCCGACCCACGAGCTCGACACCGCGTTGTCGGTGCTGCGATCTCTCTCCTCGAAACTTCGCTCCGAGAGCAAGAAGCAAAGTCGCAAGAAATAATGGCCAAAGAATCCAAGAGCAGATGGAAATCGGGTCCGCCGCGGACGAAAGACCAGCTGCAGAACTATATTCCGTATCTGTTCAACCGGCTCGCCAATCGCTGGAACCTCGATCAGAACCGCGATCTGAGCGAGCACGGCGTCAACAACGTCGTGTTCCGGACGCTGTCGGTGCTGTTCATCTACAAGACCCTCACCGTCAATGAGATCGCCGTCCTCGCCGTCACGGAGCAGTCGACCGCCAGCCGCATGGTCGAGTCCATGGTGTCATCAGGCCTCGTCAAGCGCGAGATCGCCGAGGAAGACCAGCGTCGGCGTGTCGTGGGATTGACGCCGGAGGGCGAGGCACTGCTGCGCAAGATTTGGCCGATCATGGCGAACAACTACGACAAGCTGATCGAAGGCATCGAGCCCGACGACATCGAGGTTTGCGCACGCGTGCTGGCCAAGATGGTCGAGAACATACGGCAGAACCAGATCTAGGGGCCGAGGCCTACAAGGCTGGTGCCGCCGCAGACATAGAGAACCTGGCCGGTCACGAAATCGGAGCGCTCGTCGAGGAAAAATTCGATGGCGTGCGCGACATCCTCGCGCGAGCCGAGCCGCCCGACCGGAACGTTGCGCGCCATCCGCTCCTGCTGCTCGGAGCCTTTCGGGATGATGCCCCAGAAATTGTCGGTCAGGATCGGCCCTGGGGCTACGACATTCACGGTGATGCCACCAGCGGCGAGCTCCAGCGCCCAGGTCCGCGCCAGGCCGTGCACGCCGGCCTTGGTCGCCGCATAGGCCGAGCGTGTCGCCGCCCCCATCGCCGCGCGCGAAGAGACGAACACGATGCGCCCGAAGCGGCGCGCACGCATCCCCTCCAGCGCCGCCTGGGTCAACAGCATCGGCGCGCCCAGATGCAACTGCGCCAGCATCAGAATATCTTCCGGCTTCGCATCCGGCAGCAGGTTCGGCAGGATGATGCCGGCATTGTGCACAAGGCAATCGATGCTGTGATCCTGGCCAATCTCCTGCGCGATCGCGCGCGTCTCTTCGATATTAGTCAGGTCGGCGCAATAAGCCGCGAGCAGAGCATGGGTCCAGGCGGGCTTCTCCAGCCCGACCGAAACCACGCGCTGTCCGCGCTCGACGAGCTTTTTCGCCAGCGCCTCGCCGATGCCCGAATTGCCGCCGGTGATGAGTGTGGTGCGGATCTCGCCCATGATCAAACCTGCCGCTTCTTGAGGTCGCGGAGATCAAAGAAAGCTCCATCGCGCATCAGCTTGGCGACAAAATCCTTCAAACCGCCGCGCTGGATTTTCTCGGTTGCGGTCAGCGGCAGGCTGTCGACGAAGCAGATCCAGCCCGGCGCCTTGTAGTAGGCCATCTGCTCCAGGCTCCAGCGGACGATGTCCTCGGCGAGCGCGCGGTCGGCGCCGGCCTCTTCAGTGATGATGACCGCTGCAACCTCGTCGCCGCGCACCTGATCAGGCGTCGCCGCGACCGCGGCCTGCCGGATGGCGGGATGGCGGTTGAGGACGGACTCGACCTCGACTGCGGCGATGTTCTCGCCGGAGCGGCGGATGACGTTCTTCTTGCGATCGACGAAATGGAGATCGCCGTCCGCATCGCGCGACACGATATCGCCGGTGTGCAGCCAGCCGCCGTCCCACGCCTCGGCGGTGGCGGTCGGATTCTTCAGGTACTCGCGGAAGAAGCCGTAGCGCGGGTCCGCGCCCGCCCGCCGCACCAGCAGTTCGCCCGGCATTCCCACCGGCGCGTCATTGCCGCCGTCATCGACGATGCGAACGTCAACCTCCGGCGCCGGGCGGCCGAAGCAAGAGGTGCCGATCTTTCGCGGCTCGACATTGGCGGCGATGACGCCGCCGCTGCCCGTCTCCGTCATCGCCCAGGCCTCCAACAGGGGAAAGCCGAAGCGCTGCTCGAACGGCGCATGCAGCAGCTTGTCGACACCGGCGCCGAAGCCGAAGCGCACACTGTGCGCGCGGTCCTGCTCGGATGGCGGCGCGCTCATCAGCATCGACGGCATCACACCGAGATAATGCAGGCAGGTGGCGCGGCTCTCGCGCACCGATGCCCACCAGCTGCGCGGGTGGAAGCGATCGAGCATGGTCAGGCAGCCACCGACCGACAGCATCGCCATCAGCGACACCGCCATCGCGTTCATGTGGAACAGCGGCAGCGGCGTGATCATGCGCTCAACGTCGGGCTTGAGAGAGATCAGCCCGCCGACGTCGCGATACCAGTTGCCGGAATGCAGGAAATAAGTGTTGGTGAGCACGCAGCCCTTGGGCTGCCCCGTCGTCCCCGACGTATAGAGCAGTGCGCATTCGCTCGCCTCGTTTCCGGCGGTCGAAGGCCGCGCGCCGCCGAAGGGTTCGGGCACGTCGTCACTGTCGGTCACCACCGGGATCGGCCAGCCTGCCTGATGCGCCGCCAGCTCCACCTCGCCGCGCCGCTCGGCGAGCACGAACGCCACATTCATCTCGGAATGCGCGATGATGTATTCGAGTTCGCTAAGCCGCAAATCCGGATTGATCGGCACCACGGAGACGCCGAGCGCATTGAGGGCGAACCACAGCTCGATGAAGACCGGCCGGTTCTGGAGCAGCAGCCCGACCCGGTGACCCTCGCCATAGCCGCGGCTCGCAAAGGCCGACCGCCAGCGTTCGACCCGATCGAGCATCGCGCGGTAAGAGATTTCCCCCGCGGCGATGCCGTAGATGCCTGATGTCTCCGGCAGCACGTTGAGGAAGCCCGCATCGCCGCGGCGCTGCGCGGTTTCATGAAAGCGGGCGTAGACTGTGGTCGCAGCGGTCAAGATCGTCTCACATGAAAAGCTGGATGTTGCCGAACGGCGCGTCGAAATTGACGAGATCGACCCGCTTGAGCTTGATCTTCAGGGCATCGCCGACCTCTGCGAATTCGTGCGAGGCCCATCCCGAGTAACGCTCCAGCAGATCGCCGCGCGTCTCGGTGTAGATATAGGACGTCCGCGCCTTGAACACGCCGGCCTCCGCATCGCAGGCCACGATCCGCGGTGCCTGGAGCAGATGATGGCAGCGGCTCTTCGGCTTCTGGCTGAAGGTCCGCTCGCCGGCCAACCGCTCGGCCCGGACCTTGAGCAGCAGCAGGTCCTCGTACATCAGCGACGGCTGGAGCACCGGATCCTGCTGCTGCCATTCGAGCGGCATCCAGTAACGTCCTTCCGGGTGAAACAGATCGAGCCACGCCTGCCATTGCATCGTGTCGAGCAGCTCGGCTTCCAGATAGATGAGGTCCGTGATGGTCTTCTCGCTGATCATTCCGCGGCCTCGACGCGCTTGTCCATGTCCATGGTCATGAATTTCGCCCAGGCGTGGAACTGGTTTCGCATCTGCCGCTCGGAGGTGCCGTTGATCACGGCCGTGACGTCCTGCTCCTCATGGTTCTCGTAGAGCCGCCGCAGATTGACCCATTGGTTGCCGTTCGACTTCAGCCCTTCCTGGGCCCGTTCGTACATTTCGAGGTCATCGTGGCCGACGATCGAGGTCGGCGCGTTGATGAAGCGGTTATACATCAGCGCCCGCTCGTAGAGCTTGTCGGGTGCACCGACCAGGCGATAGACCCAGCTCTCGACCAGCGTCCTGTCGACCGCGATCGGAATGAAATTGCGCAGGATCTGGACGGCCCCCTTCACCATGATGTTCGGAAAATAGACCGTGTTGTGCCGGACTTCGCCGAGGATCTCGTGCGCTCGCGGCTCGCCATAGGCTGCGACCATCTGATCGAGATAGCCCGGAATATCCTGATAGTTGGAATGGATGGAGTTGGCGACGCCGGTATGGCCGTGGCCGTTCGGCCAGATCCGGATGCCGCTCTGTTCGTAGAACTCATACGGGCTCATGAAGGGACCGTAGAGCTGCACCGCCATCGGCGTCTCCGTGGAGGAGCCTTGCTCGCGCTTCCAGACCTTGACCGCGGTGCCCGCCGAGCTCTCATGCGCCACCATCGGATGACAGGTGTCGGTCTGGTTCTCGACCAGCATCTTCCAATTGCAGGTGTGCATGTAGCGGATCGGCGTCGCCATCACGGCGAGCTTCCCTTCCGGCGAGCGGTCGACCATGTTGTCGATGGTCGAAAGGCTTTCGCCGAAATAATCCTCAAAGGACACGCCGGTATCGCTGAGCCGCGCGAAGATGAAGTCGCGATGGATGACGACGTTCCTGACCTTCGACAGGCCCTCATTGGCCTGGGTGTCGCCGAAGCCGGTGCCCTCATAGCCCTTCTTCAAGGGGATCGCGAGCAGCGAGCCGTCGGTCTTGAACGACCAGGCGTGATAGGGGCAGCGGAAGAACTTTCCGGTGTTGCCGCAGGGTTCGGAAGCAATCTTCACGCCCTTGTGCGGGCAGCGGTTGTAGAACACATGGATGGAGCCGTCGGTGTGGCGGCTCGCCAGCACCGGCTGCCGGCCGATCGTGGCGGTGATGAAATCGCCGGGCTTCGATAGCTGGCTGGCGTGCCCGACATAGATCCAGCTATTCGGAAACAGATGCTCCATCTCGAGCTCGAAGATCTCGGGGTCGACATAGACGTCGCGATGCACCTCGGCCTCGCGCACCAGCGCGGCAATCGCGTGGGCATCCCTTCCGTATTTCGCCATGGCGTCCCTCGCCTCCCTCACAAATCCAGCACCAGACGTTCCGACTTCGCGCGCGACACGCAGATCTGCATGACCTTGTTGGAGGCCTTCTCGTCGTCGCTGAGGATGACGTCGCGATGGTCGGGCACCCCTGCGATCACGCCGCACTGGCAGATGCCGCAATCGCCGCGCTGGCAGTCGTAGAGCACGTCGAGCCCCGCCGCCTCCAGCGCCTGGATGATGGTCTGCCCGGCTGCGACGCCGACGATCTGCCCGGTCGATTTGATCTCGACCTTGAAGGGCATGTCGGGCGAGGATGGCTGCTCCGCCTTGAAAAGCTCGTAGTGAACGCGGTCCACCGGAATGCCCCCGGCGAGTGCGGCCGCCTTGACCGCTTCAATCATGCCCGCCGGACCGCAGACGTAAATATGAGACTCTGCGGCGGCATCGCCGAGCGCCGCCGCGATGTCCAGCCGGGACTCGTCGCTGTCGTAGTGGATGGAGAGCCGCTCGGCGCAAATCTCGTGCAGATGCGGCAGGAACGCCAAGAGTCCCTGGGTGCGACCCGCGTAATGCAGGCGAAACGGCGTTGCGCGGGCGGTGAGCTCTGCCGCCATCGACAGGATCGGCGTGACGCCAATTCCGCCGGCAAACAGCAGCGCGGGCGCGGCTCCCTCATGCAGATGAAAATTGTTCGCCGGCGCACTTGCCTTCACGACATCGCCGACCTTCAGCGCATGCATGAACTGCGAGCCGCCGGTCGAGGCCTCCTCGCGCAGCACCCCGAGCGCCAGCGCACCCTCGGAGAGGCCCGGCAGAGCCATCAGCGAGTACGGCCGGTCGCCTCCATTCGGGAGCGCGACGCGAATATGTGCGCCCGGCTGCCATCGCGGCAAAACGCCCTCCTCCACGCCAAACACAAGGCTCCGTATGAACGGCGTCTCCGCGGCATACGACCTGACCTTGAGCTTGAGCGGATGCGCGTCCATTCAGGCGTCTCGTGAATTATATGAATTTGCATATTTTTAGACATGTAATAATTGCCTGTCAATCGCCCGTACGGGCAGGCACCGGATTGAGGCACCGGATTGCGGTGCGAGGCATACCGTTCGTTACACAGAGGTTAGCGCTGTCCACTCCCTGAGGTTGCCCGCGCACCAGCCGGCCGCCCCAGGAGAACGACGCCCTATGGGCCCGCCTCGAAACCCTTTTGAGAGGATGGACCTGCTGCGCTTCGCCGGCGAAGCTACTCGCTCGCTTCGGGCGGAAACGCCACGACGTCGTCGGAGCCGACCATCAATCCGACCTCGGTGCCGACGGGACAGGACGACAGCGCCGCGATCCCCGGGGCGCGCAACAGGACGGGCTCGCGCGCAACGCCGGCGACGTCGATGTAGAGGTCGATGTGATCGCCCTGAAAGACCTGCGTGGTCACCGTTCCACGCAGCGCCGCCGGCGTGCTTGCCGACGTTACGGCCAGATGCTCCGGCCGGATGAAGACGTCCACGACATCACCCATCGCCGCCTGCGCGAGCGGCGCCGCCGGAACCTCGAGACGCATGTCACCAACGGATACGATGGCCACCTCTCCGCGCCGCTCGACGAGACATCCAGTCAGAACATTCACATCGCCGACGAAGGATGCAACGAAACGATCCGCAGGACGGCGGTAGACGTCGCCAGGCGCGGCAATCTGGCGTATCCGCCCCGCCGACATCACCGCGATGCGGTCCGACATCGATAGCGCCTCGCCCTGGTCGTGGGTCACAAAGATCGTGGTCACGCCGAGCTCGCGCTGGATCTGCTTGAGTTCGACCTGCATCGCTCCGCGCAAATTCTTGTCGAGCGCCGAGAACGGCTCGTCGAGCAGGAGCACCTTCGGCTTGATCACGAGCGCGCGCGCCAGTGCGACGCGCTGCTGCTGGCCGCCCGACAGCTGCCGCGGCTTGCGGTCACCGAATCCGTCCAGCTTCACCAGCGCCAGCGCCTCGTCGACCCGGCGCGCAATCTCCTTCCTGTCGATCCCGCGGGTCTTCAACCCGTAGGCGATATTGTTGGCGACATTCATATGCGGAAACAGCGCATAATTCTGGAAGACGATGCCGATCTCACGCTGATGGGCGGGCGTCTCGGTGACCAGAGCGCCCTCGATGAAGATTTCGCCGCTGTCGGCTTCGAGAAAGCCGGCAACGAGATTGAGCAGCGTGGTCTTTCCGCAGCCGGATGGCCCGAGCAGGGTCATGAACTCACTCGGCTGGATCTTGAGCCAGGCTTCATGAAGGGCCATGGAGTCGCCGAAGCGCTTGGTCACGCCGTCGAGCTGCACCGCTGGCCGGCCTTGCCGGCCCGCCTCGCCGCTCGCGGCTACGCCCATCCGATCAGTGTGCATCAACATTGAGGATCTTCTCGAGACCAAGGAAGGCGTTGGCGAGGCTCAGCAGCAACGCGGTGACGGCGATATAGATCACCGACAGTGCAGCCAGCGTCGGATCGGCAAACTCGCGCACATAATTGTACATCGCAACCGGCAACGTCTGCGTCGCCTGGCTGCTGACGAACAGCGTGGCCGTAAACTCATTGAACGACAGGATCGCGGCAAACAGCCAGCCGCTCACCAGCCCCGGCAGCAGCAGCGGGATCGTCACGGTCAGCAAGATACGGCCCGGTGTCGCGCCGAGGCTGGACGCCGCAAGCTCAAGCCGGCTGTCAAGATTTTCCAGCGAGATGAAGGTGCTGCGCATCACGAATGGCAGCACCAGCAGCACATGGGTCAGGATGACAAGCGGAAAACCGCGCCCCGCGCCGGTCTGCGAGGCCAGGATCAGCACGCCGAGGCCGATGGTGTAATGCGGAATGATCAGAGGCGACAGCAGGATGCTTTCGAGCACCGACTTGAGCACGAAATTATAGCGATGGATCGCGATCGCAAAGGCTGCGCCGACGACCAGCGCAATGCTCGAGGCCCATAACGTCACCGTGAGGCCGTTCCAGAAGCCCCGGCCAAAATCACTGTAGGAGAATGCCCGCCAGAACCAGCGCAGCGACCATGCCTGCGGCGGAAACGCCAGAATTGCACGGTCGTTGAACGCAGTCACGGCAACAACGATGCCGGGCAGCAGCACGAACAGCAGGATCGCGGCGACGAGCACGCGCCCCGACCATCTCAGCGCCATGACGGCGGGGGACCGTTTCATGTCGCGCTCGCCAGTCGTTCAAGCGGCCTCGTCGCCTGCCTCAGCAATGCGATGACGGCCAGGGACAGCGCGAGGCCGATGATCGACAGGCTCGCGGCAAAGGGAAAGTTGAAGGACGAGAAGCCGAGCTGATAGATCAGCGTCGATACCGTGCTGACCCTGCCGCCGCCGATCAATTGCGGCGTCGCGAAGGCGCTGAACGTCCAGGCAAAGGCCGTCGAGAAGCCGGCGACGATGCCCGGCATCGACAATGGCAGCGTGATCGTCAGAAAGACGCGGATCGGTCCCGCGCCGAGGCTCTCCGCCGCCTTCTCGCAATTCCGGTCGATATGCGACAGACCTGCGGCCAGCATGATGACCATGATCGGCATCGTCACATGGACCAGCGCAGCGATCACACCGCCGGCCGTGAACATCATCTGCACCGGACGCTCGACGAGGCCGAGCTTGACCAGCAGCGTGTTCAGGAAGCCGTTATTGCCGAGCACGATCATCCAGGAATAGGTCCGCACCACCTCCCCCAGGAACAACGGCGTCACCGCCGCGATCAGAATGAAAGAGCGCACCGCCGAACTTCTGGTGCGAACTAGCGCATAGGCCAGCGGATAGGCCAGGAACAACGTGAACGCCGCCGTCTCGAAGCAGAGCAGGATCGTATTCCAGAACGCGAGCGCATAGAGCGGCCGGAGCATGGCCGCGAAATTCTGCAACGTGAACCCGCCCACCTCCAGCGAGCCCGGGATATAGGTCCTGATGCTGAACTGAAACACGGCCGCCATCGCGGCCGTCAGCCCCAGCGCGACAAGCCCGGCCGGCGAGACGAACCATCCCAGAAACGGGCGCTTGGTCATGACGACTCCTTGGCGAACTCCGCGCGGGACATTGCGGCCCGGCTTCGGCCGGGCCGCTGCCTTCGCTCAGGGAGCCATCATGTTTTCGGCGAACCATTTCCGCCACTCGGCGGTCTTTTCGGCACGCAGCTTGTGATCGATGATGAGGGTCTGATGTGCCCATTGATCGGGCGTCGTGAACACGCCCGGGAGCGAGGCAACCTCCGGCAGGAGCTTGGCGTTGTCGACCACCGGACTTCCCTTCTTGAGATTGGCGATCTGTGCCTGCACCGCCGGATCGAGTGCGATATTCATGAATTTGTAGGCGAGATCAGCCTTGGCCGTGCCCTTGGTGATGCCCATGGTGTCGACGCCGAGCACCGCGCCTTCCTTGGGAATGACGAGCTTGATCGGAACGCCCTGATCACGCATGTAATAGGCGTTCATCGACAGCACCACCTGCACCGGCGTCTCTCCGGTCGCGAACATCTGCTGGCTGTTGGCGTCGTTGGTGTAGAACGCCTTGTAGTTCGGTTTCAGCGCTTTCAGCTTGTCCTTGCCGGCCTCCCAATGTGCCGCATCGGCACCGGACAATTTTGCGGCAACGGCGATCACGTGGCTGGGATCGAAATCGGGTGACGAGATCATGCCCTTCAGCGCCGGATTCCAAAGCCCCTCCCAGCTGTCGAAGCTGACGCCCTTCGGCAACTGATCCGGCAGATAGCCGATCGTATAGACATAGGCCCAGGCACCGATGTGGTATGGGCTGATCTTGGCCTGTTCCACCAGATGCGCGGCATTGGGGATCTTCGAGAGATCGAGCTTCTCGAATAGATTGTCATTGGCGTAGAGCCAGCCGACATGCGCAGTCGTGAAGGTGATGTCGCTCTCGGGCTTGCCGGCAGCCAGCTTGGCCTGGTTGAGCCGGTCCATCGTGCCGCCCGTGACATACTCGACCTTGACGCCGGTCTCCGCCGTGAACTTCTTCGCGATCGACTCGTCGATCAAATCGCGAAAGCTGCCGCCCCAGGTGCTGACAACGAGCTTCTCCTCAGCTGAGGCAGCGGACGCCCCGCCAGCGATGATGAGCACCGACGACAGCGCCATCACGAAGTGCTTCAGGACATTTTTCATCTCGAACCCTCCCAACAATGTTTGACATCAACGGTCAAGCAAACGGCATGCCATTTCGATCCATAACACATTGAAAATACATGCGAAAAAGCACAAACAGACGCACCGATCCCTCTCCCGAGAGATCAGCGCTGATGTTGTGAAAAGCTGACGGTCAATCAGCCCTGACGCGATCAAATCATCGAAGCCTCAGCGATCATGTCGATCTCCGTCAGCTTGGCGAGACCTCCAGGAGCCAGGCTTGTCACAACGAGAGTCATGCTCCGTCCGTTGATGCCTGTTCGAGCAGCAGTCTGATATGGACCGCGGCAGCATCCACGCGCGCAGCAGGCCAGCTCATTCGCTCTTTCCATCGATGCGGTCCGACAAGCCGGCTGACTTCTTGACGAAATCGAGCGGGCCGGAGAAGTCGAAGCTGTTGTAGACAGCGGCCAGATGATTGAAGTGCGGCGCCTGGGCGAATTGCACGAAGGTCAGACGGTGACCGGCATAGTCCGAATTGAGAAGGTCGCGCGCGAAGGCAAGCAGCTTGCGGCGATCATCGGCCTGCCACTGATCGTTCAGGGAATAGAACTTGTTCAGCCACTCTCCGCTGCCCTTGGCATCGAACGCGCTCACATTGGGCGTGATGCAGATCTGGCCGCCGCACAATTCCCGCGCGATGTGCATCATCGTCGGCAGCTGCGAGCAGGCAAAGACGCGTCCGGCGTAAAGCATCGATTGCTGCGGCATCAACAGCCCGCCGGAGCTCTTCTCGGCCATCGCGATCGACGCGGTGAGATGCGCGTTGATGCCCTCGCGGTAGCAGACGAGATCGGCAAGCTTCTCGCGCACCGATTGCAGTTTTTCGAGGCCGGTCTGCTTGGCATTCCACATCGCCGCCCCGATCATCATGTCGGCGACATAGAGCAGGCGCAGCACGTAAGGAAACGCCGAATAGCGATGCAGCGTCGAGCGCACGAACTGGGCGGCGCGCGTATGGCGATAAAAGAAGACGTCCTCCCAGGGGATCAGAACGTCGTCGAACACGACCAGCGCTTCCACCTCGTCGAAACGGTTGGCGAGCGGATAGTCCTGCGGGTTGCCGCGGCTGGCGAAACCGCTGCGGCAGATGTGCTTGACGCCGGGCGCGCCCATCTTGACGATGCAGCCGACCGCATAGTCCGACAGCTTCTCGGTCGACCATGCGCCGACCGTGGGCTTCAGGTAGGCCTGGTCCGCATAGGCCGCCGCGGTCTCGTATTTGGCGCCGCGGATGACGATGCCAGCGTCGGTCTCGCGCGTGACATGGACCATCATATCGGGGTCCTGCTGCTGCGGCGGCAGCGAACGATCGCCTTTCGGATCGGTGTTGGCGGAGACGTGAAAGACGTCCTTCTCGATCACAGCGCGGATATGACGATCGATATTCGGTGCGAAGCGCGGATCGATCTCGGCCAGCACGTCGCGACCATCGGTCAGCGACCACATCTCACCGATGGTCTCGTCGCCGACCCGCGTAACGACGCCGGAGACATCTTTCATGAAATGATCGAGGGCCTTGATCTTGTCGTGCCAGTCCTTCTGCACCAGCGGAGGCCGGTAGAAGATCGAATGCCGCTCGTTGCCCTCGACATAGGTCAGATCGCCGCTGTAGCGCTCCTCATGCGCCATGTCGTACATGCGCGCCTTGATGTCGATGATCGGCTTCAGCGCCGGGTGCGTGGTGACGTCCTTGACACGCTCACCATCGATCCAGACTTCGCGGCCATCGCGAATGCCCTGCTTGTACTCTTCGCCCGTGCGGATCATCGATCGGCTCCTGTTGCACTGGACGAAAGGGTGCCGGAGCAGCTAGCATAAGGAAAATATAATTATCTTTGGAGATGCATAGGAAAACGCGATGAGGTTCTCTCTCCGCGCCCTTCGGTACATGGTCGAAACGGCCGACGCGGGGAGTGTGAGCGAGGCGGCCAAACGCCTGAACGTCTCGCAGCCCTCGATCTCGGCTGCGCTAAGCCAGATCGAGGCCGAACTCGGCATTCAGGTCTTCGTGCGCCATCTGGCGAAAGGCGTCACGTTGTCTCCGGCCGGCCAGCGTCTCGTCAACGATGCACGATTGTTACTCAACCATGCGCGCGATTTTGCGCAAAGTGCACAGTCCCTCGGCAATACGCTTCATGGCGAGATCGTGGTCGGGAGCTTCCTGACCCTGGCCACGCGCTTCATGCCGGGATTGCTCTCCGGCTTTCGCCAGCGACAGCCCGGCATCTCGGTCAAGCTCGAGGAAGGCAACCAACAGGAAATCATCGACGCCCTGATGTCGGGGCGGACCGAGCTTGCCCTCTCCTATTCGTTCGCCATGCCCGACGACATCGCGGGCGACAAGCTATGCGAGCTGCCGCCCTACATCCTGCTGTCGGCCGACCATCCGCAGGCAAGGCGCTCTGCAATCAGCCTTGGGGAACTGCGCGACGAGCCGTTCATCCTGCTCGACCTGCCGCATTCACGCGACTACTTCTTCGGCCTGTTTGCCGCCGCCGGAATCGAGCCGCGCGTCGCCTTCCGGAGCCGCTCGTTCGAAATGATCCGGGGGCTGATCGGTCATGGCCAGGGCTATTCGATCCACAATGCGGTGCCGCGCACGACCGTTGGCTACGACGGCAGCCGCATCGCCGTGGTCCCGATCGTCGAGCCCTTGCCGCCAACCCACGTCACGGTGCTGCGGCTGAAGCGGCACACGCCGCGTCCGGCGGTACAGAGCTTCGCCGACTACACGCGCGATGCCTTCGCGATCGGCGGCCTGTTCGGGCCGGGATCAATAGCCCCGCCCGGGGTCGACGCGACCTAGCAGCGGCTCGCCGGTCCGGGAACGACGGACATTCTCGCCGATCTGCCGTGCAGCGGACGCCGGCAGCGCGATCGATGCCAGATGCGGTGTGATCAGCACATTGTCCATGGTCCAGAGCGGGCTTTCCGACGGCAACGGTTCGGTTGCGAACACGTCCAGCGTCGCCTCGGCGATATGGCCGGTTCGCAACGCCTCGATCAGCGCCGCCTCGTCGACAATACTGCCGCGCGACACGTTGACGAAGGCAGCTCCCGACCTCATCTGCGCCAGCCTGGCTGCATCCAGCAGCCCGCTTGTCGCTGCGGTCTGCGGCAGCATGCAGACAAGGATATCGCTGCTCGCCAGCACAGCCTCCAGCGCATCAGGGCCGGCCGATGTCTCGATGCCGTCGACCGCCTTCAGCGAGTTCGACCAGCCGCGCACCCGAAAGCCCTGCCGTGCACATTCCATCGCGGCGGTCAGGCCGAGCTCGCCAAGACCGAGCACGCCGACATTGATCGTCTCGGGATCGCGCGGATGGATGTAGTGCCAGCGCCGCTGGCGCTGCGCCCGTTCGAACGTCGGAATACCGCGCGCATGACGCAGCACCGCGAACAGCACGTAGCCCGCCATCATGCGCGCCATCTTCGGATCGGACAGGCGGGTGATCGGCACGTCAGGCAGGTCGGAGCGCCCGACCAGCGCATCGACGCCGGCGCCGAGATTGACGACGAGATCGAGATTGGGAAAGCGCGCGAAAAAACCATGCGGCGGCTTCCAGACCAGCGCGTGCCGGACGCGGCCGACCTCCTCGATATCATCGGCCTGGCGCAATTCGACGTCCTCGGCCGCAAGCGCTGCGCGCCACGCCTCGAAATCATCGTGGGCGCTGTAGAACGCCATCAACTCGGATGTCATTGAGCCGTTCGCTCCGCGATCAGCCGCGAGACGGCCGTCAGGGCCAGCTCGTAGCCGAGCGCGCCAAGACCGGCAACGACACCCGTCGCCGCGCGCGACACATAGGAATGGTGCCGGAACGGCTCGCGCTTCCAGATATTGCTCATATGCGCCTCGATGATCGGCCCCTCGAATGCGAGCAGCGCATCGAGAATCGCAACCGAGGTGTAAGTGAGTCCGGCAGCGTTGATGACGACGCCCGCGGCCTTCTCCCGCGCCTCCTGGATCCAGTCGACGAGGACGCCCTCATGGTTCGACTGACGGAAATCGAGGGTCAGCCCAAGCGTGGCGGCATGATCTTCACAGCGCTTCCTGATCGAGACGAAGCTCTCGCGGCCATAGGTTCCGCTGCGATCCAGGCCGTAGAGATTGGCGTTCGGACCATTGAGGAAATAGATCGTCGGTTTCGTCATGGATGCGTTCACACCTCTGCCCAATACAGTCCGCTCTCGCTTCGACCGGTGACGATGCACGACGCATACCAGTCGGAACTCGCACGGACGCACGAACACTAGCCAGCAGTGCGATCTGGACGAAAATCGAAAAAACCTATGGAGTTCGACGGATTTCGATATGGGCTGCCGGACCTCAAGACCGCGGCGACGTCAGCCGCTCAGTCCGGCGTGCTTTTTTCGGGCCGGCTCTGTTCGCCCTCCACCAGTCCGCGGAAGGTGCGGCGCTCCATGACAGGGGCGACCATACCCGGGATGTAGGCGTCGGAGACGAAACGGCGGCAATGCTGCTCGAACATGTCGACCAGTCGGGATTTCCGTCCCTGCGCCAGGGTCAGCACGCCGATGACCATCGGCCTGTGGTCGCCGGACAACCGAACCCGGGACACACGCCGTCCGTCCAGCGCAATCTCGCAGCGCGGCCGGACGTTCGCCAGCGTATAGCCGTAGCCATTGGCGACCATGGTCCGGATCACGTCCTGATGCGTGGAACGCGACACGATGTTCGGCTCGAGACCTTCCTTGATGAACATGCTGAGGAAGTATTCTCGGCTGATCGGCAGATCCAGCAGGATCAGCGGTTCACGCGCTAGCTCCTGGAGGCTCACGGCGGAGTGGCGCGCCAAAGGACCGGCTTCGCTGACCACCACATGCGGCGGCAGGCTCGCCAGCGGCAGGAACTCGAACTCGTCGGGGATCAGGAGGTCATAGGTGATGGCGACATCGAGCTCCGCGCGCAGCAGGCGCTCCAGCAATTGCTCATGGTCGGCGACCGTCTGGATGATGCGCGATTCCGGATAGGTGGACGTGAACGAGTGCGATAGCTCCGGCATCACCATCGGTGCCAGCGTGACCAGGCTTCCCAGAGACAATTGGCCACGGACGCGCTCTCCCACCTCGGAAGCCACCGAATAGACCTGCTCGGCCTGCTCGATCAGCCGCTTCGCTTCCACCAGAAGAACGCGTCCTGCCGATGTCAGCGACAGTCCTTGCGCGTGCCGGCGCACGAACAGCTGGGTTCCGAGCTCCTCCTCCAGATGCGCGATCGCCGTCGAGATCGAAGGCTGCGAGATGTTCACGCGCTCCGACGCCAGCGTGATGCTCCCGGTCTCCGCTGTAGCGATGAAATACTCGATCTGGCGTAGCGTATATCTCATCAGCTTCTGCTCGGCCCCTGCATCCGATTACACGAAGCCGACTATAGCATGGGTACGCGACAGGTCAGGTCCTGTCGTCGCCGGCGACACCGAAACCGGGCGCGACCGAGGGATTTTTCGCCCGGTCGATGTAGGCGTCGACCTGAGGCTGGTAGACCGACCAGAGCTTCTGAAGTGCCTCGATCGGGCCATCGCTCCAATCGACCCGGAGGTCCACGATCGGCCAGGATACGTCGCGCACCACGCAGAGGCCCGCCGAATGAACGGGACCTGCTTCTCCGCCCTGGGCCATCCCGGCCTCAAGCGCCGACAGCAGCCGCTCGACGAACGGCTTGCCGCCACTGCCCTGGTAAGCCGAGACCATGGCGGCCGGCACCTGCGCATTGGCGAGCATGTTGCCCGCCGCGATCGCGCCCTCGCCGTCATGGGTGGCGTGAATGCCGAGCGTGTTGCTGCCGGAATACGACATGGTCCGTCCCCGAGCATCGACGACCACGAGCTGCCTGTAGGCAATGAACGGCGTCGACGCGACCAGCGCGTCGCAAACCTCGCGCGCACTCAAACCACGCGCCAGCAGGTCGAGACCGATCTGCCCAAGCGCGGGGTCCGTGATGTTCTGGCTCGCGACCGCGCCGACCTTGGCACGCAGATGGACACAGCGCGCCGCGACCGCCGGAGACGAGGACGAGATCACCATTCCGAACATTCCAGTGTCCGGGCAACGCGCCGTCAGGGAGAAGGTCATGCAGCCCTCATCGACCGTCGGGGATGACTGCGGTCACGTCGACCTCGACCAGCCATTCCGGCCGCGCCAGCGCCGACACCACGATTCCGGTCGAGACCGGGAACACCCCCTTGAGGTGCTCTCCGATCGTGCGATAAACCGCTTCGCGATAGCGCGGGTCGGTGATGTAGATCGTGATCTTGCAGATGTCGCCGAGCTCTGCACCCGCCTCGGCCAGCAACGTCCTGACGTTCTTCATCGCCTGCTCGGTCTGGCCGGCGGCATCGCCGATCGCGACATTGACGGCGGTGTCGAGATCCTGGCCGACCTGCCCACGCACGAACACCATGCTGCCCTTGGCGACCACGACCTGGCACAAATCATTGTCCAGTTTCTGCTCGGGGTATGTTTCCTTGGTGTTGAACTTGCGAATACGCTTGTGGGTCATCGACTGGTCCTGATGTCGTGAAGAAAGCAATGATTACGCCTGTGACGCAGCGATCGGATGCGCACGGCCGTAGACGCGATCGGCGTAGATCAAGGCCGCGCCCGAGCCCACCGTCACAGAGCCGACCGCGCCGATGAAGATGTGATGGGTCCCGACGCGTTCGGACGACACGACCCGACAGTCGAACGCTACCACGGACTCGGCGAGGCGCGGCGCGCCGGTCCCGGTCGCGAGCCAGCTCCCATGCGCAAACTTGTCGTCGCCGCCGAACTTGCTGCGGCCACCGAAATGATCGGCGATATCGGCCTGGTCGTCGCGCAGGATATTGATGCAGAACACGCCATTGTCGACGATGGCCGTCGCCGTCTTGCTTTGATGATGGATGCAGACCAGCACCGTCGGTGTGCTGCCGTCGGCAGAGACCGACGACATCGCCGAGACCGTCACGCCGGCGCGTCCCGCCGGACCATCCGTCGTCACGACGTTGACGCAAAATGCGGCCCGGCTCATGCCGTCGAGGAACTGCGTCCGAATGTCCATTTCCGTCTGTTGCACGCTTATGGCTGACACGTCATACCCCTCCCCGCTATTCGGCCGCATCGCGGATCTGTCCGAACCATTGGTTGACGGCGCGATCACCGGTCCGGGCGCCCTTCTCTTTCATGACCTTCTCCGACAGTCCCGCCGATCTGCGCACGAAATCGAGCGGGCCGTCCCAATCGAAATTTCGGTAGACTGCGGCAAGGTGCGCGAATGGCGCCGATTGGGCAAACAGCTGGAACGTCAACCGATGACCCGCATAGTCGGAATTGAGCAGATCACGCGCGAAGGATAACAGCCGGCGCCGGTCATCGGCGACCCAATTCTCGTTGACGGTGTAGAACTTCTCCAGCCACGGGCCGGTCTCGGCATCCTCGAACGCGGCCTTGTCCGGCGTCACGCAGATCTGACCTCCGCACAATTCGCGCGCGACGTGCATCATCTCGTGAAGCTGCGAGCAGGCCAGCACACGCCCGGTGTAGAGCAGCGACTGGTTTGGCATCATCAGGCCGCCGGGGCTGCGCTCGGGCAGCGCGATCGCCGCCGTCAGATGCGCATTGATCCCTTCGCGATAGATCGCAAGCTTCGAGAGCTTCTCCTGCACCGCCTGCTGCCGCTCTAGCCCGGTCTGGCGAACGTTGAACAGCGCCGCGCCGATCAGCATGTCGGCGAGCTTCAGGTTTCGCTGCACGAACGCAAACGCCGAATAGCGATGCAGCGTCGCCCGAATATAGGCCGCCGCCTTGGTGTGCCGATAGAACAGAACGTTGTCCCACGGGATCACGACGTCGTCGAAGATCACCAGCGTATCGACCTCGTCGAACCGGTTCGACAGCGGATAGTCTTCGGCCGGAGCTCTGCCCGCAAAGCCGGTGCGGCAGATGAATTTGAGGCCCGGCGAGTTGAGATCGCAGATAAACCCGACCGCATAATCGGAATAAGCGGCATCGCCCCAATTGGCGATGGTCGGCTTGGTGAAGGCCTGGTTGGCGTAGGCCGCTGCCGTCTCGTACTTGGCGCCCCGCACCACGATGCCGGCATCGGTCTCCCTGACGACATGCAGCAGCATGTCGGGATCCTGGTCCTGCGGAGCCTTCGAGCGGTCGCCCTTGGGGTCGGTGTTCGCCGAGACATGGAACGGATCGGAATGCAGAACTTTGAAGATGTGGTTGCGAATGTTCTTGGAGAATTGCGGATCGACGTCGTTGAGCACGTCCTGCCCATCGAACAATGACCATATTTCGCCGACCGTCTCGTCGCCGACGCGCGTGATGATGCCGCCGACATCCTCCAGGACCGTGTCGGTCGCGCGGCGCTTGTCCCACCAATCCTGCTGACTGAGCGGCAATTTGTTGTTGACCGCGTGAACCTCTCCGTCCTCGCGGTAGGTCATCAGATGCCGCGTCTCCGGGGCATGCTGGAGGTCGTATATCCGGGCCCTGAGATCGACCAGCGGCTTGAACGCCGGATGAATGGTGACATCCTTGATCTTTTCGCCGTTCATATAGACCGCGCGGCTGTCGCGAATGGAGGCTTTGTACTCTTCGCCCGTTCGTATCATGTCCGCTCCCGTCTCGATCTCGTTCGCACTATCCCGGGCACCGCACCGCAACCGCAGTCAATGCGCGTAGGACGGATCCTCGGCATCCAGGAGACGCTTCATCTCCTCGAAATGCGCAATCGAGAAATCCGTGATCTGCTCCCAATCCTGCGCCGTGCTTTCGGCGACCGCGTCGGGCAGAATCTTCAACGGCTGCCCCGTCGCATAGGCCTGGACCAGGATCTGGCAGGCGCGCTCCAGCGTATAGATGTCGTCAAAGGCTTCCCCGACCGTGTTGGCGATCACGAGCACGCCGTGATTTCCCATCATCAGCCGCGACTTGTTACCGAGCAGCGCGGCAAGGCGCGCGCCCTCCTGCTCGCTGTCAGCCATGCCTCCATAGCGGTCGTCGATGGCAAGGCGATTGAAGTAGCGCGCGGTATTCTGATCGATCGGCTTGATCTGGGGATCAACGAGCGATGCGATCGTGGTCGCGAAAGGCGGGTGGAGATGCATCACGACCCGCGCCTGGGGCAGCTGCCTGTGCATCTGGCCGTGGATGGCCCAGGCCGTCGGATCGACGTCCGGCCGTCCCTTGACGCCTTGCACATCATCAAGGTCGAACAGAACGAGATCGCTGGCCTTGACGCGCGAAAAGTGCCGCCACTTTGGATTCATCAGGAACCGGCGCCCGTCGGCGGAGATCGCAGCGCTGAAATGGTTGGCGACGGCCTCGTGCATGCCAAGCCTGGCGATGCTGCGGAAGGCGGCCGCGAGATCGACTCGAAGCTGCTGCTCGTCCGGCGAGGCGGCGGAATTCGTCATCTATTGCTCCTCCGAGCGGCGAGGTCAGGCAAGCGAGACTTATGGATTCCACTGCCGAGGTAAAATAAGAAAATCGTCGCCGCTGATTACCTGAAAGCTATAGCGGTCGATCGCCAACGCCGAAGGCGGAAAGATCAATGGTTGATCACTGTTCGCCCAATAATTCCGCAACCAGATCGATTAGGCGTCGTCTAAGCAAAGGACCCGGTTTTCGTAATTTACACCTTGCGGATCCCGAAGGCTTACTTTGTCCGAGTTGACCTGACAGGATCTGTAATGGACGCGATCCGCGCCGCTCCACCTCTTCGAAACCGCCGCCGCAGCGACGTGTTTCGTATGTTGTGGCGATCGTCGCGCGACGCACAGGAGACGGCCGCCGGGCTCGCCGTGCCGGATCACAGCTCGGCATCGATGCTGACCGGCCCGGCGGTATCGACGGTCAAGTTGCACGTTCGTGGCATCTCGAAGGCTTACGGCGACGCAACCGTGCTCGGCCCGGTCGAGCTGAAGGTGGTTGCCGGCGAGCTCCTCGCGGTACTCGGTCCATCCGGGTCCGGCAAGACGACGCTCCTCCAGATCATCTGCGGTCTGGTCGAACCATCGGGCGGCCAGCTGATCATCGACGGCCGTGACGAGACCGACAATTCCGCGGACAAGCGTGACATCGGCGTGGTGTTTCAGAACTACGCGCTGTTTCCTCACCTCACGGTCCGCGAGAATGTCGCGTTCCCGCTGCAGATGCGGCGAATGCCGGTGGGTGAAATCAAGAACCGGGCCGAGGCGACGCTCGCGATGGTCGGGCTGTCGGACTTCGCCAACCGCTTTCCCCGCGAACTGTCCGGCGGCCAGCAGCAGCGCGTCGCGCTCGCGCGCTGCTTCGTCTATCGGCCGTCGCTGATCCTGATGGATGAATCCCTGTCCGCGCTCGACAAGAAGCTCAGGGAAGACATGCGGATCGAGATCAAGCGGCTGCACCGCGAAACAGGCGCAACCATCATCTTCGTGACGCACGATCAGGAAGAGGCCCTCGCGCTGGCCGACCGCATTTGTCTGATGAACGAAGGCCGGATCGAGCAGCTCGGCGCGCCTGAGGATATCTACGAACGGCCGGCCAACGTCTTCGTCGCCGATTTCATCGGCGCATCCAACCTGATCCATGGCAGCATTGCCGCCAACGGATGCCTTGAAACACGCGATGGCGTCCTTCCGCTCCCGGACGGCTGCGATATGCTGCTTGGCCGACCGGCTGCGCTGGTGGTGCGCCCGGAAAAGCTCGTTCTTTGCAACGGCGACGAGGCGCTGCTGAGCGGCCGTGTTCAGGAAAGCATCTATGCGGGCTCGGAGACGCGGCTTCTGGTCCGGCTCGCCAGCGGCACGCTGATCACCGCGCGTCGTGCGGCCGGCCTGCTACCGGTCGAAATCGGTGAAAGCGTCTTTATCCGTTGGGACCGTAACCAGGCCCGGGTCCTCGAAAGCAGTCCATCAATGTCGGGCGCGTAACACCGCGCCATCACGTCGTGTCCTTCCCGACCAGCGCATCACGGAGAGAACAGCAATGTCCGCCACCACGCCCATCTCACGACGAAAGCTTCTGAAAACAGCGGGCGTGGCCGCCACCGGCATCGCGCTGCCGGCTGTCTGGCCCGGACGGGCCGGTGCAGCCGAGCAGATCACCGTCGCCGACGTCGGCGGCGCCCCGGGCGCCGCGCTGCGCACCGCCTTCTATGATCCGTTCGAGAAGGCCACCGGCATCCGCGTCGAAGGTGTTGCCCACGAATCCGACCCGGTCACGCAGTTCAAGGTCATCGTCGACACGAACAGCAAGCTCTGGGACGTCTGCATGGTCACCCCCGACGACGTGCTGCGCCTGACCCAGGAGAAGAACTATCTCGAGCCGCTCGAGATCACCAAGGGTCCGGACGACGAGCTGATTTCGGGCGCGCTGATGCCGAACTGGTTCGGCTTCTCGGCCTATGGCATCGTGATGGCCTACCGCACGGATGTTTACAAGAAGGAGGCCCCGACAGGCTGGGCCGACTTCTGGAACACGACCAAGTTTCCGGGACGCCGCGGCCTGTATCGCAATCCCAAGGGCGTGCTGGAATCGGCGCTGCTCGCCGATGGCGTGGCGCCGAAGGATCTCTACCCCCTCGACGTCGATCGCGCCTTCAAGATGATGGACAAGATCCGCTCCGAGGTCGCGGTGTGGTGGACCGCCGGCGCGCAGAACACCCAGATCCTGCAGAACGGCGAAGTCGACATGGCCGACACGTGGTCGGCGCGCGCCTTTGCCGCGATTGATTCCGGCGCTCCGGTCAACATCATCTGGAAGGGCCTCTACTCGATCGATGGCTGGTCGATTCCGCGGGGCACGACGAAGCTGAAGCAGGCCCGCGAGTTCGTGAAATTCTCCATGCAGCCCGAGCGCCAGGCCGCCTATTCCAGCATCGTCGCCAATGGTCCAAGCAACCTCAAGGCTTACAAGTTCATCACGCCCGAACGCGCCAAGGTGCTTCCGACGCTGCCTGAAAATCTCGCAGGCCTCACCGTGCGCGACTATGCCTATTGGGGCAAGAACTACGCAGAGGTCTCGGAGCGCTTCCAGGAATGGCTCCTGATGGGCGGCAAGAAGTAACGCCTGCGACGCGGGGAAAACATCGAGGGACGGTCATGAGCAAGAAGAAGCAGATGGTGATCGGCGCGTTGGTGCACGCCAACGGATCACACGCAGCATCCTGGTTGATGGACGAGGCGCGGCCGCACGCCTCGACCGACATCGACTATTACCGCGAGATGGCGCAACTCGCCGAACGCGGCAAGTTCGACTTCTTCTTCATCGCGGACACACCGGCGGCGCGCACCGAAAATCTGAGAGCCTGGAGCCGGTCGCCGCTGTTCATGAACGTGCTGGAGCCGATCACGCTGCTTTCGGCCATTGCGGGGGCGACGACCCGTATCGGCCTCGGAGCCACCGCATCGACCAGCTTCTACGAACCCTATAATGTTGCGCGACTGTTCTCCTCGCTGGATCACATCTCGCATGGCCGTGCCGCCTGGAACGTGGTGACCTCCGCCAACGATTACGCGGCGCGCAATTTCGGTCTCGAACGGCTGCCCCCGCACGCCGACCGCTACATCAAGGCGAAGGAGTTCCTCGAAGTCGTCGAGGCGCTCTGGGACACCTGGGAAGACGGCGCCTTCGTCTACGACAAGGAGACCTGCCAGAGCTTCCTGCCCGAGAAGCAGCATCTGGTCGACCACAAGGGCAAGTACTTCACCGTGCATGGCGCGCTCAACATCGAGCGTTCGCCGCAGGGCCGCCCGGTCATCATCCAGGCCGGCGCATCCGACACGGGTCGGGATTTCGCGGCCGAACATGCCGAAGTGGTGTTCGGTTCGAGCGGCAATCTCGACGCCGCCAAGGCCTTCTACAGCGATCTCAAGGCCCGGATGGTCAAGTTTGGCCGTCGGCCTGATGACCTGAAGATCGCCTCGGGCATTTCGGTCGTGATCGGCGAGACCGAGCAGGAGGCGCGCGACAAGCTCGATCGCTGGCAGGACCTGGTCCATCCCGACGTCGGCGTTTTGCGCCTCGCGCAGGACCTCGAAACCGATCTGTCGGATCTGCCGCTCGACGAGCCGGTGCCGGTCAGCCGGATTCCTGCGACGTCCAACCTCCACAAGGGCTATTTCGACGAGATCGCCGGCCTGATCCGGCAAGGCCTGACGTTGCGCGAGATCGCGCGCCGATTCAATCGCGCCAAGGCGACGTTCTGCGGCACCGCGACCCAGGTCGCCGATCACATGGAAGCCTGGATCGACGCAGGCGCCTGCGACGGCTTCATGATCTCGTTCGCCGCACTGCCGAGCACGATGACCGACTTCGTCGAGAAGGTGGTGCCGGAGCTGCAGCGGCGCGAACGGTTCCGCCACGACTATGAAGGACGGACCCTCCGCGAGCACCTTGGCCTCGCGCGCCCCGAGAACCGCCACACCTCACTGGCGACGACGCCGCTTGCCAAGCGCGCATAGACCGAGATGACCACGCTGCGACGGATCGAACGAGAGCACTGAAAGATGGCCGAGACGACGTCTCTCGGAGTTGCCGAGCATCCGCGCACCAAGGCGCGCAAGCTCAAGCTCGATCCGCTGTGGCTGGCGCTGCCCGGCCTCGGTTTCCTGGCCCTGTTCCTGGTCTGGCCGACCGCGCAGATGTTGTCCGTGAGCGTGATGGACAAGGTCACGGGCGCACTGACCTTCGCGCCGTTCCTGCGCATCTGGAACGGCGGCCCCTATCTCGCCGTGCTCTCGACGACATTCCAGGTCGCCTGCTGGACCACGATGTTCTGCCTGGTGCTGGGTTATCCCCTCGCCTATTGGCTGTCGCAAAAGCCGCCCCGGCAGCAGCGTATCGCCGCGCTGTTCGTCCTGCTGCCGTTCTGGACCAGCGCGCTGATCAAGAACTTTTCCTGGCTGGTGCTGCTCGGGCGCAACGGGATCATGGCGAAGACCATGGCCGCGATCGGCCTGAAGGGCGGAGATCAATTGCTGTTCGGGCGCACCACCGTCATCTTCGCCATGGTGCACACGCTGCTGCCGCTGGCGGTCGTCACGATGCTGCCGGTCATGAACCAGATCGATCGCCGCCTCACGATGGCAGCATCGACGCTCGGCGCCAACGGCGCGCGCGCATTCTGGCAGGTGTTCTTCCAGCCCTCGGTACGCGGCGTCGCTTCGGCTGGGCTCCTGGTTCTCGTGGCCTCACTCGGCTTCTTCATCACGCCGGCGCTCGTCGGCGGCGCCAGGGACACCATGATCGGGCAGCTCATCATCCTGCAGATCAACGAGCTGCAGAATTGGCAGCTCGGCAGCGCGCTCGCCGCGATTCTCCTGGTCTCGACCATCACGATCTGCTTCATCTATGACCGGATCTTCGACCTGTCGGCGGTGACGACGGGCAGCGGCCGAACGACAAAAGCGGACGGCCCGGTGCGCCGTGCCGGGCTTGCCATCGTCAACGCCGCCGGGCTGATTTTCGGCGCGATCGAGGAGCTCTGGAAGCGCAATATCCGCGGCCTGCGCGGGCGCGTCCTGCTCTCGGTCTATGCCTGGGTCATGATCGCCTTGCTGCTGGCACCGATCATCGCCTTTGTTCCGATGGCCTTCACCGGTTCGAGCTTTCTGTCGTTTCCACCTCCCAATTGGAGCGCGCGCTGGTTCGAGCAGTTCTTTGCCTCCCCGCTCTGGCTCGGCGCCATGACCCGTTCATTCGGCATCGGGTTCGCGGCTGCGGCCATCACGCTGCTGATCGCATCGATGGCGGCCTATGGGGTCACCAGGACTCGCAGCCGACTCGGCGGCATCGCATTCCTGCTCTGCCTCTCGCCAATGATGGTCCCATCCATCGTCATCGCGATCGCGCTGTTCTATCTGTTCGCGAGGATGGGGCTGGTGGCGAGCAACATCGGCATCACCATCGGTCACACGATTATCGCCATGCCGGTGGTGTTCATGATCATGCTGGCGACCTTCAAGGGCTACGACTGGAGGCTTGACGCGGCGGCCTCGACGCTCGGCGCCGGACGGCTGCGCACCTTCTGGCGCATCACCTTGCCGCTCGTGGCAGGTGGCCTCGCCGTCGGCTTCGTGACCGGCTTCCTGCAATCGTTCGAGGAACTGACGATCGCGCTGTTCGTCGGCGGCGGCATCAAGACGACCTTGCCGAAGCAGATGTGGGATGGAATCCTGCTCCAGGTCAGCCCTGTCATCGCCGCAGCGTCCGTCGTCGTCCTCATTGTCGTGATCGTCATGTTTGCGATCATCGAAATCCTTCAGGCGCGCCGCTCGCGCTCTTCCGGCTCGGCCGGCGCCGGCGGTTCCTGAGGCGCCCTGCAACCGACGCCGATCGAACAGGTCGCAGGCACAGCTCCATGAATGCAGCGCGGGAAAGCGGCACTTTCCGCGACCGACGCTAGAACTGCACCCCACGCGTGAGCGCGCCGTCGACGACGAGATTCGTACCGGTAATGAAGCTGGCCGCACGGCTGGCCAGAAACACCACGGCGTTGGCCATTTCCTGCGGCGTGCCCATCCGCCCCGTCGGGTTGAGCGCCAGCGCGGTCTTGTAGAGCTCGGGATTGTTGTCCTTGATCATGTTCCAAACCCCGCCGTCGAAATAGGTATTGCCTGGCGAGACGGAGTTCGCGCGGATATTCTTCCCCGCGAGCTGATTGGCCAGCCCCTGGGTGTAGTGGATGATGGCCGCCTTGAAGGTGCCGTAGGGACCGGCGGCGAAATCGACCTCGCGCCCGGACACGCTCGATATGGTGACGATCGCGCCGGCGGAGCTCTTCTCCAGATAGGGCATGGCCGCATTCACCAGCCGGACCGTCCCCATCATGTCGGTCGAAAACTCCTTCTCCCAGCTTTCGTCGTCCTGTCCGATCGCAAGCGCGCTGACATTGGCGACGACGACATCGATGCCGCCGAGCTTTGCTGCCATATCGCCGACCCAGGCCTTCAGCACGGCCGCATCGGCGACGTCAACCGCACCACCATAGGCCGAAACTCCCATGGCCTTGAGTGCAGCGACCGTGCTCTCGACCTCGGCCTGATTGCGGGAGCACACGCCGACATCGGCGCCCTCCGTGGCAAATGTCTCGGCGATGGCGCGGCCGATTCCCTTGGTGCTTCCCGTGACGAGAACCTTGGCGCCCTTAAGTCCCAGATCCATGGCCCGTTTCCTTTTCTTGGTTCAGTAGTTATTCGCAGCTGCCTTGACCAATCCACGATAGCTGTGCGGCATGCGCATCGACACCAGATCCTTTCGCCGCACCACATTGGTCGGATAGACGCTGTCAAGATTTGAGGTGTCGACCAGCGCGGTTGCAAGGCCCGTGCCGTCGGCCGCGATCGCCTCCCGCCGCGGAAACGCGAACGTATCGGGGCCGAACACACCGCTTAAGCCAGGATAGCCGCGCTCGGGATCGACGACATTGGCGAAGGCGAAGAACAGGTTGTTTTCGCCGGCACGAACCCGGAAATGATGCCAGTGATGCGGATCGGGACCGGTCGGAATCGGTTTCGGCTGCACCACCTCGGTGCCGGCATGCGACGAACTGAAGCGTCCCTTGATTGCGGCGGGACAGGCGATGAGATCGCAGCCGCGCAGCGCCAGCACCCGGCCCGCTTCCGGGAAAGACGCGTCGTGACCAACCAACAACCCGATGCGGCCGATTGGTGTGTCGACGACGGTCCAATCGTCACCGGCAGTGGCCCAGCTTTGCTCGTCGGCAGTAAGATGCGTCTTGCGATAGACCGAGATGTCTCCATCCGGCGCGATCAGGCAGGCACTGTTGTAGATCAGATCGCCGTCCCGCTCGGCGAGGCCACAGACCAGATACAGGCCGAGCTCCCTTGCGAGCCGGCCTAGGCTGTCGGTCGCCGGCCCCGGTATCGGTTGCGCCGATGTCTGGGGATCGCCAAGTCCCGTCAAGGCAAGCTCCGGAAAGACGACGAGCTCCGCGCCCTCGGCCCTCGCCTTGCGCGCGAGTGCTGATATCTCCATAAGATTTTGGCTGACGTCATCGCCAGGCGCAAATTGCGCGACACTGACCTGCGACGTCTTGCCGGCCGGCCAGGGCTCGTGGCCGTAGAGGCCGAAGAAGTCACGCGGGTTCCAGCTGAAGGTGTCAGTCAGCAACTCCGGATAAAGCTCCGGCCGCCGCTGTACGAGCACGGTCTCGCCGAGCACGCGGCGCGCGCGCGCGGCATCGAGATCGATCTCGGACAGCAGTACACCGTCGCCCTTGTCGAGCACGGCCGTCACCTGCCCGTCCGGCGCGATCACGCAACTGCCGCCGCTGAACTGCACGGTGCGCTCCAGCCCCCATCGATTGCTCTCGATGACGTAGCAGCCGTTCTCGAAGGCGCGGCTGATCCAGTACGGCGCCGGCGTGCGCTCGGCCAGCCAGTTCGAGATGTGGCAGATGACGTCGGCGCCGCCGAGCGCCATCAGCCGCGCGGTTTCGACAAAATGGATGTCCATGCAGATCAGGAGCGCGATCCGCCCGATCGGCGTCTCGAACACCTGGTTGTGCAAATCGCCCGCTGCCGCCCATTTCGGCTCGGAGATATAGGGATGCGTCTTGCGGTGGCGGCCGACGATGCCGTCGGGCCCGATCAGGACGGCCGTGTTGAAGTAGATGCCGTCCTCGTCGACCTCGGGCATACCGACCACGATGTGGCAGCCGTGCTGGCCCGCCAGCGCCGCAAAGCGGTTCGTGGTCGGGCCCGGGATCGTCTCGACGAAGGGCGCGACCTCGGCTCGGTCGAACCAGCAATAGCCGGTCGTTCCCATTTCCGGCGTGACGATCAGCTTGGCGCCAGCCGCCGCCGCCTGCTCGCAGAGTTCGAGCAGGCGCGCGACGTTGCGCTCCTTCTCGAACATGGTCGGCTCGAACTGGACGGCGGCGACCTTGTGCTTGGTGGACATGATGCGGCCGGCCTCAGACGAGATAGGATTTCTTGATGGAGGCGCCGAGCGTGTATTTGGGATCGACCATGTTGCCGAGGCGGACGCGTCCGGCCTGGGTCAGCAGCATGTAGGCGTCGATCTCGTCAAAACCGTAATCGGCCGCCATCCAGCGGCAGAGCTCGCGATAGGCGATGCGGGCCGCATCCTCCATCGGCCGCGCCGAGCCGATGGTCATGATGAAATCGCGGGTCTCGAGCCGCGGCCACGCGATGGTCCAGTTCTTGATGAGGTCGATCTGCACCGTGGTCACGGTCGGATGCTCGATGGCGACGCCGCAGAGCTCGCCGTCGCCCTGTGCGGCATGGCAATCGCCGAGATAGAGCAGCGCGCCATTGGTGTTGACCGGCAGGTAGATGACGGCGCCGACGCCGACATCCGGCAGATCCATGTTGCCGCCGTAATAGTCCGGGACCAGCGAGGAGATCGCCTCGATCTCCGGCGAGGTGCCGATGGTGCCGATGAACGGCTCATAGGGCAGCGTGATCTTGTCGTTCCACTTGGTCCCGGTCTTGGCATCGATCACGAGCTTCTTGACCCGCTCCGGCAGTGCCGGGTTGAGCAGTGCGGTCTGTCCCGTGGAGACCAGGCCGCCGAAATCAGGCATGACCACGGTGGTGCCGCACGGCTGCGGTCCGCGCGGCACGATGCTCTCGATATAGACCGCGAGCACATCGCCCTTCTCCGCGCCGTTGACGTGGATCGGCCCGTTCTGCGGATTGAGGAACGGGAAGTTGAGGATCTTGGATGGGCTGTCGGTCTCGTTCTTGATCGCGCCTTCGAACGCATCATGCGTCTCGGCGGAGACGACTGCACCGGGATCGACGGTGAGCACGGGATTCACATAGGGACCGTAGACGTAGTGGTACTTGCCCTGCTCGGTCTCGGTGATCGTGTATTCCTTGCCGCGCTCGCCCTTGGCGACGCCCTTGCGTGCCATGATGGAATCATTTTGCCAGGCCATTGCTGTTCTCCTTGGTTAGGCGTCGTTTCTTCAAACCGCGAGGTGGCGGCGCATCTCCGCCTCGTCGTCGAGCGCGGGGCGGTCGAGACTTGCGACGATGCGGCCCTTGTCCATGACGTAGCAGCGCTGCGCCATGGCGCGGATCATGTCGAGATTCTGTTCGACCAGGATGATGGTCACGCCGGTCCTGCGGTTGAGTTCGACCATGTTGCGTGCGATGTCCTGGACGATATTGGGCTGGATGCCTTCCGACGGCTCGTCAAGCAGGATCAGATTGGGATCGGCAATCAGCACCCGTCCGATCGCAAGCTGCTGTTGCTGGCCGCCGGACATGGTGCCGGCCCGCTGGTGCCAGCGCTCTTCGAGGATCGGAAACGCCTCGACGATCTTGCGCCGCCCCGCCTCGGGAATGCCGCCGCCCTTGATCGCGGCGCCGACCGCGACGTTCTCGCCGACGGTCAGGCGCGGAAACACGTCGCGCCCCTGAGGCACGTAGCCCATGCCCAGGCGCGCCCGCTTGTGTGCGGGCAGCGATTCCACGGCCTCGCCGCGATAGACGATCGAGCCGCTCATCGCCGGCACCAGCCCGATCAGGCTCTTCATCAGCGTCGACTTGCCGACGCCGTTGCGTCCGATGACCGCGACGATCTCGCCTTCCCGCACCTCGATCTCGAGGCCCTGGAGCACCGGCTTGCCGCCATAGCCGGCGCGCAGAGCCAGCGTCGAGAGGATCACTTCCTTGCGCGGCATATCAAGCATGGGCCTGCCCCAGATAGATCGCCGCCACGCGCTCGTCGGCCACGATCTCGTCGATCGAGCCCTGCGCAAACACCTGGCCGAGATGCAGCACGGTGACGCGCTGCGCGACCTGGCGCACGAACGCCATGTCGTGCTCGATCGCCAGCACGGTCATGCCACCGGCATTGAGCCGCTGCACCATCTCGCCGGTCATGCGGGTTTCCTCCGGCGACATGCCGGCGGTCGGCTCGTCCAGCAGCAGCAGGCGCGGCTTCAGGCTGATCGCCATGCCGATCTCCAGCCATTGCTTCTGGCCGTGACTGAGATTACCCGCCGTTTGTGCCTGCTCGGATTCGAGGCCAAGGAAGCCGAGCAAACGGCCGATCTCGGCCTCGAGCTCGGCGCCGCGATGCCGGCTCTGCAAGGCGATCTCGAGGTTCTGACGGACGGACAGACCCTTGAAGACGCCCGGCACCTGGAACTTGACCGACAGGCCGCGATGAATCCGCGCAAAGGATTTGAGCGCCGTGATGTTCTCTCCCGCGAACAAGATATCGCCGCTGCCGGGATGGTGCTCGCCGAGGATCAGGCGGAACAGCGTGCTCTTGCCGGCGCCGTTCGGACCGATCAGGCAATGGATCTCGCCGGGCTCGAGCTTGAGATCTACGGCGTTGGTGACGTGCAAGCCACCGAAATGCTTATTCAGATTGCGAAGCTCAAGCAGCGACATCAGCCGGCCCTCTGCGTGAGGCGCGCGGCGAGCCGCGCGAGCCAGTGCATTGCGCCGAGCACGAGACCGTTCGGGGCGATGAGAACGGTCAGCACCAGCAGCACGCCCATGAAGACGAGCGCATATTGGCTGCCGTAAATGGTGAGCGCCTGGAATGCGGCGAGCACCACCAGCGTGCCGACCACGGTCGAGGTCAGGTCGCTGCGGCCGCCGACGGCGACCCAGATCAGCGGCAGCGCGGCCGCCGTCATGCCCATGCTCGACGGCGTGATGTATTGGCCCCACGCGGTGTAGAGCACGCCGGATATCCCGGCGAGCGCGGCACCGATGACGAAGGTGATGAGCTGGTACTTGCGCACGTCATAGCCCAGCATTTCCGCGCGTTCGGGGTTCTCGCGGATCGCGACGATGACGTTGCCGAACGACGAGTTCATCAGGATGCGCAAGGCCAGATAGACGAAGACCAAAAGGCCGAGCACGAAATAGTAGAGCCCAACATCGGCAAACAGAACGATCGGCTCACCCGGCCAGGGGATGGTCAAGGGCGGCATCGCGCTCATGCCGTTGAAGCCGTTGAGCCGCGCGCTGCCGATATGCCATTCCGGCCCCGCGGTCTGCGCCATGAAGCGCTCCAGCATCAAGGTCACGGCGAGCGTGACGATGCCGAGGAAGACGCCGGCGATCCGGCCGAAGAACATGAAGTAGCCGAGCAGGACGGCGAACAGTGCAGCTATCGCGACCGCAGCGACAAAGGCGACCAGCGTAAAGCCATAGGCCGCGCCGAAATTGAGGGTGAGGACGCCGTAGCCATAACCCGCGATGCCGAAGAACGCGGTCTGACCGAAGGACAGCGAGCCGCCGTAGCCCCAGATCAGGCACAGGCTGAGAGCGATAAACACCCAGACGAAGAAGTAGACGGTGTTGCCGACCGTGTAGCCGTCGCTGAACAGCGGATAGGCCAGCGCGACCAGCATCACGATTGCAAACAAGCCCCAGAAGGCCGGACCGCGACCGACGGTCTGCGGGCCTTCGAGACGGCGAAACAGCGAGAAAAAACCGGTCACGACGCCATTACTCCGTCAGGTGCGCTCGCGCAGCACGAAGCCGGAGATGCCTTTCGGCAGAACCCGGACCACGATGATGACAGCGACCAGCAGGCCGATCTGGCCGAACAACTGCCCCTGCCAGGACGTCATCACCGATTTCACCACCGCAAGCACGCCGCCTGCCGGCGCCGTGCCGAGGAAGACGTCGGCGCCGCCGATCACGACGGTGACGAAGGCCTCCATGATGAAGGTCGCCCCCATGGTCGGCACCAGCGTCATGGTCGGCGCATAGAGGCCACCGGCAAGGCCGGCGAGCCCTGCACCGCAGGCAAAGGTGAGGCTGTAGACCAGGCGCGTATCGACACCGAGGGCTGCCGCCATGTGCGGCACCTGGATCGTCGCCCGCGCCAGCACGCCGAAGCGCGTCCAGTTGAACAGCGCATAGAGCGCGGCGAGCACACCGAGCGCGGAGCAGAACAGCACGATGCGGTAGATCGAATAGGAGTAGTCGCCGACCTGAAAGCTGCCGAACGGCGTGCCGACGCCCGCCATGGTCGAGCCGACCATGATCAGCGTTCCCTGCGTCGCGATCAGGCTGAGCCCCCAGGTGGCGACGATGGTGTCGAGCGGCCGGTCGTAGAGATGACGGATGACCGCAAGCTCCACCAAGACGCCGACCAGCGCGGACACGATCGTCCCGGCCAGAATCCCCAACGGCAACGGCAGGCCGGCATGCACGGTCGCCGCGGTGACATAGGCACCACACATGATGAACTCGCCATGGGCGAGATTGATCACGCCCATCATGCCAAAGATCACCGCGAGCCCGCAGGCCGAGAGCACCAGGAATGCGAAGGCGTCACCGAATTGATAGAGTGCCGAGAAGACGTGCGTCGCGATGTCCATGAACCAACCAGATCGATGAGAGGGACGACGTTGCCGTCGCGGGTAACCGTGATCGCCCCGGCGTGCAGGTACGCCGGAGCGATCAACCGCCGGGTCAGGGTTTCGGCGGCGGATTCGACGGCGTGTACTGGGCCATCGGATCTTTCTTGGTAAGATCGCAGCCGGCCTCACCCAGCCAGTACGGCTTGATGTCCTCCCAGGTCTTCGGGAAGGAGATCGAATGATCCGCGCCGACCTTGGCGAGATAGATCGTGTGCGACATGTGCTGGCTCTTCGGGTCGATGCAGACCTTGCCCTCCGGCGCATCCATGCAGACGTCGCCCAACGCGATCACCTTGCGGATGTCCTCGCGCTTGGTCGACTTCGCACGCTCCACCATCTGCTTGTACAGGTAGACGGCGAGATAGGAGTTTTCCGCCTCCTGGTTCACATAGGGCTCGCTCGGAAACTTCGCCTTGAACTTGGCGTAGAATTCCTTGCTCTTGGGCGAGTCGATTTCCTCGATGTAGTTGGTGGTGACGTACATGTCCTTCAGGCTCGGCGGCTTGAAGCGCTTGTGCTCGTAACCCTGCCCGACGTTGACGGATGACGCCATCGGCAGGTTGACGTTGGCGGAGGCTGCCTGCTCGTAATAGGAGGCCTGTGCGGTGCCGACCAGCAGCGTGACGACGAAGTCGGGCTTGGCCTTCTGGATGTTCTGGACGCTCTGCGAGAATTGCGACACGCCGAGCGGGATGAACTCCTCGCCGGCCATCTTGCCGCCGTTCTCCTTGACGATCTTGCGCACCCATTCCGCCGAGATCTGGCCGAAATTGTAATCGGCGGCGAGCGTGTAGACGTTCTTGCCGTACTTCTCCATCATGTAGGGAATGAGCGTGGAGAACTGCTGCTCCGGCACGGCGCCAGTGACGATCATGTGGCCATCGCAGACGCCGCCTTCGTACTGGTTGTTGTAGAAGGCAAAGCCGTTGAACTGGTCGACGATCGGCCGATACGCCTCGCGGGAGGCCGAGGAGAATCCGGCGAACACGACGTCGACCTTGTCGCGCTGGAGCACGCGGCGCATGAACTCCTGGTAGCGCGTGTTGTCGGACTGCGTGTCGTAGGGAACGAGCTCGAGCGGCCGGCCCATGATGCCGCCCGCCTTGTTGATCTCGTCGGCGGCAAGCTGGATGGCGTGGACCTTGCCGATCGTGGCGGCGGCGAAGTCGCCGGATTGATCCTCCAGCACGCCGAGCTTGATCGGGTTTTCCGCCGCGAGGGCCGGGTTTGATTCGATGGATGATCCGAGGACAAGCGTCCCCGTGAGGGCTGCGGCACGCAGCCCCCGCAATACAGACTTGCTCATTTTGCTTCTCCTAGATGGCTTGCTTGTTGCCGCCTTGCAGCATGGTGCCGGTCGTGCGGCCGGTCGTGTCGGGCGGCTTCGCCCGCTTGCTCAGGAACTCCTCGCAGTAGAGTTCCATGTTCTGCCGCGCGCGCATGCTTTCGCGACGGAGCTGGGAATAGGCACCCTCCTCGTCGAGGCCGCCCTGCTGCATCAGCAGGATCACGGCCCGGATTACCGCGCGACGGCCGCGACGGCGTTCCTCGAGGTCCCGCAGGCGCTCGCTCATTTCGGCGCGCAGCAGGAACTGGTTGATGCCCATGAACAGGGATGTGTAAACCGCGCCACCATGCACCGGCTTGCGCAGGAACGAGGTCGCGCCGAGATTGACCAGCGCCTTCAACCGGCTCGGCGCCTCGACGCCGACGAGGCCGATCACCGGTACCGGCGGCAACCGCGAGGCCGGATGGACCTCGATCGCGACGGCGCCTTCGAGATCGCCGTCCACGAACAGAATATCGCGATCGGCCTGAAGGCTCGCAATCTCGATCTGCGCGCGACCGTCGATGATTTCAGGATATTCGGTCGAGACGCCGAGCTTGGCGAGCGTCGTTTCGAGCGTGCTCTCCCATCCGCCTCGCCGTGTCACGACGATGGCGCGGCCGCCCTTGAAATTCTGTAACAGTCGAGAGCTCATGATTGCACCACCTTCAACAGCGGAGAGCGCATCGCGCTGGCAAAGCGCGGCGACGACTGGACGAGATAGGGATCGGGCGCGATCGGCTCGCGGGATTCCAGCAGCACCTCGAACTGCCCATTCGCAGCCGAGCGGCCGATCCGCGGCGTGAGCCAGGCGTGAAAGGTCTGCCGATCGATCCGGACCTCGCCTTGCGGAGCCCGCAGCCGCTGATCGGCCACGGCCCCGCGCACCGTGCGCGCATCGTCCGTGCCGGCCTGCGACAATGCGGCTGCGAGCAGCTTGACGGCGATGTAAGACGACTCGGCGTCTGCGGACGAGACCGGTCCATCCGGAAAGGATTGCGTATAGGCATCGATGAAGGCGGCATTCTCCGGCGAATTCAGCGACGAGAAATAGACGCTCGACGACAGATGCCCGTCGATCGCGTCGGGCCCGATCTCCGGCAATTCCGGTTCCGACAGCGTGCAGCTGGCAACGGGAATTTCCGCAGCCTGGTCGATGCCGCGCGCCCGGCAGGCAGCGCGGAACGCGCGGAAGAAGGCATAGGCGCTGGTGCCGATCAGATTGTTGAAGACGAAATCCGGGCGCTGGTCGATGATCGCCGCAATGACCTGGTCGACCTCGGTATCGCCGACCGAAAGATAGCGCTCGGCGAGCACGGTGCCGCCGCGGGCAATCAGCGCCTCGCGGAAGATGCGGTTGTTCTCCCAGGCCCAGATGTAATTGGAGCCGATGCAGAAGGCGCGCGAGCCGACCCGGGACGCCAGATAGTCGACCAGCGGCAGCACGTGCTGGTTGGGCGCAGCACCGGTGTAGATGACGTTATCGGAGCTCTCGAAACCCTCGTAGTGCGAGGGATACCACAACAGCCCGTCGAACTTCTCGAAGCACGGGATCACCTCCTTGCGGCTCGACGAGGTGTAGCAGCCGACCACCTGGCGGATGCCGGAGCCGAGCAGCTCGAGGCTGAGCGAACGATAGCGCGCGAGATCGCCGGACGGGTTGACAACGACCGGCTCCAGCTCGATGTCAGGGCTGCTGGCGTTGACCTCCTGGAAGGCGAGCAGCGCGCCGTTGAGGATCGAGCGCGCGACGACGCTGTAGGAGCCCGTCGTCGAGAACATCACGCCGATCCGATAATGTCTTCGCATCATCACTCGATCCAAAACAAAAAAACGCCCGCCGGCTGTGAAGCCGAGGGCGCCCTCGCCGCCAACCGAACACGCATTTGCGCGTGGCGTTGGAAATGGTTTGAACTTGTTCGCGTTGACGGGCTGCCTTGCCCGACGCTCGTGCATTACGGTCGTTGAGATCGGATATTATGTCAAGCGCGTTGTTGCAGCGAAGATTGCTGCAATTCGTGTCGACCTGTAGCAAAACTGTGCAAGGTGGTTCATGACCACGGAACAGGGCCGCCAAAGCGACCGGCATGGTGGCGGGTCAAAATGCGGCCAGCACAGAGCGGTCGGCGGAACCACGATAGATCAGGTTCTCCATCAAGCCGGCCTCCAGCATCGTAGCGCGACACAACAACATGTCGCGCGCGCCAGCGACTGGAACAGCGACAAAAAGCGGCGCCAACTTTCCTGCCCGAGCCGAACCTGGTCGCAGTCAATGATCGCTACCACGGCACATTTTTCAACTTCTGCACCAGAAAATCGGAAAACACCCTGACCTTGGGTGCGAGATGCCGGCTGCTGCTGTAGGCGACATAGACGCCCGCCTCCGGCACGCTGGTCCAGTCCGGCAAGAGCGGAACGAGATCGCCCCTCTGGATGCTGTCGTGGCAAAGATAATTGGCGACCAATCCGATGCCGCGGTCGCGCAACGCTGTCTCGTAGATCGCTTCGGAGTTATCCGACCTGAACTCGCCGGAGACCTTGACCTCCTCGATCCGCTGATCGAGCTTGAAGCGCCAGACACTGCCAGATGCGGAATAGTGGCTGAAGCTCAGACAATGATGGGATGCGAGATCGGCCGGCTCGCGAGGGACGCCGTGCCGATCGAGATAGGCCGGAGACGCAACGACGAGCCTGCGGTTATCGGCAATCTTGCGCGCGATCAGTGTCGAATCGGGCAGGCTTCCGATCCGTACAACGGCATCGTAGGACTCCTCGATGAGATCGACGAAGCGATCGGTGTAGTTGGCCTCGACCCTGACCTTCGGATAGGCGTCGAGAAACTCGCTGATGATCTCCGACAGCTTGAGCCGGCCGAAGGCAACCGGAAAGCTCACCCGCAACAGGCCGCTCGGTTCCGAGTTCAGCGACGCGATCATCGCATCCGCGTCGGCAAGATGATTGAATATCTGCACGCATTGCGCGTGATAGAGACGACCGGCTTCGGTCAACGCTACACGTCTCGTCGTCCGCTCGAACAGTCGCAATCCCAACGCATCTTCGAGGCGGGACACCTTGCGGCTGATCGTCGAAGGCGAAGTCCCGATGACGTTTGCGGCGGCGATAAAACTGAGATGCTCCGCGACGGAGACGAACGACGCGATCAAATTGAGCCGGTCGACGTCGATCGAAGACCGGACATTCGTACCAACGTTCCGCATTGCCACCCCTTGTTGTGCGGCCCTCCCTCCGTTTCCTGTCCAACGATCGAACTAAGCAAATGGTGTGCCACGCCTTCAGGGCGACAAGCAGTTGGGTTTGCGATGGAGACTGTCCAAATTGCCGACCGCTTGATCGCGATCGCCCTGCTTGTACACAATCGGCCACGGCTGCTCGGATCTGAGCCGTGCTTGCGATGCCTCCTAACCGACGTTTGGGCAAGGAACAGGCGGCTTCGACGATGCGAAAGCTTCGGATTGATGGCGCTACGTTGCGATATAGACCTGCGACAGCGACCCCTCAAAGCCCTCGGCGTTAGGGGAATGGTCTCTCACCCGGCTCTGGCTGATTGTCAGCCATGACGGCATCGCGATCGGAAAATTTGGAACGTCGCGCATGACGATCTCCTGGATCTTCTTCCATTTTGCGATGCGGTCGGCGCGGTCCATCGACACGGCCGCGGCTTCCAGGAGCGCATCAACTTCAGGATTGCTGTAGGCCGTTCCGTTCGAGAAGGGCACGCCCTTGATCAAATTCTTCGACCAATACAGACGCTGAACGCCGACTTGCGGATCGAACAGATTGCTGATCGAGGCGAGGTGCAGCGCATAGGCCCGCTCGCCATAGATGCGCTTGACCAGGGTGCCCATGTCCTGTCCACGCAGCTCAACGCCAATCCCCGCACGGCTCATCGCCGCCCGCAGGAACTCGGCGAGCACCCGCTGTTCCTCGGACGTATAATCCAGCGTCAGGCTGAAACGCATGGCGCTGCCTTTGCGCGCATATCCCGCCTCATCCAGCAATTTCGCCGCTGCCGCGACATCAAACGGATACGGCGACGGCTTCTCGTAGTGAAAATCCTTGTGGTAGGGCACGACAGGCGCGGCCGACGGAACGGCGTTGCCGAAGAACACGACCTTGCAGATCGTCTCGCGGTTGATGCAGTGGGCGATCGCCTGCCGCACCTTGAGGTCCTTCAGATACTCGTTTTCGAGATTGGCCTCGAGGATGATGATATTGGGCGGATCATAGGCATAACCTTTCTCCTCAACCGCAATCTTCGGATTCTTGGTCAGGCGCTCGACGTCGCGATAAGGCACCGGCGTCCGATAGCCGAGATCGACATCGCCGACCTCATAGGCGACCGTGCGCGCGGCCGGATCGGGAATGAAACGCGCCACCAAGCGATCGACGTTGGGGAGAGACTTGTTCCAGTAGCTCGGATTGCGTTCCCAGATGACGTGGCTGCCGCGGACCCACTCCTTGAAAATGTACGGTCCGGTTCCGATCGGAGCCGTATTGTTGATGTGCACCAGAGGGTCCGCATCGCCGTAGCGATGCTTTGGCACGATCGGCGACTCCGCCGACGACATCGCCGCCAGCAGATACGGCGTCGGCTTTTCCAGTCGGAGGATCAAGGTGTATTTGTCCGGCGTCTCGATCGCCTTGACCTGGGCAAAGGTGGTGCGGCCGCGGGGGTGCAGCTTCTTCAAGACCGAGATCGAGAAGGCGGCGTCCTCGGACGTAAACTCCTCGCCGTCGTGCCACTTCACGCCCTCGCGCAGCTTGAAAGTGTAGGTCAGGCCGTCGGGGGCAACCTCCCAGGCCGTGGCCAGCAGCGGCTGCGGATTCATGTTGTGATCGAACTCCAGCAATCCCTCGGTCACCTTGGCGCTGAACACCAGGCTGGAGGAGTTCACGAACGACAACAGCGCCGGCGGCTCCCCGGCCTGGACCAGTGTCAGCACGCCGCCCTTTTTCGGCTCTGCCGCCGCGGCCGCAGCCAGCGGGCCGAACGATGCGGCGATGCCGATCGCCGGCAGTGAACACAAGCCTGCAAGGACGGAACGCCTGTCGGGATTCATGTCAGCCACTCTTTCAACTCCTCGTCTGCCAGGCCAAGCCACCAGACCACCTATTCCGCGGCGACAAGTCCAAGGCCGTAGAGCTCGCGCGCCGCCTCGGGCGAGATCAGCTCGTTGGCGAGATCGGCTTCGACCATCGCACGATCCCGCGTGCCGGGATCACCGATGCCACCGCCGCCGGGCGACAGGATGATCACGCGATCGCCGGCGGGGATCAGATGCTGGCCCTTGCCGGCGAGTCTCTTGCCGGACCGAAGGCTGATCACGCCGGCGGCCCCGTATCCGCCGCCGCCGACACCACGTGCGGGATGATCGACGCGTTCATACGTGGTGTTATAGAGAAATGCTTCGTTGATGCCGTTCTCCATCTCGATGTGCTGGCCAAGGCCTCCGCGCATACGGCCGGCGCCACCGGAGTCCTGGCGATATTCCTTGCGCCAGACGATGACGGTCGACATCGATTCGAAGATCTCGATCGAGCCACCACGTACGCCGCTCGGAAATCCCGTTGCCGACATGCCGTCGCGGAACGGCAGCGCGCCCATGCCGCCGGTCGTCGTAACCTGAACCTGAAAGCGGTCGTTGAGCTTCGGCGGACTGGTCCTGGGACCGAGGATCGTGATGCCCCACAGGGCGCAGGTGCTCTCCGCGGGCACGCGATCCGGGATCGCCTGCCGCAGACAGCCGAACACCAGGTCCGGCAGCATCAAGCCGACCTGGCTGCGCGAGATCACCGCCGCCGGCTTGATGGCATTGAGAATGCAGCCCTCCGGCGCGAAGACGGTGCGCGGCTCCAGCGAGCCGGCATTATTGGGAATATCGCGGGCGATGATGCAGCCGAGCGCGTAGGACGTGTAGGCCAGCGTGTAGCAATACGGCACATTGAAATTGTGCCGCGTCATCTTGACCGAGCCGCTGTAGTCCACGTGGATGGTGTCCTCGGAGATCGTCAGCGCGGCCTTCAGTTCGATCGGCTCGCTCTGTCCGTCCAGAGAGAGCGTGGCATGCCACGTGCCCTTCGGCAGCTTGGCGATCTGCGCTCGCACCGCGGCCCGCGAAGCATCGATGATGTGGTCAGCGAGCTCGTCGAGCTCATCGAGCCCGAACTCGTCCATCATCTCCAGCAGACGGACGCAGCCGACATCATTGCAGTTCATCAGCGAATAGACGTCGCCGATCGTCTCCACCGGCTGGCGGGTGTTGGCCCGGATCACCGCCATCAGCGTTTCATCGAGCACACCGCCATCGACGATCTTCAGGATCGGCAGGTACAGCCCCTCCATGAACACGTCGGTCGAACTGACCCGGTCGATCAGCCCGCCGATGTCCATCACGTGGCTGTTGCAGGCCAGAAAGCCGACCAGCTCGTCGCCGCGGAAACAGGGCGTCGTCAGCGAGATGTCGTTGGTGTGGCCGGTCCCCATCCACGGGTCGTTATGGATAAAGACATCGCCCGGCTGCATGGTCGCGATCGGATAATGGTCGATCACGTGGCCGACCGCCAACGCCATCGAGTTGATGTGGCCGGGCGTTCCGGTCACCGCCTGCGCCAGCATCCGGCCCCTTGCATCGAACACGCCGGCAGCAAGGTCGCCGGATTCCCGAACGATGGTGCTGAAGGCCGTCCGCTGCAGCGTCTGGGCCTGCTCCTCGACCACCGCGATCAAACGGCTCCACATGATCTGTTTGTCGATAAGGCTCGAAGACACTGCTCTATCCATGCCGATATTCCCGCAGAGGCTCGGTTCGCGACGCGTCGGATGGCTTTCTCTCCAAGCCATAGACTTCATGCGCGGCTTGCGCCGAGACCAGACCGTTTCTCAAGTCAGTCTCGACGCTGCCCCGATCACGTTGCCTGGGATCGCCAATGCCGCCACCGCCAGGCGACATGATCACAACCCGCTCACCGGCGGGGACGAGATGACGGCCTTTGCCCGGCAATTTGGCGCCGGATTTCAGGCCGACATAGCCGACGGCGCCGTCCAGGCCTTCGTCAAAGCCGCGCGGTGCGAATTTGATCCGCTCGAAGGCGCAGTTGAAGAAGAACGGCTCGTCGATGCCGTTTTCCATCTCGATGTGCTGGCCGAGGCCGCCGCGCATACGGCCGGCGCCGCCGGAGTCGCGGCGATATTCCTTGCGCCAGACGATGACCGTCGACATCGATTCGAAGATCTCGATCGGGCCACCGCGCACCCCGCTTGGAAAGCCTGTCGCCGACAGGCCGTCACGGAACGGCAGCGCCCCCATGCCGCCGGTCGTGACGACACCGACCATGAACTCTTCACCAAAACGCGGCGGACTTGATCTCGGACCGCTTGCGCCGATGTTCCAGAGCACGCCGGAGCCTTCAGCGGGCACACGATCCGGAATCGCCTGGCGCAGACAGCCGAACACAAGATCCGGCAACATCAGGCCGATCAGATGCCGAGCCACCACTGCGGCCGGTTTGATCGCATTGACGATCGAGCCTTGCGGCGCAGCGACGGTACGCGGCTCGAGCGAGCCGGCATTGTTGGGAATATCGCGGGCGATGATGCAGCCGAGCGCATAGGAGGTGTAGGCCAATGTGTAGCAGAACGGCACGTTGAAATTGTGCCGCGTCATCGCCGCCGACCCCGCGTAGTCGACGTTGATATTGCCTTCCGAGACCGTAAGCGTCGCCATGAGCTCAATCGGCTCCGACTGACCGTCGATCATCAGCGACGAACGCCAGGTTCCCTTGGGCAGTTTGGCGATCTCGGCCTTTACCGCGGCGCGCGAGGTATCAATGATGTGATCGGCGAGTTCGTCGAGCTCATCGATCCCAAACTCGTCCATCATCTCCAGGAGGCGCGTGCAGCCGACATCGTTGCAGTTCATCAGGGAATAGACGTCCCCGATTGTCTCCACCGGCTGGCGGGTGTTGGCCCGGATCACCGCCATCAGCGTTTCGTCGAGCACGCCGCCATCGACGATCCTCAGGATCGGCAGGTACAGCCCCTCCATGAACACGTCGGTCGACGACGACATGTCCCGCAGCCCGCCGATATCCATCAGATGGCTGTTGCAGGCGAGGAACCCGACCAGTTCGCTGTCGCGAAAGCAGGGTGTCGTCAGCGAAAAATCGTTGGTATGCCCCGTTCCCAGCCAGGGGTCGTTATGGATGAAGACATCGCCAGGCTGCATCGTCGCGATCGGGTAGTGATCGATCACATGTCCGACGGCCAATGCCATCGAATTGATGTGGCCGGGCGTTCCGGTCACCGCCTGCGCCAGCATCCGGCCCCTTGCATCGAACACGCCGGCGGCGAGATCGCCGGATTCCCGCACGATGGTGCTGAAAGCCGTCCGTTGCAGGGTCTGGGCCTGCTCCTCGACGACCGCGATCAAGCGGCTCCACATGATTTGCTTGTCGATGAGATTGAGACGCGCTTCGCTCACGCCATCATCCCCTTCCGCTCCATCACGATCGCCCCCAGGCCATCGATCCAGGCATCAAAACTCTCCGTGACGAATGTCGAGGTTTCCTCTTCCGCGATGATCGCCGGCCCCGACAGGCGAGCGCCGACCGCCAGCTTCTCGCGACGGTAGCGCGAGACGTCGATCGCCTTGCCGGCCTTGCCGTCGAAAATCCGGATGCTTTCACCCGGCGCGGCCACCGAATGCAAATCGACGTCCTGGACCTGCTCGGGCAGTTGCGAAATGGTCGAGACGTTGACCGACCAAGCCATGATCTCGATCGCTGCCGCCGGAATCGAGCGGCGGAAAAGCTTCTCGTAATCGGCCTCATAGCGCGCGCGCAACGCGGGCGTGTCGGTTGCCAGGAGATCACGGACCGGCAGTTCGACGGCAATCTCATGCCCCTGACCGACATAGCGCATGAACGCAACGCGGCGCTCGACCACCGGCTCGCCCTGCGCCGCCGGCTCCACCCATGCGCGGATATCGCGCGACATGCCGCTTAGCAATTCGGTCGCAGCCGCGGCGTCGAACCCCTCCAGCCGCATGTATTTGGTCTTGACCATCTCGTAGGAAATCGGCGCCGCCAGAAACCCGACGGCAGAACCGACGCCTGCATTGGGCGGGACGATCACGCGATCGGCCCCGATCTTCTCCGCGACCCGCGCCACATGCAACGGCGCGGCGCCGCCGAACGCAATCACCGTGTGGCTGCTGGCCACCGCGCCGCGCTCGACGGTGTGGACGCGCGCGGCGCTGGCCATGTTCTCACACACCATCTCGTAGACGGCATAGGCAGCCATCTCCGCCTCGAGCCCGAGCGGATCCCCGATGACCTTCTTGAGCGCCGCCTTCGCCAGCTCGGGATAGAGCTTGATGGTGCCGCCGGCAAAGCTCGCCGGATCAATCAGGCCGAGCGCGACGTCGGCGTCGGTCACCGCCGGATCGGATCCGCCGCCATTGTAGCAAACCGGCCCCGGGACGGAGGATGCGCTCTCCGGACCAACCGTCACGCGCTTCAGTGAATCGAGTCGCGCCAACGATCCACCGCCGGCACCGATCTCGACCATCTCGATCACGGGGATACGAACCGGCAGACCGCTCCCCTTCAGAAACCGTGCCGCCCGATCGACCTCGAACACACGCGCCGTTTCGGAACGGAAGTCCTCGATCAGGCTGACTTTGGCTGTCGTGCCGCCCATGTCGAAGGCGAGCACCTTGCGTTCGCCGAGCTGCGCCGCAATCTGCGCAGCGAACACCGCTCCGCCCGCCGGGCCGGACTCAACCAGCCGCACCGGAAACTTTCGCGCCGTTTCGACCGAGGTGAGACCGCCACCTGACGTCATCAGGCACAGCGCGCCGCCAAAGCCCATTGCCTTGAGCTTGTTCTGCATGCGCGCCAGATAGCCATCCATCAGGGGCTGAACGTAGGCGTTCGTAGTCGCAGTCGATGTCCGCTCGAACTCCCGGACCTCAGGACATACTTCCGAGGACAGCGTGATATAGAGATCCGGCATCTCCGAGCGCAACAGATCCGCCGCGGCCCGTTCATGCGCCGAATTTGCGTAAGCATGCATGAAGGCAATCGCCACGCTCTCGACCTTCTCCGCCTTCAACTGCCGCGCGACGTTCACGACATCCGCCCCGTTCAGCGCAAGGCGGATGCCGCCGCGTGCGTCCATCCGTTCGCGCACCGCAAATCGCAGCGGTCGCTCGACCAGCGGCTTCGGCCGTATCAGCGCCAGTTCGTACTGGTCGTAGCGACTTTCGGTGCCGATCTCGAGCACGTCGCGAAATCCATCGGTGACGATGAGCGCGACCTTCGCGCCACGCCTCTCGATGATTGCATTGGTCGCCAGGGTCGTTCCATGAATGAAGATGTCGACGTCGGAGATGGCCTTGTCCGCGCGCGCCAGAATTTCGCTCACGCCGCGGAGGACGCCCTCCTCTGGCGACGATGGCGTGGTCAGAACCTTTCCGGTCCAGCGCCGCGCCCCATGTTCCAGCACGACGTCCGTGAACGTTCCGCCAACGTCGGCAGACAGCTTGAGCTTCGGCTCACCCATCAATCTCGGTCCTTTATCGTTGCCGTGCGCGACAAGGGACCGATCACAACAGATGGCATCGCATCGACGTCGTCACGCAGGCTCCGCCGAACCATGCCAGGCGATCGATGATGCCTCGCGCGCCGCAATTTCTGGCACGAGCCCCATCACCGTGAATAGCGTCATTTTTGAAATGATCTATTGCAAAAGACCGGCCAAAGGCGTGTCGAAAGCGATAGCGAACGGCTGCGATATTTGCACTAATCCCCGCTCGAATGTCGCACTCACACTGCGGCGACGGACTCCACGATAGAGCGCCTGGTGCGACAGCCGGTCACATGACGCAGGTCATCGAGTATTTCTTCTCCATCAGTTCTCCCTGGGCCTATCTCGGCACCGCGCGACTGGTCGCCTTGGCGGGGCGCCACAACTTGCGCATCAGGCCGCTGCTGATGACCACGATCGACGAACACGGCTGGATTCCGCTGAAGAACAAGCCACCGGTGCGCCAGCGCTACGTTCGCGCGGAGATTGGACGATGGAGCCGCCATCTCGGCGTCCACATGCAATTGGACAGCCGCCCGAGCGATCTGAAAGACCCGACACCCGCCGCGATGATGGTTGTCGCGGCGGAAACCACCGGCGCCGAAAGCTTGCCGCTCGCCCTCGCGCTGCAGCGCGCATACTGGGAGAGCGCCGCCGATATCGGCGTCGCCGAGATTCGACGCGAGATTGCCGATGCGAATGGCTACGACGGCCTGGGTTTGCTTTCCGGCGAACAGACGCAAGCCGTCGGCGAGCGCTGGAAGGAGAACCGGGCTCGAGCGATCGAATGCGGTGTCTTCGGCTCACCGACCTACCTGTTCGAGGGCGAGCTCTACTGGGGTCAGGACCGGCTGGACTTTCTCGAGCGTCACATCGTGACGGGAGCGCCGGTATGACCTGTCGCCGCCCGCCGACTGTCGATCGCCGGTTCGGGGAGAGCGCGGGATCGTGACCTTCGGCCCCGCCCGACAGATGCTTCGTCGCGTCGCGATCCAGGCGATCCCGACCATCCTCGGCATCGTCGCATTGAACTTCCTGCTGCTGAACCTGATGCCGGGCGACGCCGCCGACGCGATTGCAGGCATGTCGGGCTCCGCGACCGCGGAAACGATGGAGACGCTGCGTCGGACGCTCGGGCTCGACCAGACCCTGGCCACACGATTCATGACTTATGTCGCCAACATTGCCGTCCTCAACCTCGGCACGTCGAGCAATTATGGCGTGCCCGTCATCAACGTCATCATGGAACGTCTTCCGAATACGTTGCTCCTGATGCTGTCTGCCTTCTTCGTTGCCGTCACGCTCGGCATCCTGCTCGGATGGATCATGGCGGCATTCGCCAATAAATGGCCGGACCGACTGCTGACCGCGATCGTCCTGCTGCTCTATTCCGCTCCGGGATTCTGGGTCGGCCTGATGGCGATCGTGCTGTTTTCCGCGCGTCTCGGCTGGCTGCCATCCGGCGGCAGCGAGACGATTGGCGCCGGGATGACCGGCCTCGCGTTGCTGCGCGACCGGCTTCTCCATCTGATCCTGCCGGCGCTTGCGCTTGCGACATTCTTCGTCGCCATCTATGCGCGCCTGACCCGGGCCGCGATGCTCGACGTGCTGCGGCAGGATTTCATGCGCGCCGCGGCCGCCAAAGGCCTTCACCCACTCGTCCTGCAATTCCGCCACGCGCTGCGCAACGCCCTGATTCCCGTGACCACGGTCGCGGGCCTCCACCTCGCCAACCTGCTGAGCGGCGCCGTGGTGGTGGAAACCGTCTTCAACTGGCCGGGGCTCGGTCGCCTGACCATGGATTCGCTGGTCGCCCGCGATTTCAACGTGCTGCTGGGGATCCTGTTGCTGTCGTGCGTCGTCGTCATCGTGACCAACGTCATCATCGACTGGATCGTGATGTGGCTCGATCCCCGGATCGAGCTCTAGTTTCAACCGGCAAACGGATGGACCATGACAGATGTCGTCGCTGACAATTCCACCACTCCGGTCGCGGCTCCCCTGCCGGCTGCGACGCGCGTCATGAACACCCGGCGGCGATGGCTGCTGACGTGGTTGCGCGACCCGTTCCTGTGTCTCGCGACGATGCTGTTGATCGGCGTCGTCGCGATCGCGTTGGCCGCCAATCTGATCTACCCTACCGACCCGCTCGACATGGTCGCGCCGGCGCTGCTGTGGCCCGGACAGGACTGGGACTATCCGCTCGGAACCGACGCGCTCGGCCGCGACCTCGCCGCAGGAATTGTCCATGGCGCGCGGGTCTCGCTGCTGGTCGGGTTCTTCGCCGCCCTCATCGGCCTCGTGATCGGCACCACGATCGGCGCGCTCGCGGGCTATTTCGGCGGCATCGTCGACAACATCCTGGTGCGCCTGACCGAACTATTCCAGACCATTCCGGCGATCCTGCTGGTGATCGTCATTCTCGCGATCGGCGACCCCTCGATCTTCCTGATCGTCCTGTCGATCGGCCTCGCCTCCTGGCCGATGATCGCCAGGCTGGCGCGGTCCCAGTTCATGACATTGCGCGATGCCGACTTCGTCATGGCCGCTCGCGGCCTCGGCTATGGCACCTCGCGGATCATCGTCCGGGAAATCCTGCCGAACGCGCTTCCGACCCTGGTCGTGGCGACATCGGTGCTGGTCGCGAACGGTATTCTTGCCGAAGCCGGCTTGTCGTTCCTCAATCTTGGCGATCCCAATCGGGTGAGCTGGGGCAGCCTGATCGGCAGCGGCCGGACCATGCTGCGCAGTGAATGGTATCTGACCGCGCTGCCGGGCCTCGCGATCGTGCTGACGGTGCTCTCGATCAACATCATTGGCGACCGGTTGACCGACATCCTCAATCCGCGATCGGAGACACGATGAGTCTGCCGCAACGACCTCATCCCGTCCTCGAAGTGCTCGATCTCAGGATCGGCTTTCCGCGCGGCGAGGCGGTGCACGGCATCACCTTTGCCATTGAGCAGGGCAAGACCCTGGCGCTCGTCGGAGAGTCCGGTTGCGGAAAGTCGCTGACTGCGTTTTCGATTCTGCGGCTGCTGCCGCCGACCGCCTCGATCGCCGGCGGACAGGTGGTGTTCAACGGACAGGATCTCGCCACGGTGTCATCGCGGGAACTGCGCCGCATTCGCGGCAAGGGGATCTCGATCATCCTGCAGGAGCCGATGACGTCGCTGAACCCGGTGCTGACCATCGGAGCGCAGATCTGCGAGATCATCCGGCGGCACGAAGGGCTGTCGCGCAGCAGGGCCAAAGCCCGCGCGATCGAACTTCTCGACCTTGTCGGCATTGCCGAGCCGCAACGCCGCTACGACCAGTTTCCGCACAATTTTTCCGGTGGCATGCGACAACGGGTCATGATCGCGATCGCGGTTGCCTGCAATCCGCAGCTGCTCATCGCGGACGAGCCGACCACGGCGCTCGACGTCACCATCCAGGCCCAGGTGATGGAACTGCTCGATCGCCTGCGGCACCAGCTCTCGATGGCGATGCTGCTGATCACGCACGACCTTGGCGCCGTGGCGCAATGGGCCGACCGGGTCGCGGTGATGTATGCGGGCCGGATTGTCGAACAGGCCTCGGTCGGCGAGTTCTTTGCGGGCCCGAGACACCCCTATTCGCAGGGCCTGCTCGCATCGTCCGTTGGCGACGAGGCGCACTACACCAACCGGCGACTGACTGAAATCAAGGGCTCGGTTGCGTCTGCGGCCGGAGCAACCGGCTGCTCGTTTGCACCCCGCTGCCCCCGGGTGGCTGCCGCCTGCCACCTCGCACAGCCGGCGCTGGAGACAATCACGCCAGGTGCCATCCGCGCCGGATGGTCGGTCGCATGCTGCCAACTCCAAGCTGTGGGAGGCCGCCCCGATGCCATTGCTGTCGGTTGAGAACCTGCGCACCAGCTATACGTCGCGCGGGCATACGTTCCATGCTGTCGACGGCGTTTCGCTCGAGGTCGCGGAGCACGAGACGGTCGGGCTGGTCGGCGAATCCGGCTGCGGAAAATCGACGCTCGGCAAGACCATCGTCCGCCTGCTGCGGCCGAGCGACGGCACGATACGCCTCGACGGACAGGACATCAGCCAACTCGACGAGCGGTCGCTGCGCCCGGTTCGCCGCTCCGTTCAGATGGTCTTTCAGGATCCGTTCGGCTCGCTCAATCCGCGGCAGCGGATCGGGACCATCCTGGACACGCCACTCAAGGTTCACGGCGTCAGGGATCCCGAAGAGCGGCGACGGCGGATTCTCGACATCGCCGGCAAGATCAGCATCCCGCCTGAGGCCTTGCAGCGCTATCCGCACGAGTTCTCCGGCGGGCAGCGCCAGCGCATCGGGATCGCCCGCGCGCTGGTTCTCAATCCCAGGCTCGTGGTGTGCGACGAGCCGGTATCCGCGCTGGACCTGTCGATCCAGGCACAAATCCTCAACCTGCTGGTCGATCTCAAGAAGGATCTCGGGCTGGCCTATCTGTTCATCTCGCACGATTTGTCGGTGGTCCGCTATTTTGCCGATCGCGTGCTCGTGATGTATCTCGGCCGGATCGTCGAGAGCGCCGACCATGCCACGCTGTGGCGTAACCCGCGTCACCCCTACACGCGCGCGCTGCTGGCGGCCATTCCATCGGCGCGCCTCGACAGGAAGCCGGCGGCCGTGCTGGCCGGTGAGGTCGGACAGGGTATTCCGACGCGCGGATGCCGGTTCCGGACGCGGTGCCCGGTAGCCGTCAAGCAGTGCGAAACCGACGATCCCGCCTTACGAAAACTCGCAGATGGCAATGCAGTCGCCTGCCATCTCGCGTAGTCTGACATTGCCTCCCATCCAACGAAAGCGCCGCGGACAGAGATCATGACCAGCCGAGAGACGATCAGCTTCGAACTGTCGCAATCTGCGCTGCAAGCGCGCCGCAACGCCAAGTGGAATCAGTACGATTCCGACGTCCTGCCCGCCTTCGTCGCGGACATGGATTTCGCCGTCGCCGCCCCGATCCAGGCGGCAATCGAGCGCATCGTCCGGGATGGCGACTACGGCTATCCGCTGCGCGACGGCCAGAAGTCGGACCGGCTCGTCGCCGCCGCCTTCGCCAACCGGATGAAGTCCCGCTACGGCTGGGAGCTCTCGCCCGATCTCGTGCTGCCTTTGGCAGATCTGGTGCAGGGCACGTACGCGCCGATCCTGGCGTTCTCGGATCCCGGCGATGGTGTCGTCCTCCAGGTCCCGAACTATCCGCCGTTTCGCGACGCCATCAGCACGACAGAGCGCCGGCTTCTGACGCTTCCGATGCGCGACGACGGGACCCGATACGTCTTCGACATGGACGAACTGGCGGCGCTGGTGGACCAGCGAACCCGCATCTTCGTGCTGTGCAATCCGCAGAACCCGACCGGGAGGGTGTTTTCCAGGGACGAGTTGCTGTCATTGGCCCAATTCGCCATCGACCATGATCTGATCGTTATCTCCGACGAGATCCATTCCGATCTGGTCTATCCGGGATTTCAGCACATTCCGTTTGCTTCGCTTGGACCCGAGATCGCCGCACGCACCGTGACGCTCAATTCGGCGACCAAGAGCTTCAACATTCCCGGCCTGCGCTGCGCGGTCATCGCCTTCGGCAGCGAGGACCTGCGCAAGCGGTTTCACAGCCGTATCCCGCTCCGCTTGACGGGTCAGGCCAATGTCATCGGCGCCGACGCAACTGTGGCGGCCTGGACCGAGGGCCAGCCCTGGCTCGACGCCGTGATGGACCACCTTCACAAGGCCCGAAACAGAGTCGTGGACGTGCTCGCGGCAGAAGTGCCGGAGATCCGCTTTCATGCTCCGGAAGCGACTTACCTGACCTGGCTCGACTGCCGCGAGCTCCGCCTGTCGGCGGCGGCGCATCCATTCTTCCTGAACAACGCCCGTATCGGATTTAGCGCCGGCGAAACCTTTGACCCTGATTGTCCGCAGTTTGTCAGGCTCAATTTCGCAACATCAATGCCGATCCTCGACCAGATTCTGGATCGGATCATCGTGGCTGCACGCCGAAACGACCGGTGACGCACACCGAACTGGCCCGATAGCTCGTCCGAGGCGGTATCTCTCGCTGACTATGTCATTGCCGCATCCAGCTCCGACGGCGTCACACCGGCTTCGATATCCTGAAGCAGTTGCAGCAACCTGGCGCCTCCCTCCATGAGATCGGCCTGGATCGATCGCTTCACGGCCTCGGGATTTCTCGCGGTCAGACCGTCGATCACGTTGAGATGCTGATGTCGTCCCGGATAGGTCGGGGTCGCATGCGGATACAACATGTTGAGCAGAGGTCCGTTGCGAAGCCAGATCGTCTCGATCATCTCGAGCAGTTCGGGGGCGTCGGCGGCCTTGTAGAGTGTGTGGTGGAATTGCCAGTTCACCTGCACGGCTTCGCGCCAGCGCCTGCCGCGTTCCGCCGCGGCCAGCGCCTGATGATACTTCTTGAGACTGGCGATATCGGCCTTGGAGATCCGGGTGGTCGCGCGTTCGGCCGCCAGTCCTTCGAGCAGAATCCGGATACTGCGTAGTTCCTCATATTGCGCCGCACTCAGGCGGGCGACCGCGATCGAGCGGCTTGCCTGCATGTCGAGCACCCGCGCGCGCACCAGCTGCATCAGCGCTTCCCGGATCGGCGTTTCCGAGACGCCCATCGTTTCGGCGAGCTCGCGGATCTTGAAGCGATGGCCGGGACGGAATCGTCCCTCCATCAGGGCAAGCCGCAATTCCCCGAACACGCGGGCCGTCAGGTTGTCGCGGCCGACCAGACCGACAGCATCGTTGGACATCGAGGGAGCCTGCTTTCCAGTCGAAAGGCGACCGATCTCTATGCGTGCTCTGCACGTCTGCCGGCGGTCTTTGCAAGATCAAAAGGCGAGAAAGGTCTTCGCAGTTATGATATATCATATATTATGTTGATGTCGCAACGGCGAGGCCGTCCGACACGAGGGACTTGCCCAGGAACTTGCCGAGGACTTGCCATGGCACCTGATGACACCGCATCCCGGCTCCTTGCGCAGGACGAGGCGTTGCGGGCACGCGCCCTGAAGGTCATTCCCGGCGGCATGTGGGGCCACATGAACGTCGCTCGGCTGCCTCCCGGCTATCCGCAGTTCTTTCGCAGCGCGAGCGGCTGTCGCCTCAGGGATATCGCGGGCACGGAATATATCGACCTGATGTGCGGCTACGGACCGATCGTGCTCGGTTACGGCGATCCGGATGTGGAGGCCGCAGCCACGGCGCAGCGCACCCGCGGCGATCTGATGACCGGGCCCGCGGAATGCCAGGTTGAACTCGCGGAGCTCGTGGTCGAGACCATTCCGCACGCCGACTGGGTGGTGTTCGCCAAGAACGGCACCGATGCGACGACGGCCTGCGTAACCATCGCGCGTGCCGGCACGCAGCGGCGCAAGGTGCTGGTGGCGAAGGGCTCCTATCATGGCGCGGCGCCGTGGTGCACCCCCTCGCTGGCCGGCGTCACCACGGAAGATCGCGCCCACATCCTGCACTTTGATTATAACGACGTTGCAAGCCTGGAGCGTGCAGCCGATGAGGCCGGCCGTGACCTCGCGGCAGTGCTGGTGACGGCGTTCAAGCATGATGTGAGACGCCATCAGGAGGCGCCGACGCCAGCGTTCGCACAGGCAGTCCGGAAGATCTGCGACGCGGCTGGTGCGGCGCTGATACTCGACGATGTCAGGGCGGGCTTTCGCCTCCACATCGGCGGAAGCTGGGAGCCCTACGGCGTGCGGCCCGATCTGTGTGCCTGGAGTAAGGCGATCGCCAACGGTCATCCGCTTGCGGCGGTGACCGGCGCCGATCGCTTTCGCGACGCCGCGCAACAGGTTTATGTCACTGGCTCCTTCTGGTGCTCGGCCGTGCCGATGGCGGCAGCGGTGGCCACCATCAAGAAACTGCGCACGACCGGCGCGATCGCGACAATGGAAGCCATGGGCCGCCGGCTGCGCGACGGGCTCGCGGCGCAGGCACGGGCGCACGATGTGCGATTGCGGCAGAGCGGACCGGTCCAGATGCCGATGATCATGTTCGAGGACGATCCGGATTTCGTGCTCGGTCATCGTTTCGTGCAGGAGGCGCTGCGGCGCGGCGTCTACATGCATCCCTGGCACAACATGTTTCTGTCCGCGGCACATCGGGCCGAGGACATCGATCGCGTCCTCGAGGCGACCGACGGGGCCCTCAAGCAGGTCACCGCTTCGCTCGACCGACGCCAGTCCACGAAAGCGGTCCGGTGAACGCGGTGGGGACATCCATACGGGTGAATGACGACTGATACGCGAGCTCAACAGGAAGGCAGTTGTAATGACAAGCTTTTCGGCCATGTTTCGTACGATCACCGCGATGGGCCGGTCGATTGCCCTGCTCGGCGTGCTTGCAACCCCGCTCCATGCCGCCGAACCGAGCCGCGGCGGCAGCCTCGTCTATGCCTATCTCTCGGGCCCGGGCACGCTCGATCCCCATGTTGCCTCGAGCCTCGTCGAGCTCGAAGTCATCCACCACCTGTTCGAGCCGCTGGTTGCGATCGACAATAACTATAATGCCAGGCCCGTCCTCGCCTCCAAGATCGAGACCAGTGCCGATGCCACGATGTTCACCTTCACGCTGCGCAAGGGCGTGAAATTCCACAATGGCAAGGAGATGACATCGGCCGACGTGCTGGCGTCGTTCGAGCGCTATCGCAAGGTCAGTCCCAACGCCTCCGTGCTCGCCGATGTCGACAGCTTCGAGGCGCCTGATCCCTACGGCTTCGTGATCCGCCTGAAGAGGCCGAACGCAGTGTTCGTCGACGTGCTGAAATCGCCGGTCTATCCGTTTGAGATCCTGCCGGCCGAGCAGAAGGACAAGGCGGCGCGCGAGATCGACATCATCGGAACCGGTCCGTTCATGCTTGGCGAGTGGGTGAAGGATAGCCATCTCGTCATCAAGCGTTTCGACGGTTATGTGCCCGACGAGAGCGCGACCGGGCCGGATGGTCTGGCCGGGCGCCGCACCGCCTATCTCGACCAGGTCCGCTATAATTTCGTGCCCGAGGCGAACGCCCGCGTCGCCGCATTGCAGACCGGCAACGCCGACGTCATCGGCGACGTTCCCCGCGATCTGGCCAAGCGTTTCGACGGCCAGGCGAACATCACGACACAGCAGATTTTCCCCTATTGCATGCAGGTGTTCGTGGTGAACACGCAGGCCGCGCCGACCACCAATCCGCTTGTCCGCCAGGCGATCGAGGCGGTGGTCAATGTCGACGATATCACCGGCGCGATGGGGCAGATCTCGCGCCCGGGCCATTCGCTGGTGTACGCATCGAGCCCTTATTATCAGGGCGATGCGATGAAGCCCTATTACGACCAGCGTAATCCGGCCAAAGCCAAGGCGTTGCTGAAGCAGGCCGGATACAATGGCGAGAAGATCGTGCTCCAGACCAACTCCAACTATTCGAACTTCCGCGACGCCATCCTGGTCCTGTCCGAGCAGATGAAGGACGCCGGCTTCAACGTCGCAGTCGACATCGTCGACTGGACCACCAACGCCAGCAACATGCAGCGCGGCACCGGGGTCTGGAACGTGTCCACCACCGGCTATTGCTCAAATCCGCTGCTCGGCCCGCAGCAATGGAAAGTGATGTTCTACACCTTCCCGCACGTCAAGGACGACCACGTTCTCGACGCCGCCTATGACGCGTTCTACGCCTCGCTCGATCCGCAAAAGCGTATCGCGGCCTGGGCCGATATCGAGAAGCGCGTGCTGGAGCAGGCCTACATGATCAAGATCGCCGATATGGGCACGATGCGAAGCTACAACGCCGCCAAGGTCGTGAACTTCATGCCCTATTATATCGTTCATTTCTGGGACGTCTGGCTGAAATAGCGTCGTCGGCCAAACGGTGGGCTGGGCAGGAGCAGAAAGCGTCGTATCGGGTATCTCATGTTTCGCACGATCAGCGTCCGTCTCATGCAATCCATACCGGTCCTGCTGCTGGTTGCGGTGCTGTCTTTCATCCTGATGCACCTGCTGCCGGGAGATCCCGCGGTCGTGATCGCCGGAGCCGATGCCACGCCTGCGGCAGTGGAACGGATTCGTCGCGAGCTCGGCCTCGATCAGTCGATCTGGCGGCAATTGCTGTCCTGGTTCCTCAATCTGGCGCAGGGCAAATTCGGCAGTTCGCTGATGCTGAACCAGACCGTGCTCTCCGCGGTCGGGGAGCGTTTGCCGGTGACCTTGTCGCTGGCCGCGCTGTCGCTCACCATCACCCTGCCGATCGGTATCGCGCTCGGCATCCTCGCCGCCTATTTCCGCAGCAGCTGGATCGATGCGGGCGTCATGGCGATTGCGCTGATCGGGGTTTCGGCTCCGAGTTTCTGGATCGCGATCGTGTCGGTCATCCTGTTCAGCGTGAAGCTCGGATGGGTGCCGTCCGCCGGCTATGCGCCGCTGCTGACGGCCGGCCCCGGCGCCTGGTTCGCCTCGCTGATCCAGCCCGCCATGGTGCTCAGCCTGTTTCAGATCGGCTTCCTGGCGCGCATGACGCGCTCGGCGATGCTCGATGTGCTCGAGCAGGATTTCATCCGGACGGCGCGCGCCAAAGGCGTCAGCGAGTGGCGAACCGTCGGCAAGCACGGCTTCCGCAATGCCCTGGTCGCCGTCGTGACGGTCAGCGGCATCATCGTGAGTCTCCTGATCGGAGGTTCGGTCGTCGTCGAGCAGGTGTTTGCATTGCCGGGCATCGGCCGGCTCGTGGTGCAGGGGATCATGGCCCGCGACTACCCGCTGATCCAGGGCACCATGCTGCTGTTCGGCTTCGCCTTCGTGCTGATCAACGTCGCCGTGGATATTGTCTACACCCTGGTCGATCCGCGGGTGCGCTATGACTGACGTCGGGATCGTTGCGCCATCCACGCAGATACTGGCGGAGCGCCGGCGATTTCGCGTCCTGCGCAAGCTCGCCGCGCACCGGTCGTTCAAGATCGGACTGGTGCTCGTGACCGTCCTGGCGCTTTGCGCGATCATCGGGCCGATGCTGATCGGCACCGATCCGACCGCGATGAGCATTCGCTACCGATTCAAGCCGCCGTCGGGGCGCTTTCCGTTCGGCAGCGATCAATACGGCCGGGACATCCTCACGCGCGTGCTTTATGGCGGCCGCCTGTCGCTGGGAATCGGGTTTTCGGTGGCCCTGCTCTCAGGCGTGTTCGGCGCCATGATCGGCGTGCTGGCGGGATATTTCCGCGCGCTCGATCCCTATGTCATGCGGTTGATGGACGCGCTGATGGCGTTTCCGGCGATCCTGCTGGCCATCGGTATCGGCGCGGCACTCGGCGCCCAGGCCAGCAGCATCGTGGTGGCGCTGTCGGTTGCCTATGTGCCGCGGACAGCGCGGATCGTGCGTGCCTCGGTGCTGGTCATTCGCGAGATGGAATATCTGCAGGCCGCGCGGGTCAGCGGCGCAAGCGACGCGCACATCATCGTCAAGCACGTGCTGCCCAATTGCCTGGGACCCCTGATCGTCCAGCTGACCTTCATCTTTGCCTACGCCATTCTTGCTGAGGCAACCCTCAGCTTCCTCGGCATCGGCCCGCCGCCACCGGCCCCGAGCTGGGGCAACATCATTGCCGAAGGGCGCGACTACTCGGTCGAGGCGTGGTGGGTGATGCTGTTTCCCGGCCTTGCGGTCAGCCTCGCCGCGCTCGGCATGAATCTGCTCGGCGATGGCCTGCGCGACGTGCTCGATCCACGCTTGAAGATCGAGACCTGAATGGCGCAGCAAACCCTTCTGAGTGTCGAGAACCTCACGGTCCAGTTCCGCGGCGACACCGGCTGGGTGAATGCCGTCGAAGGCGTGGACTTTGCCGTTGGCGCCGGCGAATGCCTCGGCATCGTCGGCGAGTCCGGCAGCGGCAAGAGCGTCAGCGCCCTTTCGATCCTCAAGCTGCATGGCCATGCCAACACGCGTTACGCATCGGGAACGATCCACTACGGCGGACATGATCTGCTGACCGTTTCGCAACGCCGGCTGCGCCAGGTTCGCGGCGGAGAGATCGCGATGATCTTCCAGGATCCGATGTCCTCGCTCAATCCGGTCCTGAGCATTGCCGACCAGATCATGGAGCCGTTGCGCCAGCATCAGGGGCTGTCCGCGCGGGCCGCCCGTCGTCAGGCCGTCGAGCTGCTGGAGATGGTGCGGATTTCCGACGCCTCGCGCCGCATCGATGATTACCCCCACCGGCTTTCCGGCGGCATGCGCCAGCGCGTCATGATCGCCATCGCCGTGGCTTGCCGCCCCAAGCTCCTGATCGCAGACGAGCCGACCACCGCGCTCGACGTCACCATTCAGTCCCAGATCCTCGAATTGCTGCGCGAGCTGCAGCGTGAGATCGGCATGTCGGTGATCCTGATCACCCATGATCTCGGCGTGGTCGCGGAGTTCGCACAGCGTGTCGTTGTCATGTATGCCGGGCGGGTCGTGGAGTCCGCTGCCGTCCCTGCCCTGTTCGAACGGCCGGTGCATCCTTACACCGAAGGGCTCATCCGCGCCGTGCCCGATCCCGACGCGGACGTACGCCGGCTCGCCACCATTCCCGGGAACATCCCGGATCCGTCGACGTCGATCGCAGGATGCCGGTTCAATCCGCGCTGCTGCGAGGCGGTCAAATCTTGCTTGACGGAGCCGCCGGCGCTGGTCGACGCCGGTGGCGGCCATTTCGCGCGCTGTCCGCCACGCATCGCCGCGGGAAGACCCGCATGAGGGAAGCGCCCATCGTCGTCGTGCGCGAGTTGGTGAAGACCTTTGCGGCACGGGGCGCGTCGTTGCGCGCCGTCGACGGTGTCAGTTTCGATGTCGGGCAAGGCGAGACGCTGGGCCTCGTCGGGGAGTCAGGTTCGGGGAAATCCACCACGGGACGCATCCTGGTCGGGCTCGAAGCCGCGACCAGCGGATCGATCGAGCTGTTCGGCCAGGCGATTTCTCCGGGCAGCGGCAAGGCTGCACTCAGGGCGGTGCGGCGACGGCTGCAATTCGTGTTTCAGGACCCGCAGAATTCGCTCAATCCGCGCATGCGCGCGCAGGATGCGATCGCAGAGCCGCTCGACGTCGCGGGCGGCCTGTCGCGCGCCGCCCGCAACGATCGCGTCCGGGAATTGCTGGAGATGGTCGGTCTGCCGCGTTCGTGTGGCGACCGTTTCCCCCACGAATTCTCCGGCGGCCAACGACAACGCATCGGCATCGCGCGCGCGTTGGCGCTGAAGCCGGACTTCATCGTCTGCGACGAGCCGGTATCGTCGCTCGACGTGTCGATGCAGGCGCAAATCGTCAACCTGCTGCTCGACCTCCAGGAACGGCTCGGCCTCAGCTATCTCTTCATCGCCCATGATCTCGCGGTGGTCCGCAGCATTTCGGCGCGGGTGGCGGTGATGTATGCCGGCAGCATCGTCGAGATCGCGCCCAGGCACGAACTGTACACCGCTCCCCGGCATCCCTACACGCAAGCGCTGCTTGCGGCGATCCCCCGCATCAAGCCGAACAAGGCCCGCGCCGCAGTCGTGACCGGCGAGTTGCCGAGCCAGATCGACACGGTGCCGGGCTGCACGTTTCATCCGCGTTGTCCGTTCGCGTTCGAACGCTGCCGGACCGAGAAGCCGAAGCCGCGCGAGATCGCGCCAAGCCACCTTGCCGCCTGCCACCTTCACGACGTCCCCGCCTGACGGCTGTTGCCGCCGCTTTGCCGATTGATGGAGTTCCGAGATGTCCGATCGCGATCTTCTCTTTATGCCCGCCACCACCGCCGCAAGCCTGATCCGCAAACGCGCCTTGTCTCCGGTGGAGTATGTCGACGCCGTGCTCGGCGCGATCGAGCGGACACAGCCGACGCTCAATGCCTACGCGACGGTGACCGCCGACGCGGCGCGAGCGCAGGCGCGGATTGCCGAGCAGGCCGTCATGGCCGGCGAACAGCTCGGGCCGCTTCATGGCGTACCCGTCAGCATCAAGGATCTCTTTGCCACCAAGGGCGTTCGCACTGCGCACGGATCGGCGATCCTCGCTGACAACGTTCCCTCGCAGGACGACATTCTGGTGACGCGCCTGAAGAACGCGGGCGCGATCATGGTCGGCAAATCGACCACACCCGAATTCGGTCACAAGGGCCACACTGACGGACCCAGCTTCGGGATCACGCGCAATCCCTGGAATCCTGCGCGCACCGCGGGCGGATCCAGCGGTGGCGCGGCCGTCGCGGTGGCAGCCGGACTTGGGCCGCTGGGTCTCGGCACGGATGGCGCCGGATCGATCCGCATCCCCGCCGGCGCCTGCGGCGTGGTCGGACTGAAGCCGACCACGGGCGCGGTGCCCTATGAGCAGACCTCGGACTCGTTCTTCAATTATGCCGCAGCCGGTCCGCTGACACGCACCGTCGCCGATGCCGCACTGATGATGGACAGCCTTGTGGGCCCGTCGACGCTCGATCCCTGGTCGCTCGGTGCGCCCAGCAATGGAGCGCTGATGCCGAGCCTGATCTCGGAGGATTTGTCGGGATTGCGGATCGGATACCTCTCCGCCATGAGCGACTGCAGTGCGGACGTTGCCGCAAACGCCAGGGCGTCGCTGGCAGCCCTCGCGGCGCTTGGTGCCGAGGTCGAGGAGGCCGGGGCCGGCATGGACTGGATCGCCGGCTCCGCGCGGCTCATGTATCTCGCCAATCTGAACGTCTATTTCGGCCACCATCTGGAAAAATGGCGCGACCGGATGGACCCGGTCCTGGTGGAATGGATTGCGGCGGGCAGCAAGGCCACCTTGGTCGATTTTCGCAAGGCCCAGGTGGCGCGTTCGCGGCTCTATCGTGCCGTCCAGAAGCTCCTGGAAGACTACGACTTCCTCATCACGCCCACCTTGCCCACCACCGCGATTCCGGCCGAGGCCGGCAAGACCGTCGATGCTCTGTTCAATCGCGGCTGGAATGCCTTCGTCTATCCGTTCAACCAGAGCGGCAATCCGGCGCTATCGGTGCCGAATGGTTTTGGCGCCGATGGATTGCCGACTGGCCTGCAAATCGTCGGCCGCTGGTGGAAGGACAATGACGTTCTGCGCCTCGGTGCCATCCTGGAGCGGGTTCGCCCCTGGGCGGATCGTCGGCCGCCCGTGTGAAGATAGACCCGACGACGAAGCTTTGCGTGCAAGCCTGACAAGAATGGGAGAATAGCGTGGCAAACGCTGCCGACGACAAACCTTCATGCCTGCCTCAGACCAAAGGCACCGTCGTGCTGCGCGGTCTTGAGGACAATGTCGAAATCCATCGCGATGCCTGGGGCATCCCGCATGTCCGCGCGCGCGGAACGGCGGACGCGTTCTTTGCGCAAGGCTATGTCCACGCCCAGGACCGGCTCTGGCAGATGGACGCCGCGCGGCGGCGGATGTTGGGCCGTTGGGCGGAATGGGAGGGCAGCGCGGGTGTCGCGGCGGATACGCTGGCGCGGCGGCTCGATGTCGCAGGCGCGTCGCAGAGCGACTTCGCCGGTTTGTCGGGCGAAGCGCAGGCGATGCTCGAAGCCTATGCCAGCGGCGTCAACGCCTTCCTGGCGCAGGGTGCGCCTTTGCCTTTCGAGTACGGCCTGGTCGGCGGCGATGTCGAACGCTGGGAGCCATGGCACTGCATCCTCGTGATGCGGCAGCGCGGCTATCTGATGGGCTCGGTCTGGTTCAAGCTGTGGCGTGCGGCAGCCATGCGCCAAATCGGACCGGATCACGTCGCCAAGCTGCGTTACGACGATGGCGGCCAGGATTTTCTCGCCACGCCGCCGGGCGCGGAAGGCAAGCGATGGACCGCCGCGCTGCAGGATCTGGCGCCGGCGATCGAGGCACTCGCAGCGCTCGCGGGGCCCGAGGCCACCGATGGTGGCAGCAACAATTGGGCGGTTGCGCCGTCGCGGACCGCGACCGGCCGGCCATTGCTGGCCGGCGATCCACACCGCGCCTTCGAAATGCCGAGCCTGTATTCGCAGTTCCACCTCGCCTGCGACACGTTCGATGCCATCGGGCTTTCGGTGCCGGGCGTGCCTGCGTTCCCGCATTTTGCCCACAACGGCCATGTCGCATTTTGCGTGACTCACGCCTTTGTCGATATCCACGACGTCTATGTCGAGAAATTCAAGCCCGGTGACGCGTCCCGCTATCTGTTCCGGAACGAATGGCGCAACAGCGATATCCGTCACGAGCGCATCGCGGTTCGCGGTGGATCGCCCGTCGATGCCGAGGTGATCGCGACCCACCACGGGCCAGTGATCGCGGGCGATCCGCATCAGGGAGCAGCGTTGACGCTGCGGTCGGTGCAGTTCGCCGAGCTTGATCGGTCGTTTGATTGCCTGCTGCCGATGCTGCACGCACAAAGCGTCGACGCGCTCTACGAGGCGACGCGCGGCTGGGGCCTGATCGATCACAATCTGGTCGCGGCCGATACCACCGGGCGGATCGGAAATCTCGTGCGCGCCATCGTGCCGCGGCGCCCGCGACTGAATGGCTGGCTGCCGGTGCCGGGCTGGACGGGAGAGTATGAATGGCAGGGCGTCATTCCCTGGGAAGACATGCCGCGCGCCTTCGACCCGCCGGACGGCTTTCTGGTCACCGCGAACAACCGTGTCGTCACGGACGAGACTCCGGATTATCTGTGCACCGACTGTCATCCTCCGTACCGGGCCAAGCGGATCGCCGACCGGCTGGCCGAACTTCCGGCTGCCACTGTCAGCGACATGGGCAGCATCCATGCCGACACGCACAGCTTCACGGCGCGCGAATTCATCGCTCGCCTGAACCGGCTGCCGACGATCGAAGGACCGGCTGCCGCGTTGCGCGACCTCATTGGAGGTTGGGACGCGTGCATGGCTGCCAACTCGAAGGCGGCTGCAGCCTATGCGCGGACGCGGCGCGAACTTGCGCGGATCGTTCTCGAGCGGTCGGGTTTGAGCGCGGTGTCGCGAGATCCCGTCGCCCGGGTTGCCCCCGGCGTGGCACCACTCAATCAGATCTGGTGGGCGCTCCCGTCATTGCTCCGCAACGACGATACCGCATTCCTCGGCGGCTGGGATTGGGATCGCGCGCTGGCGGCTGCGCTCGAGCGGGCAGCGGAGACCGACAAGGACAAGACATGGAAGGACAAGACCTGGTCGGAGTTGCATCACGTCCGCATGGCGCACCCGTTGTCGGCGGCCTTCCCGCAGGCTGCGTCGCAGCTCGAACCGCCGGGGCTTCCGGTTGGCGGCGACAACGATACCGTGATGGCCAATGGATGCTATTGGGCCTCGTCAGGCCTCACTGCGGCCTATGGCGCGGTGGCGCGCTATGTCTTCGACGTGGGCAACTGGGACAACAGCGCCTGGGTCGTGTTCCACGGCACCTCGGGGCACCCCGCGAGCCCGCATTTTGCCGATCAGCATGCGCTATGGGCATCCGTCCAGATGGTGCCGATGTTGTACGACTGGAGCACAATTACGAAGGCCGGCGACCAGCTCGTGCTAAGACCTTCCACCTAGGTCCCTCGATACGCCCCTTGCCCGTTGATCAAGTTGACCTACGACGGTTACCTCACATCTTGAGGGCAAATGGATCACGCTCCTCGTTCGAAAAATCAATCATCACGTTCTTCGTCTGCAAGAATTCATCCAGCGCCGCGACGCCGCGCTCCTTACCGAATCCGGACTCCTTAAACCCGCCGAATGGAGCCATTGCACTGGACGCGCGGTAGGTGTTCACCCAGACCGTGCCTGCCTGAACGGCCCGGGACACGCGCAAGGCACGCGATAAATTCGTCGTCCAGACTCCGGACGCCAGGCCGTATTTGGTATCGTTGGCGATGCCGATCGCTTCCTCCTCGGTGTCGAAGGGAATGATCGACAATACCGGTCCGAACACTTCCTCCTGGGCGATCGCCATCTTGTTCTCCACGCCGGTAAAGATGGTCGGCTCGATGAACAGGCCCCTTCCCAGACCATTCCCCGTCGCAGGCCTTCCGCCGCAAGCGAGCACCGCCCCCTCACCTTGCGCATCGTCAATGCATTTGAGGATCCGAGCGAACTGCGGCTCGTTGGCCACCGTTCCCATCTCCGTCGTCTTCTCCAGGGGATTGCCCAGTCTTATTTTCCCAGCGCGAGCGACGAGCCGTTTCACGATCTCATCGTGGACTGAACGCTGAACAAGCAGCCGCGAGCCGGCGATGCAGGTTTGTCCGGTTGCGCCAAAAATGCCGGCGAGTGCTCCGACGGTGGCCTTATCGAGATCGGCGTCCTCGAAGATGATGTTCGGAGACTTTCCACCCAGTTCCAGCGTGACCGGAACGAGCAAACGCCCCGCCTCCGCGGCAATCTGGCGGCCGACATTCGGGCTGCCCGTGAAGCTGACGCGATCAATGCGACCGCTCGACAGCAGCGCCTGCCCCGTTCTGTAGTCGCCGGTCACGACGTTGACGACACCTGCCGGAAACCCCGCCTCATGGATCAGCTCGGCGAATTCCAGCGTGGTCACGGATGCATGTTCAGAAGGCTTGATGACGACGCAATTGCCCGCCGCCAGCGCCGGGGCAAGCTTGTTGGCAAGCAGGCCCATCGGAGAATTCCAGGCCGTAATGAGAACCGCAACGCCGATCGGCTCGCGGCGCGTGAAATCGAAGACATCGCGCTGGTCGAGCGGAATCGTATCGCCAAAGATCTTGTCGGCGCAGCCTGCGAAGAACCGATAGGCGCGAGCGGCGAAATGCATCTGCCCATGCGTCTCCCGGATGATCTTGCCGTTGTCGGTGCTCTCCATGATGGCCATGCGCTCGGCCTGGGCATCGAGCAGGTCAGCCAGCCTGTTGAGCAATGTCGCGCGGGCGAGGCCCGTCGTCTTGCTCCAGACGGAATCATAGGCCCTTCGGGCAGCGGCGATCGCGTCGGCGACCTGCGAGGGCGTCGCCTGCGGCACCAGCGCCCATTGCTCGCGGCTATAGGGGTTGATGGCGGGGAACCATTCCTGGTTCGATGCGCTCACGGTTTCATTGCCGATCGCAAGTCCATACGTCTTCGACATGATCATTTATCTCCGCAACTGGCGAATTGTTGTTTTCTGATCCCGCGCGTCCTGCGCCGAATTCACTTCGGGGGATGGTCGAAATTCAGACAGGAGGCCCGCTGGGATCAGCGTCCAGTCGGGCAATCCCGTCGAGCCCTTCGCGCGCGGCAGGAAACAGCGACAGCACCTGCCGGTCGTGACCTGGAATGATGTGGGACGGGCTATCGGCCAGCTTATGGATGACCGAGAATCCGTTCAGCATCTGGTTCATGTCGAACAGCACCGGAAATGGCCGGCGCTGAAGAATGTTGGCGTAATAGTGCGAGGCGTCCGAAGCGAGCACGACGTGGCCTCGCCGCGTCTTCACCCTGACGACCTGAAGCCCCGCGGTATGGCCGCCCAGCCAGTGTAAGGATATGCCGTCGTCGAAATCGGAATTCGGATCGTGAAGGGTCACGCGCCCTTCGAAATTCCGCCTGATGATGTGACTGACGTCCTCGGCACTGTAGGCCTTCTTCTGTTCGGCGTCGCACATGCAGCGGCCGGTACAGAAATGCATCTCACGCTCCTGCACATGATACCGGGCTCTGGGAAACAGGTCGTGGTTACCGGCATGGTCCCAGTGCATGTGAGTCAGGATGACATCCTTGACGCTCTCCGGGTTGATATCGATTTGCTTCAAGCCCTCGGCGACCGGTCGCGTGACGGCATAATTACGCGGCCTGCCCGCCTTCTCGTCGAAGCCGGTATCGACGATCACGGTGCGGCCCCGGCCGACCAGCGCCCAGACGAAGAAATCCAGCGGCATCGGCATATCCGGCACATCATTGTTGTCGATGAAGTTCTCCGATGACCGACGCTCGTCCTTCTTGGCGTATCGGATCGCGTAGATTTCATACTCGGACATGTCGTCGTTCACTGGCGCTCGATGCCAGCTTCCCTCGTTGTCGTCGCCCACAATTCCATGTCGTCCTTGACATGCTTGCCGAACTCCGTCGGTCCGATCCATTGCGCCTCGAAGCCGATATCGGCGAGCCGGTTGCGTATCTCCGGCTCCGCCAACACCTCGCGAACGCCATCGGCGAGCTTGGCGACAATCTCGGGCGGCGTGTCCTTGGGCGCGAAAAGCCCCGTCCATGCCGCGATATTGATGAATGCAACGCCTCCCTCCCTCATGGTCGGAATCTCGGGGAAACGCGAAGCGCGGTCGGGATTTGTCGTTGCGAGTGCGCGGGCCTGGCCGGCTTCGACCTGGGAGACCGCGGGCGCCATGTCCATGAACGTCATGGAGACGCGCTGGGCGATGATGTCGGTCACGACCTGCGGGCTGTTTCGATAGGGCACGGCGGCAATATCGATGCCTGCCCGCCGCTTGAACGCTTCGCCGGACAGCTGGCCAAGCGCATTGGCATATCCGAACGTCAACGTGCCGGGCTTGCTTTTCGCCAGCGCCACGAGATCGGCCACGTTCTTGACGGGCAGCCCGGGGTCGACGATCAGAAAGTATGGAAACAAGCCAAACTGCGAAATCGGAGCGAAGTCAGCGATGGGATCGTATTGGATCGATTTCAGCAGACTGGGATTGGCCGCGTGCGTCGACGTTCCGCCGACCAGCAAGGTGTATCCGTCTGGCGCCGATCGCGCGGCGGCCGTCGCACCCAGCGCGCCATTTGCGCCAACGCGGTTATCGATGATGATCGTCGTCTTCAGCAGCTCCGACAGCCGCTGAAACACGATGCGCGCAACCCCGTCGGTCCCGCTGCCCGGCGCAAACGGCGCGATCACCGTAATGCGTTGTGAGGGATAGGTCTCCGCCCCTGCCTGGTTCAGCTGCGAAAGCAGCAGGGCAATCGTCAACAACAACACTCGCACAGAACCCTCCCCTATTTTTCGCTTTTGCTCGAACCCGGGCGATGTTGATCATGACTTCTTCGAAGCGCCTTCGATGATCTTCGCGATGACCGGCCAGTAATTTGCGCCAAAACCGGCCTGGGAGGCCTCGGTCAGAAGGCTGGCACCGAGCGCGGCCTCCCTCGCCTCGATCCCGGCGTCCCTGGCCATGTCGAGCGCGTAGGAGATGTCCTTGTGCATGTAGTCGGTCGAGAAGACCCGCTCGGGAAACTCCCGCGCAGCGACCGCCTTGTAGCCGTGGTTCCGCAGCGCAAAGCTGTCGGCGGAGCCCTTCGAGAAGGCATCGAACAAAGTCTCGGTTGACACGCCGGCCGAATTCGCGATCGCGGCGGCTTCGCACAGCGCAGTGACGGTACCTACGACGACCATGTTGTTCAGGATCTTCACGACCTGGCCAGATCCGACATCGCCACAATGGGTGACCTCGGAGGCAAAGCAGCGCAGCAGCGGCTCTATGGCGGCAAACACATCCTTTGCTGCCCCGACCGAGATCGCAAGCGTCCCCGCCTCTGCCGCTGCTCGCGTCCGTGCGACAGGCGCATCGGCATAATCGGCGCCCTTTACGGTGAAGGCGCCGGCCAGCTCGCGAGTCAACTTCAGCGGGCTCGTGGAGAGATCGACGATGGTTTGACCAGCACGGGCGAACTCGAGAAGCCCGCCCGACATTTCGCAGATTTTCTTCAAATGGGCGCCGCTCGGCATCGAAATGAAAACGATGTCGGCCTTGGCCACCGCGGCGATAGAGCCGGCGTCGACCGCACCGGCCTGGACCAGGCGTGCCACGGGCTCCGCGTTGATGTCGTGAATCAGCACCTTCTGCTTGGTTTTCTGCACGAGGTGCCGGCACATCGGTTCACCCATGACGCCCAAACCGATGAAGCCGAAGGTCGAAGAGCCAGTCATGTCAAAACTCCGGAATTTCCAGACAGCGAAATATTTCAGATACCGAGATAGGCGCGCCGCACATAGTCACTGGCCAGAAGGTCCTTGCCCTTCCCGCTCAGCGCGACCGCGCCAGTTTCCAGCACAAAGGCCTCGTTGCATAGATTGAGAGCAAGCTTCGCATTCTGCTCGACCAGGATGATCGACATGCCGATGTCGCGGTTGATCTCGACGATGATGCGCGCGATCTCATCGACGATGATCGGCGCAAGCCCGAGCGAAGGCTCATCCAGCAGCAACAGGCGTGGCCTCGCCATCAGGGCGCGGCCGATCGCCACCATCTGCTGCTCGCCGCCCGACAACGAGCCAGCCATCTGGCTCCTGCGCTCTACAAGGCGGGGAAAATAGCCGTAGATCTGGTCCAGCGTCTTCTTCTGGTGCGCCTTGTCGCGCTGCGAATAGCCACCCACCAGGAGATTGTCGAGCACGCTCATCTGCGGGAAAACCCGTCGGCCCTCGGGCGACAACGCGATCCCGCGTCCCACGCGCTGCGGCGCCGATCTGCCATCGATGCGCTCGCCATCGAAGTAGATCTCTCCGCCGCTCACCGGCTTGAGGCCTATGATGGCCTTCATCGTGGTGGTCTTGCCGGCGCCGTTTGATCCGATGAGCGAGACAATGGCTCCATCGGCCACGGACAGGCTCAAATTACGGACCGCCGTGAGCGGACCGTAAGCGACATTGATCCCGCGAACGTCAAGCATGGACGGCTTCCTTGCCGAGATACGCCTCGATCACGATCGGGTTCGATACGATTTCCGCAGGCGTTCCCTGCGCGATCAGCGTGCCATGATCCAGCACCACGACGCGATTGCAGAGGCCCATGACGGTGCGCATGTGATGCTCGACCATGATCATGGTGACGCCGCGCTCCGCCTTCACCCGCCGCAGAACCGATGCGAGCTCGGCCGCCTCCTCGGGATTGAGCCCGGCGACGGGCTCATCGAGCATCAAAAGCCGGGGTTCGCTGGCGAGCGCGATCGCGACGCCGAGGCGCCGCTGCTCGCCATAGGATAGCTCGCGTGCTTTCAAACCCGCGCGGCGCGTCAGCCCGAACAGGTCGAGCACATGAAGCGCCTTCTCTTCCACCGCGAGGCGCCATTTGTTCGAGAAAAAGCCGCCCCACAGGCCAGTCAGCCCCGACGCCAAGGTGCCGCGCGCGACGTTCTCAATGACTGTCGCCTCCGGGTAGATGGTTGCGGCCTGGAAGGTCCGTGACAGCCCCTGGCGAACCGTCTGATTGGCCGGCTGCCCGGAGATATCGCGATCCAGAAACCGCACCGTCCCCGCCGACGGCCTCAGAACGCCAGAGATCACATTGAACAGCGTGGTCTTGCCTGCACCGTTCGGACCGATGAGGCCTAGAAAGTCGCCCTCGTCGACGTCGAAGGACACGTTTCGAACGGCGACAAGCCCGCCGAAGGAACGCTTCAGGCTCTCGACTTCGAGCATGCTCATGGCACTTCCTCGGCCACCAGCGCTGTGCTCGCCCTCGCAACTCGCTGGCGCGAACGCCAGGTCTGGACCAGGCTTGCCAGGCCGTTCGGAACGAACATCAGGCAGAGCACGAGCACGGCCCCGTAGATGATGTGCTGTAGCCCTTCGGTGGAGCGCAGCAACTCCGGCAAGGGCGTCAGCACGAGGACGCCGACGACCGGGCCCAGCACCCCGTCCCGTCCGCCGACAACCAGCATGGTCAGGTAGGACACCGACTCCCAGAACGTGTATGAGTCCGGCGAAATGAAGCGGAGATAGTGCGTGGACAGCGCACCGGCGAAGCCCGCGATGCCGGACCCGATCGTAAAGGCGATCACCTGGACGCGGTGCGTGTCGATGCCGCTCGATTCAGTGAGACGCTGGTTCTCGGCGGTGGCCGCCATCATCGTGCCCAAGGGCGACCGATAGAGCAGCCAGGTCAGGAGCAGTGTCGTCAGCGCGCAGACCAGCGCGAAGGGATAGAATTGCGGCTTGGCACGAAGGACGTAGCCGAAGATCGAGATCGGGGGCACACCGACGAGCCCGTTTGCGCCGCCCGTGACCGAGCTCATGTCCAGCGCCAGCAGCACAGCGATCTGGCTGAACGCAAAGGCCACCAGCACGAAATAGACGCCGCGCAGACGCAGGATGATCCAGCCAAGGGCGGCGGCGATGACGGCCGCGACCAGCCCTGCGATGAAGAGGGTCAGCAGCGGCGGCCAGCCCTTCATGGACAGCAGTGCCGAGACATATCCGCCGACCAGCGCAAAACCACCGTGCCCCATGGAGAGCTGCCCCGCCCGCGCAATGATGGCCAGGCCGAGCACGAGCATGAGGTTGATGCAGCCGATTGTCGCCAGATGGACATAGAACTGGTTCGGCGCGAACCACGGCAGCAGCGCTGCAAGACCAACAGCGACCGCGATCCCAACATAAGGCATCGGCTTGGTTGCAGGGGAATTCACGCTTCACGCTCCTTTCGGCCGAGCAGACCTTGCGGACGCAGCAGCACGACGGCGATCACGACCAGGAATTGAAGGATCTCGGACAGCGAAGCGCTCACGAACGTGCCGGCAAAACTCTCGATCAGGCCGATGAGCAACCCGCCTGCGACGGCGCCGGGAACGCTGCCAAGCCCGCCGATGACGACGATCACGAAAGCCTTCAATGTTGGCGCAAGGCCAATGAAGGGCGAGACCGACAACACCGGAGCCATGAGGACGCCGGCGAAAGCCGCAAGGCTCACGCCCAGCACGAACGCGAGGGGAAAGATGACGTCGACACGAATGCCTTGCACCTGCGCGATCTCGGCGTCCTGCGCCACCGCGCGCATGGCGCGTCCCATTCTTGTATGGCCGATCAATAGATTGAGCGACACGACGGCAACAATCGCGCCGATGATGACCACCAGCCGCGACCAGGGGAATACGATCCCGCCGACGGACAGGACTCCGGATATGACGGGCGGCACGGTGCGTGCGGACGCCCCCCACAGCAGCAGCGCGCTGTTCTGGAGGATGAGAGCGACGCCGACGGAGGCAATCATCCCGTTCAGCTCGTTGCCGCGAAACTTGCGGAACACGATCCGCTCCATCAGCAGTCCGAGCAGGGCCGTGGCCCCTACGGCAAGCAAGACGCTGATGAAGAACGGCAGATTGTTGCTGCCGTAGAGGATCGCGAACAGGAACGCGCCGGCCATGTAGAACTCACCATGCGCAAAATTCACGATGCGCATGATGCCGAACACCATGGTGAAGCCGATGGCCATCAGCACATAGATCATGCCGACCATGAGGCCATTCACGATGGTCTGGACCAGGATGATTTCCATGCTCACGGGACGACGACTCCAATCACCTCAGTGAGGCGCGAGGCGCCTCGCCTGTTCCAGCGGTCGCTTATTTGCACGCGTTGACGTCGCAGGTTGCCACCTTGGCGACGACGCCGTCTTTCATCTGCCCGACGTAGAAGGGAAGATCGATCTGGTGCTTGATCCCGTATTTCTGCTCGCCGGTCCAACCCGCCTTGCCCATCGCGGTCGGAACGTCGGACAATCCGTCGAGCGTCGCTGCGATCTTGGTCGTGTCGTCCACGGTGCCGGCCTTCTTCATCGCCGTGAACAGCATCTGCAAGCCGGCGTAGAAGAACGGGCTGAACCCGTTCATGTTCGGGCCGTATTTGGCCTTGAAGCGGGCAACATAGGCCGCGGTGTCCGGCAGGCCGGTATCGATCGGCAGATGGACATAGGTCCCTTCAGCCGCATCCTTGCCCGCCACCTTGAGCATCTCGGCGGCGACATCGCCGCCGGTGACGAACACCGGGCCTTTGTAGCCCAGTTCGCGGGCCTGCTTGAGAATGAGCCCGGCGGTGGTTGGAGAGTTACCGCCGAGCTCGAGCCCGTCGGCCTTCATCAGAATGCGGGTCAGAATGGGCACGAAGTCGACGCGCTCGCGCTCGAAATACTCGACCTGCAGCTTCGCACCGGTCTTGGCGTAGGAGTTGAAGTTCGCCACGCCGATCTGCTGGCCGGTTTCATCGTTGGGAAGCAGCGACACGACCTGCTTGGCCGACGTGTTCTTCATCAGCCACGCCACCTGCGGATCGGAGAATTCGCCTGTCGTGATCACCGGCCGGTACGCATACGGCGCATCGGCGCCAAGCGCCCGCGGCGTGAAGGCGAGCGTCATGGTGATGACTTTCCCGGAGGTGGTCTGATCCTTGGTCGCGACCGCCGCGGCCGACCCCATCGGGCCGACGACGAAACGGATTCCGTCCTGGATCATGAGACGGTCCATCGCCGTGACCGCATCCTGGGCGCGGTAGCGATCGTCGTATTGCTTGAACAGGATCTTGTAGCGCTTGCCGGCGACATCGAGGCCGCCGTCCTTGTTGACGTCCTCGGCGGCAAAGTCGGTAGCGGCGAGCATGCCCTCGGCAAAGGCCGCGCCCGCACCGGAAAAACTGGCGTGCACGCCGATCGTGACACTGTCTTCGGCCTGGGCCGCAGAACACACGACCGATGCGGCGAGTACGGCGACCAACTCAAAACGCTTCATTCCAATCTCTCCCCAGATGTTGCTTTTATCGGCCTTGCTCTTGTTGTCAGGTAAGGCTTGTCGTTGCGACGCGGCTCGGCTCGGCCGCCTCGTATCATTCGCGGGTCAGGGGACCCAATTCGTCTCCTCCGGCTCGTGCGTTCCTCGCGCGGCAAAGACGACCTTCGTGGCAGCTGCCGGAGCGCCGCGCCCCTGCAACAGACGCGAAACCGTCGCGAGGTCCTTGACCTTGTCGATCGTCTCGAGCCGTTCAAACAGGGGAGCGATATGATCGCGCGGCAGAACGGCGCCAGCTTGCCGTTCGAACTGGTCCCAGAGATCGGCTCCCGGCGGCGAAGGAACTGCAAGAAGATCGAAAGCGGCCTCCCCTCGCGCTCCGTTGTCCGCAGCCAGACTTGGGATCGCGCGCCCTTCGCTCCTGACCATCTCGGCGCAGGAGGCTTCGTCGACGGCTTCGGCAAGCAGAGCGGCCAGCAATCCGCTTCGAAGGCTCAGACCGACCATGAGCGATGTTGCGCCGCCCTGCCCGGCCGGAGGACTGTCAACGTTGGCCATCCCGGCCATCAACAGCGCAGCTGCAATTTTCGGGCGGCTCAATTCGAGCACGCGCGCAGCTGCCGCGACGCCACCGAACAGGGCGAATCCGAGCTGGCCGGCGGCCGGTGACAGCGTCGGCGCAAGGCAAGGAGCGATCGCCGCGCCTGACGTCAATGCGTCGAGGACGTCCTGCCCTGTCTTTCCACGCTCCTCACAGAGCCCGAACAGCGCCACGATGCAGGCCGAATTCGCAGCATCGCGCGAAGCTTCGGAGCCTGCGACGGCAGCCGTGGCGTTGATCAGCGCGGCGTCGACCGCGCTCGTACGCCGTTCGGTTCCGAACACGAGCGACGATCCTCCGGTCATTGCGACACCGGATGTGGCCAGCAGCGCTTTCGTCATGCTCGCCGGCACGCCGGACAGCGTCCGGCCGAACGCAGTGATGACCGCCGCCCTGGCCCTTCCCACAGTTTTGGCATCCCGCTGCCGAGGATCGTAGGCGCTGATCCGCTCGGCCAGGCTTTCGGCCCAGGCCTCAGGTCCCGGCATGATGGTGCTGACGCTCATCGCGCTGCCACCGCCACGGCCGGCGCGATGCTCTGTTGACTCGCAGCATTGCGGCCCGCGATCCTGCCGAATGTTGCGCCGGAGACCAGACCGGTGCCTGCGGGATAGTTGTCGTAGAACAGACCACCGACCAGCTCGCCGCAGCAGTACAATCCCTTGATCGGACGCCAGTCGGTGCCGATCACCTCGGCGTTCTCGTTGATCTTCAGGCCTCCGAACGTGAAGGTGATTCCACCGGTCGCGCTGTAAGCATAGTAAGGCGGCTTGTCGAGCCGAAGCGCCCAGTTGGTCTTTTCGAGATCGAGCCCCTTGGTGGAGAGGCCGTCCTTCTTCGTGGGGTCGAAGCCGTCGTCCACAGAGCGCGCATGATCGTTGTAGTTCTGGACGGTCTTGAGCGCCTGCGCCTTGTCGTCGATATCGAGCTGCGCGATCAAATCTTCGAGCGAGTTGGCCTTGATCGGGTCGCTGGTCGAATATCGCGGCTCGAGCAAATGGATCACCTTGCTGTCGAACAGCTGATACGCTTTGGCGCCCGGCTCGGCCAGGATGGCGCGGCCGAATTTGGCGTAGGTAAAGAGCGCGCCGTCCTCGCCTTCGTCGACGAAGCGCTTGCCCTTGCGATTGATCATCACCGAATAGACGTAGGACAGGCGGTTGCTGCGGTCGGTCATCTCACGCGGAGCGAAGTCGCCCCAGTCCGCGCTGATCGGCGTGGCATGGCAGCCGCTCCACTGCCCCCACGGCATGGCGCCGATGGCGAGCGCCATGCGCAAGCCGTCGCCCTGGTTGTGAGGCGTACCGCGAACCTTCGCAGCGCCAACCAGAGGACCGATGTGCTGCGTGCGCATCTGGACGTTCGCTTCAAAGCCGCCGCAGCCGAGCACCACGGCCTTCGCGCCGAGCGAGCGCACCCCATCGTCGTCCTTGGTCTTGACGCCGACGACACTGCCGTTCTCGTCCTGAAGCAGCTCCGAAACGGCGTTGCCGTACCGCACCTCGATGCCCATGCGCTCGCAGGTCGAGAACCAGCTGCGCGAGAGACCGACGCCTTCGTGCGCCGCGCGCACGACGAGGCCGCGCGCCCAGACCATGACGTTGTCTTTCTTGACCGCGGACAGGCTGATCGCCGGCTCCATCTTGATGGCGCCGGTGTCCTTCATCCAGCGAACGGTCGCCTGCGAGTTCGACACGAGAAGACGCGACAAAATCGGGTCCGTACGTCCATTGGTGACGCGCATCAGATCGCCGTGAAAATCTTCCTGCGTGTAGGGGGAAATGCCGTCGTAGAAGTTTTCGAATTCATCCTCGACGCCGGGCAGCAGAGCGCCGATCTCGCGTGGCTCGTCATAGGCGAAGCGCAGGACACCGCCGCTCCAATGCGTGTTTCCGCCGCGCATTTCGCGGGGAGCCTTCTCGAGAACGACCACACGATCTGCGCCGTTTTCTTTCGCCGAGACCGCCGCAGCCAAAGCAGCGTTTCCCGCGCCAACGACGATCACATCGAACTCTTCGTGCATTTCCGTTCCTTCCCGCCGAACCATCGCTTTTGCGCTTCTGTATTCTTGTGAATACCAATGTATACATTGGAATGCAAGGCAAAATAATGCGGCTCCGTCGTGCGCGGAAAATGCCGTTCGAGCAGCGGGTTGTACGAAGATTGGGATTTGGCGGGAGATCGAAAGCGCGCTTGCGAGCCGCGAATATTACGCCGCTCGCATCATCATTCAGGCGCCGTCCTGCTCGCCGCGCGTCTCCAGCTCGCGCTCTTTCGCCAGGATCGCCCGACGGGTCTCGAGCGCGCTGAGAACATGCGCGCGTGCCAGGCGCTCGGCCTTCTCGCCCTCTCTTCGCGAAATGGCCTGCACGATGGCGGCATGCTCGGCCTGAGCGACAGCGAAACGGCCCTTCTCTGCCAATGTCGTCGGCCCCAGAAGCGCGATCGCATCCTGCAGGGCCGACAAACTCTTTTCGAGATAGCGATTGTGCGCGGCCGTTTGAATCGCGTCGTGCAGTTCCCTGTTGTGCCGATAAAGATTGAAGGGCTCGCGGCCGAGCTTTTCACCTTCGGCGACGAGCCGGGCCAATGCGGCAAGATCTTTCGGACTTGCATGCCTCGAAGCCAACGCAGCCGCGGTGCCTTCGAGCGCCGCGCGCATCTCGTAGAGTTCTTCGACCGCATCCATGTCGAGAACGGAAACGACGAGCCCGGTTCTCGGGCGAAGGTCGAGCAGGCCCTCGAGCTCGAGCCGCGTCAGCGCCTGACGCGTCGGCGTTCGGCTGATGCCGAGGTGTTCCGCCAATTCGACTTCGCGCATGCGCCGTCCTGGCGCAAAGCGCCCTTCGACGATCTCACGCCGCAGTGCTGCGTAAGCGTAGTCGGCAGCGGATGCGAATTTCGTGCGGTCCGGCAACAGCATCTCGTCGGTCATGACGTCTTTTCCGATCTCATTCGGCAGGAGCTGCTCGTACGAGCGTGACGCGCCAAACCGTCCATCAATGATCTGCGTCCGATCTTTCCGACCGTACAAGGCGCGCGAAAGACGCAGGATATTCGGCGTCGCGTCGCCTGTCTGGAACGAGGCAATAGGCGTCCACCGAATTAAGAGTAGCAGCCCGCTCCACGAATGTATACACTGGTATCCAGCGTATACATCAGTATGCAGAAGAAGCAACGTCATGCCACAGAACAAGCTCAAAGCCACTTTCATGCGGGGCGGCACGTCGAAGGCCGTCGTGTTTAACAGACAGGACCTGCCGGCAGATCCCGCACAATGGGATCCGATCTTCTTGTCCGTGATGGGTTCGCCCGATCCCAATGGGCGCCAGCTGGATGGAATGGGCGGCGGGCTGTCGTCCCTATCAAAGGTATGCGTGGTCGGCTCGCCGACGCGGCCGGATGCCGACATCGACTACACGTTCGCGCAGATCTCAGTGAAGAGCGCCGCAGTCGATTACAGCGCAAATTGCGGCAACATGTCTTCGGCGATGGGTCCGTTCGCCGTCAGCGAAGGCCTGGTGACGGCGCCCGCGAACGGCGAAGCCGTCGTGCGTATCCACAACACCAACACCGGCAAGATCATCGTTGCACGTTTCCCCATGGCTGACGGGAACGTCGAGACCGATGGCGAGATGACAATCGACGGCGTCGGCGGACAGGGAGCGCCCGTCCGGCTCGAATTCGTCGATCCCGGCGGGACCAGGACCGGGCGCCTGCTCCCGACGGCACGACCGTGCGATCATTTCGATATCCCCGGCCTTGGTTCCGTCGAAGCGTCGCTCGTCGATGCCGCCAACCCTTGCGTCTTCGTCGCCGCCGCCTCGCTTGGCAAGGACGGCAGCGAGATGCCCGAGGCACTCGAGAGCGATCCGGTCTTTCTCGAACGGATGGAAGCGATTCGCTGCGCGGCCTCGGTGGCGATGGGGCTTGCGCCTGATGTTGCGGAAGCGGCCAAAATCCCGAGCGTGCCCAAGGTAGCGATGATCGTGGCACCGCGGCAGATGACGACGTTGTCGGGGCGCCGGCTGGAATCTTCGGAGATGTCGCTGGGCATCCGGATGATCTCGATCGGTCAGCCGCACCGCGCGGTCCCGATTACCGGCGCGACCTGCCTGGCCATCGCGGTGCGCATCAAGGGCACGCTTGCGAACCAGATGGCGCGCGCCGGAGATGGCCCGATCACCATCGCTCATCCCTCCGGCACGACCGTGGTCGATGCCGCCGTCGAACATGCCGACGATCCTGCGAAGGCGCGCGCCATTCATGGCGCGGTGTACCGCACCGCGAGGCATCTGTTCGAGGGCAACGTTTTCTATCGAACCGCCAAGGCGACCGCGCAAGCACGGCGCAGCGCATAATAACTTCCGGAGTTCCAGACGATGACTTATCTCGTTGCCGCCGATCTTCCCCGCGAATCCGCCGGCCGGCGTTTTCGCGAGCTGTTGAAGCGGCCCGGCATTTTGCAATTGCCGGGCGCCCACAACGGCATGTCGGCGCTGCAGGCCAAAGCGGCCGGTTTCGACGCGCTCTATCTTTCGGGCGCAGCGATGACGGCGTCGATGGGCCTGCCCGATCTCGGCATCATCGCCGTGGATGAGGTCGCCTTCTTCGTCCGCCAGATCGTCCGCGCGGCGGGACTGCCTCTCCTGGTCGACGCCGACACCGGCTATGGCGAAGCGTTGAATGTGATGCACGCGACCCGCGTCTTCGAGGATTCCGGCGCAGGCGCGCTTCATCTCGAGGACCAGATCCTGCCCAAGAAGTGCGGCCATTTGAACGACAAGAAGATTGCCGATGCGCATGACATGGCAGCCAAGGTTGCGGCCGCAGCGAAAGCGCGGCGCGATCTCGTGATCATCGCCAGGACCGACGCCGCCGCAAGCGAAGGCCTCGACGGGGCGGTCGCCCGCGCAAAGCTCTACATCGAGGCGGGTGCCGATGCGATCTTTCCGGAAGCGCTCAACACGGCCGAGATGTTCCGCGCCTTTGCCGAGCGCATGCCTGACGTCCCCCTGCTCGCAAACATGACGGAGTTTGGAAAGACGCCGTTCTTCACGGCCGCAGAGTTCGAAGCCATGGGCTACGCGATGGTGATCTGGCCGGTGTCTTCACTTCGAATGGCGAACAAGGCCCAGGCCGAGCTTTACGCGGCGATCTCGCGCGACGGCGGCACACATGGGGTCGTCGATCGGATGCAGACGCGGGCGGAGCTCTACGCAACAATCGGCCTGCACGACTACGAAGCGCTCGATTCGTCGATCGTTCAGACGATCGTTCCGGCCGGCATGCCGCAACGCAGGTGAACGTTGCGAGCCCCGGCTATGAGGCAATAGCGCACTGTCCAGATCCTGCGCGAATTTCCCTTGAACGCTCAACGCAGATTCTGACCATTCACAGCCGTTTTGCTCGTTGAATCGCTACAGAATTTGCTTTTGTCAGAATGGCGTTCGAGTCACTGGCAGACTAAGTATCCGGCAACAAGTTGCGCTGGCCTTGGCAATCGTCTATGTCGGCTCACGACTCGCCATGCCACGCATCACGATCATTGAAACGGGACTCGTCCGCCCGCACCATCGCGAGCGTCACGGTTCCTATGCGGAAATGTTCAAGCGCCTGATCTGCGCCGACGACGCGTCGATCGGCTTCGACGTGGTCAGCGTCGTTAATGGCGAGCCATTGCCACATCCGGACGAACTAGAGGCGATCCTTATCACCGGCTCGTCCGCTGGCGTCTATGATGCGTTCGACTGGATCGCGCCCTGCGAAGAATTCATCCGTGTGGCCTATACGAACAACACTCCGATGGTCGGCGTCTGCTTCGGCCATCAATTGATCGCGCAGGCGATGGGCGGCGTGGTGCGCAAGTCGGATAAAGGCTGGGGTATCGGACGGCACGTCTACCAGGTGACGCCAGGCAACGGCGTCATTGGAGGCGAGCGCATCGCCATCGCCTGCTCGCATCAGGACCAGGTCGTCGAGGCTCCGGAGGGGGCAGAGACCATCATGTTCTCGCCATTCACGCCGCATGCCGGCTTGCTCTACGCCAATGGCACGACGTTGTCGGTACAGCCGCATCCGGAATTCGACGTGGATTACGCCACGGCGCTCTGCGAAGCGCGCGAAGGCATTGCTCCCGATGCGGTGGTCGCCAGCGCCAAGAAGTCGCTATCCGAACCGCTCGATAGCGCGAGGCTTGGGCAGGCGATCACGCGCTTTCTCTCCGCCCGCGCGGTGACGTAACGGCTACAAATCCGGGATGCCGGCCTCGGGCTGGATTCCGGAAGGTCAGCCCTCGACAGCGACCTCCAGGACTAGCCCCCGCCGCAAACAAACCGAGCGCTCAGGCGGCGCGCTTTAGGCTTGCGCGATCATGTCGCGTTTGCTACCAAACTACATATAAATGTAGCATTTGCGACATAGGAAGCCATGACAGCCTTCCGTGATCAAGTCTCGGCGCATTTCGACCGTCTGACGGTGGCGCAGCAGGACCTCGCGCGCCGCGTGCTGGAACTCGGCGAGCGCGTCGCCTTCATGACGAGCCGCCAGCTCGCCGAGGCAGTCGGCCAGAGCGACGCTGCGATCATCCGCTTTGCGAAGGCGCTCGGCTATGGTGGCTTTCCGGACATGCGCGAGGCAGTGCGGGCGCGCCTGCTCGACGATGTCGGCGCCAGTGGAATGCGGACGTCGGCGAGCGATGCCAATGCGTTCTCGCGCGAACTGGTGACGGCCGGGACGGCCCTGATCGAAGAGACCGCGCGCCTCAACGCGCAGGAGACCGTCACCACGGTGGCCGACTTGCTGATCGCCGCTCGCGGCATCTACGTCACTGGCCATGGCACGACCTATCCGATGGCTGCCTACCTCGCCATGCAACTACGCCAATCGCTCGACAAGGGGCAGGTCTTCAACGTCGAACATGGCGACCTCGCCGATCGCTTTCGCTCCATCGGCCCGCAGGACGTGTTCGTCGGCATCGGCTATCCGCGCTACCTGCCCTACACCATCGACATATTGAAGCTGGCACGCGATGCCGGTGCCACCGTCGTCGCGATCACCGATCGTGTCTCCTCGCCGTTGGCACGGCTCGCGCATCACACGCTCTACGTGGCGCGCACCACCACCGCCCCCGCATGGTGGTCGCAGACCGGCACCATGTTCATCGCCGACTGGCTCAATGCGCTGGTGCTGGCGCGCGACGACAGCACGCTCGCCCATCTCCGCCGCTCCGACGAGGAATGGAAACGCCTCGGCCACTGGAAGACCGATCGTGAATTGTCGCTCGAACAGCGTCGCCGGCGGACTCGGCGTGACGCCGACGACCCCGGCACTGCAGACGATGCAACCTGACTTCAACTCCAATAAGAGAGGCCGCACCATGTCAGCCAATATCCGCTTGTCTCGCCGCCGCTTCCTGACCGCTTCGGCCGCCGGAGGCCTTGCCCTTGGCGCTGGCAGCCTCGGCATGCCGGCCGTCCGGGCCGCCGGAGGAGAGGTGATCGTGCGCGGCCTCGGCGGCGCCTACCAGGATGCCATGGCCGCCGCGCTCTACAAGCCGTTCACCGCTGCGACCGGCATCGAGGTCACCGTCCAGCCGGCGACTGCCGCGCAGGTGCGCGCGATGGTCGAAGCCAAGCGCGTCAGCATGGACGTGATCGATCTGGTCGACATCTCGCTGTACTCGCTCGACAAGATCGGCGCGCTGGAACCCATCGACTACGCGTCGATGCGCTTTTGCCACCCCGATGATCTGCAGCCGACGATCCGCCGTCCCAACATGGTGGGCAACCTCTATTTCGCGACGGTGTTGACCTACAACACCGACGTCTTCAAACCGGGCACGCATCCGCGAAGCTGGGCTGAGGTCTGGAACGTGGCGAAATTTCCGGGCGCACGCACGCTGGCCGACCAGAAGGCCGGTGCGGCCGAGCTCGAATTCGCTCTGCTCGCCGACGGCGCCGCGCGCGACAAGCTTTATCCGATCGACCTTGACCGCGCCTTCGCCTCGCTCGACAAGGTCAAGGGCAGCGTCGTGAAATGGTGGGACACCGGCGCCGTCTCCGCCGAATTGCTCGAGCGCAAGGAGGCCGTCGTCGGCGGGATCTGGAACGGGCGCGCGCAAGCCCTGATCGACAAGGGCGCGCCGCTCGCCATCGAATGGAATGAGGCCAAGCAGCAGGTCCAGTATTGGGGCATCGTTAAGGGCGCGCCAAACGCCGCCAATGCGCAGAAGTTCATCGACTTCGCGCTACAACCCAAGGTCCAGGCCGAACTGACCCGCTACATCGCCTACGGACCGACCAACAAGAAGGCCTTCGAGTTCGTGCACGACGCCGATCGCGCCAAACTGCCGAGCCTGCCGGAACACTTCACGCAGTCCTTCGAGCAGAACGCAGAATGGTGGCTGGCCAACCTCTCGGGCGTCGGCCAGCGCTGGCAATCCTGGGTGCTCAGCCGATGACAGGTGACGCGAGGTCCGGCACCGAGCTGAAGCTCGAAGACGTCAGCAAACTCTACCAGGGCTCCGCCGCCGTGGACCGGCTCGATCTGACGGTCGCCGGTGGCGAGTTCGTCACGCTGCTCGGCGCCAGCGGCTCCGGTAAGACGACGACGCTGATGATGCTCGCGGGCTTCACCCAGCCCGACAGCGGCCGCATCTCGATTGGAGGGCGGGAGGTTACCGCACTGCCGCCGGGCAAGCGCGATCTCGGCGTCGTATTCCAGAACTATTCGCTGTTTCCGCATCTCACGGTCGCGCAGAACCTCGCCTTTCCGCTCGAGATGCGAAAGGTCGGCAAGACCGAGATCAAGGCCACGGTGGCGCGGGCGCTTCAGATGGTGCATCTACCCGACAAGGCGGAGCGCTATCCGCGCGAGCTTTCCGGCGGCCAGCAGCAGCGCGTCGCCTTGGCGCGCGCGATCATCTTTCAGCCGCAGGCGCTGCTGATGGACGAGCCGCTCGGCGCGCTCGACAAGAATTTGCGGGAGCACATGCAGATGGAGATCAAGCGGCTCCACGCCTCACTCGGCGCCACCGTCGTGTTTGTAACCCACGACCAGGAAGAGGCGCTGACGATGTCGGACCGCGTCGCCATAATGGACAAGGGCAAGATCGCGCAGATCGCCTCCCCGCGTGCGATCTACGAAGAGCCGGTGAGCCGCTTTGTCGCGAGCTTCATCGGCCAGTCGAACTTCCTGCCCGGAACGGTGCTCGGCCGGGACGATGATGGCTTCACGGTCGAGCTGGCGAGCGGTGAGAAACTCAGCTGCCGTGGGCGGCACGCCCCCGCGCCCGGCAACAAGGTGCTGGCGGTGGTGCGGCCCGAGCGCCTCGCCATCCACCGCGGGAAGCCGGAAGTTTCGGACAGAAAGACAATCTCCGGCCAAGTTTCGGACGCGCTCTATCTTGGCCACACCATCAAGCTCGAGGTGCGGCTTGCCGACGGCACAACGCTGATGACGCAGAGCACCAGCGCGGCACTTGCCGGCGCGGTGCCATTGCCAGGCAGCGCCGTCGAGCTCAGCCTCGGCGATGGTCCGCTCTGGTGCATCCCGGCTGCGGAGGACGCGGCGTGACCCCATCTCGCCAAGCGGCCGGACCTTGGCTTCTGCTGGCGCCGGCGCTGATTTTCCTCGGCATCTTCTTCCTCTATCCGCTTGCCGGGATGCTGGCGCGCAGCGTCATCGATCCGGTTCCGACCTTGCGCCATTATGTCAGGCTGATCAATGAGCCGGTCTATCTGCACGTGCTCTGGACCACCTTCGAGATCTCGCTCGCGGTGACGCTATGCGCGCTGCTGATCGGATATCCGCTGGCTTACCATCTCTCGCAGCTCAAGCCGCGCACCGCAGGTCTACTGATGGTGCTGGTTATCGTGCCCTATTTCACCAGCGTGCTGGTCCGCACCTATGCCTGGATGGTGCTGCTTGGCACCGAAGGCATCCTCAACCAGATGCTGCTCGCACTCGGCCTGATCACGCGGCCGCTTTCCATCATGTACACGCGTCTGAGCGTCGTGATCGGCATGACCTACATCCTGCTGCCCTACATGGTGCTCGCGCTCCACAGCGTGATGCGCGGCATCGATACCAGCCTGCTCTACGCCGCCGAGAGTCTCGGCGCCGGCCGCATCCGGGCGTTCTGGCGCGTATTCGTCCCGCTCTCGATGCCGGGCGTCGCGGCAGGCAGCCTGCTGGTCGCGATCCTGGCGATCGGCTTCTTCATCACGCCGGCGCTGATGGGCAATCAGCAGGACAGCATGATCTCCATGCTGATCGAGGCGCAGGTCGAAACCTATTTCGAATGGGGCTTTGCGTCGGCGCTGGCCAGCATCCTGCTCGTCTGCACGCTGCTCTTGTTCTTCGCCTATGACCGTCTGGTCGGCCTCAACCGCTTGTTCGAGGCCAAGCGATGACCCAGCTCAACACCGGATGGTTCACCAGGCTGTGCGCGGTACTTGCGCTGGCATTCCTGGCGATCCCGATCATCGTCATCATCCCGCTCGCGATCAACTCATCCGACTATCTGCGCTTTCCGCCGCAGGGCTTCTCGCTGCGCTGGTTCAACGCGGTGCTTGGCAGCTCGGCCTGGATGGGATCAGCCGCAGCCAGTCTGCAGATCGCGCTGTGGTCGACGCTGCTCGGGGTGTCGTTGAGCCTGCTTGCGGCTGTCGCGCTGGTCCGCGGAAGGATCCGCTTCAAACAGGCCGTTTATGCGCTGATCCTGCTGCCGATGATCGTACCGAACATCATCTCGGCGATCGCGATGTTCTTCTTCTTTGCCGACGTCCACATCGGGGCCGGCACACTGCCGATCATCATCGGACACACCGTCCTCGCCGTGCCGGTCGCCGTCATCATCCTGTGTGCGACCCTACAAGGGGTCGACGGCCGCCTCGAGGACGCAGCGCTCAGCCTCGGTGCCGACCGGTTCACAGCCTTCCGCCGCGTCACGCTGCCACTGATCGCCCCCGGCATCGCTTCCGCAGCGATCTTTGCTTTCCTGTCGTCCTTCGACGAATTGATCATCGCCTTGTTCATGGCGAGCCCTTCAACGCAGACCCTTCCGGTCCGCATTTGGAACTCAGTGCTGTTCCAGCTCGATCCGACCATCGCCGCCATCAGCACGCTTCTGATCCTTGCGTCAGCGCTCTGCCTCGTGGCCGCCAACATGCTCTCCGCGCGCTCCAAGGCGCGCATCTAGTCGCGCGAAAGGTGAGTTTCCAATGGTGTTCCCGAAAGACGAATATGAATCGCGCGTGGCGCGCGTGCGCAAACATATGGCCGCACGTGAGCTCGACGTTCTCATCATCGACCAGACCGAGTTTCTCGCCTACCTCACAGGCTTCTCCATCTCCGAGAACATGTACCGGGCGTGCTTGCTCCCGCGCGACGGCGAGCCGATCATGATCCTGCGCGCCGTGGATCTCGGCCCGTTCACGGACAGTTCGTGGCTGTCGCGTTCCGTCGCTTTTGCCGATTGGGAAGACCCGATCCGGGTGGTCGCCGACACAGTTCGCCGCCTCGGCTACGCTCAAGGCCGCGTCGGCCTCGACGAGGACTCCTACTGCATGACGCTTTCCCGCTTCAAGCAGCTCTCCGCCGAACTCCCGGACGCGCGCTTCATGGATTTTTCCGGCGTGATGGCCACCCTCCGCGCGAGGAAGAGTGCCAGGGAGATCGCCGTGCTCAGGCGCGCTGCCGAGATCGGCGATCTCGGCATCGCTGCGGCTGTAGAGGCTTCCTGCGAGGGCCGTTCGGCCCGCGACGCCGCGTCAGCCGTCTACCGGGTGTTCATGCAGGAGGGCGCAGATGCCGCGCGCGCGGGCATCATCACGGCAGGCGTCGGCAACGCCTTCTTGCATGGCGGATTGACCAAACAGCCGCTCGCCAAGGGCGATATCCTGCATCTGGAACTTTTGCCATATGTCGACGGCTACAGCGCCCGCCTGATGCGCTCCGCGGTTATCGGTGAGATCGAGCCACGCCGGTCACAGCTCGCCCGGCGCCTGATCGAGATTCAGGACCGGCAATTCGAGACGATCAAGCCCGGAGTCCACGCCGCCGACGTCGACGCGCTGGCGCGAAAGGCCATGCTCTCCGACGGATTGCGGCCCGACTATCCCAATATCACCGGCTATTCTCTCGGCTGCTATCCGCTCCATACTCCACGCACCAGCGATTTCTCACGCATCTTCCTACCGACGGCAAATTGGACGTTGGAGGAAGGCATGGTGTTCCACATGTACGTGTCCGCCGACGGGATCGCGATCAGCGAGACGGTACTGGTCACGGAGACCGGGCATGAACGTCTGACGCGTTCACCTCGGCAAGTGTTTCAGGCGTGAACCTGTATTCGCTTCACTCTCAGAGAGCCCGTTTTGCTCGCCCTGATACGGGTCCGATGGCGGAGCGTTGCAGGATGAAGAAGGGTCAGTGGTCGTCGACAATCGCCATGGCGCACTATCCCCACGAGGATGATGAAGCCAAGCAAGACGTGCAAATGAAGCGCATCAAGCGGCGTGCAGAACAAGCGAAGGGAAAGTGTCGGAATGGGAATGCGCAACTTGTCAGAACGAAAAGGTCTCGACGCGCTAAGCTATTGAAACCATTGGAGCGGGTGAAGGGAATCGAACCCTCGTATTCAGCTTGGTAGCCGAAGCCTAACTGCCGAGCCTGCGAGTGGCGGCATTTGTGAGTCCCTGACACGCTTCAGGTCGCGCGATGCTTCCCGGTTTCGTGCATCAGGAACATCGCCCCGATTCCGACCAGACTGCTGGCGATGAGATACCAGGCAGGTGACAGCGGATTTCCGGTGGCAACGATCAGCCAGGTGACGATCACCTGTGCGCTACCGCCGAACACGGTCACGGCCGTCGCGTAGGCGATGGACAGACCGGTGCTTCGAACGGAGGCCGGAAAGCTTTCGGGAATCAGCGTCAGGCCGACCGCGCCTCCGAATGACGTCAGCACCGAGAGCGTTCCCGAGGCGATCACCAGCGCGGCCAAATTCTTGTGGCTGCTGAGCAGGAGGAAGGCAGGATAAGCCGCGGCCACCAATGCGACTTGCGACAAGATCATGATTGGCTTTCGACCAACCCGGTCGGCCAGATAGCCGCCGGAGAGGCTCGCCACGACCCGACCGATGCCGATCGTCAGGGTCGCCATGAAGGAAACCGTCGCATCCATCTTGAGCGTCGTCAGCGCGTAGGACGTCATGTAATTTCCGACATAGATCGCGATCGTCGTTGCCGTAATGACCAAAATCGCAAGAACCAGGGTGCGTGTGTGACCGACGACCAATTCGCCGAGCACTGCCGACGCCGTGGCATGAACAGGCGCCTCCACATCATCAGGAAGGCTCCGGCGGATCACGAGTCCAATCGGAATGATTGCAAGCCCGATCACAAAAGGCACTCGCCAGCCCCATTCCTGCATCTCCGCCTGGGAGAGGAGCGTTGAAAGGGCAACCCCGAGCAATCCCGAACAGATCACCGAGATGCCCTGACTGGCGAGCTGCCAGCTCGCATAGAGCGCCTTCTTGTCGGGCGGTGCCGCCTCGAGAAGGTATGTTGTCGCCGGTCCAACCTCGCCTCCGAGGGCAAAGCCCTGAACCAGACGTGCGAACACGACCAACGCGGGAGCCACAGGTCCGATGATGGCGTAGGACGGCGTGACCGCGATGATCAGCATTCCGACCGCCATGAGCGCGATCGTCAGCAACATTGCGGGCTTGCGCCCGACCCGGTCCGCATAAGCACCGATCACAATTCCACCAAGTGGACGTGTGATGAATCCTGCGCCGAATGCCGATACCGACAACAACAGGCTCGTGATTTCCGACTCCGACGGAAAGAACGCCCGACCGATCATGACGGCGAAGAACGAGTAGCTCGTAAAATCGAAGAACTCGAGCACATTGCCGACGACAGCCGCGGCAACGCCCTTGGCACCCAGGCGTGGCGCGTCTACGCGCGCGGTGCTACCCGCAATCGCTTCCTGCATGATGATGCTCTCTGTTTTGAAACGTGGATGATTTCAACCAATGCGCGGACGCATCGAGCCAGTCATGTCTCGGCCCCTATCTCGTAGAGACAGTCACCGCGTTTGGTGAGACTTGGAAACCGCCGGCACAGAACGCGGCCGGCGGACTGGAACGTGGCGATGGCCGGTTCACGCCACGGTGTGTCCGGGAAGTGAATGCGTGCTGCCGGCTGCCCCGCCGCGACAATCTCACCCAGATCAGCAAGCGGTTGGAACAATCCGTTTTCGGAGGCATAGACGTAATTGTCGAAGCCATTGACGGAAAGGATCCGGGTTTCGCCCGCGAGCTCGACCTCGCCATTCGTCACGCCGGAGGCGACCAGGATCCTGTTCACGCCCGCACTGGCGAGCGCCAGATGGTCCTGCTGAATGCTGCCGCCCCCACCGATCTCGATGCAGAGATAAGGGACATTGCAGCGCGCGGCGGCCGCCGCCATGGTGCGGTTCTCGCCTCCGAGCGGCTTGAACACGCAACCATAGGGAGCTCCAAACGCGCGGAGAAGCGTGAGCGTACGCTCCATGATCTCCGGATCGGGATTCGAACGGGCACGAATGGTCGGACAGTATTGCAACGAGCTCCCGCCGGAATGCAGATCGATGGCACAGTCCGCCATCGGCAGCAGTTTGGCTTCGATAAAATGGGCAATCATCTCCGTCGGAGAACCGCCCTCGCTACCTGGGAAGCTTCTATTGAGATTGCCGCCGTCGATCGGCGAGACCCGCCGCCCGGCCATCACGGCCGGATAATTTGCGGCCGGCAAGATAATGACGCGGCCCCGGACGCTCGCCGGATCGAGGGTTCGGCAAAGCTCGCCCAGCGCGACCTGGCCCTCATACTCGTCACCGTGATTGCCGGCAACAAGCAGCACAGTCGGCCCGGTTGAACCAGCAATGCATATGATCGGGATTGGTATCCAGCCATAGGCCGACTCGTGCGTTGAATGGGGCAGCCGCAGGAAGCCGACATGCCTGCCCGGCTCATCAAAGGAGATGGTGGGAGAGATCCGGCTCACTTGCGCACCCCACTCTCAAGCTTCGCAACAGCAGCCGCAATCCGCCGGCACGCATTCCGGATCGCTTCTTCCGAGGTCGCGTAGGACAGGCGCAGATGTGGCGACAGTCCGAAGCCGGCTCCATGCACCGTGGCGACGTGCGCCTCCTCGAGGACATATAAGGCGACGTCCTGATCATTCAGCAAGGGACGGCCATCGGGACGAACCGAACCAAGCAGACCAGCAACCGACGGATAGACGTAGAACGCTCCTTCGGACGCGAGGCAGCGGACGCCGGGTATGGCGTTCAACAAGCGTACGATCAGGTCACGCCGGCGCTCGAAGGCACTGCAGCGCTCGACAACAATTCCCTGCGGACCACGAAGCGCCTCGATGGCCGCGTACTGGGTAATTGTAGAGGTGTGCGTCGCCGTGTGGCCCAGCACATCGTTCATCGCCTGGATCAGGTCGCGGGGCCCCGCCGCATAGCCGAGCCGCCAGCCGGTCATCGAATAGGCCTTCGAGACGCCGTTCATGGTCAGCGTTCGATCGCGCAGATCGGGAAACAGCGCGGCAAAAGACGCATAGGTCCGCCGGTCGTACAGGATGTGCTCGTAAATTTCGTCGGACAGGATCATCACGTCTGGATGCCCGCGAAGGACGGCCGCCAGGGCAGCCAGTTCATCGCGATCCAGAACCGCCCCTGTTGGGTTGGAGGGCGAATTCAGAATCAGCCAACGGGTTCGCGAGCTGAGCGCAGCCGCGAGCTGCTCCGGCTTCAGCTTGAATCCGGCCTCCTGGCCACACGGCACGATGACAGGATGTCCTCCCGCAAGCCGGATGATGTCCGGATAGCTCGCCCAATAGGGGGCCGGCACGATGACCTCGTCCCCCTCGTCCAGCGTCGCCAGCATGGCATTGAAGATGACCTGCTTGCCGCCGCAGCCGTGCGTGACCTCCTGAACCGCGTAGTCGAGGCCATTCTCTCTTCTGAACTTCTCGACGATCGCCTTGCGAAGCTCAGGCAGCCCGGTGATGGAGGTATATTTCGTCGCGCCGGTCTGGATGGCCTCGATCCCTGCCCGCTTGACGTTGTCGGGCGTCTCGAAGTCGGGCTCCCCGATCGAGAGATCGATGACGTCGACGCCCTGCGCCTTCAGCTCCGCCGACTTGGCGACGACCGAGAGAATGGGCGACGGGTTGATACGACCCATCCGTTGCGCAACTTTATTCATCTTCGATTCCGATTACGGTTTTGACGCCGGCAAGGATGCAGGACAGATCGAGGAAGCGCAGGCCTGCGAGGCAGCCCGAGCTGTCAGATACGTCCGTCGTAAGCGCGCCGGTCGATTGTCGCAGCGATCAGCGTGAAGCCGTCCTCGCGTGCCACCGCCTCGCGGCACGCCTGTTCAAGCGAAGGACGATCTGCAACCGTCACACCGACACCCCCGAACGCGTTTGCGATCGCCGCGAAATCGTGCCGGCCGAAATCCACGCCCAAATTTCCCATCTGGCGGCCCCGCTGCTTCATCTCGATCAAGCTCAGGGACGCATCGACGAACACAATGACAGTCACGGGAATCCGCATCTCGGCCAGCGTCGACAGTTCGCCAATCACCATGAGCAGACCCGCATCGCCGGTGAACGCGACGACCGGCCGTGAGGGATCGGCAACCTTGGCGCCCATCGCCAGGGGAAGCGCACACCCCATGGTGCAAAGTCCCGTCGACTGCAGCAGTCCACGCGACTGATAGACCTCCCAGAGCTGCGACAGGAGAATCCGGTGCGCCCCGGAATCGACGGTTGCGACGGTGTCCTTGGGGAAAATGGAACGCACGCCTTCCACGACGGCCGACGGCCCCCACTCGCCGTGACTGGCAAAGGCGTCGCCGAGCGCGCGCTTAAGTCCGGCGGCGCGGTCGCCGGTCCATGTTCTGCAGGGCTTGGCTTCCCTGGAAATGGCGCGGAGCCCCTCGCCGGCATCGCAGATGAAGGCCAGCGTGGCGTGATGCATGTAGTGATCATTGCGAGCGGCCGCGAATTCGATGATGCGTTGCTTCGCTGGGTCCCAGACATCGCGCCATCCAATGCGCATCTCGATCGGGTCATAGCCGACGAGAAGAATGAGATCGGCTTCACGCACGAATTCGACCAGGAGCTTGTCGGCGAGCGGCGACAATCCCGCGCCGCCGAGCGCAAGCGGATGGTCCTCGGGCAGGATGCCCTTCGCCTTGTAGGTCGTGATGACGGGAACGCCGAACGTCTCGGCGAAGCTGCGTATCTGCTCTTCCGCGCCGTCGTTCAATGCGTCGAGGCCAACGATCATGACCGGACGCGAGGCTTCGCCGAGCCACGTGCGCCCGCGCGTCAGGTCCTTGCCTTCGGCAGGAGCAACTTTGGCCACCGGCCGATGGCGCGACACGAGCGGTCGCGGCACACGCATATCCGCAACCGAGATGGGGATGTCGATATGGACGGGGCCTGGCCTCGCCGACGTCGCCATCAGCACCGCCTTGTCGGCGATGATGTCGGCGCCCTCCGCCGTCAGCGTAAACGTCGCCTTGGTGATCGGCGCAAGAACGGCGCGATGGTCGAACACCTGGTGAGTGTAAGTCAGAGCTTCGTCGGCATCGACGCAGCCGGAAATCACGATCAGTGGGACACGGTCCTGCTGCGCATTCGCGACCACATTGAGACCGTTCGCAAGGCCCGGGCCGACCGTTGCGACGAGGATCCCGGGCGCGCCCGTCCTGTGATAGGCCCCTTCGGCCATGAAGCCGGCGGCATTTTCGTGCTTGCAGAGATGGAAGGTTATTCCGGCAGCTTCCAACGCGTCCACGATGGTGAGGACCTCGCCTCCCGGCATTCCGAAGGCATGCCGACATCCGGCATCATAGAGGCGGCGTGCGAGAATATCGGCGGCACGCGGTGGGCTGGCGTCCATGTGATTGATCTCCTTCATGAGAAGAACATGACAGAAATCATATCAACGCAACCGAAATATATTGATGTCTATATTCAGGACCTCTTAAGATAGGCCCCATGTCGGTCCGAGCCCTCAAGACGCTTCTCTGGATCCGCGACGGACGCTCCTTTCAGGAGACCGCGCGCGAACTCAACATGACCCTGTCTGCGGTCAGCATGCAGATGAAGCAATTGGAGGAATCCTACCAGGTCGCTCTGTTTGACCGCTCCACCCGTCCGCCCCGATTGACGCGGGCGGGGCTCACGCTGGCGGATGCCTCACGAGATATCGTCACGGCCTATGAAGATCTTCCGATCGTCTTGCGGAGCAGCCAGCCGCTCTCGGGAAAGCTCGCGCTTGGCGTGGTCGCGACGGCGAGCATCCGCCTGCTCCCGGCAGTCGCTCAACATCTGATGTCAGCATTTCCACTACTCAAGCTGCGGGTGGAAAGTGCTCTCTCGATCGATCTGGTGGACAGGGTCGCCGACGGCCGGCTCGACGCAGCCATCGTCACGGGAACCGAAGACCTCGGAAATGCTTTCGCGGTCACGCCGATCCTGGTCGAGCCCTTCGTGCTGGTCGCGGCAAAATCGGAGCGGCGGCGATTGTCGATCGATCTGCTCCGCACGCGCCCGTTCATTCGTTTCGCGGCGCGGACAGGCATCGGACAATTGGTCGATGCCTTTCTGGCCGATCGGTCGATCGAGATCCGCGAGGGCATGGTGCTGGATTCGCTGGAAGCGATCGTCGAGCTCGTGGCTCTCAACATGGGGGTGACGATCATCCCCGAACCCGAAGCACGCCGCTATGGTCAGGGACGGGTGGTCTGGACGGAAAGCCTGGGCAGGCCGCTCAATCGGACGCTCGCTCTGATCACCCGGCGAACGTCGGGATCGCTGGTGCTTCACGATCCCCTCGTGGCAGCGTTTCGCCAGGTCGCGTCGCAAAATCACGCCGCGGCACGACGGGGCCTTGCGGTGAGGAAAAAGGCAGGCAAATAGTAGCTGCGGGCGTTCACCGACGATCCGATCGACGACATCACGTCGCCGCGAGAGACGGACTTTGAGTTGACTCCACGTATCCGTCGCGGGTCTGCGGAATCTTCGTGTCGAGGATTCTGGACGCCACCAATGTCCTCAGCACCTGCGCCGTGCCGCCGGCAATCGTGAACATGCGGGCGTCTCGAACCATGCGCTCGAGTGGGTAATCTCGCGAATAGCCCCTCGCACCGAAGAGCTGGAGCGCCTGGTTCGTAACGGTGTTGGCGGTCTCTGAAGCGATGATCTTCGCCTGTGCCGCGAGCAGCGGATCCGGAAACGGATCCGCGCTCAGCGCAGCCTGGTGAAGTGACAACCTCGCGGCATTGAGCGCCACCGCCATGTCGGCCAGCATCCATTGCAGCCCCTGGAATTCGGCGATCGGCCGCCCGAACTGCTTGCGCTCCTTCACGAATGCCACCGCCTTTTCAAACGCCCCCTGCGCAATTCCAAGAGCAACGGTGCCGGCGCCAACCCGCTGGCTGTTATAGGCGTTGATGAGATCCGCAAAGCCACGCCGAAGACCGCGCGGCGGCACGACCAGCATATCCTCCTGAACCGCAAGATCCTCGAAGATCACCTCGGTTTCGGGAATGCCGCGAAGCCCCATCGCGGGCTCACGCTTGCCGATGATCAGGCCCGGCGTCCCTGCCAGGGCAATGAACCCGCCAATCCCCTGCTCCTCGCCGCGCTCGTCGAATATCCGGGCGAAGATCAAATGCAGCTTGGAGACGCCGCCACCCGTGATCCAGTGCTTCTTGCCATTGATGACGTAGGTGTTGCCGCGCCTGTCCGCGCGGGTCGTCATCTCGGTTGCCGCCGATCCGGCATCCGGTTCGGTGATGCAGATCGCGGGCTTGTCACCGGACAGCACGAGCTCCGCCGCCAGCCGCTTCTGCTTCTCCGTGCCATACTGCATGACGGCGGAAATGGCGCCCATGTTGGCTTCGACGGTAATCCGTCCGGTCGCGCCGCAGACCCGCGCCATCTCTTCGATGATCAGCGCGGCCTCGAAGAAGCTCCCCCCGCGGCCACCATAGCTCGCGGGAATGGTATAGCCCATGAAGCCTGCGGACTTGAGAGCCGCAACGTTGTCGAAGGGATAGGCTTCCGTTCGGTCGATCTCCGCCGCCTTGGGCGCGAATGTGCCGGCCAGCTCCCGCGCTGCGGTACGGAGCTTGAGTTGCTCGGGCGACAGCCTCATGTCCATCGAAATCATCCTTCTCGCCGGAAGCGGCGTAGAGCTCGATCCCCATTCGGAGCCGACGCTCGACAAAAGGCAAACCAATATTTTAGGACCTCGACTTCAAATAATGTTAAGTCGCGCCACGCGCATCGACAGCTTCGAACGTCGCCGCCTCCCGTCATGATTGGAATAGAGTCGCCGCAGACAAGACGGGATGACCATGCTCGAAGCTCGCGTCTCATCTGCGAGTCGCGATCATTCCCATCCAAGGACATCGGTAATCGTCGCCATGCTGGCCAAGAGCCAAGCCTATCGCGGACCATGAACAAAAACGAATTTAAGCAGAGCCCGAAAACATTCGCGAACTTGCACCGGCCTTCAGCCAGGGCGTGCTGATCCTGTCGGCATGGCGCCAGAGTGGAAGTTTGAAATTCCTGGCTAAGCTATTGAAATAGCTTTGGAGCGGGTGAAGGGAATCGAACCCTCGTATTCAGCTTGGAAGGCTGCTGCTCTACCATTGAGCTACACCCGCGTCAGGGGCTCCCTAACACGGCCGGGCGACGGTCTCAACTGCCCCTGGCCGGTCTTTCCCGCCTCGCGAACGGGCTTGTTCCCGGCCCTTCGCCCTCCCCCTTAACGGCGAGGCGATTTCGTCCTATATTAGGTCTCCCGAAACCAACGAAAGGAGGTGATCCAGTGTCTTATCTCAAGCGCTGTCACCTCGCTGGGATCGCCCGCTAGGCTTTGAATTGAGGCTTAGCATCGGGGCGCTCTCAGCCCTGGACCAGCGAGCAAGAAATCGGGCGCGACGGGGCCTCCCCGCCGCGCCTTTTTCGTACGTGGGCGCCCTCAGGCGGGCGGCTCGCCCGCGAGCACCTCGCGAAGCTTCTCCGACAGCTCCGACTTCCGGTATGGCTTGCGGAGCAGCGCCACGCCGGGGTCGAGATGACCCTCGTGGACGATGGTGTTGTCGGTATAGCCTGATGTGTAGAGCACCCTCGTTCCCGGCCGGCGGAGGCGGACTGCTTCGGCCAGTTCCCGCCCGTTCATGCCCCCGGGCATGATGATGTCGGTGAACAGCAGATCGAATTTCGCGCCCTGGTCCACCAGCGCAAGCCCCGCTGCGCCGTCGCCGGCAACCAGCGTGCGATAGCCGAGGCTGCCGAGCTGGGCGATGACATAGCCCTGCACCAGCGGATCGTCCTCGACGACCAGTATCGTCTCGTACCCGCGCGCCGCGGCAGGCGCCTGAACGGGAGCCGTTCTCGCCGGCGCCTCGCCCTTCGATCGCGGCAGGAACAACCGCATCACCGTGCCGCGCCCCTCTTCGCTCTCGATCGCGACGGTGCCGCCGGTCTGGCGGGCAAAACCGTAGACCATGCTCAGCCCGAGCCCGGTGCCGCGACCGACCCCCTTGGTGGTGAAGAACGGCTCGAACACGCGCTCGCGGATATCGGCCGGAATGCCGTGACCGGTGTCGGTCACCGCAATCATCACGAAGGCACCGCGCATGACGTCGCCGTCGGCGGCGCTACGCATGCCATCGAGCTCCCGGTTCGCGGTCTCGATCGTCAGCCTGCCGCCACCCGGCATCGCATCGCGCGCATTGACGGCGAGATTGACGATCGCCGAGGAGAGCTGCGAGGGATCCGCCATCGCGGACCAGGCGTCGTCGGCGAGCCGGGTCACGATCTCGATATGCTCGCCCAGGATCGGCCGGAGCAGTTTCGCCGTCTCGACCACGAGGGCGTTGACGTCGATCTCGCGCGGCTCCAGCGGCTGGCGGCGCGCGAAGGTCAGGAGCTGCGAGGTGATCTCGGCGCCGCGCGCGGCCGCATCGTCGATCAGCTGCGCGATCGCGGCGAACTGGGGCCTGTCCGCAAGCTCCTCCTGGATGATCTCGATGGTGCCGGTGATGACGGTCAGCACGTTGTTGAAGTCGTGCGCGACGCCGCCGGTGAGCTGGCCGATCGCGTCCATCTTCTGGGATTGGCGGAGCCGCTCCTCGGTCTCGTGCTGCTCGGTGAGGTCGGTGGCGGAGCCGCGATACCCCATGAAGCGGCCGTCAGCGGCAAACACCGGCTGGCCGTTGACGCTGAAATAGCGCACCCGTCCAGCCGCGTCACGGCCGCGATACTCGAACTTCCGGAACGGCTCGTGGCGATCCAGCAGCGCAATGTGCTGGCGCCATTTCTCCGGCTCGGACTCGCGGTCGAATGCGGCATCGAAGCGTCGCCGGCCGATCGTGGCTTCCCGATTCATGCCGAAGGCGTCGAACCGTTCCGAGATATAGGTGAAGACGTGATCCGGTCCGGTCTCCCAGAACCAGTCGGACGCGGTCTCGGCATAATTGCGGAAACGCTGCTCGCTCTCGCGCGCGTCGTCTTCGGCACGCTGGCGGATCTTGAGGTCGCGCTCGAGATTGGCATTGGCCTCGCGCAGCTCGCCATAGGCACGCTCGAGATTGCCGCACATGGCATTGAAGGCGTCGATCACCTTGTCCAGCTCGTCGGGATCGTAGGGCGGCCGGCGCTCCAGGTGCAAAGGCGGCGGCGGCCGCGCCAGGCTGTATTTGCTGACGAAGTCGGCGATGGCGACCAGGTGCCGCGTCACCAGTAGATGGAACATGTAGATGATGAACAACGAGACGAGGAAGGTCTTCGCCGCCTGGCTCGCCAGAATGACCAGGGCGCGGTTCAGCAATTGCTGGTAGATGTCGCTCAGCGTCGCCTCGACGTGGAGCACGCCGATCGCGCGCGCGGTGCCCTGCACGGTGGTGTTCAGCGGATAGTCGCGCGTCACGATCGACCGGGCACCCGGCTCACCGACCGCGACACGGATCGGATTGGGACGATCGGCGATCTCGCGCACCTCGGCGGCACGGATGTCGGGCAGCCGCAGGAGGCCATCGAGCTGAAGCTTAAGCTGGTTCTGGTCGAGATTCCACAGGCTCTCGCCGAGGCTGCCGGTGGTGCTCCGGCCGATCTCGTCGAGCCGCGTCTCGATCACGCCGACCTCCCGATCGTAATCGAGATAAAGCTGAAGCGCGGTCAGCATCAGCGTGACGATCGAACTGAACAGCAGCACGGCGGCCAGCAGGCGCGGCCCGACGCCGCTCCGCGACCAGTTGAATATCCGCGACAACAACGCCCCTATCATCGCCGGCGCAAGCGCAGCGCCGATCCCGTTCAAATCCGGCTTCGCAGCCGCCGGGGCAACGGCGCGGCTGCGCTTGGAATTCTCGTCGCCTGAGTTGCCCATGCACCACGTCCCCGCAATGGCGACACCCTGCTCCGGCCGGCCGGTCGCGGCCGCGAGCAATTCGATCGTTGAGACTTTCCCGTCACGCGACCGGCGTCGCGATCCTGTCGGCCCATGGGCGGCTTGAGGTCGGCGGGGTCATATCTTGCGCCCAGCAGCAGGATTCTCGCAGAAACTACCACTTCGCATGCTAGAATGACATCGGTTAAAGTTCGGAGTCGCCTGCACCGCGGGCGAGGGATGACAGTTGCAGTCGGCGCTCAGGCGCCACCCCCGGTAGATTTCGCGGGACTCCGAATCCAGTGGTAGCAATGCACGATCGAGGAGACGCGTGATGTGGCGGATAGCCGTCGCTTGCCTGTCGTTGCTCGCAGCCGCTCCATCGCAGGCGCAGGAGTTGATCCGGCTGGCGCGGATCGCCGGCATCCCCGATCAATATGTCGGTGGCGAGATGCTGCGCGCGGTCTACGCCAAGCTCAACATCAAGCTCGAATTCGAGGACGTCCCCGGCAAACGAGCGCTCGCGCTGTCGAGCGCCGGCGAGGTCGACGGCGAGATCCAGCGGATCGGAACGCTGTCCCGCGACTACCCGACGCTGGTCCAGGTCACGCCGGCGATCAACTACATCGAGCCCGCGGTGTTCACGACGAAGCTGCATTTCGACGTCGCCGGCTGGAGTTCGATCAGGGACTACAGCATCGGCATCGTCCGCGGCGTCGGCTCCTCGGAAGCCGGCACGCGCGGCCTGGCCCAGGTCACGGCGACAACCAGCCTCGAGAGCATGGTCAAGATGCTCGACGCCGACCGTTTCGACGTCATGGTCACGGACCTCTTCAGCGGTCTCGTCGCGGTGAGGAAGCTCAATCTGCAGGCCAGGATCTACCCGCTCGCGCCACCGCTCGAGCGCATCCACATCTATCACTACCTGCATGAACGTCATCGCGATCTGGTGCCGAAGGTCGGCAACGTGATCGCGCAGATGGAGGCAAGCGGCGAACTGGCTACGTTGCGGGAGGCGCTCGTCAAGCAGGTCCTGAGCGCGCCGTGACAGTGCCGTCTCAAGTCGCGCGGAGCCGTTCGCGCAGGGCAACGGCGGCGATTAGCACGCCGACGCACCAGGCGATGACCGCCCGGTGAGGCTCATCGCCGAGGAGCACGGTGAAGATGCTCGCGAGCAGGCACGGCGCGATCGCCTTGCTGCTCCGGCTCGCGAGCGAAAGCAGGAACGGCAGCGCGGCGATCGAAATTTGCAGGACCATCATTTGTGGCGTGTCGGTTCACGGCGCGTGGCTTCAGAAGCCGCAGACGTTAGACGCGCGCGGACGCTTGCCGCGGCGGCTTTCGACGATGCGCTCGCCGCCGTTCTCGACCGAGCTGCCGTAATAGCGGTGATGACCCGTGTGGTCGTGCAGATCGGCAGGCTCCGATTCTGCCGCCCGCCGCGCGTCGCAGATGATCTTGATGGTATGACCCGACATAGCCGCCTCCGCATTCCTCAGCCTTCTCAGTGGTCATCAGTCGCATCGGCTTCAGGCGGCGTTCACTCCGGGGCGCCGCAATCGGGTTTCAGGATGGTTTCGTCGGGACCTGCATGACGCAATATTTTGTGGAGGGGGATTGTCGGCAGCGGCCGCGGTGATACGTCCTTTGGACGTGCGTTGCAAAAAATCAACGAGGTGACGATGCTTTACGCCATCCTGGCCTATCATGTGGAAGACGAGCTGTTGTCCTGGACGCCGGAGCAGGACGCCGCGGTGGTGGCCAAGGTCATCGAGGTTCAGGCGCCGCTGCGGGCCAGCGGACACCTTGGGCCGGCCGCCCGTCTGGATGACACAAGAAAGGCCCGCACCCTGCGCGGTCCCGGCGCCGGCATTGTGCTGGACGGCCCGTTTGCCGAGACCAAGGAGCAGCTTCTCGGCTTCCACCTCGTCGAATACGACACGGATGAGGAGGCGATTGCGGCGGCGCGAAAGCTGCGCGAGGTCAACCCGTCGGCGGTCTACGAAATCCGCCCGGTCAAGCTTTACGTGCCAGCCGACGGGTTCGGCGCGACATAGAAGCGCTGGATCAGCAGCCCGCCGAAAGCAATGAACCACAGGAAGGGCGCGACATGCGGCGCGAAGGCCGCCACGATCGTGCCCGGAATGAACACGAGCAGCGGAAACAGCGAGGCCATGATCTCGCGGCTCCAGCCGCCGATGATGGTCCACCATAGCCAGGCATTGAGGCCGGCAATTGCGGTGAGGTGTAGACCGTAGAGCACGGCGACCGCACTGCTCATGGGGTAATTGGTGTAGAGGCCGTTGGTCACCGGCAGCAGCACGATCGACAGCAGGAAAAACAGGTTGAGCATCACCGCACCGCGGCTGCCCACCGGCTGGCGCGCCAGCCGGCGGTGATGGCTGATCCAGAACACACCGGCGATGATGAAGCTGAGCGCGAAGCCGATCAGCTTACCCGAATAGACCCGGGCAAGATCGTTCCAGTCCGGCGCGCCGGAGAAGACCGCGGCCTTGGGCAGGTCGTAGGCCAACAGCGTCATGGCGACGCCAAAAATGGTGTTGCTGAGCGATTCCAGCCGCCGCATCTCGAACTGTTCGGGCTTGAGCTCGGTCATGCCGCACTTTCGGGCTGGAACTTCGGAGCGCCTTTTCCCTAGGTCTTAACTTAGGTTCCGTCCAGCCGCATTGCGATTCGCAACGAGATCGCCGACTCTTGCGGTTTCACCGGGGCGATTCGTGGCGACATATCTGGACACGCTCAATGCGGAGCAGCGCCGCGCCGTGGAGCATGGCGTGGCCGACGGCGCGACCGTGGGCGCCCCCCTGCTCGTCATCGCCGGCGCCGGCTCGGGCAAGACCAACACGCTGGCCCACCGCGTCGCGCATCTGATCGTGGCCGGCGCCGATCCACGCCGCATCCTCCTGATGACGTTCTCCCGCCGCGCGGCATCCGAGATGGCCGGCCGGGTCGAGCGCATCTCGCGAAAAGTGCTCGGCGAGAGCAATGCCGCGATCATGCGCGATGCCCTCACCTGGGCCGGCACCTTCCACGGCATCGGCGCGCGGCTCCTGCGCGAATATGCCGAGCGGATCGGCGTCGATCCCGCCTTCACCATCCACGATCGCGAGGATTCCGCCGACCTGATGAACCTGGTCCGGCACGAGCGCGGCCTGTCGAAGACCGAGAGCCGCTTTCCGGCCAAGGGCACGTGCCTCTCGATCTATTCCCGCTGCGTCAATGCCGAGATGGAGATCGAGAAGGTGTTGGGGGCGCACTATCCCTGGTGCGCGGGCTGGGCCGCCGAGCTGAAGGGCCTGTTCGCGGCTTACGTCGAGGCCAAGCAGGCCCAGCACGTGCTCGACTACGACGACCTCCTGCTCTACTGGTCGCAGATGATGAGCGATGCGCTGATTGCCGAAGAGATCGGCGGCCGCTTCGATCATGCGCTGGTCGACGAGTATCAGGACACCAACCGACTGCAATCCTCGATCCTGCTGGCGCTCAAGCCCGACGGTTGCGGACTGACCGTCGTCGGCGACGACGCGCAGTCGATCTATTCGTTCCGCGCCGCCACCGTGCGCAACATCCTGGATTTTCCGCAGAGTTTTTCGCCGCGCGCCGAGATGATCACGCTCGACCGCAATTATCGCTCGACGCAAGCCGTGCTGGCCGCGGCCAATGGCGTCATTGGCCTGGCGCGCGAGCGCTTCACCAAAAACCTCTGGACCGACCGCAGCGCCGGGCAGAAGCCGCACCTCGTCACCGTGCATGACGAGGCCGACCAAGCCCGCTACATCGTCGAAGCGGTGCTGGCCAATCGCGAGCAAGGCGCGCTGCTCAAGCATCAGGCGGTGCTGTTCCGCACGTCCTCGCATTCCGGTCCGCTCGAAATCGAGCTGACCCGCCGCAACATCCCGTTCGTCAAATTCGGCGGGCTGAAATTCCTCGACGCCGCGCATGTCAAGGATGTGCTGGCGCTGTTGCGCTTTGCTGAAAATCCGCGCGACCGCGTCGCCGGCTTCCGCATCCTGCATCTGTTGCCGGGCATCGGCCCCGCGACGGCGCAGCGCGTGCTCGACCAGATGGCGGAGAGCATGGACCCGCTTGCCGCGCTCAGGGCGCTTCCGGTGCCGGCGCGCACCGGCGACGACTGGACCGCCTTCGTCCGCACGACCCAGAATTTGCGCTATTCGGAATGGCCTGTCGATCTCGAGCGCGTCCGGCTCTGGTACGAGCCGCATCTCGATCGCATCCACGAGGATTCCGAGACGCGCCGCGCCGATCTGATGCAGCTCGAGCAGATCGCGAGCGGCTATTCCAGCCGCGAAAAATTCCTGACCGAGCTCACCCTCGATCCGCCGGACGCGACCAGCGACAAATCCGGACCACCGCTGCGCGACGAGGACTATCTGATCCTCTCCACTGTCCATTCCGCCAAGGGCCAGGAGTGGAAGTCCGTGTTCGTGCTCAACGTCGTCGACGGCTGCATGCCCTCCGATCTCGGTGCCGGAACCTCTGCCGAGCTCGAGGAGGAACGCCGGCTGCTCTATGTCGCGATGACGCGCGCCAAGGACGATCTCCACCTCGTCGTGCCGCAGCGCTTCTTCGTCCACGGCCAGGCCGCCAAGGGCGACCGCCACGTCTACGCCTCGCGGACCCGCTTCATCCCGGAATCCCTCGTCTATCTGTTCGAGCGCACCGCCTGGCCGAAGGCCGCGGCAGGCGCGGCACGCACCCCCGCGCAAGGGCCGAAGGTCGACATCGGGGCGCGGATGCGGGGGATGTGGCGGTAGACGCAAGAGACTGGCGTCCGGACCTGTCAGAATAACTGGAACCGCAGAGGTCCGCCATGAAAGCCGTCGTCGTCGAGCAATACGCCCCCATCGATCAGATCGAGCTGAAGGACATCCCCCACCCGCCCATGGAGCCCGGACAATTGCGCATCCGGGTGGAGGCAGCCGGAATCGGATTTGTCGATGGCTTGAAGATTCAGGGCCTCTATCAGACCAAGTATCCCCTGCCGTTCATTCCCGGGACCGAGTTTGCAGGCGTTGTGACGGACGCACCCGGCGCGCCGGGAGGTTATCAACCCGGCATGCGCGTGATGGGGATGACGCGCTCGGGCGCGCTTGCCGAAGAGATCGTCGTTAGCCCCGCAGCGCTCTGTCCCCTGCCGGACGGCGTCGCGGCCGAGGTCGCCGCCTCGTTTCGCGCCAATTATCTGACCGCACTCTATGCACTGAGCGCGCGAGCCTCGCTATGCGCAGGCGAGCAGCTTCTGGTGCTGGGCGCAGCCGGCGGCACGGGAATAGCGGCCGTCCAGATTGGCAAGTTGCTCGGCGCCCGTGTGATCGCGGCGGCATCGACCCCGGACAAGCGCGAATTCGCGCGACAGCACGGCGCTGGCGCTGTGATCGACTACACGCAGCCCGGCTGGCGCGACACGCTGAAGGAATTGACCGGAGGACACGGCGCCGACGTGATCTTCGATCCCGTCGGCGGCGAAGTCTCGGTGCAGGCCTTTCGCTCCATCGCCTGGCGCGGCCGTCATCTCGTGGTCGGTTTTGCCGCCGGCGCGATCCCGGCTTTGCCGTTCAACCTGCCATTGCTGAAGGGGGGCGCCCTGCTCGGCGTCGACCTCGCGCAGCTTCCAATCCGCGAGCCCGAGGTGCAGAAGCGCCTGATGTCGGAGCTGATGGCTTGGCTGGCCGAGGGCAAGCTGAAGCCTGTGGTCGGTCGCGTCTTCGCACTGGATGATTTCCGGGAAGCGTTCAGGACCATGCAGACGCGCGGGGCGCTCGGCAAGATGGTCGTGCGCATCTCGAAATAAGACGCGTCGGCACACGGTGTCGGGAATTTACGCGTTCAGCCGGTCGAACTGAACCTTGCCCGCCTTCATCACCAGTGGAATGTGCTCGCCCTGGCCGAGCAGGCAGGCGACATCGCGCAGTGGGTTTCCGTCGACCACCAGCAGGTCCGCGATGGCCTCGGGCGCGATGCGGCCGAGCTTGCCTTCCATGCCGAGCACCTCGGCGCCAATCAATGTCGCGCTGGCGATGACGGCGCGGGGGCCGAGGATTTCGGCGCGGATGCGGAATTCGTCGCTCTGGAGGCGCTGCGACGGCCCGAGCAGATCGCTGCCATACCCCATCTTCACGCCGGCATCGCGGTAGATCGCGAGCGAACGCAGGCCGGCGTCGCGGACGTCGGCGATCTTGGCCACGCTCTCCAGCGGCAAGCCATATTGGGCGCCTTCGTTGGCCAGCGCCTCGTAGGTGACGAGCGTCGGCACCACGTAGGCGCCCTTCTCGGCCATCAGCCGCGCGGTCGCAGCATCGACCAGATTGCCGTGCTCGATGGTGCGCACGCCGCAGCGAACCGCGCGTTCGATCGCGGCAGCGGTGTAGGCGTGGGCAAGCACATAGGTCTGGCGCCCGCGCGCCTCCTCGACGATGGCGCGGATCTCGTCCTCGGAGTAGCCGAAGGCGCCGACCGGATCGGTCGGGGAAGCGACGCCGCCGGAGGCCATGATCTTGATCTGGTCGGCGCCCATCTGGAGTTCTTCACGCGCGGCCTTGCGTACGCCGTCGACGCCGTCCGCGACGCGCGCCAGCGCGCCGACGCGCACGCAGCACGGACATGGTGCGTCGCTGGCGAGGTAATCCGATCGTGCCCGCATGTCGCCGTGGCCGCCGGTCTGGCTGAGCGCACGGCCGGAGACGAACAGCCGCGGTCCGTCGGTCAAGCCGGTCTCGATCGCCTGCTTCAGCGCATGGCCGGCGCCGCCGGCATCGCGCACCGTGGTGAAGCCACGCCTGAGCATGCCACGCAGCAGCAACGTCGAGCGCAGCGTCACCAGCACGTTCGGCATGTGCACCTGCTGCGCCAGATTGAGCTCGACGGCGATCGCATGCACATGCAGGTCGATCAGGCCGGGCATCAGCGTCTTGCCCTTGAGGTCGATGGTGCGATCGGCGCTGGCCTGGATCGGGCGGTCAGAGACCTCCTTGATCAAATTGTCTTCGACCAGCACGTCATGGCCTGCCAGCAAGTCCGGCTGAAGCGGATCGAGCAGTGCGGCGTTCTTGAAGAGGATGCTGGGCATCGCGGAATCCTGTCAGAGCGAGGCCGGCGCAAGCAGCGCCGGCAGGGTGAGCTGGGCAAAGGGAAGGCACGCGGCGACGTCATCCTCGCCGTACCAGCCCGCCTCGTGAAGCAGATTGAGCGAGCCGAGCGTCCGGCCGCGCCAGCGCACGGGCATGTTGAGCACGCTCTCGCAGCCGAGCGAGGCGATCAGCTCGTGGTCGGAGAACACCTTGCTCAGATCATCCTGCGTACGGCCGATATAGGCTTCGCCGCGGTCGAGCACAGCCTCGGTCCACGGGCCCGGCGCGAGGCGCTTGCGTCCGCCGGTCGGATACGGCCCGGGGAGATTGGAATAGACCCGCGCCGCTTCTCCGCTGTCGCCATCGTAAGTCAGGATCGTGAACAGCTTGTGCCCGATCGCCGCCTTCATAGCTTCGTCGAGTGCCCCGAACAGCGCATCCGGCTGATCGACCCTCCCCTGCGCCGCCGCGACGGCGCAGAGCAAGGGATCAGCTGTAACTTTCGTGCGCGTCATGCCACTTCACCCGCCGCGATCTCTTCCAGCGAACGGCCGCGCGTCGGCACGCCCATCAGCACAACGGTGACTGCCCCAAGCAGCAGCACCGTGGTGGTGACGCCGAACACGCCGGCGAAGCCGAAATTCGGATAGAGATAGCCAACCAGGATCGGCGAGACGATCGCACCGATGCGGCCGATTGCGGAGGCAAGCCCGGCGCCCGTGGTCCTGACCGGCGTGGGGAATACCTCGGCGGTATAGGCATAGACGCCCGCATAGGTGCCGTTCATGAACAGGGACAGGAAGATTCCCGCCAGCATAATGTGCTGGTCAGTCTGCGCGAAGGCGAGCCCGAGCGCACTGGCGCCACCGAGCACCATGTAGGTCGCGATCGTCGCCTGCCGGCCGATGCGCTCGTTGAAATATGCCGCGCTGAAATAGCCGGGAATCTGCGCGCAATAGATCGCGATCGAATAGGCGAAGCTCTTGGTGATGCTCATGCCGTTCTGGACCAGCAGGCCAGGGATCCAGACGAAGAAGGAATAATAGCTGAAGGTGATCGCCAGCCACATGATCCAGGTCATGATGGTGATGCGCGCCTGCCGTCCTGCCAGCAGCGCGGCGAAGTTGGCGAGCAGCGTTCCGGTCGCTCCGGCCGGCGCCGTGGCCTCGACCACCGGCTGCGGCAGGACATGGCCTGCGCGCGCAAAGCTCGCTTCGATCCGGTCGAGCACGGCTTCGGCTTCCTTCTCCCGCCCGCGGCTTTCGAGCCAGCGCGGCGATTCCGGCAGGGCCCTCCGCCACCACAACAGCATGACGACCGGCACCGCCGTGATGACCAGCACGATCCGCCAGCCATTGTCATAAGCGGGAACGATGAAGTAGCCGAGCAAGGCCGCGGCGACGAAGCCGAAGGAGAAGAAGCCGGCCAGTGCGCCGGTGAAGCTGCCGCGATAGCGGCGCGCCACGAACTCCGCAAGATAAGGCGCGATGATCGCGCTCTCCGCGCCGGTGCCCATGCCGGCGACGACGCGCGCGGCGAAGAAGGTCGGCCAGCTGTCCACCATCGCGCTCACGATCGATGCCGCGCAATAGAGCGCCAGCGCCGACATCATCACCGCGCGGCGGCCGATCAAATCGCCGAGCGTGCCGGCGAACAAGGCGCCGAACAGGAAGCCGATATAGGTACTGCTGCCGAGCACGCCGATCTGCACGCTCGACAGATTCCACGCCGTGCGCAGCACCGGCAGGATGAAGGCCAGCACCGCCGCGTCCATCGCGTCGAACATGTAGCCGAGCCCGCCCATCAGCAGCAGATGCTTGTGGAAGCGTGCGAACGGAAGGCGCTCGATGCGCGCCGATATCATCGACATGACAGTCCCCTCAGTCTTGGCGGCCCGGCGCTCCGCGTGTCCCTGGGGGAACCATAGACAAAGTGACATTATCGTCATAATTTATAATCATGATCTAATATATCACCATGGTGAATGTGTGTGTCGTTCCGCGCGCTCGACCTCAATCTCCTGAAAGTCTTCGAGGCGCTGATGACCGAGGGCAGCGTCACCCGCGCGGCAAGCGCGCTGACGATGACCCAGCCCGCAGTCAGCAACGCATTGGCGCGGCTGCGCGACGCGCTCGGCGATCCCCTGTTCGTGCGATCCGGCACCGGGATCCGCCCCACCCAGCGCGCGGTGGTGCTGTGGGAGCCGATCGGCGAAGCGCTGGAAAGCGTGCGCGGCGCACTCGACGAGCAGGTGTTCGATCCCGCCCGCGCGCAGACCGAGTTCAGCCTGTCGATGTCGGACTACGTCTCCTCGCTGGTGATGCCGAACCTTCTCCAGCACCTCGGCAAGGTCGCGCCCAAGGCACGCGTCCACACCGTGCCCAACACCGTCATCGAGATCGCCGACCAGCTCGAGGACAACCGGGTCGATTGTGTGCTCAGTGTCTATGTCAACGAGGCGCAGCAGCCGGCCGCCATTCGCTCGCGCTCGCTGTGGACGGTCGACTACGCCTGCTTCATGCGGCGCGGCCATCCGCTCGCCGCCCAGAAGCGACTGAGCACCCGCACCTTCCTGAATGCGGGACATGTCGATGTCAGCCTCGCGGGCAAGACCCTGCCGTCCTACGACCTCTTCCTCGCCTCGCGTGGGCTGTCACGCAACCTGGTCGCAACCGTCAACCACTACAGCGCCGCCTATGAGGTCGTGCGCCAGTCCGACCTGATCGCCGTGCTGCCGAGCGATCTGCGCTCGCAGTCAAGGCATGCGCCGCTGCTACACGCCATGCCGCTGCCGCTCCGCGCGCCGCCGCGCATCGTCAGCCTGTTCTGGCACCAGCGCAACGACACCGTGCCGGCGCAGCGCTGGCTGCGCGAGACCCTGGTCGAGATGTTCGCCGGATCCGACTGAGCCGGCTGACGCCACCCCCTTTCCGCCCGTCATTAACCAGCATACGCCGCCACGAATGCGGCACCGCAGCAAAATGCCGCGCTTGACGGTTCGATCGGCAGTTGCTTCTATTGCCCGATATTACTTTGAGCTGTTGGGATAATTGTTTTGCGTACCCTTGGTGATCCCTGCCAGCGCAGGTCGAACATGTTTCAGCAAGTTTGTTTTTGCGGGCCGCGCCATCGCGTCCGTCGCGCGGGACTGCTCACCTCACAAAGCCCTGAACGCGTTCCTCAATCTGCCGCACCGCTGGTGCGCGCAACGTAGAGAGGCATAGCCATGGCCGCGACAATCCCTCCCTGGTTGGCAACGATGCGGCAAATCACGGGTACGCGGGCGCTCGACAACGGCGACAACCCCGTCATCATGAGCTGGCCGAAAAAGATCGGCGAGCTTTTCCCGGACACAAGGGACTATTGCAAGGAATACACGCACGACTCCATCGCATGGTGCGGCCTCACCGTCGGCTATTGCATGGCGGTGAACGGCATCAAGCCTCAGTTCGGCGGTGACTCGGACTCGCGCTTCCTCTGGGCCAACGCCTGGACCGAGTTTGGAACCGATGCCGGCGGCGCGCCGCAACCCGGCGACGTGCTGGTGTTCAAATGGGCTAGTGGCGGACATCACGTCACCCTCTACGAGGAGACGAGCGGCAGCAGCTATGTCTGTCGCGGCGGCAACCAGGACCATCAGGTCAAGCTGTCGAACCTCCCGAAAAACCGCTGCGTCGCCATCCGCAGGCCGCCGGCCGCCGCCATCGCGACGACGGCAGACACCGTTCACTCACCGGCGCAGATGCAAAGCCGCGTCATTGCGACCGTATTCGGCGGCGCATCCGATCCGAAGACCAGCGCCTATGACGGGCACATGATCGACGACACCGAGCTCGGTGTGGCGCTGCCCGCCCACATTTCCGATCCGCGTCCCAATGTGAGCGTGTCCAAGGACGGCAAGACGGTCATCTGCAAGGTCGTGCATATCGGCCCCTGGAACACCGACGATCCCTATTGGAAGGCCGGCGCGAGACCCCAGGCCGAGTCCGGCGTCGACAGCCAGGGACACAAGACCAATGGCGCGGGCATCGATCTCACGCCGGCCGCAGCGAAGGCGATCGGTCTCATCGACAAGGGCGAGGTCGACTGGGAGTTCGTGGGCGCCCCGCTGACCACGCCGTTCATTCCGTTCCCGTTCCACAGAGACTCATCGTCCCCCGACCTGGTGCAACAGCTGCTAGCTCAACTGGAGGCCGCCAAGATGCCCACCAATCCAACCACACCGCCAGCCGGCGGACCGCCCGATTTCGCGGCGCTGATCGGAGAGGCGCTCAAGGTTTTCCAGACCCTCGGTGGGCCAGGCGGTCAACCGCCGCCGGCCACGGGCGGAACCGGCACGACACCGGACCAAGTCCAGCAGTTCATCAAGGTGCTGGGCGCACTGGTCGGCGATTTCGGCGGCCCCAAGGGGCTGGGCCAGGTCAATGGCGCGCTCGGCAGCACCATCGGCAATCTGCTCGACGGCAAGAAGAGCGCAATCGGCATCATCGGCTCGGTGCTGACGGCGGTGCTCCACGTCGTCGGTCCGAGCCTACCCGCGGCGCTGACCACCGCGATCGGCGGCCCGCTCGCGCCGGCGATATTGCCGATCTTCCTTGGCCTCACGGCCTGGGGTGTGCTCGGCAAGTTCGAGAAATGGATGCCGCCGACCACGCCGCCGAAGCAGTGAGCGCGGCAACCAAAGCAAGGCAGGACTGAACGGAAATTCGCCCGCGTCAAACCACGACCAGGATGGCAGACATGTCCGAGCAGGATGCAATTCGATGGTTCAAGACGCAGTTCGGCGGGGCGATCACCGCAGCCTGCCGCGGCACGCCCTACACGCTCGACATGGCCACCGCGATCGCGATGCAGGAGACCTTTTCCGATTGCTGGGGCCCCATTTACAAGACCAAACCGGCCAGCGAGGTGCTCAAGCTCTGCGTCGGTGACACGTTAGACGCGCCGAACCGCAGCGCGTTTCCCACCAGCAAGGGGGCTCTTCTTGCGGTGCCGTCGGGTTCAAGCATGTTCGACGTCGCCCGCCAGGCGCTCCTCGACGTCGCCCAGGTCAACCGCACCTATGCGAAAGTGGCGCAGAATCCCGACAAGTTCTGCCACGGCTACGGAATCTTCCAATACGACATCCAGTTCTTCAAGACCGATCCGAGCTTCTTCCTGACGCGCGGCTGGTACGATATGGCCGAATGCATCAAGCGCCTCATCCAGGAGCTGGACGCCGCCTGCAAACGCGCCTTCGGGACGCGGAAGTCGACACTCACCGACGATGAGATGATGTACGTTGCAATCGCGTATAATCATGGGAGCGTGCGGGTCGGCGCCGGCCCGCAACAGGGATTCCGGCCCAAGGAGGGCGGCCCCTTCTACGGCGAGAACTTCCAGCACTATCTGGCGCTCGCCCACGACACGCCGGTGGACGTTCACATCCCGACCGATCCCGGCCCGATCGCCGGCACCGGAACCATTCCAACGATTCCGGCCGGCCAGCGGGATCTCCCGACGCTGGTGCAAGCGGCGATGGCCATCTTGCAGGCGATCGCCGCGCGACAACAATCGCAACAGGCCGGGACAGGCCAGGTGCCGGCAACGAGGCAAGTCGACGACTTCATCAAGCTCCTGACGATACTCACCGGCAAGACCGCCGACGGACAGTTGGGACAGGTCAACGGTGCGCTCGGACAGACCGTCGGCAATCTGCTCGACGGCAAGAAGAGCGCGATCGGCATCATCGGCACCGTCATCACGGCGTTGCTGCAGCAGGTCGGCCCGCATCTGGACACGACCGTGCCGCTGTTCGGCGATTTTGCCCAACTCGGTCAAGCCGTGCTGCCGATCTTCCTCGGCACGGGTACCTGGGGAATCCTCGGCAAGTTCGAGAAATGGCTGGCGCCCCGCTGACGTCCAAAACGGAAACCGAGCATTTCCAGAAGCAGCCTTGCCGCGACAGGCCTGCCCCCTAACTGTCATCGATCCTCCCAACAGAGACCCGATCGATGACCGCACCGCTTGAATTCGGACTGGATACTTTTGGCGACGTCACCAAGGATGCCTCCGGCGCCATGATTTCCCATGCGCAGGTGATCCGCAACGTCGTCGAGGAGGCGGTGCTGGCCGACGAGCTCGGCCTCGACTTCATCGGGCTCGGCGAGCATCACCGCGCCGATTTCGCAATCTCCTCGCCCGAGACCGTTCTGGCGGCCGTCGCGGCGCGAACGAAGCACATCCATCTCGGTTCGGCCGTGACCGTGCTGAGCTCGGACGATCCGATCCGGGTGTTCCAGCGCTTCGCCACGCTCGATGCGCTCTCGAACGGGCGCGCCGAGGTGATCCTCGGCCGCGGCTCCTTCACGGAATCCTTTCCGCTGTTCGGCTTCGACCTGCGCGCCTACGAGGCGCTGTTCGAGGAGAAGCTGGACCTGTTTGCAGCACTGCTGTCGCAGAAGCCGGTGACCTGGGAAGGCAAGCTGCGTCCGCCCTTGCGCGATCAGCTGGTCTATCCGCCGGTCGAGAACGGCACACTGAAAACCTGGATCGGCGTCGGCGGCAGCCCGCAATCGGTGGTGCGCGCGGCGCATTACGACCTGCCCTTGATGCTCGCGATCATCGGCGGCGATCCGACGCGCTTTGCGCCCTACGTCGATCTCTACCACCGCGCCTTCAAGGAGTTCGGCCGCCCAGTGCAGCCGATCGGCGTGCATTCGCCCGGTTACGTCGCCGAGACCGACGCGCAGGCGCGCGAAGAGCTGTGGCCGGACTACAAGGCCATGCGCGACCGCATCGGCAAGGAACGCGGCTGGCCGCCGATGGGCCGCGACGAATTCGTCAGCGAGGCCGAGCACGGCTCGCTCTATGTCGGCTCGCCGGAAACGGTGGCGCGCAAGATCGCGGCGACCGCGAAAGCACTCGGTATTTCGCGCTTCCAGTTAAAGTATTCGGCGGGTCCCCTGCCGCACGAGAAGCTGATGAAGAGCATCGAGCTCTATGGTCGCAAGGTGGTGCCGCTGGTGCGGGAGATGATGGGGTGAGGCAATCATCGCCGCCATCATCCGAGGGCGGCGGATTCTCGCGCTGACTGTGAGCGAGATCACAGAGCATGATGCGATACGGTGTTTTATGCCGTAATTTGCGATTATGCTGGAAGCATGATGCGTGTCGTCTCGGCCATCGTCTTGATGCTCTGTGCGATCTGCCTGCTCAGCGAACCCGCTTTGGCTGACCGGCGGATTGCGCTGGTGATCGGCAACTCCGCCTATGAGCGGGTTCCGCAATTGCCAAATCCTGCCAACGACGCCGCCGCGATGGCGGAGATGTTCAAGAAGGCGGGCTTCGAAGCGGTGACGCTCAAGCTCGACCTCAAGGCCCTCGAGATGCGCCGCGCGCTGCGCGAATTTGCCGATGCGGTGCGCGATGCCGATCTCGCTATCATCTACTACGCCGGCCACGGTCTCGAAATAGAGGGCAGCAACTACCTCGTCCCCATCGATGCCGTCCTCGAACGCGACATCGATGCCTTCGACGAAGCGATCCCGCTGGATCGGCTGCTGGCCGTCGTCGAGCCGGCGAAGCGGCTGCGGATGGTCATCCTCGATGCCTGCCGCGACAATCCGTTCGCCAAGCGGATGAGGCGCCCGGTCGCCTCGCGCTCGCTCCAGCGCGGGCTGGTGATGGTCGAGCCGACCAGTCCGAATACGCTGGTCGCCTTCGCGGCCAAGGCCGGCTCGACCGCCGACGACGGCGACACCAAGAACAGCCCCTTCACCACAGCGCTGGTCAAGCATCTGCCGGTTCCCGGCCTCGATGTCCGCAAATCCTTCGGCTTCGTGCGCGACGACGTTTTGAAGGTGACGAACTACAAGCAGGAGCCGTTCATCTACGGCTCGCTGGGCGGCGATGACGTTGCCCTGGTGCCGCTGCCGCCTGCCCCCAAGGTGGATCCGGCGCTCGCGGCGCGCGACGATTACCAGCTCACCTCGCAGATCAACGTCGTTGCAGCCTGGGAATCCTTCATCGCCAAATATCCGACTGGCTTCTACAGCGACCTCGCCCGCGCCCAGCGCGACAAGCTGATCGCCGCCAGGGATGCTGAGCAGGCCCGCCTTGCGGCGGAGAAGAAGGCCATCGACGACGCCAAGGTGGCAGAGGATGCACGAATTGCGGCTTCGAAGAGGGCAGCCGAAGAAGCCAGAGCCGCGAAGGCTGCTGAAGACGCCAGGGTCGCGAAGGCCGCCGACGCGGCAAGGCTTGCCAAAGCGGCCGAAGAGGCCAAGGCCGCAAAGGCAGCTGATGAAGCCAGAGCCGCGAAGGCGGCGGAAGAGGCCAGGGTTGCGAAAGCGGCTGAGGAAGCCAGGGCCGCAAAAGCGGCTGAAGCAGCCAGAGCTGCGAAGGCGGCTGAAGATGCCAGGATCACGAAGGCGGCCGCAGCGGCCAAGGCTGCGGAAGCCGAGCGGGTAAAAGCGGCGCAGCCGGCCCCCGGCCAGCAATTGGCCGCGATATTGCCCCACGATGTCAGGCCCGCTCCCGACGTCGGCAGGGCCCAGCCGCGCGTGCAGGGCGGCTGTGCGGGAACGGAGCCGCAGGCTGCCTCTTTGTCGCTCGACGCGCCGAAGGCGCTGTCGCTGCCGGAAGAATGCAGCCTGAAGCCGAAGCAGAGTTTCAGGGAGTGCCAGAACTGTCCCGAGATGGTGGTCATTCCCGCGGGCGAATTCATGATGGGTTCGCCTGCCGGCGAGATCGGCAGCGGACTTGCGGCTGCCAATGAAGCGCCGCAGCACAGGGTCGTGCTCAAGGAGCCGATCGCGCTCGGCCACTTCGAGGTGACGCGCGATCAGTTCGCCGCCTTCGTGACCGCCTCGGGCTACAGGGCCGGCAACCGCTGCTTCACGTTCGAACAGAATGTCCCGACGGAGCGCGAGAACCGCTCCTATCTGACGCCGGGCTATGCGCAGGACGGCAGCCATCCGGCCGTCTGCGTCAGTTGGAACGACGCGCAGGCTTATGTCGACTGGCTGTCGAAGACAACGGGCAAGCCCTACCGCCTCCTGTCGGAGGCCGAGTTCGAATATGCCGCGCGCGCCGGCACCACCCTGCCTTATGCCTTCACCGACAATCCCGCCGATCTCTGCCGCTACGTCAACGGCGCCGACCAGGCGGCCAGAAATGCGGGCCTGCCGCAGGATGCGCCATACATGGCGTGTAGCGACGGCTATCCCTTCACCGCGCCGGTCGGCTCGCTCAAGGCCAACGCCTTCGGCCTCTCCGATCTGATCGGCAATGTCTGGGAATGGACGGCCGACTGCTTTGCCGATGACTATCGCGGCGCGAGCTCGGACAGCGCGGCGCGTTCGCAAGCGGACTGCGCGTCACGCGCGGTGCGCGGCGGCGACTGGTTTTCCGCCGCATCCTCGCTGCGGCCGGCAGTCCGCGCCAAGGCCGGTCCCGACGCACATCACGACGACATCGGCTTCCGGGTCGCGCGCACGCTGGCGCGTTGAAGCAAGCTGCTGCTGGAACGAAAAATCCCGGCCCCACATCGTGGAGCCGGGATCAGCTGTCTGACGTTTCAGATCAGGTCGACCGGCCTCCGGGCGCGCCGCCGCAAGGCGCGACCTTGAACTCGACGCGCCGATCGAGCGCATCGCTGGCATCGTCCCTGCCGGTGCCCACGATCATCTCGCGCGAGCCCTTGCCACTCGCAGTGAGCCGGTTGCGCAGCGACTTCTCGTTGTCCTCGAGCCGGTCCTTGATGTAGTCGGCCCGCAGCGCCGACAGGCGATCGTTCACCGCCGGCAGGCCGGTGGCGCTGGTATGGCCGACCACTTCGAGACATCCCTGCCTCGCCGCGGTCCGCTCCGCGATCTTCTCGAGCCAGGCATCATAGGGCGCGCGCAGGCTGCGATCGTTGATGAACAGGGTCGAGCCCGGCTTGAACAGGAACTTCACCGCCAGCTTGTCGCTCGACAGCCCGTAGTCCACCACCTTGCCGAAAGCATCCATCGCGGCGCGGGTGCGATGCAGCTTGGCGTTGGCCAGATAGATGCCGTTGTACACGCGCAGTTGCTGGCCGCCCGGTGTCTTCAGGGCGCTCTGATACACTTCGAGCGCATCGCGGTAGCGACGTGAATCGTAGGCCTCGATGCCGTCATTGACCAGTGAGGCCACGACGATACGGTCGGCATAGGCCTGATCGACATTGTCGCCGACCTTGGTGCCCTGGCATGTCTTGATGTAGCTGTCGGTCGATGCATCCTTGGCGAAGACCGGGCTGTCGTTGAAGAACGCCGCCGGCGTCGGGTCGATGCCTTCGGGCAGTGCGCGCGCCACGCCCTTGGAGATGATGGTCTTGGTCTTCATGTCGGCGAGCGCAAGACAGATGCGGTAGGCATCCTTCGCCCCGCCCGCGACGCCGGCATTGTTGACCGCGGTGAAGGTGCCGATCAGCACCACCGGGCTCTTGGCGACGCTCTCGGAGGAGAAGCGCGCGACCTGGAAGCGCGGATAGGTGCTCTTCACGAGATCGGTGATGCGCTTCTCTTCCAGATGGGTCGCATTGGACTGCGCACCGGTGACGCCGTCGATCAAGGGATCGATCACCAGCGTGACCTTGTCAGGTGCGCCGTTGAGATTGGCCTTGGAGAAAAGATCGTTGGCCGCCTTCAGCAGTGCAGCCTCGAAGGGGACCGGCGTCGGTGGCGGCGGTGGGCTTGCCGCCGCAGGCGCCTGGGCCGGCGCCGGTGTCTGGGCCTGGGCCTGTGCCTGGGCAAGGCCGGGCACAGTGCCGCAAATCACGCACAAGACCAGTCCGAGAGAGCCGCGAGGAATCTTCATCGTTGAACCTCCCAATGGAAATGAGTGCTTGTAGCAACGGTATTTGACGATTGATGGTGATCTACTTCACTGTTCCCTCGCATCTGCGATGAAGTTGATGCGGGCAAGCCATTCATCGCAGCGGCGGTGTCGATCAGCATTCTGCCGCGAACTTATGCGGCACAAGCGATGCCAGCGGCAGTGCGCCTGTCACAGCCTCCGTGCAATGGCTGCGGAATCCCAGTAGAATTTCGGCCAATTTGGCTGCTGGTGTAGATACATAGGGCGGCTTTCGCTATGATCCGCAAAATCTGCGGAGATTGACCGATAGTCTCCGCACCATGTCAAATCTCGATGTGAGATCGTATAAACTGTGACGTCGCAATACTATCGTTTTTCCGTGGCCCCCATGATGGACTGGACCGACCGGCATTGCCGCGTGTTCCATCGCCATCTGACCCGGCGGGCGCTGCTCTATACGGAGATGCTGACCACCGGGGCCGTGATCCATGGCGACCGCGAGCGGTTACTCGGGTTCGACGCGAGCGAGCATCCGGTGGCGCTTCAGCTTGGCGGTTCGGATCCGCGCGATCTGGCTGAATCGGCGCGGATCGGCGAAGCATTTGGCTATGACGAGATCAATCTCAATGTCGGCTGTCCGTCGGATCGCGTGAAGGATGGGCGTTTCGGCGCCTGTCTGATGGCGGAGCCGGAGCTGGTGGCGAGATGCGTCGCGGCAATGAAAGGCGCGGTCGCCGTGCCCGTCACGGTGAAGTGCCGCATCGGCATCGACGATCAGGATCCTGAAGTCGCACTCGATAAGCTTGCGCGCGCGGTGGTCGCCGCCGGCTGCGATGCGCTGATCGTCCACGCCCGAAAAGCCTGGCTCAACGGCCTGTCACCGAAAGAGAACCGCGACATCCCACCGCTCGACTATGATCGCGTCTATCGTCTCAAGCGCGCGATGCCAGATCTGCCTGTCATCATCAACGGCGGCATCCTGAGCGTCGATGAGGCCAAAGCACATCTCGAACACGTCGATGGGGTGATGCTCGGCCGCGCTGCGTATCAGGAGCCGTGGCGCCTCCTCTCGGTTGATCAGGACGTCTTCGGCGAAGCTGCGCCGCACGCGACCATGCAGGACGCGTTCGAAGCGATGATGCCCTATATCGAGCAACAGCTGGCACGGGGCATGCGGTTGCATGCCATCACCCGTCATTTCGTCGGCGCATTCTTCAGCGTGCCCGGCGCGCGAGCTTTCCGGCGACACCTGGCCGAGCACGGCACGCAGCCCGGGGCCGACGTCAGCGTGCTAAGGGGCGCGATCGCCAAGATCTCGGAGAAGCAAGCTGCTTAACGCCAACGATAACACGCCGCATCGCGCGCGCGTGAGGTTGGTGGGGGAGGCAGGACTCGAACCTGCGAAGCCATGAGGCGGCTGATTTACAGTCAGCTCCCTTTGCCACTCGGGACACTCCCCCGCTCAACGGCAGCACAATCGGGCCGGACCTTGCCGGCGACCGAAGACGGCCATGGAACGTGAAGGCCGCGACAGCCCGGATGGGGGCGCGACCGGGCGCGGTTATGGGCGATGCGGTGGGGCAAAGTCAACCGCGGCGAACAGCTAAAATCGCCCCCGACGCCACCCAAATTGCCATATTCCGGAACCCGTGACACAAGCGAGCCCATGAAGGATAAAAAATTCGCTCCGAGGGGGCCCCGTGGCGGGGCTAAGCCCTTCAACAGGCCCGGAAAATCGGCCGGCCGGCCGGCCTGGCGTGACCGCGATTCGGCACCCGACGGGCCGGTCATCCTCTATGGCTGGCACACCGTCACCATGGCGCTCGCCAACCCTCAGCGCCAGATCCGCAAGCTGACGCTGACCGAGAATGCCGCAAGGCGCCTGGCGGACGAGAACATCGAAACCCGCATAACCCCCGAGATCGTCCGGCCCCAGGAGATCGACCGGCTGCTGTCGCCCGACGCCGTGCATCAGGGCCTGCTCGCGGAGGCCGATCCCCTGCCCTCGCCTGATATCGAGGATCTGGAGCAGGACGGCATGGTGCTGGTGCTCGACCAGATCACCGATCCGCACAATGTCGGCGCGATCCTGCGCTCGGCGGCAGCGTTCGCGGTGAAGGCGATCATCACCACCGCGCGCCACAGTCCGGAAGCCACCGGCGTGCTGGCCAAGGCCGCTTCCGGTGCGCTCGAGCTGGTGCCCATGGTGACCGTGCAAAACCTCGCCCGCGCGCTGACCACGCTGAACGAGCTCGGCTTCCAGACCGTTGGCCTCGACAGCGAAGGCAGCGAGGATCTTTCAGACGTCACGCTGCGCGAGCCGCTCGCGCTGGTGCTCGGGGCCGAAGGCAAGGGCCTCAGGCAATTGACACGCGAGACCTGCAGCGTCGTGGCGCGGCTCGACATGCCCGGCGAGATCAAGAGCCTCAACGTCTCGAACGCCGCCGTGCTCTCGCTCTATGTCGGCGCGAGCCGTCTCGGGCTGATGAAGCGGTAAAGCGTTTTCGAGCGAAGTGGATACCGGTTCGCGTAAAGAAAACGCGTCAGAATGAGACTCCTAGCAAAACAAAGCGCCCGTCCGCTTGGTGCGGACGGGCGCTTCGCAGAACTCAACCGATCAGGCGATCAGTAGTAACGGCGCAGCACGCGACGGCCGCCGTAATACGGCGCGGGCGCGTAGCGGTGAGCGTAGCCGTAGCGCGGACCATAGCCGTAATGCGCGCGCGGCAGATAGCCGGTGCGCGGGCCGTAGCCATAGCGATACGGACGGTAGTACGGGCGGCGATAGGGATAGGCAGCCGGCGCTTCCACAGCGGCGGCGCGATAGCCATAGCCGTAGCCATAATTGGCGGGGGCAACGACCGCGTCCTCACGGTAGGTCGGATGCGGCGCGAAGGCGCCCGGGCCGGTATAGGTCGGGCCCTGGTTGACGTAGTAGTACTGCGTGGTCGGCTCGGCGAGACGCTCATAGGCGCCATAACCGTAGCCGCCACAGCCGGTGTTGCAGCCGGAATAGACCGGTGCAACCGGCTGGCACGGATTGAAGCCGCAGGCCGCGGCCGGCGCGGCCCCGACGAACATCACGGCAGCTGCCGCGACCAGTCCCGAAATCATCTGACGCATTACTCTCTCCTGTTGATTTCCGTTTGTTGGATTTTGACGTTTCTTAACCCGGCGGTTTGACGGGCATTTCTGCATGCGGCCGCGGCCGAGGACGCCGCGGACGATCATTGATGTCAGGCGCGAAGATCACCGGCGGCGGATCGGTCGGCACGTCCATCTGCGGCGGCAGCGGCGCCGATTGCGCGCCCCAGCTCTGGTGATAGCTCTCGGCAGGCTTCGGCAATTTGCGGTTCGCGGGCGGTTCGACCTCGAGCCGGCCATAGCCCGGCCGCAAGCCCAGCGTCGGATAGTAGTGGCCGACGTCCTCGGGCTGCCGCTCGGCGATGTAGCGTCCGCCATAGATGGTCGGCTGCACCTGGTTGTTCTTTCCGAGGCCCCAGACCCCCTCGACGACGCTATAGGACGCGTCGATATTGTTGATGATGATGGGCACGCCCGGGCGGCCAGGCACGACGATATCGAAGCCGCCGCCGGCAAACGCCGTCGCAGGCAGTCCGATCAAGAGAGCAGCGAGCGCCACAACGCGCATGAGGGGATCCCGGTTATCCGGCGACAACCTATCCGATCACGACGCAGAGAGGGTTAAGGCCTGCTGACCAAATTCAGGTAAGGCTAACGCGCAAGGATCGACAGCGGCTCAAATGCCGTGAGGCGCGCTAGCGAAGCGTTAACGCGACGCAAATCCGGCGTGAGTGCCGGAGCGCGCAAGGTTGCGTGGCACAAACTGCACATCCTGGGCGGGCTCACGTCGATGTGACCCCGCAGGCGAGAATCCGCGGAACGACCGCGCGATGTCGCACTTAGCACAGGTCTCAACAACATGGAGAAAATGCCATGACGAGCCTGAAGCTTCTTGGCCTGGCCGCAATCGTCGCGTCCACGCTGGCAACACCGGCCTTCGCGCAAGCCACGGCCGACAATTCCGGCCGCTGCACGGGGCTCTTCCAGGATCCCAATTGCCAGAATCTCGGCCCCGGCAATCCCGCGACCGATCGCGCCTATCGGCGCCGGCACGTGGCCCGACAGGTGAACCCGAATGACCGAAATCAGTCTGGCTTCTGGCCGGTAGACACCGCGGGCGCAGTCGCTGGTGCCGCCGTCGGTACCGCGGCAGCCGTTGCGTCTGCACCGTTCCGCGGCTGGGACAATTCCTATGCCTATGACAATTCCGGCGGCTACGATGGCCGATACGGCGAAATGGGCTGGTACGGCAATTGGGATACCTATGCGGCCCGTAACGGCATCGTTTGTCGGCCCGGTACCTGGGTCAAGGGCGAAGACGGCCGTCAGCACATCTGCCAGTAAGGCCTTCTACCGGGTTGAATGGTTGCAGGCGGCCCATTGGGCCGCCTGTTTCATGCCGGCAAAACCCCGCCTTCGAGTTCTGGCACTTTCCGCCCAAGTCTGATATTGCGGCGCGGGCGGACAGCCCCGGCGCATGCCGGCCCTGCCGCTTCCCAGCGTCGCCGGCTTAGCTCAGCGGTAGAGCAGCGGTTTTGTAAACCGAAGGTCGGGGGTTCAATCCCCTCAGCCGGCACCAGCGCTCGACGCCTGTCCCTCAGCTTGTACGCTTCCGCGCGCTGCCATGCTGAAGATGCTCGACGCCGGCGCCGTCGATCACCACCCAGGCATGTTTCGACTGCTCGAAGACGGATCTGATCGGCGCCGGGAAATTCGGATCCGCGATGGCGCCGACGGCCACGCCGAGCATCGCCGGCAGATTGTCGGCTTTCCAATAGACCGTCGAGCCGCAGTCGGAGCAGAAATAGAAGCGGACCTTGCCCCCGCCTTCGGCGGCACGCACGTATTCCCTTGGCGCGCCGGAGATCGTGACGACTTCGACCGGATAGAACGCACCGACACCGAACGGCGCCCCGGTTCGCCGCTGGCAGTCGATGCAATGACAGGCCGCGACCAGATTGGTTGGACCCGGAAGCGACAGCGCGACTGCGCCACAACTGCATCTGGCATCGATCATCGAAAGGCTCTCCTTCTCGGAGGTCTATGCCTGAGCTACGCGGAAGTTTGCTCAATTGTAGATCGCGTGGCGAGCTGGGCCGCAGGAAAATCCCGTTGGGAACCACCATGGCATGAAGACAATGATCGGTTGGATGGAACGATCCTTAAAATTTGCAGATGACGGCAATCTGAGGTAGGAGTTGAAACCAAGAAACAACCCACGGCAAATTCATGCGACTGAGGTTCCTGGATGGACTGCGCGGCTGGGGCGCGGTCGTTGTTCTGCTCTACCACACCTTCTGGGGCAGTCTGCCGCCCGCCGCCGGCTTCAAAATGCTTAACAGCTATTTGCCGTTCAACGGGCCGCTTGCGGTCATGGTTTTCTTCATCGCTTCCGGATTCTCGCTCACCGTACGGTATCTCGACAAGGGAGACCTTCACGGCTGGCTCAGGATCCTGAGAGGCCGTTACGTCCGCCTCGTCATTCCCATCCTGTCTGCCTGCCTGGTCATGCATCTGGCAATGGTCATCGGCGCCGTGTCTCCGGCCGCCGATCGATTGCGGGATTTTCAATCTACCCTCGACTTCGACCCGACAATCGAGCACCTGCTCCGGTTTGCTCTGTGGGACGTCTTCTTTGCCTACACTCCGGAGCATACCTATATCGGACCGCTCTGGACGATGGGACCGGAACTCATCGGTTCTTTCTTCGTGCTGGCGCTCGTCCTGGTGCTCGGCCGCGCAACGTGGCGTCTTCCCGCCCTTGTCCTGATAGCGCTTGGCATCGTTCTGTTTGCGCCAAACTACCGCATCCAATTGCTGTCACTGTTCCCGGTCGGCGCCGCCATCGCCGATTGCTTCAATCGCGGCTGGATCGAGAAGTGTCCAGTCGTCGCTGCCGCCGCACTGATCGGAATCGGGGTTGCTCAACCGTTCATCGCAACCGAGATGTCGGCAGTGATCCTGCTTGGCGCGAGCCCATTCACCTTGGGATGCATCTGTCTGCGTCCGGTGCGCGAGTGGCTTTCCACTCCCCTCTCCGCGCATCTCGGCGAGATATCATTCCCGCTCTACCTGATCCACGGCCCCGTGATCGTGTTGATCGGGGAGCCTCTGACGCGTCACACGGAGAGTCTGTCGTGGCGCATCGGCATCGACCTCCTGGTCGTCATATTGTCTTTCGCGGCCGCTTACGCGTTCGCGCCCGTCAACAAACAGGCCATCGCAGCATCGCATCGCTTCGACGACCTGTTTGCCGCGGGCCGCGCGAACGTACAAAAACTCCAACGCGAGGAGCGCCCCACGACGGCCCGCGAGGTTGCATGATTGAAAGGGTGATGAACCCCTCAACCTGGTGTCTCAAGCTGCGACCACCACAACGGCAGCAGCGTCAGGATTAGCGCACCGGCAAACGCGCCGAACATTCCGATTGCGGCAATTCATCCAGCCGCCACAGCCCGAGGCTCTTGTCGCGCCAAGCGCCGCCGCCCTCCTCGCAACGCTCATTGATCAGCGCGCGCGGCACCGGCCAGTTGAACGGCGCTTGTTCCATGTTCAACGCGCGCCAGTCGCCGTCCTCGCAATCGCAATTGCCGTCCGATTCAGGAAATGTCGTCACCAGCAGGAAGCGCGCGCCGCTGGCGCGAAAGTTCGCGACGGCGCGGGCGATATTGTGGAAACTCAGATGCACCAGACAGTCCCGGCAGAGAATGACATCCGCGTTCGGCAGCGCATCGCGCGTGATGTCGGCAACGCGGAAGCGGCCGGCGAGTTCGCCGCGGGCCGCGCGCTCGCTGTTGGCCGCGATCAACGACGGCACGATATCGAGGCCGGTATAGTCGATGTCGAGCTCGATGCGACTGATCCAGCCCGCATCGCCGCAGGGCGCATCGAGCAGCGCGCGCGCGCCGAGCCGGTGCAGCAGTGCAGGAAGCGCGTCCCGGATCGCGGCGGTGGCGGAATCCTCCGAGCCGAGGCCCGACACCGAGGTGGCCGCGCCCCACAGGTTCGTCCGCTCGATGTGCTCGAACCGCGCGGCAAGATCGAGGCCCGCGAAATTGTGGCGGTCGGCCACGAACCGCTCATGGGCGAGCACGGGAGGACGATTGGTGATCATGGAGCAGGACGCGAGTCAAAATTCTGTCGCAACCTTACCATACAGCGGCGCTCTATCTCCAAAAATCTCCCTTGCGAGCGCACCGATGATCACCCGACGAACGGCGTTGACTGCCATTGCCGCACTGCTGGCGCCCGCGACCGTGCGCGCCGCGCGGGGCGAGGAGTTCAGCGTCACCTCCGGCCATGACAGCCTGCCGGTGTCGCGCTACGCGGCGACAGCGGCCGGGAAGCGCCCCGCCGTGATCGCGCTGCACGGATCGCGCGGCATCGAGCTCAGGCCGCGTGCCTATGAGCGATATGTCGAGGCGCTGACGGCCAGCGGCATCGACGCCTATCTTCTCCGCTACATGACGCCCGCCGATACGGCTGCGCTGACGTCGAAGTCCAGCACACATGAGAGCCGCGACGCCTATTACACGACGCGGTTCGACGGTTGGGCCGACACGGTCTCCAGCACCGTGACGGCGATCCAGGGTCGACCCGAGAGTTCGGGGCATATCGGCCTGCTCGGCTTCTCGCTGGGCGGCTACATCGCGGCCGACGCCGCCGCGCGCGACACGCGCATCGCCGCGCTCGCCGTGCTCTATGGCGGCATGCCCGAGGCCATGGTCGCCAAGGTCAAGCACCTGCCGCCGCTGATCGTGCTGCATGGCGAGGAGGACCGCAACGTGCCGATCGCTGAAGGACGAGAGCTCGTTGACCTCGGCAAGGCCGCCGGCGCCGAAGCCGAGTTCGTGCCATATCCAGGCAAGGCCCACGGCTTTGACTTCTCCGATACCGACCCGGCGACGCCGGATGCGATCGATCGCGTCACGCGGTTCTTCCAGGCGAAGCTCGCCGTCTGACCGCCTCCGTCAGGCCGGCTTCTGCCACTCCATGATGTGGAAGAAAGGCACGCGGCGGTGACGTTCATTCCTGTCGGAATCGCCGCCTGTGGGCTGCGGCTCGACAAACAGGCGCAACTGGAGTCCGTGATCGAGCAGCAGCGTCATGTAGGTGCTGAGCGGACGGTGCCAGTTCTGAATTCGGATGCCGCGCCAAGCCACCCAGGTCGGCCGCTCGTCCATGTAATGATCGATAATGAAGCGCAAGGCGCCATCGCTGTCACGCGTCCAGCCGTCAGGCGGACCGGCGGTGTTGAAACTGGTCAAGTTGGCGATCAGCAGCGTACCGCCCGGCCGCAGCGCCGCCACCATCTTCGCTATAGCCCCAGCGAGATCGGGCATGTCGATCAGGCTGAGATAGCTGATGACGAGGTCATAGGAGGCATCCGCCTCCATCGTTTCGGCGCGGCCGAGCCGATAGTCGCCGTTCGGATCCAATTCCCTGGCACGCGCGAGCAGAGCTGCGGTTGGATCGATGCCCGTGGTGCGGATGCCCGCGCGCTGCATGATGCGGCAGAAGCGCCCCTCGCCGCAGCCGACATCCAGCGCGTTGCGGAAGCCGCGCCCTTCGATCCGTGCACGCATCGGCGCGTCCAGGACGAAGCGGCGGCCGTAGTCGCCGTCCTCACCCTGCTCGGCGATCCAGGCGGCTGCGGACGCGGCCCAGCCGTCGCTGACATCTTCGCTCATGGATCGGCCTTCGGGAGTCAACGCGGGCACAAGCCGCCGCGGGGACGGCTACTGACCACAGATTGGACCGAAGTTCAACATGAGGAAGCATCAGGTCCCATGCGCTCCACCACCACGGCCAGTATGGTCGCAGATGCGGCTACGGCCGTCATCATGACGGCCGTGCTGCTCGCGATCGCAATAGGATTTCTGCTGGCGTGTAACCGCCATCGACGCGGCGGACGTCAGCCGCCGCGCAGGCTCAGGCGGCGCGCACCGTGCGCAGGAATTTTCCGACTTCGTCCTTCAGCCGGTTGCTGTCGGTCGCCAGCATCTTGGCGGTCGAGAGCACCTGCGAGGAGGCCGAGCCGGTCTCGGCCGCGCCGCGCTGCACGTCGGTGATGTTCGAGGAGACCTGCTGGGTGCCGTGAGCGGCCTGCTGCACGTTGCGCGAGATCTCCTGGGTCGCGGCGCCCTGCTCCTCGACGGCGGCGGCAATGGTCGACGACACCTCCGAGAGCCGTTCGATCGTCGCGGAAATATCGCGGATCGCGTTGACGGATTCCTGGGTCGCGGTCTGAATGCCGGAAATCTGCTGGCTGATCTCACCGGTCGCCTTGGCGGTCTGCTCGGCCAGCGTCTTCACCTCGGAGGCAACGACCGCAAAGCCGCGGCCGGCTTCGCCGGCGCGTGCGGCTTCGATCGTGGCATTCAGCGCCAGGAGATTGGTCTGCCCGGCAATGGTGTTGATCAGCTCGACGACGTCGCCGATGCGCGTGGCCGCAACCGACAGCTCGCTGACGCGCTCGGTCGTGGTGCGGGCCTGGGTAACGGCTTCACCGGCCATCCGCGCCGATTCCTGCACCTGGCGGCTGATCTCGTTGACCGACGAGGACAACTCTTCCGTAGCGGTCGCGACCGACTGCACGTTGCCGGAGGCTTCGCCCGACGCCATCACGACGACCGAGGTCAGCTCCTGCGCGCGATGCGCGGTGGTGGCCAGCGTCGAGGACGATGCCTCGAGCTCGGTGGAGGCGGACCCGACGGTTTCGATGATCTCGCCGACCGCGCGCTCGAAGCCGTCGGCAAGGTTGATCATGTCGCGCTTGCGCTGCTCGGCCGCCTGCTTCTCCGTTTCGGCCTGTGCCGCCTTGAGGCGCTCGACCTCGAGGCCGTTGGTCTTGAATATCTCGACGGTTCTGGCCATGTCGCCGATCTCGTCGCGGCGGTCCTTCTCAGGTACCTCGATCTTGAGATCGTTGCTGGCAAGGCCTTCCATCGCGAGCTTGAGCCGTGCAATCGGCTGCGACATCGCCTTGAGGCCAATGAACAGCGCGATGGCGATGCCCAGCAGCAGGCCGCCGGCGCTGACGCCCATCACGGTCCAGGTCGCGGATTTGGCGTCGCGGTTGATGGCTTCCTTGCGAGCTGCAACAGCTTTCGAGACCTCCGCCGTGAATTTGGCGACGCGATCCAACGATGCGTCGATCAACGGGTCGCACTCCTTGTGGGCGCGCTCTGCCGCCTTTGCGTTCTCGTCCGGGCTGCTCGCCTGGGCGCCGGCCTGAAGCACCGGATCGCAGCCGCCGAAGACCGCCTTCAACTGGCCGCTGATACTCTTGATCTCGGCCGTACGGGAAGGATCATCCTTTTCCGCTGCATCGAGGTATTGGGCGATCTCATTGCGGTTCTGGTTTGCGGTCTTGAGGCGATTGGCGTTGCCCGCTTCGGTGGCTTCGGTGAACACGGCGTAGAGAGCGGCATGATAGGTCTCGATGCGGCGCTGGGCCCGTGTGATATTGAGCGCCGCCGATTGTGCAGCATCGAGCTCGCCGAAGCCGTCGACAGTCGCAGACAGCTCGCGCGTGCCGAAGCCGGCCACGGCGACCATCGCGCAGCCCATCACGGCCACAATCAGCGCGACCTTCCACACGATCTTCAAGTTGTTCAAAAAGCTCATCTCAGCCGTCCAATGATTTTCCGGTCCCAGCGACCGAAGCTGCCCCAGCCGCGCCATTGGAACCGGCGGACGTTAAAAATTAATACCAAATGGTCCGAGTAATCTTACGGAAAAATAACTTTCCGCCGCTCCGTCGTAAGCGTCGCGTAAGCTTCAGCCTCCTTCATCGGCACCGCGCCCCGCACACCCGACCGGAACCATTGGCCAGCGTCGGTCGTTCTCGGCCCATGCGGATCAGAGAAGAAAATCGAAACATGTTTCTGCTCGGGGCGGTGATGCTTTGCTGCATCGTCGTGGCCGGCACGCTCGCGCTGTTCGAGCCCGTCTTCGGACAGGCGCCGGAGAGGCAGGTCGCCGACAGCAGGTCAGTCGGTGCCGAAGTCCCGGCGGCGGTCCGGGTGGTCGGAGCGCCATTCGTGCCCAACGTCAAACCGCGCGAGCGATAGCGCTCAGGTCGGGGAGGCGCCTTCGCCCTCGCCAGGCTGGACATGGGCACGCGCCAGTTCCTCGACGAACGCGATCACCTCCGCCCGCTTGTCGGGCGGCAGCTTCAGGAACGCGCGAACGAGCCTCAAGCCCTCAGCTTCGTCCGACTGTTCTTTTCCGGCATCCATCCGCCCACTGTCGGGCGCCCGGGAAAAATATGCAATCCCTTGCAGGATACCTTCTTGATTCGTCCCTCGAGCTTTGGTGGAATGGCTGCAACAAAGGTGGCCCATGAAGTGGATCAGGGAGCGCGACGCACTGATCGCGCAGACACTGGCCTTCGTCCAATCGGTAACCGGCAAGAAGGATGACCTCCATCCGCCGGAGCCCCCTCCTGCTGCATTCGCGATGACTGCGGAGATCGTGACCGTCCAGGCCATTGCGGTCCCAACCGAGACGCCGCCGGCGGTATCTCCGCCCGCCCCGGAGGTTCGGCCCGTCCTGGTCACGCCGCCGCGCACGGGGGGCGAGTTCCGGACCGAAATGCAGGCCCGGATTGCCAACTTCCGAAAGCATCAGGAACGGTTCGAGCGTGAACGCGAGGAATATTGCGCGGCCACCCTGACAAAACTCCGCGCCGCCATCCGCGACCCCTCCTCCCATCCGCCGGCCGACAAGTAAGGCAGGCGCCGGTTCGGCAGTGGGCTTACAGCCAGGACCAGACCAGCCAGAGATTGGCTGCGCAGGCGCCGAACAACGCCAGCGTCAGCGGCAGAAGCATGTGCCCGCAGGAGGTTTTCAGGTCGCTCGTCATGGCCGAAAACATCCGCTGATTCCGGCCGATGAGTCCCAGGGATTCTTTTTTTGCGGATTCAGGACTCGTTAAGGACTCAGGGCCCGACGGTCTGATCACGGTCCCGTGATCGCCCTATCGACCGGAACCCCTCGCCAGGGAGAGTCGTTAACGCGCTTTCCCGGAGCGGAAAGAATGCCCTACGCCCTGTTCTGTAACGACGCCCAGATCAGCAAAGCCTATCCTGATGAGTCCGACGTCTGGAAATTGGCGCAGCGGAGCGGCCTGGTCGTGGATGTCAGCGCCGATGACGAGCGTGCCGGGCCGCGCCGGGTGCTCGACAATGACTACGAGATCAAGCCCTGTCGGGCCGCCCAGGGCGAGGACCCCGCCAGGAACAAGGCCGAGGCCGAGCGGCAGTCCAGATTAGAGCTTCAGCTGAATTCTTGAGGTCCGGCCCGGAAGCCGGAGGGGATTTCAGGGTGTCGCGGTCGCCAGCGAGGCCTGCTCGCCCGCCAGCGCCACGCAGGCCTTGCGGCGATGCAGGCCGCGGATTGCGCCTGTTACCTTCAGCACCTTGCCGGACGGACAGGAGGCGTCCTTGACGAAGGCCACCTCATAGGGGGCCAGCATCAGAGGCTCGGACTTGAGGATTGTCTGTGCAGCGCACGGCAAGGAAATGAAGCACGAGAGCACACCAGCCGACACCAAGATACGCATGTCCGTCGTCCCACCAGCCCGGTAATTCTCATATAACGCCTTCCGGAGCGTGAGTTCCGTAAGTCGCAAAAATTATTTTTGCTTTACGCCAGCCCCATGACACGCGTGAGAAGGCGCGCGCCGGACTGTTTGCTTGCAAATGACGCGCCAGATGGTTCACGCAAAGCAAACAAGGGTGGACAAGCGACAGGCCGGCAAACGAAAGGCCGGCGTGAAGCCGGCCTTTGTCAGATCTGGGATCGCCGCTGGCTGGTCAGTAGCGCGAGGCTGCCGGACCGCCCCAGCCGAAGCGATAGTTCACGCCGACCTTGACGGTATGCTCGTCCTCCCGGCCACGGACGCCGACGACGTCGGCCGGACCGGAGGTGATCGTCGTGCTGCCAAAGTTGTAATACTGGTACTCGGCCTTCGCCGACCAGTTCGGTGCGAACATGTATTCGAGGCCGGCGCCGACGGTGTAGCCGTCCTTGTTGTTGCCGGTGGCGGTGAAGGCCTGCGGCACGCCGGCGACGTTGACGCCAAGACCGCCGTTGCGCCAGGCATAACCACCCTTGGCATAGACCAGCGCCGGTCCCCAGGTGTAGCCGATGCGGCCGGTCACCGAGCCGAGCTGGTCGGTGTTGGACGTCACCTGCGTCCCCAGCGGGAACGTGACACCGTTGTTGTTGGTCGGCAGCCAGGAATACTGGGCCTCGATACCCACCACCCAATTGGGCGCGAACTGGTAGTCGAAGCCGCCCTGCACGCCGCCGAGGAAGCGGGCGTCGCTCGACTGGAAGCTGCTGTCACCGGCGAACGCGCCGCCGACATGACCGCCGATGTAGAAACCGGTCCAGTTGTAGATCACCTGCGGCGGCGTATAGGCCGGTGCCTTGGTGTAGGTCCGCGGCTGCATGTCGGCCGCTGCGGCCGGCGCGGCCAGCGCCAGCAGAGCGGCTGCAGCGCCCAGCAAAATCGTCTTCATGATCATCCCCGTTCTTTCAAATTCGACACTCAGGAAACAACGTGGCGTGAATTAGGTTGCTTCGCGGCGATGCCGGAACGTTGATCGTTCGTAACTGTGACGGGGTGGCAACAACGCGATTTTGTTCCGTCACGCCTGCTCGCACCGACTGTTTTTCGTCGTCTGCACAAGGCAGGCCGTAACGATTTGTCGCGAGGTCAACGAGCCCCGTTCAAAGCTCGCCAAAATGTGATCCAGCGGCTCCGGCGGCCCCTGTTCTAGCACCGGCCGATGAAGGCGGGCTTTGCGCTACCGCGTCATCTTTTCCAGTTCCGGAAAGGGTGCGTAAACCGCGCCGGTGCAGAGCTCGCCGGCGCGGTCGACGATGCGGTCGCCCCGCCCGTTGACGAAGACGGCGGCCCGTTCGCGCATGGCCTTGTAGCTGCCGTCGCTCTCGCGTGGGGTGAAGTGCAGGCAGGCGACATAGAACTGCCGTCCGCCGATCTCGCGCAGCATCGGCTCGGCCATGCTGGCCTCGCGCACGCCGACGGGATTGTTGAGATAGGCGCGCATCAGCGCCAGCGTATCACTGCGAAAATTGTCGGGAAACGACTGCGGCCCTCCGGCCTGGCTTCCCTCCATCAGAGAGGGACGGTCACCGTCACTGCCGAAACATGCCGCGAGCGCCAACGGCAATACCAGAACCATCGCACATCTCGCCAATCGCCCCACAGTCACGCTCTCCGCTCGCTCAAGTCAGGGAGACGTTCTAGCCCCAAGGTTGCACGAAGGGAATTCGCTTGCGCAACGCACCGTCCCGCCGCCGGTGCCTTTCGCTTTCGCGCAAGACGCCGGAACGGCGGGGCGGGCCTGAAGTCCGCACGCGGCAGCGGGGCAATGCCAGGGATGCCGCCGCGCGGGATCAGAGTTGGCTGCGCTTCTCGATCGTCACCGGCTTGGTGACATCGGGCTGCGTCTTCAGCGACTTCTTGGCTGACAGATGCTTGTGGTGATGGCGATGCGTGCGCACGGCCTTGTGCTCGTCGGGCGTGACCGCAGCGTTCGCATTCATCGCCTTCGACTTGGTGTCGAGCTTGGCGTCCGCCTTGACGTCGGCGGCCTTTGCAACGGAAGCCTTGGTATCGGAAGCCTTGGTATCGGAAGCCTTGGCATCCGAAGGCTTGACGCTGGCATCCGGTTTCGCGGCGGTGGTCGACGCCTTGGTCTGGCTCTGGTCCGCCTTGATCACCGGCGCGGGCGTGGTGGTCTTGGCGGTCTCGGCGGCGAAGGCCGGGGCTGCGATCACGGAGGCTGCAAGCAAGGCTGCGGAAATGGTCTTCAACATGGTTTGTCTCCTCTTGGAAGGATCTTGAGACGGCGCCCTCTCGCCGACCCTTCGATCGTAGCTGGGAGCCTAGGCGGGGCGCACTGAACCCAGTCTGAAGCCGGCTGCAGGCTTCCGTTCATCTGGATGACAAGTTTGTCATCTGCGGCAGGGCGAATCGGCGGGGCAGCCGGGAATGTTTTTGCCCGGCGGGTGTTCCGGTCTTCAGGCAATCGTGTAGGATCGCCACGTTCCATACGGGAGAACTTAGATGCGCAAACTCTCAATGCTTGTTGTGCCGGGACTTGTCGCCATGACGCTGGCGGTCGCGCCGGTGTTGTCCAGCGCCTACGCCGCGGGCAGCGACGAGCCGTCCTCGCCACCCAAATCGGACTCCTCGTCCAAGAAGGGCAAGAAGAAGAGCTCCTCCGTCAGCGATCCGAAATTCCTCGCGGCCTATCGCACCGCCTACACCACGATCTACGACAGCCACGACTACAACGGCGCGATCGGCCAGCTGAAATCGCTCAAGCGCGACGACGTCGCCGACGTCGCCAATCTGATCGGCTATTCCTATCGCAAGCTCGGCGACTACCAGTCATCGAAGGTCTATTACGAGCTGGCGCTCAAGGACGATCCGAACCACGTCCGCACCTGGCAGTATTACGGCCTCTGGCAGCTCGAGCAGGGCAACCGCGAGCAGGCGCAGTATCACCTGAACAAGATCGCCTCGCTCGCCGGCACCGACAGCTCCGAGTACCGCTCGCTTGCGGCCGCGCTCGACAAGCCGACTGGCGCGACGCTCGTCTACTGAAGACCGCGCATCTTCGAACGAAACGAACGGGCACAACCTTGGGGTTGTGCCCGTTCCGCTTTCTCGGCTAGCTTCCCGCACCAAATCTTTCCCACGCAAATTGGTGCGCAATGGACAAGTGGCTGCGATCCGCGATCGACTACATCAGTTCCTGGATCGAATTCCAGCAGACCACAATCCAGCAGCCCGGCGTCATCGTCGCCTTTGCCTATCGCGGCGAGATCGTTGCCGAGCACGCCTTCGGCCTCGCCAATCTCGACACCGGCGAGAAACTCACGCCGCGCCACCGCTGCCGCATTGCCTCGCACTCGAAGAGCTTTACCTCCGCCGGCATCATGAAGCTGCGCGAGCAGCGCAAGCTCCGGCTCGACGACACGGTCGGCCAATATGTCAGCGGCCTGCATCCGCGCGTCGCCGACACGACCATCGCGCAGCTGCTCTCGCACAGCGCCGGGCTGACGCGCGACGGCGCCGATTCCGGCCAGTTCATCGATCGTCGTCCGTATCTGAGCGCCAAGGAATTGCTCGCGGAGCTGACGCTGCCGACCGCGATCGAGCCCGGCACGCGCTTCAAATATTCCAACCACGGCTTTGGCCTGCTCGGTCTTGTGGTCGAAGCCGTGACGAAGGAGCCCTACTCCGTCTGGATCAAACGCGAGATCATCGAGGTTGCAGGCCTGCGCGAAACCGAGCCGGACGCGCCGCTTCCGAAGGGCGCATCGTTCGCGCGCGGCCACACGCGAAGAGTGCCGCTGGGCGAGCGTTGCGTCATCCCCGGCGTCAATCCCACGAACGCGATGGCGTCCGCGACGGGCTTCACTGCCACCGCCGCCGACACCGCCCGCTTCTTCGCGCAGCTCGCGCCCAATGCGAAAAAGAGCCTGCTGTCGGTCGCCAGCCGCCGCGAGATGACTCGACATCATTGGCGCATCCCGCAGAGTTTCGAGGCCTATTACGGCCTGGGTATCGGCGCCGGCAAGCTCGACGGCTGGGACTGGTTTGGCCATGGCGGCCACTTTCAGGGTTACATCTCGCGGACCTGCGCCATTCCCGCCTGCGAGCTCGCGATCAGCATCATCAGCAACTCCATCGACGGCGCAGCGCCGTTCTGGATGGACGGCGCGATGCAGATCCTGCGCACGTTCAAGACCCGCGGCGCACCCGACCGGCGTGTACGCGACTGGACCGGCCGCTGGTGGACGATGTGGGGCGCGACGGATCTCGTGCCGATGGGCGACCGGGTGCTCATCGCCAACCCGCAGTTCAACAATCCGTTCATGGATGCCGGAGAGATCGAGGTGACCGGCCGCGACACCGGCAAGCTCGCCTGGGCCGCCGGCCATTCAAGCCATGGCGAGCCGGTGCGCCGCGTCCGCGACGCACGCGGCAAGGTCAGCGACGTCTGGATTGCGGGCGCCAATGTGAAGCCGGCGAGCGTTGTGGCGCGCGAGATTGCGCGTCGCTATCCGCCCCGCAGGCGCCGGCCTACTCCCTGATCAATGCCTCGACCTCGCTTCGCAACGCCTGCCGCGAGCCGTCGCGCGAATAGAACATGTGGCCGCCAGGATAGACGACGAATTTCACGCGCTGTGTCGCGAAGGCCGGCAGCTGGTCGAGCACCCGCTTCGATCCGAAATAGGGCGTGGCGAGATCGAACAGGCCGTGCGCGACCAGCACGTTGAGCTTCGCATCGGTGGCGAGGATCTGGCGTAAATCCGACACCGATTGCGGCGGGTTGATGCCACGGCCGAAATCCCAATTGCCCTCCACGGTGCCGTTCAGGACTTCATAGGAGCCGTCCGGCCGCCAGTTGAGCTTGCGTGTGAGGACATCGACCGCAGCACTCGTCAGCGGCGCCTGGAGCGCATCGCCTGAGGGATCGCCGAAGCGCGAGCTGCCCGAGTCCGGATAGGGATCGAAGCCGCGCACGGAGGCATCGTAGCGGCCCGTCACCTTGCCGCTCTTGCGGTCGAACTCGCGGCGGAATTCACCGACGTCGAACCGGCCGGCCAGCCTGTGGCTCACCGCCTGGTCGATGCCCGTGAGTTCGGAGACCTTGTCGGCCAAGCGATTGGTGGCCTCCTTGTCGGCCACACCCTTGACGAGATCGGCCAGAAATTCGCCGCGCGCGTAGGCCTCGACGTCTGCGAGATCGGCGCGCTTGACCGGGCCTTTGGCTTCACGCGCCACCGCCACGTAGCTCGGCAGCGTCGCGACATATTGCAGGAGGCTCGTGCCGGTGAACTCGCGGAAATCGAGCAGCGGCGACACCAGGATCAATCCCCTGACGCCGACGCCATGCTGGAGCTGCAACTGGCGCACCACTTTCGGCCCGCGAATGCCACCATAGCTTTCGCCTGCGACGTATTTCGGCGAGGTCAGCCGATCGTGTTTCTCGAGCCAGCGGCGGATCATCAGCGCGATGGAGTTGGCGTCGCCGTCGACGGAGTAGAAGGATTTTCGCGCGTCCTCACCGCTTGCAATGAAGCGGCTGTAGCCGGTGCTAACAGGGTCGATGAAGACGAGATCGGTGAAGTCGAGCCAGGTCTCCGCGTTCGGCTTCACCTCGGGCGAGGCCGACGGCGACAGGGCCTCGCCATCGAGCGGCAGCCGCCACGGACCAGCCGCCCCGAACTGGAGCCAGGCCGAAGATGCGCCGGGTCCGCCATTGAACAGGAACGTCACCGGGCGCGTCGCGCGATCGGCACCGTCGAGCTCATAGGAGGTGTAGGCGATATCGGCCAGCGGCTCGCCCTTGCCATCGAACACGCGGATCGAGCCGGCGGTCGCGGCGAAGTTGAGGGTGCGGCCGGGCAGATCGAGCGTCTGCTTCGTGGTCGAATCCGAGGGAAGACGGTGCGGCTCGGTGGCTGACGGCGAAGCCTGCGTCGCGTTCTGCGCGGTGCTGCCGCGCCCGCCCTTCTGTCCGGCCGGCGCCGTCGTCTCCGATCGCGGCTGCGGCGGATCGTCCGCGTACGCAAATCCCGCGAGCGCGAAAGCCGACATCGCCAGCACCAGGGCCGTGCAACGAAGCGCCGGCAAACTCGTGACCATGATCGTTCTCCCTGCCCGGCTGCGAGAGCCGCTGAGGTCGAAAGGCTAGCGCGGAATTGCGACGGTTTGGGGGATTATGGAGCCGAGGGCGCCCAAGGAGGCCGATCGGGCTCGAAACGACCCGATTTCGCCCTGCTACCGTCAGCCGCCCGTTTGCCTTGAAGAGCGGTCATCCTCGACAATTGAGGCCCAGCTCTATAGACGAGCGCGGCGGAACTTATCTCCAGCCAGCGGCCCTGCCCGGAAGCCATGACCCAGCCAGCGCGATACGACCGGATCGCCTTCGTCGCCAGCCAGAGCAGCGAGGCGCAGGCCGCCTACGGCCAGCTCACCAGGGATTATGGCAATTGCGACCCGAAGCAAGCCGATATCGTCGTCGCGCTCGGTGGCGACGGGCTGATGCTCCAGACCCTGCACGACAACATGCACACGGGAAAGCCGATCTACGGCATGCACCGCGGCACCGTCGGCTTCCTGATGAATGAGTACTCGACGGTCGATCTGCGTGCCCGCCTCGAGGCGGCGCACGAATCCGAGATCAACCCGCTCTTGATGCGTGCGACCGACGTCAACGACCGCGTCCACCTGCACCACGCCATCAACGAGGTCGCCCTGTTCAGGCAGACCTACCAGGCGGCGCGCCTGCGCATTCTGATCGACGAGCGCGAGCGCATGCCGGAGCTGATCGCCGACGGCATCATGGTGGCGACGCCGGCCGGCTCGACCGCCTACAATCTGTCGGCGCAGGGCCCGATCCTGCCGATCAACGCTGCGCTGCTGGCGCTGACCCCGATCAGCGCCTTCCGCCCGCGCCGCTGGCGCGGCGCGCTGCTGCCCAACACAGCTTATGTCGTGATCGAGGTGCTAGAGGGCGACAAGCGCCCCGTCGCCGCGGTCGCCGACCACGACGAGGTGCGCGACGTCCGCCGCGTCGAGGTGCTCTCGGACAAGACCATCTCGATGCGCATGCTGTTCGACCCCGGCCACAGCCTGGAAGAACGCATCCTCCGCGAGCAGTTCGGCTACTGAGCCCCCCTGCCCCGAGCCTTAAGGCCCCGGTCGCAACCCTTCGTTAACCCCCGCCACGATATGGTTAACGAAGATTGACCGCTTCAGCCCGGGCGCCATGTTCCGCATCGACTTCAACAAGCTGCGCTTTCTCGTCTGCGACGACAATCCGCACATGCGCCGCATCCTGCGGACGCTGCTGCATTCGTTCGGCGCGCGCGAGGTCTACGAGGCCGAGGACGGCGCCACCGCGCTCGAGATGTACAGCCATTACGTGCCCGACATCGTCATCACCGACTGGGCGATGCCGATCTTCGACGGGCTCGAGCTCGCGCAGATGATCCGGCAGCCGGAATCCAAGGGCAACCCCTACGCGCCGATCATCATGCTGACCGGCCATTCCGAGAAGCGCCGCGTCACGGTCGCGCGCGATGCCGGCGTCACCGAATTCCTGGCCAAGCCGATCTCGGCCAAGGGCCTTTACCAGCGCATCCTCAACGTCGTCGCCAATCCCCGGCCCTTCATCAAGACCAAGACCTATTTCGGTCCGGACCGGCGTCGCAACACCAACTCCGCTTATATGGGCCCCGAGCGCCGTGTCGGCGAAAAGCACGAGGTGCTCCAGCAACCCTCGCTGCTCGACAAGGCCCGCTCCTCCATCTAGCGCAACGTCTGACGCGAGGCAGGTATCATGGCGAAGAACAGCGCAAAGGACATCGAGGTCACGGCCTTCGCCACGCACCAATTGATCACGCAGCCCAATCCGCTGCGCAGGGTTCTGCGCCGTGTCGAGGAAAAGGACATGGACGATCCGGTCGGCCGCGCCGAGCAGGCGCTCGCGGGCCTCTCCGGCGAGTTCAAGGACTGGATGGCAACCGAGGTCAATCGCCTATCGGCCGCCTACGTCGCCATCCGCCATGAGGGCTTCACCAAGGAGCGGCGCGACGAGCTGTTCCGCGCCACACACGACATCAAGGGCGACGCAGCGACGTTCGGCTATCCGGCGGCGGCGGGAGTCGCCGAAAGCCTGTGCCGCGTCATCGAACATGCCCCCGATCTCGAAAAGGTGCCGGCCGAGCTGTTCACGCACCACATCAACGCGATCCTGGCCATCGTGCACGAGAACACCAAGCTCGACAGCATCAGCGTGTCCGCCGAGCTCAGCCGGCGCCTGCGCAAGGTCGCCGACGACTATCTCGCCCAGGTCAACCGCGACCGCCCCGAGCACCTCGAGGCAATCCTCGCGCCGAGCATCGTGCCGGCGGAGTAAGGGCGCGCCTCACTCCTCCAGTCATTGCGAGCGCAGCGAAGCAATCCAGACTGCCCCGCGGAGGGATTCTGGATTGCTTCGCTGCGCTCGCAATGACGGAGTTTGCGGGACCGACCTCGACCTACGCCGCGATCAAATCGTCATACACCGGATCGACGGCGTCATCCGCGACCAGTTCGTCGCAGAACAGCCGCGCCTCTTCGCGCGCGGATTCGGTGGCGAAGCGGCGGAGCAGGACCATCAACGGCTCAGTGGCGCCGCGATCGGTCTCGCAATGGGTGAGCACGCGCTCGACCATGCGCCGGCGCAGCCGCGCCGCGCCGTCGTCGCTGTCGACAAAACCTTGCTCATGGCAGGCATCGAGCGCCACCTGGAACGCCGCGAACGTCGCCTCGGGAAGGCCGGCGCGGCGGAGCAATGCATGCAGGCTGTTGCCGCCGCGGTCATGCAGCAGCGCGGAGACGCGTGCCAGCGGCAGATCGGCGAGCTCGGCCAGCGCCGCATCGAACAGATCGAGATTGCTCGACAGCAGCGCGCGCAGGATCAGGCCCGCGGTGAGCTGGCCGGTGACGCGCAAATGATGCACCAGGCCCTGCATGTCCTCGTCGCGCGAGCGCGCCGCGATGTTGATGGTGGAACGGTCGCGCGCCTCGATTGTCACGCGCTCGGCACGGTCGGCGCTCAGCCAGTTCCGCGCCACGACGAATTGCGCCAGGGTCTCGGAGAGCTTGGCCACCAGTGCCGCGCGCGTTGCCGACGGCAGATCCTCCAGCACCAGCATCGCCTCGCGGATCGCGGCGAGATGGCCGTGACGCTCGACGATGCGATTCCAGGAGAACGGCGCAAGCTCGGCGTGCGGATTTTCGATCAGCTCGAGCGCTGCGGCCGCGCAGCCGACTTCGGCGATGGCGGCGCAGACCGACACCGGCAGCGCGATGCGGCGGGCGACCGCGCATTGCACTTCGTCATTGCCGGTCGCGACGATGTCGACGAGATCGGCGTCGATCAGCAGCGGAGAATGTTCGAGTACGGGTAGCGCGACGGTCGGCTGGTCCGCCGACAGCGCCCGCACGATCGACGCCGGCGCATCCGTGCTGCGCGCAAACGCCTCCGCCATCGCCTGCCGCACCAGCGGCGAGGGATCGTCGAGCAGCATCAGCAGCGCGCCTTCCGCGGCGACGCGGTCGTCATGGGAAAGATCCGAGATCAGCCAGGCCCGGGCCAATGCCCGTGTGGCCTCGGCCCGCTCACCTGCGGGCGCCGTCCTGATCCAATTGATGAACTGCCGAACGATCATGGTGCTTCCGGCTTACGCAACCTAACGAAAAAGGATGACGACTCGTCACCTGCAACACAAAATAAACCACGACGCTTAACAAAGCGTTCACCATAACTGGCTGGTTTTATTGACGTTTTGTTAAGGGAACAGCGACGCTGAGCTCTCGTGCCCCGGACGCAGCGCAGCACGCAAGTGATGCGCTGCTGAGCCGGGGCCCATAATGTTCGAGAGCAGTGCTTGTTGCTTTGTTCCCGGCTCTGCGCAGCAGCGTTTCACGCTGCAGCGCGTCCGGGACACGAGACCTCGGCTAGCTCGAGAACGCGCCGCTGCGATCGCTGAAGAGATCGAGTGGCTGCGGCGGCCGCACATCGGGCGTCGCCGATGCGAACGAGGTCGCGGGTGCGACCGAGGTCAGCGAGGCGTTGTTGCCCCACAGCTTCTGCACCGTGGTCGAGACCGGCTGCGTGGTGTCGCCGGGCTGATAGATCGAACGGAAGGCCGGCGTGGTCGGCGCATTGTCCGCGACCGTCGTTGACGACGTCGCGCTCACCGGCGTCACGCCATTCGTATTTGGGAAAGTCTGGAGGTAGGCGGCGCTGTTGACCATCGGCGCAGTCGGCTGCACGCCGTTCGCGCTCGCGACCTGCGTGGTCGAGGGCGTATCGCCATACATCGCCATTGCACCGCGGGTCGTCTTCGAGTTTGCCGCGCTGGCGTAGCGCGCGTCGAGCACCGAATAGACCTCGGAGACGCTGCGGGCGCGGCCATCCTTGGCGTAGAAGATAGAGCGGTTGGCGGAGGCTGCATTGGGAAACAGCCGCGCGCCGACCGCTTGCGGATTGTCCTCGGCATTGGCGATCAGTTTTGCCGCTCCGCCGACGCCCATGAAATGGGCCATGTAGAGCTCGCTGTCGCTCGGCCTGCGGCCGAGCAGGCCGGTGAGCTTGAAGCTGTTCGACTGCGTCAGCGCCGCGGCCATGCTGGATGCGGCTTCCGGGTCATCGCGCAGCTTCATGATCGACCGCTTCATCACGGGATCATCGACGGTGTAGGTGCCCGACGAGGTCTTGGTGATGGCGTCGGAATAATTGCCATAGCCGAGCTGGGTGCCCGCCTCCTTCACCGTGCCAAGCCAGGTCTGGTCGATGAACTGATAGAGCCCGTGGGCGGAAGATGTGGTCGCGCCCGCGGCCGGATCGAAATCCGATTCCATCTTGGCTGTGGTCAGCATGTACTGGAAGCTGACGCCGGTCCGGCTGGAGACCTGCTTGATCGCACCGGCGACACGTGCCCGCGACGGATCGAGACCCGCCGTCTGAGAGGCACTGGAATTGTCGACCGACATGCTGAAGTGCCCGCCCCGCGCGGCGTTGAGGGATGCCGGCAATTCGGCACCCTGTCGTCTCACCGTGGGACAGGTATGGTTAATGCGGGGTTAATTCCGGGGACGCTCCCTCCCCGAGTCATTCCGGGACGCACCGCAGGTCCGAGCGCGGGACGGCGGCAGGCTACTTCTTGTAGACCGCGCTGGGATCGAACAGCCGCTCGGCATCAACGAAGACCAGCTTTGCCCCGCCGCCCTCGGCCTCGACCTTGCGATAGAAGCAGGACCGTCGCCCGGTATGACAAGCCGCGCCGATCTGCTCGACGCGAAGCCAGACCGCGTCCTGATCGCAATCGGTGCGGATCTCGACCACGCGCTGGGTCTGACCTGAGGTCTCACCTTTTCGCCACAAGGCATTGCGCGAGCGGCTGAAATACCAGGCCTCACCGGTCGCAATGGTCTTGCGCAGCGCCTCGTCGTTCATATGCGCGACCATCAGCACGTCACCGGTGGCGACGTCGGTCGCGACGACCGTCACGAGGCCCGCGGCGTCGAACTTGGGAAGGAAGGAAAGACCTTCCTCGATCTCATGGGAGTGAGCAGACACGACAAACCTCGCCAGTCAACTCGCGAGGTCAGCGCTGCAGGCCTCGCACCAGGGACAGGAAACGGGCCTGCTCCGCCGGATTGTCGCGGAACATGCCGGTGAAGCGGCTGGTGAAGGTGGAAGCACCATGCTTGGCGACGCCCCGCACCGACATGCAGGTGTGCTCGGCCTCGATCAGCACGGCCACGCCACGCGGCTTGAGGATCTCGTCGATGGCGGCGGCGATCTGCGCCGTCAGGTGCTCCTGGGTCTGGAGCCGGCGGGCGAAGATATCGGTCAGGCGGGCGAGCTTCGACAGGCCGACGACGCGCTCCACCGGCGTATAGGCGATGTGCGCCTTGCCGTAGAACGGCATCATGTGATGCTCGCACTGCGAGGTGAACTCGATGTCGCGCACCAGGACGAAATCGTCATAGCCGGCGGTCTCGCCGAAGGTACGGTCGAGCACCTCGGCCGGGCATTGATGGTAGCCCTGATAGAGCTCGTCGAAGGCCTCCACCACACGGCGCGGTGTGTCCAGAAGACCCTCGCGCTCGGTGTTCTCGCCGATATAGGCCAGCAGCGTCTTCACCGCCGCTTCCGCCTCGGCGCGCGCGGGGCGCGGCTGGTCGGCACGGACGGCGGCCGCGAGGAATTCGGCAGGGTCGAGCTCCGCCGGACGGCTCTCGGGCTGCCGGTCGGAGGGCTTACCCGGGCGGATGGATTTGATTGCAGCGTCCATGTCTACTCCGTTCGACGGCCTTGCGGCCGGAGTGTCACCGGCAGACGGGGCGGCAAGCCGCCGGACGCCTGAAGAGAACAGTTTTGACGAAAAAGGCCCTTGGGTCATCACGCCGGCAGCGCTGATCTGGACCGCCGCCGCCGCACCGCTGGACTGTTTTTCCGCCAGTTCCGCTCCTATATAGGACCCTGGACGGCGCCCGCCAAGGCCGATCCGGCCCGGAAGTGGGTATGGAAGTGCTGGACTCCATCACATGCTGAACGACATTTATAACAAGCGGATCATCGAGCTGGCCGGGAATATTCCGCGTCTCGGGCGGTTGTCGGATCCCGATGCCACCGCCACCGCCCATTCCAAATTGTGCGGCTCGACCGTGAAGATCGATCTCAAGATGAGCGGCGACACCGTCACCGACTTCGCCCATGACGTGAAGGCCTGCGCGCTGGGCCAGGCCTCTTCATCCATCATGGCAAGTCACGTCGTCGGCTCGACTGCGAGCGAACTCCGTGAGTTACGCGAAACCGTTCGCAAGATGCTGAAAGAGAATGGGTCGCCTCCCGAAGGCAAGTGGGAGGACATCAAATTCCTCGAGCCGGTTCGTGACTACAAGGCGAGGCATGCCTCGACGCTTCTGACCTTCGATGCCGTCGTCGATGCCATCGGCCAGATCGAAGCCAAGGCCAAGCAGCCGGCTGCGGCGCAGGGTTAGTCAGTTCTGCACTGAAGTCATTCTGAGGCGCGTCGCGGGATCTACTTCTGCGACGCCGCCACTTGCGCAGCGCCGGTCGGCACCACGGCTTCTGCCGTCTTGGTCGACTTGGCCGGCTGCTCCGGTTCCGTCCCGAACCTTGCCTGCGTCTTCGGAGCCAACTCCGCCATGACCGGCGCCGCAATATCCACATGCGGCAGCACGTCGGCCACCAGATCCGTCGTCACCAGATTGGTGAGCTTCAGCTCGCCGGGGTCCAGCTCGTGCAGATCTTCCCAGGGCGGGACGCTCAGCGCGAGCGACAGCAGATCGCCGGCACCGCCCATGTCGAAGGTGTATTTGGCGAGCCGGCCGATGTCGCGCTCCACGATCATCAGGTCCTGCGCGCTGTAGCTCGCCGCCTTGGCATCGTCGGCGCGATCGCCCATCCAGATCTGATGGACGCGGACATGCGCGGCATCAGGTACGTAGCGCTTCTTGCCGGCCAGCAGCAGGAACACGCACATGGATTCGCAATAGGCCTCAGACGCGACCGCCGGACGGGCCGACTGGCTGCCGCGGTTCTGAACGCTGATGCCGACCGTGGTCAGGAGCCCGAGGTTGCGAAAGCGCCGGCCGAGCGTGATCGCGTCGTTGACGGAGCCACCACTGGAATCGAGCACCACGGTGGCGCCGCCGAGCTGGCGTCCCTGGGCAAAGTCCTCAAAATCCTTGGGCGTATCGGCGGTGATGATGCCGACTGCGCTGACCCAGCCGCGGCAATTCGGTTCGCAGGCAATCCAGCTGAACTTCATCGGCAGCTTGCGCTCTTCGAGCGCGGCCCCGGCCCGGGCCGATGACCCGATGGTCGCGACGGCACCAGCCAACACGACCCCACAAGCGGCGGTTCCCACCAGCAACCAGCCGCGTAGATTGAGCGACTTCAGAAGTTTCAAACTGGTCCCTTCCCCAAGCCCCAAAGCGATTCAGGCGAGCCCCGTTCCGACGTTCCAATGAGTCTCACATGGATGTCATAAAAATGGTATCCGGGGGAATACAGATCGTCCATAGGTACTTGCTGCACTGCTCCCAAAAAGCACGCAAAATATGGCGCACAAACAACAGCTTGCTGTTCCCTGCGCCGGAACCGCGCAATACGCCGCTCAACGTCGCAGCACATCGCACATGAAGCATTCAGCCTGCGAGCTTTGCTCCAATCCCATCGAAGGCGCCCTCCGTCTGCCGCGCAGATTCGGCCGCGCGCTGATCTGGGTCTACCGGCACACCCTGTCGCCGCTGGTCGGCTACAACTGCCGGCACCTGCCAACCTGCTCCGTCTACGGCGACGAGGCGATCGAACGGTTCGGGCTCTGGGCCGGCGGCTGGATGACACTCGCGCGCCTGCTGCGCTGCAATCCCTGGGGCACATCGGGCATCGACAATGTGCCCCTCGCCGCGCCGCAGCGGGCTCGCTGGTATCTGCCCTGGCGTTACGCCCGCTGGCGGGGCGTCAACGCATCATAAGTATGCTGCGGTGCTTTGCGCATCGCTGCCCTGAGCGGAACCGGAACTTTTACGCCGCGTTGTTGTGCTGCTCCGCAGGGAGGAACAACAATGCGCTGGAAAATCAGCCCTCACTTCCACTTCAGGTTCGGTCCAAATCTGGACCACAGGGGTCACCACCACCATGACCCCAGAACCATCGACGTGCTCGCAATCATTGCACTCCTGGCACTCGTTCTCGGTTCCGGCTGGTATCTGTCGACAAGCCAGGCCACACCGCCGAGCACGACCGCCTTCATCGAGCCCAGCCAAAGCGTACACTGGTAGTGCCGAAGCCTAGAGGTCCAGCACCAGCCTTTCCGTCTCCGATCCCGCGACACAGACCATGAGATAGCGCTCGCGCTCGTACGGCGACAGGACGCGGTCACGGTGAAGCGGCTTGCCCTCGATCCATCCGACCTTGCAGGCGCCGCAGATGCCGCCGCAGCAGGAGGTCGCGATGTCGATGCCGCCTTCCTGCAACGCGGCCAGCATGGTCTGGCCGGCGCGGACCTGGATCTCGGCGCCGGAGCGCGCCAGTGACACCGTGAACGGCTTTGCGTCGGGATCGATGACCGGCGGCGGCGCGACAAAACGCTCGATGTGAACGTTGGCTACGGGCCATGCTGTGGTCGCCCGCTCGAAATCGTCGGTCATGCCTTCCGGACCGCAACAGGCAACCAGCGTGTCCGATCCACCTTCCCCGACAAGCGCCGCAATATCAGGACGTCCGGTCCGCGATGTCCGGTGCACCACGATACGCCCCCGTTCGATCAGCGCACCGAGATGCACGGCAAGCGGCACCTCCTCGCGCACGATCAGATGCAACGTGAAGTCGGCCGGCTCCGTTCGTTCGAGATGCCGCGCCATGGACAAAAACGGCGTCACGCCGATGCCACCAGCGACGAACAGGTAGCGCCCGATGCGCGCATCGGGTTCAAGCCCGCCGCGCGGCAGCGAGACGCCGATGACGTCGCCGACCCTGACATCGTCGTGCAGCGCGCGCGAACCGCCGCGCCCGTCCGCCTCGCGCTTGACCGCAATGACATAGCGCGTGTTGTCCGCGGGCTCGTTGCACAGCGAGTAAGTTCGCACGAGCCCGTTCGGCAGATGCAGGTCAATATGCGCGCCCGGCTTGAAGGGCGGTAGCTCCCAGCGGTCCGGATCGGCCAGCGTGAACAGCTTGATGCCTGCCCCCGCTGCCTCGATGCCGGTGACGACCGTCTTGACCGTCGTGATCGGGCGCGCCTTCATGCCGCGTTCCGCACGGTATCGCCGACCTTCACAACGCCGCCTTGCAGGATCCTGCAGTTGAGGCCGGAGCGGTTGATCAGGGGATCGAAGATCGCCTTGCCGGTGATCTCCTCGATATGCCGGCACGGCACCGACAGCCGGGTTGCCTCCAGCAGGGTCTCGCCAAGCCAGAAGCGGCGGCCGACCAGATGGTTCAGCGGCACGCCTTCGACCGTGACGTTGCGCCGGTGCTCTTCCGGGCCGAGCGCGATGCCGGCATCGCGCTTGAGCGCAACCAGCGTCTCGAGCTCGAACAGCGTGACCTGCCGGCCCTCTTCAGGCTTGTGCGAATAGAACCCCTCCTCATTGCCGATCATGTAGCGGTCGCCTTCGATTCCTCTTCCAGCGACGAGCGTGAGCGTTTCCGCAGTGCGCATCGGCAGGAACGCACGCGGGGTAAGATGAAGGAAGCGCACCACGCCGGTCCAACCAAGCTGTGCTGCGCCCTGTGCCGAGCCGGCGCTGATGGTGTCGAGCATGACAAAATCCTTGTGAGAGGCGATGGCGCGCCGCTGTTGGCGGCGCGCCGCGGGATCAGGTCAGTTCCTTGTTCGCCATCTCCGGCGCGAAATTGGTCGCGGTCGCCGTGACGGCCGCGCAGGCGATCAGCAGCAGCGAGACCGGCCAGGTGGCGCCGCCGCTCCACGCCATCAGAGACGCCGCGATCAGCGGCGTCAACCCGCCGCTGATCGCCGCGCCGACCTGAAATCCGAGCGAGGCGCCGCTATAGCGCAGCCGCGCGGAGAACAGCTCGGAATACCAGGGCGCGCCGATACCGAACATCACCATCTGGCCGAAGGTGATCGCGACCACGATGGTGCAGATGACGATAGTGGGATCGCGGGTGTTCAGCAGCCAGAACAGCGGGAAGGCAAACAGCGCCGAGAATACGCAGCTCGCGTAGAACATTGTCTTGCGGCCGACGATGTCGGATAGCCACCCGAACAGCGGAATCGCGAGCAGCGCGACCAGCGATGCGGCGAAGGCGCCATTCAGCACCACTGTGCGCGACAGGCCGAGATTGGCGGTGGCGTAGGACATCACGAACACACCACCGATGCTGGCATAGGCGATCTCGGAAATCTTGAGCCCGACAGCGGTGAAGAACGGCCTGCGGTGGTGCTTGAAGATCTCGACCAGCGGCATCTTCGCGACGTCCTTTTTCGCCTGGACCTGACGAAAGGCCGCCGTCTCTTCCATGTTGAGACGGATGTAGAGGCCGACGCCGACCAGCAGGATCGAGACCAGGAACGGAATGCGCCAGCCGTAGGTCATGAAATCGCTCTCCGGCAGGCTCGCCACCAGCGCGAACATGCCGATCGCGGCGAGATTGCCGATGGGGTTGCCGACCTGCACCATGCTGCCGAGCAGGCCGCGGCGGTGCGTCGGGCAATTCTCGACCACCATCAGCACGGCCCCGCCCCATTCGCCGCCGAGGCCGATGCCCTGGAGAAAGCGGAGGCCGATCAGCAGCAGCGGCGCGGCAATGCCGATCTGCTGGTAGGTCGGCAGCAGGCCGATCAGGAAGGTGCCGATGCCCATCACCATGATGGTGATCGCGAGCATCGCCTTGCGGCCGACCCGGTCGCCGTAATGACCGAAGATCGCAGCGCCGAGCGGCCGCGCCAGGAAGCCAACTGCGTAGGTGCCGAAGGCGGCGATAGTGGCGAGCGTGGGATTGCCTGCGGCGAAGAAGACCTTGTTGAACACCAGCGCGGTCGCCGTGCCGTAGATGAGGAAGTCGTACCACTCGACCGCGGTGCCGATCACGCTCGACCACACGATCCGCCGCAAGCTCGCCGCCTCGTCCGGCGCTACGTTCAGGGTTACGTCGTCTGCTACGGTCATCGATCTCTCCAAAAGGTACCGGCGCCTGGGAAAAGCAGTTGGTTCGGTCCGCGGAGCCCATCGGCAGCCGCGACGGTAAAAATCGATCATGTTTACTCATGGAAATCAACGCCACGGAACGGGGCAAATGCCGTCGATCGCGGCAGGACAGGCAAATTGCTCCAATTTTCAGCTGAATCATGCGATATACCAGCCCATCTGCTCACAATATCTGCGGCCCTGCTCGAAATTTCTGCGCGTGAGTTTTCCTTTAGAATACACGCATCCGCGGGCGTAAAGAGCAGCCCGCCCTGCCGGGCTGGCAGTTCGGCCGCATCTGTTGCAAAAGAGGCATCAGCAGTTCGGGAGACTCATGCGTGCTTGACGTCAGCAAAGCGACAGCGGTCGGGGCCAATATCCGCCAGGCGCGGATTGCCAAGGGCCTGACGCTGGATCAGCTTGCGAAGCAGAGCGATCTCACGCGCGGCTACATCTCGCTGGTCGAGCGCAACCTGAAGATCCCCTCGCTCGCCGCGTTGCTGCGGATGGCCGCGGCCCTTGAGGTCAATGTCGCGAACTTCTTCGACCCGAACGCGGAGCCCGCGCCGCGCTACACGTTGTTTCGCCGCGAAGGCGGCAACGTGCCGTTGTTCCAGGACACGTTTGGCGTAGTCCCGCTGGCAACCGGCCGCACCCGCAAGATGATGGAGCCGTTCCTGCTAAGCCCGCCGCACAAGGCGGCGACCCGCGCCTCGCATGCGGGCGAGGAGCTGCTGTTCGTCATCAACGGCAAAATCTCGATCAAGCTCGACGGCGAGGAGCTGACACTCGGCAAGGGCGACTGCCTGTATTTCTCAGGCGAGACCCCGCACGAGGTCAGGAGCCTCGGCCGGCAGAAGGCGGAAGTGCTGGTCGTCGTAGCCCAGAGCTCGTGACGCCAGATTTCAGCTGACCGCCTAGCGGAACCAGTAGAAGCGCCCGGGCGGCGGCGGGATCGGCTCGGGCGGACGCGGCCGCTTCGGACGCGCCGGTTTGGGCGGCGGCTCGGCGGATGAGGTGGCCTCAGCAGCCGGCGCGGCCTCGCTTCCCGGCACCCTCACCGACAGCAGCAAGTTGGATTCATGCATGCGCCAGCGATAGCCGACGCCGAAATCGATCGGCTGGGCGCGCGTGAACAATTCGGCGTAGCGCTCCTGGTAGCGGCCGGGGAACTCGCCGATCGGTCCGAGGTACCGGCCGAACGGGAAGAACCGCCATTGCCGCGCATTATAGTTCGCAAGCGGAATGCCGGAATCGTCCTGGATGATGGTCGCGCTGTTGGCGAGCAGCCAGTCGCGCGCAACGGTGAAGTTGCCGGAGTGCAGCAAATAGGACGCGCTCTTGATCAGGCTGTTGCCGGGTCCGAGCGTCTCGCAGAACTTCAGGAAGCCTGCGGCGCGCGCGCCGGGATTGGAAAGGTCGGTCGAGAAATAATACAGCGTGCGCGCTTCCCCATCGCTGCCCGCAAAGGTGATGCGGGCGCCGCGTGTCGCGTTCGGTCCCGGATTGTCGTTGCCGACATGCATCCCGCCCTTGTCGTCGAGCGCGACCATCTCGACATTGCGAATGGTCTTGCCGGAGCGGACGAGGAAGACATAGAGAATCGGCAAGGTGCCGTTGACCTGGTTGGCGTGCAGGTCGACCTTCATCTGCTTGGTGATGAAGAACGAAAAGCTCAGGATCGAGCCGAGCGAGCGCTCGACATTGTAAAGTGCCGCACCGACCGAGCCGCGCGGCAGCCGTGTCAGGTCGGGCACGGCGCCGACCGGCTCCAGCGCGCCGAGCACGTAAGTGCTGGCCTTGGAATAGAACGCGTTCGCGTAGAGGAAATCCGGACCGCTGAACATGTAGAACATGGTCGGTCGGGGCGCGGCCAGATTGAGGTCGGCCCAGTTGCGGATCTTCGAGAGCTGCCGCTGCTCGAGCTGGGCGAAAGCGCCGTCGAAGAATTTTGCGTGGCGCTGCCAGCCCGGGTCCTTTGTGAGCGGCGCCAGCGGCGAGTCCGCCGAAGGCTGCATGCCCGCGAGGAAACGCGCGGTATCGTCAAAGGTAACGTCGGCCGCACGCGCGGACGAGACAGCCGCGGCCAGCAGGGCAAGGGCGACGGCCGCAAATCTCATGAGTCGAAACATGTCTATTCGCGATGTGATGAAGTGCCAGCGGCGACCGGCCGCCTGCGGAAAACAGCATAAATCAACAGGCCCGAGAGCATGACGAGCATTCCCGAGAGCGACTGCACCGGCCGCTCGGTCAAAAGGTAGTACATCATGAACCCGGTCACGAGCAGGAAAACGAGCGGGGTGAACGGGTATCCCCAGGCGCGATAGGGCCTGGGGAGGTCGGGATCGGTGATGCGCAGCTTGATGACGCCGGCGACTGTGAAGAACGAGCAGAACAACAGCGCGAACTGGATGAAGTCGAGGACGGCCTCGAAGCTGCGCGTGAACAGCAGCAGGGTCGCGACCGCAAGCTGAAACAGGATGGCATAGGCCGGCGCGCCGCTCACCGATCGCTTCGAGAACGCGCGCAGCGCCGGAATGTCCTCGCCCATCGTCATCATCACGCGCGGGCCGATCCACATCATCGCACTTATGGACGAGATCAGGCCGACGCAGATCATCGCGCCGACGATCCTGCCGCCGAGCTTGCCGAAGATCGCGCTGCCGGCGACGCTGGCGACATCGAGCTGGCCGGCGAGCGCGCTGACAGGCGTGGAGTAGAGAAAAACCGCATTCAGCGCGACATAGAGCACCAGCACGATCAGCGTGCCCGCAAGCAGCGCGCGCGGCAGATCTCGCTGCGGCATGTTCATCTCGCCGATGATGTAGGTCGCGGCATTCCAGCCCGAGAACGAGTACATCACGAAGACGAGGCCGATCGCGAAAGGCGCGCTGACAATATGCGCGAGATCGCCCGGCTGCGGCGTGAACGCGATCTGCTGCGGCACGCCGACGATGAAACCCGCGACCAGGAAAGCGACGATCAGCACGACCTTCAAGATGGTCGAGATCAGCTGGAAGGTCGAGGAGTGCCTGACGCCGGTCAGTTGCACGATCGAGACCAGCCACACCACGCCGATGGCAAGCGGAATCGGCGGCAGGTCGGGCACGACAGATTTGGCGTATTCGCCGAACGCCATGGCCGCGAGCGCGACCGGCGCGGCAAAGCCGACGGTCGCCGAGACCCAGCCGGCGAGAAAGCCGAAGGCCGGATGATAGGCGCGGCCGAGGAAATTGTATTCACCGCTCGAGCGCGGAAACATCGCGCCCAGTTCGCTGTAGGAGAACACTCCGCACAGCGCGACGATGCCGCCGACGCTCCAAAGCAGCAGGATCGAGAAGCCGGAGGGGATGTCCTTGACCTGGAAGCCGAGGCTGGTGAAGACGCCGACCCCGATCATGTCGGCAACGACGATGGCGGTCGCGACCAGAACGGAAACCCCGGAGCCACCTCCGGTCAGCCGCCCGGTCCAGGGCGCGGGTCCCGCATCTGATGCCGTCATCGGGGTCCTTAACCTCAGGCGTCACGCCTCGCGGGGAGCATCGTGCAGTTTGGTCCAGTCAATTCAAGCAGGGTTAACAAGGGTTAAATGAGGCGAGCGAAATAGGTATTTTGACACCTTTTATGCATGCTCCTGGGCAATAAACCCGCCCAAGCACCGGAGAATCCCGTCTCCCTCCCCCACAATCACGACACGATTGCATGGTCCTTTTGAGCGTTCCGGATGTGGGGAAGTTTCTCCGGATGTTTAACGTCGCCTAAACGCCAGTCGGCTCAATTGTCGAGAGATTGCCGATGGACGTGTGACTTGGGTCGTGACTTTGGGGTCATGGGTGGATGGTCGGGGCCGTTCCGAAACTGAGAGCTGACATGTGTGCCGACCGGACGACGTCCGGTGCGCGCGGTCGTGCGCTCCGGATCGGCCTGATCTCAGCCTTGGTGCCGTTGTCACTGACGTTGGTTCAATGCGGCAAGGCGCCGAACCCGGCGGCGCTCGCGGCGAACTCGCAGGCCAATGTCCAGGTCGTCGCCAAAACCAATCCGCAAGTTGCGAGCGGCGACACGTTCGAGGATCGTTTCCCGGCCCCGCAGTTCAGGGAACGCTTCCCTTCGGCGAACGAGAGTTTTCTGCAACGGCAGATGTCGGACTTCTCGCCCAAGCGCGCCGTGCAGCAGCAGCCACAGCCGGAGCAGGCGCCCTACAAGGTGGCTTCGCTCGCGCCGCAGGTGCCCTATCAGCGTCCGCCGCGCGAAGACCTGACGACGCTCGTCAGCATGAAGTCCTCGGCCTTCCCCTATTTCGGCAACAACCCCGCGTCCGACGCGCCGTTCCTCAACATCGCCAAGGGCGACCGCCGCGGCCATCGCAGCTATTCGGGCCGCGTCTACTGGCAGGACGAAACCTACAGCGACAGCCGCGTGCTGATGCACGTGCCCGAGCATTTCGACGTCCGCAAGCCGGGCGTGATCGTGGTGTTCTTCCACGGCAATGGCGCGACGCTGGAGCGCGACGTGCGCGACCGGCAGCTCGTGCCGCAGCAGATCACCGATTCCGGCGCCAACGCCATCCTGCTCGCCCCGCAAATGGCGGTCGATGCCGCCGATTCCAGTGCCGGAAAGTTCTGGCAGGCCGGCGGCCTCAAGCGCTTCATGGAGGAGTCGGCGAGCCACCTCGCCCGCCTCACCGGCGATCCCAACAGCGCGCGCGCCTTCGCCAACATGCCGATCGTCATCGTCGGCTACAGCGGCGGCTTCCTGCCGACGGCCTGGAGCCTCGAGGTCGGCGGCATCAGCGACCGCGTCCGCGGCGTCGTGCTGCTCGATGCCGTCTATGGCGAAATGGACAAATTCGCCGCCTGGATCGAGAGCCACCGCTCAGGCTTCTTCGTCAGTTCCTACACCCACTACACCGCGCGGCGCGACCGCGAGCTGATGAGCATGCTGAGGCAGAAGGGCATCAGCGTCGCCGAGGACATGGACGGCCCCTTGCGTCCCGGCAGCGTGGTGTTCGTCGAGACCGGCGACGGCATCACCCATCGCGACTACGTCAACCGCGCGTGGACGCAATATCCGCTCAAGGACGTGCTGGTGAAGATGTCGGCAACGCCGGCGCTGGCGCTGACGCGCGTCGCCGCCACCACGCCATCGGTATCGAACCGATAGTCTGATATTGCGCCAGCCGGTATTTGGCCACGCTGCCTGCAATTCTCTCGAGCCTTGATCAAAATCTGATGTTGATGGCCGACATCCCCGGGAGCCACCGGATTGCTTCCGCTGGCAACGATCATAATTTGCCGGCCAAGTGTTGGCTGGAATTCTGCGGGGACAGACGGTGCGTCAGGGATTGTACAAGGTCGACTTCCACACCGTTCACGGAACCGGGTGCGGCGTCGTCTATGTGATGGATGGCAAAATGCGCGGCGGCAATTCCGCCTTCGCCTTCATCGGCACCTACACGGGCGAAGGCGACAGCATCAAGGTCAAGATCTCGACCCAGCGCTACAACGACGATCCGTCCTACAAGGCGCTGTTCGGCATCGACCGTATCACGCTGACGCTCACCGGCCGCGAGGACGGCGACACCGCGGAATTCGAAGGCACCGCGCTGCAAGCGCCGGGCGTTGCCTTCAGGGCCGTGCTGAGCCGGATCAGCGATTAGCCGTCCGGCTCTCAAACGTCAGGTCTTGGGCAGCTTCGGAATGCTCTCGGCAAAGCCGTTGAAGCAGGCCAGCCGCTCGTCCTCTTCCTTGAAGAAACGGCAATCGGCGTAGCCCTTGGCCTTCGCGGGCTTCGGCTTCGGCGTCGGCGGGATAATGGCGTCGTAACAGTTGAGCCGGTCCTTGGTGCCGTCATCGAGGTCGAGGCAGGCCTGGAGCCGCGCTGCGATCGATTGCGGCTTGCCCTTCGGTGCTGCGGCCGGCTTGGCCGCGGCCTCCTTCGTCCCCGCTTTGGTCCCCTTCGGCTTGACCTGCACCAGTGGCTTGTCCCCCACCATCGGTGGCTTGTCGGTCTGCGCAAACGCGGAGGCTGAATAGAGCACCGCGGCAACCGCCAGAATCATCCTCATTTCAGTCAACTCTCTTTGGTCCCCATGACCGGCCTTCTAGCGCTCTCCCGCGCGGTTTGCCAAGCACCTTGCGCACAGGAAAACGCGCCCTTCAGGCCGTGGCGGCAGCCACCGGCCGGGGCCGGCTCAGGATTACCAGGACCAGCGCCGCCACGACGAAGCCGACCGCGACGAAGCCGAGCGGATGAAGCAGATCGCGGGCGAACAGCAATCCGCCGATGGCGGAGCCGACCGCCTGGCCGATATAGAGGACGGAGGTGTTGAGCGCGACGGTCGCCGATGCCAGCTGTGGCGCGGCCGCAACCAGCCGCACCTGCTGCATCGAATTGGTCGAGGCAAAGCCGAGGCCCCAGATCGCGACCGCACCCGCCATGATCACAAGCGTGCCGGCGCTCAGCGCCCATCCGGTGATGCCTGCAAGTACGAGGCAGGTGAACAGCAGCGACGTTCGGTACGGCCCCCAGGTGTCGACGATGCGGGTTGCAAGGGCGACGCCGAGGAAGCCGCAGACACCGTAGATGGCGAACACCATGCCGATCGCATCGGGGCTTGCCCCGGTTAGCTTCTTCAGCAGCGGACCCATGAAGGTGAACACCGCGAACTGCCCGGACATTTGCAGCATCGTGATCGCGAGCAGGAGCAAAATCGTCCTGCTGCGGGCAACCGCGCTCCAGGTCTTGATATCCACGGGCGAGCCCTTCAGCCCGGCCGGCAGGCGCAGCAGCAACAGCAGAAAGCTGATGCAGCCGAGCGCGCCGATCCCGCCATAGGCCGCGCGCCAGCCATAGCGGCTGGCGATGAAGGTGATCAGCGGCAGGCCGACGGCGGCTGCGAGCGACCAGCCGAGGAAGATATAGGCAATCGTGCTGCCGCGCCGCTCCACCGGCACGATCAGCGCCGCGGTGCCGGCCGCCTGCGGCGTATAGAGCGCGCCGACCGCGAGCATCACCAGGCGGATGATCAGGAGGCTCGTATAGTCGGGCGCAAAGGCCGAAGCGAGATTGCCCAAGGCGAGCACCGCCAGCGTCGTCGCAAGCAGCGTTCGTCGCGCGATGCGGCTGGTGAGCCAGGCCGTCAGCGGCGAGCCGATGCACAGCGTCACCGCGCCGAAGGTGATCAGCAGCCCGGCCGCATGGATGCTGATGCCGAGCCCCGCCGACAATTCCGGCAGCATGCCCGCCGGCGCCAGCACCGAGCAGCCGGTAACGAGATTGCCAAGCATCAGGGCGGTTGGCGTGAAACGGCCGGCGGCAGGCGGATTTTCCATGCAAATGCATGTAGAGCAGACCCGTGGGCAGTTAAAGGGCGCGGCGCGAAATAGTTGGCGCATCGCCCCGGCTTTTGCGCGCCACTTTCTTGGAAATGCCGGATTGCGCAGGCCGAATCGCCTGATATATCGCTCGTTCCCGCTTACCTGCGCTCGTTCGCAGGAGTGAGCTTCAGGAGAAAAGCAATGACCGACCAGAACAAGTCCGAATCCGGCTTCCAATACTCCCTCAGCAATCTGAAGCCCGTGACCCCCGCCGCCAAAGTCACCCTGACCTTCCCCGACGGCGCCCGGCGCGAATACGACAAGAGCATCACCGGCCTCGAGATCGCCAAGGGCATTTCGCCGTCGCTGGCCAAGCGCACGGTTGCGATGGCGCTCGATGGCGTGGTCGCCGACCTCGACGACCCCATCGAAGCTGACGCCAAGATCGAGCTGATCAACCGCGACGATCCGCGCGCGCTCGAGCTGATCCGCCATGATTGCGCGCATGTGCTGGCCGAGGCCGTGCAGTCGCTGTGGCCCGGCACCCAGGTCACCATCGGCCCCGTGATCGAGAACGGCTTCTACTACGACTTCTTCCGCAACGAGCCATTCACGCCGGAGGACTTTGCCGCGATCGAGAAGAAGATGCGCGAGATCATCGCGCGCGACAAACCTTTCACCAAAGAGGTTTGGGATCGCGAAAAGACCAAGCAGGTGTTCCGCGACAAGGGCGAGGCGTTCAAGGTCGAGCTGGTCGACGCCATTCCCGGCAACGAGCCGATCAAGATCTATTACCAGGGCGACTGGTTCGATCTCTGCCGTGGCCCGCACATGACCTCGACCGGCAAGGTCGGAGGCGCCTTCAAGCTGATGAAGGTGGCCGGCGCTTATTGGCGCGGCGACAGCAACAACCCGATGCTGACCCGCATCTACGGCACCGCCTTCGCCAAGCAGGAGGACCTCGACGCTTACCTCAAGCAGATCGAGGAAGCCGAGAAGCGCGACCATCGCAAGCTCGGGCGCGAGCTCGACCTCTTCCACTTCCAGGAGGAAGGTCCGGGCGTCGTGTTCTGGCACGCCAAGGGCTGGACCATCTTCCAGCAGCTGATCGCCTATATGCGCAGGCGCCTCGCCGGCGATTACAGCGAGGTCAACGCGCCGCAGATCCTCGACAAGTCCTTGTGGGAGACCTCGGGCCATTGGGGCTGGTATCGCGAGAACATGTTCGCGGCGCAGTCGGCCGGCGACGAGGCCGAGGACAAGCGCTGGTTTGCGCTGAAGCCGATGAACTGCCCCGGCCACGTGCAGATCTTCAAGCACGGCCTGAAGAGCTATCGCGACCTGCCTTTGCGCCTCGCCGAGTTCGGCGTGGTGCATCGCTACGAGCCGTCCGGCGCCATGCACGGATTGATGCGCGTGCGCGGCTTCACCCAGGACGACGCGCACGTCTTCTGCATGGAGGACCAGCTCGCCGACGAGTGCCTGAAGATCAACGACCTGATCCTGTCGACCTATGCGGACTTCGGCTTCACCGGCGATCTCACGGTCAAGCTGTCGACCCGTCCGGAGAAGCGTGTCGGCACCGACGCGATGTGGGATCACGCCGAACGCGTGATGGCCACCGTGCTGAGCCAGATCCAGGCGCAGAACAACCACATCAAGACCGAGATCAATCCGGGCGAAGGCGCCTTCTACGGGCCGAAGTTCGAATATGTGCTGCGCGATGCCATCGGCCGCGACTGGCAGTGCGGCACCACGCAGGTCGACTTCAACCTGCCGGAACGGTTCGGCGCGTTCTACATCGACCATGACAGCGGCAAGAAGGCGCCGGTCATGGTCCACCGCGCGATCTGCGGTTCGATGGAGCGCTTCATCGGCATCCTGATCGAGCACTATGCCGGCAACTTCCCGCTCTGGCTCTCGCCGGTACAGGTGGTGGTCACCACCATCACCTCGGAAGCCGACGAATACGCCAAGCAGGTGCTGGAGCAGGTTCGCCGCGCCGGGCTTCGGGCCGAGATCGACCTTCGCAACGAGAAGATCAACTACAAGGTCCGCGAGCACTCGCTGGCCAAGATCCCGGCGCTGCTCGTGGTCGGCAAGAAGGAGGCAGAGACGCATTCGGTCTCTGTCCGCCGGCTCGGCAGCGACGGCCAGAAGGTGACGACCACCGCGGAGGCGATCACCGCGCTGGTGGACGAGGCAACCCCGCCGGACGTCCGGCGGGCCCGCGACGCGGCCTGATGGCGTTCAAGCGGCTCTATCTTGCCCGATTTTGATGAGGGACTCGGCGGGAATGCCGAGCCCCTCATGCAGCCTGCGGATCATGCTGAGCGTCAATTCACGCCGCCGATTGAGCACTTCGTGAACCCGGTTTCGGCTACCGATAAAGGGAATCAGATCTCTCGGCTGCAGGCCGCTCTGTTCCATATGATACTTGATCGCCTCGATCGGATCCGGAAGATCGAGCCGATAGTGCTTACGCTCCCACGCCTCCACCAGCGTCACGAGCACATCCAGCCGATCGCCCTCAGGCGAGTTCCGGCGCGCACTCATCAACGTCTCGATCTGCTTGAGGACGCGGCGATAATCCCGATTGGACTTGATTGGCGCGATTTCCATCATCGACCTTCTAAACAGTTTGAGCATCGATTGCGTCGTACTGCCGATGTGTTCCGACAAAACGGATATAGACCACGCGATATGGATAGTTGATCCAGACCACGACGCGATATTTGTTGCCGGCGACGTTGAAGACGACGCGGCCGTCCCTGATGATACTAGCGGTTCGGATGTCTCGCTTGACGTCCGCGGGCTTCGCCCAATCGGCCTGTTTCACCTGCCGAAACCAGGCCATCAGGGGCTCGCGTGCGTCAGAGACCTCGCCGGCCCGATCGAGAAACGCCTTGATCGTGCTGAGCGCTATGATCCTCATCCAATTCATCTTAGCATAGTCCCAACTTGGGACCATAGCTTTCTGGCCTGCGACCAGCAGATCTCATAATACCTCTAAAATCCCTTCCATTCGTCTTCTGCCAGGCTTATGTCCGGCAACAACAGCAAGCCATAAGGACGCCCCCGTGCCTGACGCCATCGAACTCCTGAAGACCCGCCGCTCGGTCAAGCCGCGCGAAATGACCGGCCCCGGGCCCTCCCCGGCCGAGCTCGAGACCATCCTCACCATCGGTGCCCGCGTGCCTGACCATGGCAAGCTTGCGCCGTGGCGCTTCATCATTTTCGAGGGCGACGCTCGCGCACGTGCCGGCGAGGTGATCGCCAAGGTGTTTGCCCGCAAGAATCCCGGGGCGCCCGCGGCCGACGTCGAGACCGAGCGCAAGCGCCTCACCGATGCGCCGCTGGTGATCGGCATCGTCAGCTTCACCAGGCCGCATCCCAAGGTGCCGGCGTTCGAGCAGGAATTGTCGGCGGGCGCCAGCGCCATGAACATCGTCACGGCCGCAACCGCGCTCGGCTATGGCGCTTGCTGGCTGACCGGCTGGTTCTCGTTCGACCGCGACGTGCTCGACGGGCTCGGCCTCAAGCCGGACGAAAAGCTCGCCGGCTTCATCCACGTGGGTACGCCGACCAAACCGAGCGAGGACCGCCCGCGGCCGTTCCTTTCGGAAATCGTGACGCGATTTTAATCGAAGTCTTGTTGACGTCTCTGAGGTCTTGCGGCTTTGATCCCGGCGAGGGAGGAAGCCCGGATGAAGCGTCGCGAATTTCTGGTCGGAGCCGCGCTGCTCGCCGGCACGATGGCCCGCAGCCGCGCAGCCGACATCCCTGCTCCGTCGCCCGACGGGCTCGACCGCATCACCGCGTATTTTGACAACGAGGTGACCAGCGGTCGCTTGCCGGGCGCGGTGGTTCTGGTCCAGCAACACGGCAAGCCGGTCTATCTCAAGACCTTCGGCGTACGCGACACCAGGACCGGCCTTGCCATGGCGCCGGACACGATCTTCGCCATCCACTCCATGACCAAGCCGATCACGTGTCTCGGCGCGATGATGTTGATCGACGAGGGTAAGCTCGCGCTCACCGATCCTGTATCGAAATACGTCCCGCTCTTCGCCGACACCAAGGTGGGCGTGGAGCCCGAGGGCAGCGCGAAGCTGCAACTCGAGGCACCGATCCGACCTGTCAACATCGAGGATCTGCTGCGGCACACCTCGGGCATCAGCTATGACTATATCGGCGCCCCCTGGGTGATGCAGGTTTACCAGGCCGCCAACATTTTTGACGGGCCCTTCAACAACAGACAATTCGCCGACCGCATCGCCCGCCTGCCGCTGACGCGCCAGCCCGGAACGCTGTGGCGCTATGGCCATTCCACCGACGTGCTCGGCGCGGTCATCGAGATCATCTCGGGCCAGACGCTGTATGAATTCCTCAAGCTGCGCATTCTCGATCCCCTCGGTATGAACAGCACCAAATTCGTGCTGAAAACTCCGGAAGAGCGCGCGCGGATGGCGCGGCCGCTGCCGAACGACCCGGTCCTGCTCGAAGGCGAACGCGACCGCCTCGCCCATCCCGAATGGGAATCCGGCGGCGGCGGGCTGCTCTCGACCATCACCGACTATCAACGCTTCTCCCAGATGCTGCTCAACGGCGGCGAGTTCGAGGGCAAGCGTTACCTCAGCCCCGCCGCGTTCAAGGCGATGACGACCGATCACATCGGGCCCGGCTCGGGTGTGGGGCGCGACTATTTCTATTTCCCGGGCGACGGTTTTGGTTATGGCTACGGAATCGGCGTGCGCACCGATCCCGGCAATGCCAGGCCGCCGCCGGCCGGCTCGATCGGCGAGTTGAAATGGGACTCAGGGAGCGGCACCTATTTCGGCGTCGATCCCAAGCTCGACATGGTCTACCTCTTGATGCAGCAGACCCAGAACGAGCGCAGCCGCATCACGCCCGCCTTCAAGGAACTGGTCTACGGCTGCTACCCGGAAGGGCTACGCCGCCCGTGAGGGACGCTGGCCGAAATCGGCCAGCAGCTTTGCGATCTCGGCGGCGGGCCGCGCCGCGCTGAACAAAAACCCCTGCACCTCGTTGCAGCCCTCCGCCCGCAGCCAATCGAGCTGATCCTCGGTCTCGACGCCCTCCGCGGTCGTGGTGATGTTGAGGCTGCGGCCGAGGCCGGAGATCGCGCGCACGATCGCGACGCAATCGGGCCGCTGTGCCAGATCCTTGACGAAGGAGCGGTCGATCTTGATCTTGTCGAACGGAAAGCTGCGCAGATAGCTCAGGCTGGAATAGCCGGTGCCGAAATCATCCATGGAGATGCTGACGCCGAGTTCGCGCAGCTGATGCAGGATCGCAAGATTGGCATCGGTCTCGGCGAGGAAGATCGACTCGGTGATCTCCAGCTCGAGCCGCTTCGGTGACAGGCCTGATTGCGCCAGCGCGGAGATGACGACCTGCACCAGATTGCGGCTGCGGAATTGCGCCGGCGACAGATTCACCGCGACCTTGACGTCAACAGGCCATTTCACCGCTTCCGCGCAGGCTTCGCGCAGCACCCACTCGCCGAGCTGGGTGATCAGGCCGATATCTTCTGCGACCGGAATGAACTCCGCCGGCGAGATCATGCCCTTGTCGGGATGACGCCAGCGCAGCAGCGATTCGAAGCCGGAGATGCGGTCGGAGGCGATCGACACCAGCGGCTGGTAATGCAGCTCGAACTCGCCATTGGCAAACGCACGGCGCAGATCGAGCTCCATGTCGCGGCGCTTCTGCGCCTGGAGGTCCATCTCACGCTCGAAGAAATGATGCACGCCGCCGCCGTCGGACTTCGCCCGATACAGCGCCATGTCGGCGTTGCGCATCAATTCCTCCGAGGTCACGCCGTCACCCGGCGACAGCGCAATGCCGATGCTGGCGCCGATCACCATCTCCTGGCCGTCGATCTCATAGGGCGTCTTCAGCAGGTCGATCAGCAGCGTCGCACAGGCGCTGGCCTCGTTCGGCGAGACGTCAGCCGCCAGGATCACGGCGAACTCGTCGCCGCCGAGCCGGGCCGCAAGATTGACGCCCCGGACTGCCGTGGTCAGCCGTGCGGCGACCTCCTTCAGCAGGCGGTCGCCCACCGGATGGCCGAAGGAATCGTTGATGTTCTTGAACAGGTCGAGATCGACGTAGAGCACGCCGACCCGTTTTCCGCCGGCCTGGTCGAGCGCCTGCTTCAGCCGTTCCTGGAAATATTCGCGGTTCGGCAGGTCGGTGAGACCGTCATGATGCGCCATGTGGGCGATCCGCGCCTCGGCCTTGCGCCGCTCGGTGATATCGACCACCGCGACCAGATAGCCGTCGCGATCGTCGAAGGCGACGCGTCGGCCGAAGGTGAGCACTTCGATCTCGCTGCCGTCGGCGCGCAGGTGCCGCCAGTTGCGCGAGGAATGATAGGTGTCGCCGACGCGCTCCAGCGCCTCGGCGTGGCTGTCCCACTCGTCCTCGGGCCATATCTCGTGCAGCTTCATGCGCAGGAAGGTGGCGCGGCTGTAGCCGTAATGCTGGACCGCGGCATCGTTGACGCCAAGGAACTCCTTGCTCTGCGCGTCGAACACCCACATCGGCATCGGATTGTTGTCGAACAGCAGGCGGAACGAGGCGTCGCGCCGCTTCAACGCGGTGACGTCCGAGATCGTCAGCGAGACCACGTCGGCGAAGGCGGTGGCGCTAAGGCGCAGATGGCGGCCATCGTGCTCGATCTCGAGCTGCTCGCCGCGGCCGCCGGAGACGGTCTTGAGCAGGAATTGGATGATCTCGGGCGAGGCGAGCAAGGTGTCGCCCTCGCCGATCCGTCGCCACAACAGGCCCGCACCTGCGGCCTGCAGCAGCATTCCGGCGCTCTTGTTGTGATGCACGATCTGGAGATCGAACGGCTGGCCCGAGGCATCGCGCAGCGTCGCCAGAGCGACGACCGCGTCGTCGGTCGAGGAAAAGACCGCGTCCAGCAGATTGTATTGCGTGCCGCGCTCGTTGACATAGGCGCCGACCAGCGTGGCGCCCCAGCGCGAGGATGTCGGCAGCGCGAGCACATCGTAGGTCCTGACCATGCCATCGCGCACGCAATGCGCGCTTCCCTGGTGCGGCCGTCCGTTCTGGAGCGCGCTCGTCACCGCTTCAGACAACGCGGTGGCACAGTCCGGCGAGAGCTCTGCGACCGGGATGTCCCAGCGCTCCTCGCCCAGCCATTTCTGCACATAGCGCCCACTGCGCGACAGTTCGAGCGCACCGTCGTTCTTCAGCAGCGCGATGTGATCGGCGAGCCGCCCGAGGCTGCCGAGCATCACGTCCTCGTAGCGCGGCAGCCGTTCGCCCGGCTTCAACGCGGCACGCCATTTGCGCTGAAGCACCGGGATGTCGTCAAACATTTCGGTGGCCGGTTTTCCCGGCATCTTCTTCGCGGCACTCATTGCAGTCCCCAACGCACTTTCCGAGCGCATCCAATGCAGATGCACTTAATGGCGTGTAAAAAGGACGCAGGTGCGGTTCCAATTTAGTGATTATGACAGTTTTAAGTCTGGTGTTGGTTAGTGCGTGTTAGAGACTATGACGGCTGTGCAAATGCGCTGAGCGCGGCCGCGCACGAGCGCGCAATGACGGAGTGGAGAGTGGCGGCGTCCCAGCTCGCGTGTCCCGGACGCGGTGCGGCACGCAGTGACGCTCCGCAGAGCCGGGACCCAGCAAGCCGCACGGCACACTGATGCATGGGCCCCGGTTCTGCAGCGCACCGCTTTGCGCTGCGCAGCGCCCGGGGCACGAGACTGTCGTTGAACGGCTGACATGGCTCATCATCCTCGCGGCGCATTTCGCCCGAGCTTTGCTTCGTCGCCTCACCCCCGATGAAAGAGGGCGCAGGGAAGGCCGGGAGCCGGTTGGCTCCCATTGACCGCTATGCCATGAGCAGATTGCGCATGCTTCATGCACAGCGGGTAACAGGGCAACCGGAGCATCCCGGCCTTCCCTGCGCAGTGGTTTTACGGCTTATGTCGTGCTCTCCCCGGGGAGCGTTGCACTATTGCCCCCGTCGCCTTGCGGATGGCTGATGCGCGGGCCCGGTCGGGCCGCCACATCACCGCAAGACTTGACGCACAGACCCCGGGCGTCAGGACCACACGATTTTGCCGTACGCTGATGGCACCGGTCGTGTGCGCGACGCCTTCGCTCACGGTTGCCCGCCCTGCGAAGCCATTCGCGCCGACGCCATCTGCGTCCACCGCCGCCCGGCCCGCGTTCGTGGCGATCGCGATACGCCCCTCTTCCTTGGGCCGGAGTGCGCGCACTATCCGCCAATTCCGAATTTCGGTAAAGTGGAATATTTTTGCGGGCGCAGATTGACGGTCATATTGGGTGTTTTGCCCGACGGGCAACGCGACATCTTGTCGGCCCCGGATTGCGCTGCGCTCCATCCGGGCTACGGAACTGCGGACCGGGGCTAGTCCTCGCTGGACGCCGCCGAGCGGTTGCGCAGATAAGCCTGCGACAGCAGGAAGAACAACGCGCGCTCGCCATGATATTTGGCGGCCGGCCGCGTGCGCTCGAACCCGTCGGCAAATATCTTGCCGGACTGGTCGCACACCTGCCACCGCCAACCAAACCGTTTGCGCCTGGTAAGGATCACTTCGAACATGCCGACAGGCTTGGCCCCCTGCTCCTCGCCGGTCTCGCAGGTCAACCCACCTGCTCCGGCCTCCCCCCATTGGGCGGATGCCCGACATATAACCCAGCAGGATGGAAAGAGAATAAAATTGATTATCGGAAATACGTATCTTCCACCGGCCGTGACAAAGTCGCGGCGCGTCCGGAATAAGCTGATGCTCCCGGTGTTCGTCGGCCTTGCGAAGCAGCTTGATAGCGCTGACAAGGCTATGCAAATCGGAACACAACACGACAACGCCCGGTAAGCGAACGCTCACCGGGCGTCTGATGACAGTCTCTAGCGGCCGACTCGCGCCTGGAGATGAGCGGGATAGCGATCACCTTGCACCGCGACCTTGGCCAGCACCTCTGCAATGGCCGAAAGATCGGCTTGGGACAACGTTACCACCGCCGCGCCGAGATTTTCCTCGAGCCGGTGCAGCTTGGTGGTGCCGGGAATCGGCACGATCCACGGCTTCTGCGCCAGCAGCCAGGCCAATGCGATCTGCGCCGGCGTCACTTTTTTCGCGGCAGCGATCTCCCCGAGCAGCTCGACCAGTGTCTGATTGGATTTGCGTGCGCTGGATGAGAAGCGCGGTACGATGTTGCGGAAGTCGTTTGCATCGAACGTGGTGCTCTCGGTGATCGCGCCGGTCAGAAAGCCCTTGCCAAGCGGACTGAACGGAACGAAGCCGATGCCGAGCTCTTCCAGCGTCGGCAGGATCTCCTGCTCCGGCTCGCGCCACCACAGCGAATACTCGCTCTGCAACGCGGCAACGGGCTGTACCGCATGAGCGCGGCGGATGGTTGGCGCGCTCGCCTCCGACATGCCGAAATGCAGCACCTTGCCCGCGCGGATCAGATCCTTCACCGCACCCGCGGTGTCCTCGACCGGCACGTCGGGATCGACGCGGTGCTGGTAGAACAGATCGATGCGGTCGGTCTTCAGCCGCTTCAAGGCGGCCTCCGCCACCGCCTTGACGTTGGCGGGCGTGCTGTCGAGACCGGCTTCGACCTTGCCGCCCTTGAAACCGAACTTGGTGGCGATCACGACCTTGTCGCGGAATGGCTGGAGCGCCTCCCCCAACAGCTCCTCGTTGGCGAACGGACCGTAGGCCTCGGCGGTGTCGAAGAAGGTCACGCCACGTTCGAACGCGGTCCTGATCAGCGCGACCGCCTGCGACGTCTCGGTCGCCGGCCCATAACCGTAGCTCAATCCCATACAGCCGAGGCCGAGGGCCGAGACCTCCAGACCGCTCTTGCCCAATTTTCGCATCTGCATCGCAGCTCTCCTTCAAAATCACGTCGGCTGCGAACTTAAGCCGCATGCCGGTCTGCGATTAGGTGATAAAAGCGGCATGTACTCATGATCCGGATTCATGAATGGCCCGCACCAACGTCAACGACCTGCTCGCCTTCCTCGCGGTCGCGCGCGAGCGCAGTTTCACCCGCGCCGCCGCCCAGCTCGGGGTCTCGCAGTCGGCGCTCAGCCACACGGTGCGCGGCCTGGAGGAACGGCTGGGCTTGAGGCTGCTCACCCGCACCACCCGCAGCGTCGCGCCGACGGAGGCCGGCGAGCGGCTGCTGCGCAATATCGGGCCGCGCTTTGCGGAGATCGACGCGGAGCTGTCGGCGCTGACCGCGCTGCGCGAGACGCCGGCCGGCATCGTCCGCATCACCGCCGGCGAACATTCGGCGCAGACCATCCTGTGGCCGGCGCTCGCCAAGCTGCTGCCGCGCTACCCGGATATCAAGGTCGAGCTCGTCGTCGACTATGGCCTGACCGACATCGTCGCGGAGCGCTACGACGCCGGCGTACGCCTCGGCGAGCAGGTCGCCAAGGACATGATCGCGGTGCGGATCGGGCCGGAGATGCGCATGGCGGTCGTGGGCTCACCCGGCTATTTCGCCGCACGGGGCAAGCCAAAGCAGCCGCAGGATCTCACCGAGCACAATTGCATCAACCTGCGCCTGCCGACCTATGGCGGCATCTATGCGTGGGAGTTCGAGAAGCGCGGGCGCGCCATGAGGGTGCGCGTCGACGGCCAGCTGGTGTTCAACACCGGCCTGCTCAGGATGAATGCGGTGCTGGCGGGGATGGGCCTTGCCTACGTCCCGGAGGACATCGTGAAGCGCGAGATCGGCGACGGCCGGCTGATCCGCGTGCTCGCCGACTGGTGCGCGCCGTTCGCGGGCTATCACCTCTACTACCCGAGCCGGCGGCAGCCGACGCCGGCGTTTGCGGTGCTGGTGGAGGCGCTGAGGTATCGGAAGTAGGAATCAGCGCGCGACGACTTCGACTTCGCCGTCGACACCGTTCACGACATTGAAGCCGCGCTCGTAGACCTTGCCCTCGTTCTTGGCGATGGCGCGGTATTCGCCTTCGGAGAGCACCACGCGCGGGAAGGCGCCGATCGATTCCTTGATGACGTCGCCGCCGGGGGTCAGCACCGACCAGGCGGTGTTGGCGAGCGCCTCGCCGCCCTTGTCGCTGACGAGCTTGAGGGTGATCACGGCGGCGCGGTGGGTGATGGTGACGTCGGTGAGCTTGCCGGCCTGGACGCGGATGTCCGAGCGCACCACCGAATTGGCGTCGCCATAGTTGGAGATGATGTAGTAGGTGCCTTCCGGAATCAGCACGACGTCGCCGGCGGCGACGTTCGGCACCAGCGAGGCGCGCTCGCCGGCTTCGAACTGGCTACCCTTGTAGATCGCGAACGAGATCTGGTTCTGCGGGATGCGGCTGGTGCCGACGCGGCCCTCGATGCGCAGGCCGCCTGCCGGCAGCACGAAGGATTCGCGGTCGGTCTCGGCCTTCAGGCTGACGGTGCGCACCGCGCTGACGAGACCGAAGGCGACGTGCACGACGTAATTGCCGGGCGGCAGCACGATATTGGGCGTGGCGCTGCGGTCTTCGCGGATCAGCTTGAAGGTGCCGTTCTCGTCGGGACGGTCGGCGAACACGCGCCAGACCAGGCCGCTGGTGATCGGCGGCGTGTCCTTGCCGTATTTCGCGGTCAGCGACAGCACGCCCTGGCCGGGCACGGCCGCGTTGAGCGGCGGAGCCGACGGCACCGTCGTGACCGCAGGCGGCGGCATGCTGGGCGTCGCCGGCTGCATCAGGGTCGGCGGCAGGCTCGGTGGTCCGGCGCCTGGGCCGGAGGGAGGTGCGAGGCTGACGGCGCCGCCGGGGTCGGGCACCGAGGCGGGCGGGACCGGCGGCGGACGATCGGAGAAAAGCTGCGCCTGCGCAGCACTTTGGCCTGAGGTAACCAGGCACGCAGCGAGGATCAGCGCCGGCAGCAGCCTGCCGCTGCGCCGCCATCCGATGATGCCGTCACCCCCGCGTGTCATGTCTCCTGCTTTTCACCGAAAACGCGGCAAATTCAAGCCTCTGATATCCCAGGAAATACGGCCCCACGGTTCTATGGAACCCGGATGACGCCTGCGTGATTAGACTGGAGGCAACCGCCCCTCGTCATACTCCTGCCCAGCGCCCTTTCCAAAGCGGCATAAACCATGCTTCGCCCCTGATATGGCGAAGTGCAAGTGCGGTGCCTAGTCTGGTGGTGTGGGCTGGCCCCGGCGTAGGAGAGTTTTGGTGCTGGACATCTTGAAGGGCCGCGGTGCGAACGGCTCCAATGGCGAGAAGGTCGGCCTCGGCGCGACCCGCCGGCCGGTCATCGGCCTCGCACTCGGCGGCGGCGCGGCGCGCGGCTTTGCCCATATCGGAATCCTGAGAACGCTGATCGCCAACGGCATCGTGCCCGACGTCGTGGTCGGCACCTCGATCGGCGCCGTGGTCGGCGGCCTCCATGCGGCCGGCCGGCTCGACACGCTGGAAGACTGGGGACGCAGCCTGCAAGGCATGCGCAACATCCTCGGCTATCTCGACATCCGCCTCAACGGCTCGGGTCTGCTCGGCGGCGAGAAGCTCGCCACCCGGCTCGAGGAGGCGATCGGGCAGATCCTGATCGAGGACCTGCCGATCAAGTTCGCGAGCGTGGCCACCGAGGTCCGCACCGGCCACGAGATCTGGCTGACGCGCGGCCGCGTGGTCGACGCGATGCGCGCCTCCTATGCCCTGCCCGGCATCTTCGCGCCGATCCTGATCGGCGACCGCTGGCTGGTCGACGGCGCGCTGGTGAATCCGGTGCCGGTCTCGGCCGCCCGCGCGCTCGGCGCCGAAATCGTCATTGCCGCAAATCTTTCCAGCGACATCTTCACCCATTCCACGACGATCTATTCGCACGGCGCGATGCCCGCGCCGGTCGAGACTGTGCCCGAGGAGACCACGACCGCCAAGCGGCGCTTCCCGCGGCTGTTCTCGGCAGAGAAGACCATGAAGCGCGAGTTCTTCGGCAGCGTGGGACGCCCCGGCATCTCCTCGGTGATGGTCGATGCCTTCAACATCATGCAGGACCGCATCACCCGTGCCCGCCTCGCCGGCGATCCGCCGGATCTCCTGATCTCGCCGCGGGTCGGCCATTTCGGCTGGTTCGACTTCCACCGTTCCGAGGATCTGATCGCGCACGGCGCGCGCGCCGCCGAGCGCGCGCTGGAATCGATCCAGGAGGCGATCCACGTGCTGGCGCCGCCGCCCGAGGGCGCGGCGCCCAAAGCCAGCGAGTGATGCCGGTCAGGCCGTCTTGATGTAGTCGCGCAGGGCTTCCTGCTCGGACTCGTATTCCTGGACGCGGCGCTTGACGATGTCGCCGATCGAGATCAGCCCGACCACCTTGCCGTTGTCGGTCACGGGCAGATGGCGGAACTTGCCTGTCGTCATCATCTCCATGAGCTCGGCGACCGTGTCGGTCTCCTTGCAGGTGACGACCTTGCGGGTCATGACCTCGCTCACCGGCTCCTCCAACGCCGCGGCGCCGCGCGCGCCGATCACGCGCACAATGTCGCGCTCGGACAGGATGCCTTCGAGCCGGCTCTGGTTCATCACCAGCACCGCGCCGATCTTCTTCTCACCGAGCAGCTTGACCGCGACGGCCAGCTTGGCGTCGGGCTCGACGCTCATGATCTGGTGGCCCTTGGTGTTGAGAATGGAACGTACCGTCATTGTCGCCTCCCTGAATCGGAGCCGTCCGCCTTTTGGCAGTCCGGACTTGTTCTTCGAGTCTTCAACTAACAGTTTAGGCGCCGGTTTCACGCTCAGGCGCTTTGCGAAGCATCGCCGCTAGCGGCTTGCAGCTTCGACATTCTTCTCGGGAATGATGGATGAATTCGGGCCCCGCCGCAAGCGCCGCTTCAAATACGGTCTGAAACGTCCTGTGATGACGCATCCGCAGCATCGCTTCGCACACGCGGCACGGGATCGAACAGCGCGAACAGCAACAGGCCGGCGACGAAGCCACCGATATGGGCCTGCCAGGCGACGCTGGTGGTCTCGGCATCGATCCCGATCGCGCCGACGCCGAAGATGATGTTGACGCCGAACCACACCGCGAGGAAGCCGACCACCCGCCCGTCGCGCAGCGCGCGCGACAGCGGCAGCGCTGGAACCCTTGCGGCGGTATCGGCGTCCGATCGGCTGAACGACAGGAAGCTGCCGCGGACAAAGGCAAAGCGGATCGCGGCTGCCATCGCACCCGACACCGAGGCCGAGGCGCCGATCATCGGCGCCACCGCATGCTCGTGGGTGACAAGATGGGCAAGCGCGCCGGCCGCCGCCGTCACCGCGAGGAACACGAAGAACCTGAGCGTACCAAAACGCCGCGCCAGCGCGCTGCCGAACGGCAGCAGCCACAGCACGTTGAAGCCGAGATGGGTCAGATTGGCGTGCAGCAGCGAATAGGTGACGAAGGTCCAGACCTTGGCGCCGGCGCCGCCGGGGATCTCCAGATTGAGCAGCGAGGAATCGTAGCGCTTCGGGATGAAGCCGAAGACGTCGATGGTCCAGTTCTCCAGCTCCGGCGGCAGCAGCACCCGCAGATGGATCACCGCGAGCAGGATGATATAGGCGGTCAGCGCCACGGGCAGCGTCAGGATCGGCTCGCGCGGAGCCTCCTCGGTGACGGCCGGCAGGTCCGGTTGGGGACCTTGCGGCGACGAATCTTGCGGCGGGGAATCCAAGGCAGCTTCGCTTTCAGGCGCGATCGGCGCGACAGGCTTGGAGATAGTCGCCTTTACGGGCCTTGCGCAAGTGCACAAAAGGAAAAGGCAGAGCCCTGGGAAAGCCCTGCCTGTCCGTGTCGGTCTTCCGGTGCCGAGAGGAGTAAGGAGTATCCCCACCCCTCCCCGCGGCCCGTGACCAAACTGTTTGACGCCTGTGTACAGGCCCCGCCGAGAACCTGGAGAAAAGCGGCGAGGCTTGCGACCGCGGTCACCATAGCAGGGCTGCCGGACACGCAAAGCGCATAGTTAATTTAACGTTAACGACGCAAAGCCAGCCTTAAGGGTGCCGAAAACGCCCTCGCGGCATGGACGCTGCAAAGCCCCTCCTGCACAACAACACAGGGATCGCGGGTGCACTGAAGCGGGACAGGTTTGTCCCGCGAGATGCGCCCGGGGGTAAAGCGTTCAGTCATGAAACATCCGTCGAGCCGCGCGTTCTTCGAATATTGGGACAAGAAGCGCGGCACTGCGCGGGCCCCTGACAGGGCCGAGATCGATCCGGCCGCGGTCCGCGAGCTGCTCGGCGACATCTTCGTGCTGGCCAGCGAGCCCAACCTCGGCTTCCCGTTCCGCGTCGCCGGCACCCGCGTCTGCGCGCTGGCGGGGTGTGATCTCAAGGACCAGAGCTTTGCGGCGCTGTTCACTGAAGCCAGCCGCAGCGAGATCGAGGAGATCACGACAATCGTCGCGGACGAGACGCTGGGTGCGATCGCCGGCATCACCGCCGCGCGCGAGGACGGCAGCAAGGCGCATCTCGAACTGCTGCTGCTGCCCTTCAATGCCCGCCCGCATACGCCGGTGAGCGTCACGGGCGTGCTGGCGCCGTTCAACGACGAATGCGGCGCGCTTGGCCCGTTTACCCTCACCTCCTGGCGCTATCTGCACCAGCCCGAGAAACTGCTGCCGCGCGCGATCCGCAAATTGCAGATCGCACGCGGGCTGATGGTGTATGAGGGGCTGCGGTAGCTTTCGTTTCGATGTGAGCGAGCGCCGCATCGCGACGCCCCTCTCACCTGGAATGAACCAACCATGCCCGACGTCATCAGTTTCGGCGCACTTGAGCTCCGCTTCCTGCACAGCAAGGACGACACCGGCGGCAGCGTCGATATCTTCGAAATGACGCAGCAGCCGAATGCGCGGATGCCGATCCCGCACTATCACGACCGCTGGGACGAAACGATCTACGGGCTATCAGGCGTCTCGACCTGGACGATCGACGGTGCGCAGACCGATCTTGGCCCCGGTGACTCCGTCTTCATCAAGCGCGGCATCGTGCACGGCTTTACCAATCGCTCGACGAGGCCGGCGACATGCCTGTGCATCCTGAGCCCGGGGGTGCTGGGCCCGCAATATTTCTCGGAAATGGCTGCGCTGCTGTCGACAGGCGCACCGCCCGATCCCGTGAAGATGAAGGAAACGATGCTGCGCTACGGACTGGTGCCGGCGCCGGCTGCGTGAGCCAGGCTCGCCGCTCGAGGGAACTGCGGGGCACCTTTACTGCCCCGCCAGGAACCGCATCGCGGCGAAGGGCCCCCGCTCTGCAGCGCATCACTGCGTGCTGCGCTGCGTCCGGGGCACGCGAGTCTTAAGGCATCGCCAGATGCCACGCACCGTTCAGAAAACCGTCGCCGGTGACGTCGCCGGGCTTGGTGTCCTTGGCGAACGTATAGAGCGGCTTGCCCTTGTAGGCCCACTGCTTGGAGCCGTCGTCGCGCGTGATGATGGTATAACCGTCGCCGGCGGCATCGCTGGCCTCGGCCTTCAGCACCGGCCAGTTCGTCGCACACGGTCCGTTGCAGGCCGACTTGCCGTCCGCATCCTTGTCGAAGGTGTAGAGGCTCATGCCCTTGGCGTCGGTGAGCACATTGCCCTTGTCGGTCTTGCCGGTCTTGGTCGGCGGCGCGGCGAAGGCAGCGGGAATGATGGCGAGCGACACGGCGAGCGTGAGCGCGAGGCGGATCGGGGATGTCGTCATGGTCTCTCCTGTCATGCAATTGGCTTGCATGAGTAGGACGCCGCACGAGGCGCCGTATTCCTCGGGCAGCGGCGACGATATTTTTCGCTGCACGCGTCGACGCGGCGGAATAAACTGGACTGCGTGAGACGGACCGATATGACCAAGCCGCACTGGCGCCCCGCGCGCGTTTCCGACCTGCCGGCGATCAGCGCGATCGCGGCGCACATTCATCCGGATCTTCCGGAACGTCCCGACGTATTCGCTGAAAAGATGCGGCTCTATCCCGAAGGCTGCCGCGTGCTCCTCACGGACGATGAGATCGTTGGCTACGGCCTCGCACACCCCTGGGCGCTGCACCGGATTCCGCCACTCGATGGTTTCCTCGAACGACTCCCCGGCCATGCCGACTGCATCTACGTGCACGACGTTGCCGTGCTGCCCGATTTTCGCGGCGGCGTTGCGCGCGACTATGTTGCCGACATCGAGGCGCTGGCACGCGCATCACACGTCACGACCCTCGCACTCGTCTCGGTCTACGCTACGCGGCCGTTGTGGCAGCGGCTCGGCTTTCGGCCCGTCGCGGCGGATGCGAAACTGCGCGCCAAGCTCGTATCCTACGGCGCGAATGCGACCTACATGCTGCGCGATCTCGCTGCGACGTAACGTCCCTCCCCTCGCAGCCCGGCTCACGCGAGCGTGAAGCGCCCCCTCGAACCTGACACAGCGAGCCCCCGTCGAAGGTCTGTGCGAGCCGTTCCGGTCTCGCCAAATCGAGGCTGGAGAATTTCCATGAAACTTACATTGTCGAAACTTGCTTTGATTGCATTCGCTGCGACGACCGCGGTCAGCGCCACCAGCGCCAACGCCGGGCAGGTCCGGACCTATGGCTGCGACACCGCTTTCTTCGAAGGCTGCATGGGCTTCATCGAAGCCACGCAGCAGGGCGGACGCCGGGTCGTTCGCACTGACCACGACATCTCGCCGATCTACATGAGGCAGACCGACCCGCGCTACAATACGTCGCTGCGTGATGCCGGCGGTGGTGGTGGTGGTGGCGGCGGAGGCGGCGGTGGTGGTGGCCGCTGAACTCACACCTGACGTTCTATACGATGCCGCCGCTACAATCCGGCGGCATCGTTGCTGTCTGCGCGGTCAGGCGCAGTTCAGCCGCGATGCTTCTTCTTCGCCTTCTTCTTTCCCGGCGCGCTCTTCACGGCCCATGGCGTGACTGACGGCTCGGCGTGGCCCGGCTTGTTCTTGTGCTTCTTTTTCGGTCCGAACGAAGGAGCGTCGTCGAATTTCGGCCCGCGCTCGCCGAAATCCTTGCCGCGCGGCTTGAATCCCGCATCGCGCGGGCGATCGTCGCGACGTTCACGATGATCGCTCTCGCTGCTCTCGCGCCGCGGCGGCTTTGACCGCTCTTCCAAAGGCGCATGCCGTTGCGGCGCATCCGTCATCGCCTCGAGGCGGATATTGTCTTCCTTGTCCGGACGCTTGATCTTGGCCGCGAAGGATTCCGCGACCCGCTCGGAAATCTCGAACTCGGTCGTCGTGTCCATGATCTTGATGGCACCGATGTCGCCCTTGTCGATGCCGCCGCGACGGCAGATCATCGGCAGCAGCCAGCGCGCTTCCGCATTCTTTTTTCGTCCGATGTTGGCGCGGAACCAGACGCTGCCATCGGCCATGCCGTGCTTCGACGACGATTTTCCCGATTTGGGCCGGGGCCGTTCAGGGCGATCTTCTCCGCCCCTGTCGTGGAATTTGTCTTGGAATTTATCGTGGAATTTGTCCTGGAATTTATCCTGGAATTTGTCGCGACCGCGATCATCGCGCGGCCGGCTGGTTCGCTCGCCGGGATCGATGATGTCTTCGGGCGACGGCAGTCGCGCGCGATAAAGCCGCGCCAGCGCCGCGGCGATGTCCTCGGCCGACCGCTCGGCAAGCAATGCCTGCGCCAACGCAAGATCGTCCGGTGTCGTCTCCTCGGTGAACAGCACGTCCTTCATGCGCGCGTGGTCGAGCTTGCGGATTTCGTCGGCCTGCGGCGCCGTGCCCCAGTTTGCGTCGACGCCCGCGAGATTGAGCAGCAGCTCGGCGCGCCGCCGTCGTGCCGGCACCACCAGCAGGACACTTGTCCCCTTGCGGCCCGCGCGCCCGGTGCGACCCGAGCGATGCTGCATGACTTCGGCGTCGTTGGGCAGGTCGGCATGGATGACGAGATCGAGGCTCGGCAGGTCGATGCCGCGCGCGGCAACGTCGGTCGCGACGCAAACGCGGGCGCGTCCGTCCCGGAGCGACTGGAGCGCTGTGGTGCGCTCGTTCTGCGTCAATTCGCCTGACAACGCGACCACGGAGAAACCGCGCTCCAGCAGCGCCGCCTGCAGATGCCTGACGTTATCGCGCGTGCTGCAAAACACCAGCGCGCTCGGCGCCTCGTAGAAGCGGAGCACGTTGACGACCGCATGTTCGACATCGCCGGGGGCGACCCGGATGGCGCGGTATTCAATGTCGGCGTGACCGCCCTCATCGCCGGCGACCTCGATCCGGAACGCCTGCTGCTGGTATTGCTTGGCCAGCGCCACGATGCCGCGCGGAAACGTCGCCGAGAACAGCAGCGTCCGGCGCGTCTCCGGCGTGGTCTTGAGGATGAATTCCATGTCCTCGCGAAAGCCGAGATTGAGCATCTCATCGGCCTCGTCGAGCACAACGACCTTCAATTCCGAGATGTCGAGACGGTTGCGCCGCAAATGATCGCACAATCGGCCGGGCGTGCCGACGACGATGTGAGCGCCGGCTGCAAGCTCGCGCTGCTCGCGCCGTGGATCCATGCCGCCGACACAGGAGACGACGCGCCCGTTCGCATGCTCATACAGCCAGGCAAGTTCGCGCTGAACCTGCAACGCGAGCTCGCGGGTCGGCGCCACGATCAGGGCGAGCGGTGCGCCTGCGCGTTCAAATCGCTCGGCGTCACCCAGCAGATCCTTGAACAGGTCCTTGGCCATGGCCAGCCCGTAGGCCAGGGTCTTGCCGGAGCCGGTCTGGGCCGAAACCAGGAGGTCGCGGTCGGCGGCCTCGTCGGCGAGCACGGCGAGCTGAACGGGGGTCGGACGGTCGTAGTTGCGCTCGGCCAAAGCTCGGGCGAGCGGCGGACTCATGGTCGGGAAGGACACGGGATAAACCTTGGTTGGTCCAGGCGCGGAACGTCGAGCCGCGCGACCTGAAGCTGCGTAGGCGGCAAATAGTCCGGCCGCACGCGTGGTGATTTGATTTGGACGCTCTTTACGCCATGCGCGGGCAAATCACCATGCCTATGACGCATGGCTTTGGCGACATCGAGAATAAGCTTACCGGCCGCTCAACCCACTACATCCAGCGTTTTCTGGCCGTTTTGCTGCATATAGCGAAATTTTGCACCCAAGCGGCAGATTTTCGCGGCGACCTCGCTTAAAATATGCGCGATCGGAGGTGCCGGAAATGCGCGCATGACCTCTTTCGTCAAACGCACCTGCGGCGATTGCACGCTCTGCTGCAAGGTAATGGCCATCGAGGCCTTGGCCAAGCCGGCCGGCAGCTGGTGCCGGCATTGCAAACCCGGCCGCGGCTGCAGGGTCTACGCCGAGCGGCCAGCCGAATGCGAGGACTTCGCCTGCCTGGGGCTCGCAAGCGATCTCCTCGACGAGCGCTGGAAGCCGAGCCGGTCAAAGCTGGTCCTGACGACGTCCGAAGACGGCATCGAGGTCCGATGCGACCCGGGCTCTCCCAATGCCTGGCGCAAGCAGCCCTACGCCGACGAGATCCGTACGTGGGCCGTGGAAGGTGAGCACAACGACATGACGGTGCTGGTGATCGTCGGCCAGCGCATGATCCTTGTCACGCCGGAGCGAGAGTTCGATCTCGGTGTCGTCGGGCCGGACGAGCGGATTGTGCGGGAGCTGGAGGGCACCAGGGTGGTGGGCGCGACGGTGGTGAAGGAGAGCCACTGACCGGATGCACGCCTTGTCACGTCGGCCATTCGATCCCAAATCGTGCTCACGAGAAACCAGAACGAGAGGACATATGGCCGACGCAATATCCCTTGCCGACAAGTTCGCGAGCTTTCAAGACTTCTGGTCTCCGCGCACGATCACGACCTTCAACGATTGCGACGTGATGGTGGTGAAGGTGAAGGGCGAGTTCACCTGGCATAGGCATGACGACACCGACGATTTCTTTCTGGTCCTGAAGGGCCATCTGGATATCGAATTGCGGGACCGCACCGTAACGCTCGGTCCGGGCGAACTCTACGTCGTACCCAAGGGAGTCGAGCATCGCCCGGTGGCGCGCGAAGAGGTTCACCTCATGCTCATCGAGCCGACCGGCACACCGAACACGGGCGACAAGGCCACTGCAGCAGCGCGCAAGCTCGCCTAGATCAGATCTCCGCGTAGACCTCCAATAGATTGCCATCGGGGTCGCGGAAAAACAGCGTCCGATGGCCAAACGACTGGTTCGTCGGCGGCGAGAGTAGCGCCACGCCCTGCCGCACGAGTTCGTCGGCGCACTGGTCGACTTCGGCCGCTGATACCTTGAAGGCCAGTTGCAGCGAGGCCGTGCCGGGCGGAATCGGCGCGTCAGTCGCGGTGCGGCCTGGCCTCGCCAGGGCCAGCGTATTGGGACCCATGCCGTACTCGATCCAGTTCGGCGAAAGCTCGCGCAACAGGGATAAGGCGAGCACGTCCTCGTAGAAGCGGCGCATCGCGGGCATGTCGCGCACGAAGATGACAGTGTAGTCGATCGCGCGGATGGCGCGGAAGGGGGAGCGCCGGCTTGGTTCGGATGTCTGTTCGTCTGTCGTCTCGTCGTTCATTCCAAACTCCGCCTCGTGGCCCGTATGGAGCGAAGCGGAATACGGGGAGCCTCGGGCGAGAATCCCGGATTACGCTTCGCTCCATCCGGGCTACGGATCATTTATCGCAACAATCCGCCACTATAGCGCAGCTCATACAGCGCTGTGCCATCATGCCGCGCGATCGTCTCGACACCATGGAAACGGTCGAGCGCGCCTTCGACCTCGTTGCGGTAGACCATGCCCGCCTGCTCGAACCGGCCCGGTCCCCGGTAAGGTTCCTCGACGCACACACCCAGCAGCGCCTGGCGCAGGAATTTGTAGATCGCGAGGAAAGTGTCCCGGTCCGTGATCTCCGCGCGGGCGCCGCCGCTGTAGCTCATCGACCAGATGACGCGGCCGTCCCGCGACACGGTCTCCTGACCAACGAAAAATCCCATCCCGAAATAGATATCGCGATAGGCATAAGGCGGCGCGCGATGCTCGAGCTGTTTCGAGCCGGCGAGCAGCGGCGCGGCCACGGTGGCGTCGTCGTCGAGGCCGGCGTAAGTGCGCCGTTTGGCTTCGACCAGGAACGCTGAGAGATCGTGCGGGATCGACACCATCGGCTAGTCCACCAGCTCCGGCCACGGCACGATGGTCGACTTCACCGTCTTCATCGCCATCGCATCCCTCACCGCCTGCGCGACGCCCGCTTCCGTGAACGGATAGATCGTCTGCATCTTCAGCCAGGGGTATTTGCCCGCCGTGCGGTAGAGCATGTCGACGCCGAGCGGCAGATCGTTGCCGGTGAAGCCCCAGGATCCCAGCACGTTGAGGTCCTTGGTGCAGATGCGGTGCCAGGAGGTGTCGATCGAGCCGGCGTCGGTGAACTGGCCCATCTCGACATAGGTGCCGCCATCACGCAGCATCTCGATGCCTTCGGGGCCGGCTGAGGGGTGACCCGAGCAATCCATCACCAGATCGGCGCCGAAGCCGCCAACGATCTCGCGCACGCGCGCGATGCGCTCTTGCGGCGATGTCAGCTCCTCGATGCTGACCGTCGCCTCCGCGCCGAACTCGCGCGCGAGCTTAAGCCGCGGCTCCTCCGGCGCACCGACGCAGATGACGCGCCCTGCCCCCATCTCCCTTGCGGCCGCAACCGCCAAAATGCCGATCGGGCCCGAGCCCTGGATCACCACCGTATCGCCCCAGGAAAAACCGCCGGCGCGGCTGGCACGGTTGAAAGCACGGATGCAGGAGGTCAGCGGCTCCGACAGCGCGCCGAGGCGCAGCGACATGTCGTCCGGCAGCTTGTAGATCTTGGTGCCCGGCAGCATGTCGAGATCGACATAGACATATTCGGCCCAGCCGCCCCACATGTGCGGCGCCTTGTCGAAGCCGAGATAGCGGCCGTAATAGACCGGCGTCAGGCACTTGTTGGCTACTTGCGGATAATGGATGCAGTAATAACAGCGGCCGCACGGCATCAGCGGCGGGATCATCACCTTTGATCCGACCTTCAGCGGCTTGCTCATGAAGTCTTCGGTGAATTCGTCACCGCATTCGACGATGACACCGCCGAGCTCGTGACCGAGCGTGAACGGCCAGGGCAGCGGCTTCGGCCAATGGCCCTTGAGGATATGCAGATCGGTGCCGCAGACGCCGCAGGCGCCGACCTTGATCAACGCGGCCTTACGGCCGACCTTCGGCCACGGCACGGTTTTGATGACGGGCTCGCTCCCCGGCCCTGCGTGGGTGCAGACGCGGATCTGTTCCATGGACGTGTCCTCGATGCCCGTCTGTTATGATTGATGGTGCGGGCTGAGATCAGCCTATGTCAGCCGTGCGACGTTGCAAATACCAACGCGCCCGTTGACACGCCGCAGTTGTATCCGCAGGCTGGCGCGCTAGCACCACCTGCTTCGGAACTCTGCCGGGATCAGACCATGGATTTGCGACCGGGCTCGGAACGAATCGTCGTCGCGCCTGACACCGATCCGCTGGACGGCACCGTGCAATGGGCACCGGCGAAATCGCTGTGGCTGGCAGGCATGACGGCAGCCGCCATCGCGCTCGGACCCATCAGCTTCTCCTGGTCGGCGTTCGCGCTCTTCATCGTCACCAGCGCCATCACGCTTTGTTGCGGACATTCCGTCGGCATGCATCGCAAGCTGATCCATGCCAGCTTCGACTGCCCGCTCTGGCTCGAACATCTCCTGGTTTATCTCGGCACGCTTGTCGGCATGGCCGGCCCCTATGGCATGATCCGCCTGCATGATTTCCGCGACTGGGCGCAGCGCCAGCCCGCTTGCCACGACTATTCCTGCCATCGCGCCGGCTTCTGGCGCGATGCTTGGTGGCAATTGCATTGCCACCTGGTGTTGCGCCATCCACCCGGCTTCAAGCTCGAGCCGCGGCTCGCCAATGACCGGCTCTACGCCTTCGTCGAGCGCACATGGATGTTACAGCAATTGCCGTGGGCCGTGCTCTTCCTCGCAATCGGCGGTGTGGACTGGCTGGTCTGGGGCATCTGTGTGCGCGTCAGTGTCTGCGTGACCGGGCACTGGCTGGTCGGCCACTTCTCCCACACCAGAGGCGATCAGGTCTGGGTCGTCGATGGTGTCGCCGCCCAGGGCTACAATGTCCGCCTCGCGGCGCTGATCAGCATGGGCGAGAACTGGCACAACAACCATCATGCCTATCCCGGCTCGGCGAAGATGGGACTGTTGCCGGGACAAGTCGATCCCGGCTGGTGGCTGATCCGGTCGCTTGAAACTGTCGGTCTCGCCGGAAACGTCAGGACGCCGCACAATCTGCCGGATCGGCCCGGTCTGCGGCGGCTGACAAGCGCGAAGCTGCGGGAGAACACAGCCGATGCTGCGTGACTATCAGCCAGCGGATGCGGAAGCGATCGTGCGCGTCGCACTCGCCGCGTTCGCGCAATTCGAGCAGGACTATTCCGACTGGCCGCTGTTCACCGCCAATGTTGCGAAGATGCCCGAACTTGCCAAATCCGGCGAGATTATCGTCGCCGAAGATGGCGGCGAGATCGTCGGCGCTGTCGCCTATGTCGGTCCGCAAGCGCCGAAGCCGGCTTTCTTCGAGCCGGCCTGGCCCGTCATCCGCATGCTGGTGGTCGATCCCTTGGCGCGTGGCAAAGGCATCGGCCGGCAATTGACCGAGGAATGCCTGCGCCGCGCCGAGCGCGACCAGTCGGGCGTCATTGCCCTGCACACGACGCCGATCATGACAGTCGCGCTGCCGATGTATCTGCGGATGGGGTTTGTCCGGGTTCGCGAGGCGCCGGATATTTTGGGCGTGCCGTATGCGGTATATGTAAAGGCGCTAGGTTAGAAGCGCGTTCGTAGCCCGCCACAACCACCGCCGTCATCCCCGCGCAACCGCGAAGCGGTTGTCGCTGGAGGTGCTCCCTTGCGATGCGTCAGCGTCGCAAGGGGAGCCTCGAAGGACGGGCCACAGGCGCCCGCGGCCCATCCTTCGAGGCGCGCAAGAGCGCGCACCTCGAGCACACCCAAGTGTCTTGAGCGGTCGGCGGCGAACGTGTAAGGCCGCAATAGTCCCGCCCAGGTGCCCCTTGAACCCTCTCCCCCAAAATCCTGTCGCCGCTTCCGGCTCGTTCGCGGCGATGAAGTCCGTGCCGTACCGGCTGCAGTTCACCGCCTACGTGCTGGCGATGATGGCCGACAATATCGAGCATGTGATCAGCTATTGGGTGGTGTTCCAGAAATTCCATTCGCCGACGCTGGGAGGCTTTGCCGTGCTGTCGCACTGGCTGCCGTTCCTGCTGTTCTCGGTCGCGGTGGGCGGGCTCGCCGACCGGTTCGATCCGCGCCGCATCATCCAGTGCGGCATGCTGCTGTTCATCGTGGCCTCGGCCGGTTGGGGCTTCTTCTTCATCACCGACACGATCCAGATGTGGCACGCGATGCTGCTGCTGGTGATCCATGGCTGCGCCGGTGTGCTCTGGCAGACGCCGAACCAGCTGCTGCTCTACGATCTCGTCGGCCCGGCAGATCTTCCGAGCGCGGTGCGGCTGAACGCGATGGCGCGCTATCTCGGCATTCTGGTCGGGCCTGCGGTCGGCGGAATCATCATGCTGACGCTCGGCACCTCGCACGGCATCATCTTCAACACGCTGTTCTACCTGCCGATGTTGCTGTGGCTGTTCTGGGCGCCGGTGCGCGACAACAGCGTCGCGGTGCGGCGCTTCGCCGTGCGCGGCCTCGCCGACATCATGCTGACCATCCGGGCCATCGGCACGCAGCCGGTCCTGACCGCGATGACGTGGCTTGCCGGCCTCACCTCCTTCATGATCGGCAATGCCTATCACGCCCAGATGCCGGGCTTTGCCGGCGATCTCGGCCATGGTGATCCCGGCGTCTCCTACAGCGTGCTGCTGGCGGCCGATGCCGGCGGCGCGCTGCTCGCGGGCATCGCGCTGGAATCCTGGGGACGCCTGAAGGGGACGCCGCGCACCGCGATCTGGCTTGCGATGCTCTGGAGCGTGGCGCTGCTCGGCTTCGCCGCGGTGCGGATCTATCCGGTCGCGATCGTGCTGCTGTTCTTCGCGGGATTCTTCGAGCTGTCGTTCAACACCATGGCGCAGGCGCTGGTGCAACTGAACGCGCCGCACGACATCCGCGGCCGGGTCGTCGGCCTCTACAATATGGCCGGGCTCGGCATGCGGGCCTTCAGCGGCATCACGGTCGGGGTGGCCGGCGCGGCAATCGGCATTCACTGGTCGCTCGGGCTTTCGGCCGCCGTGCTGCTGGCGTTGTTGTGTCTTCTCTATCAGCGCGCGACGAGGAAGGCGGCCGGTTGACTCCGGCCTCTCCCCACCGCACGCTCGGCACAGGGCTTGGGGAGATGAGGCGTTGCGCAATCGCTGGGGCATACTTGCGATCCTGTTCGTCGCTCGCCTCACCATCGCGTTCCAGTTCCAGAGCGTGGCTGCGGTGGCGCCACTGCTGCAACAGCGCTTTGGCGTCGGGCTCGCCGATATCGGCATTCTGATCGGACTCTACTTCACACCGGGCGTGGTGCTGGCGCTGCCGGGCGGCGCCATCGGCCGAACCCTCGGCGACAAGCCCACGACCATCGCGGCGCTGCTGCTGATGACGGCGGGCAGCCTCGTCATGGCCACCACCGACGTCTGGGGCTGGCAGATGGCGGGCCGCCTCACCTCCGGCGCCGGCGGCGTGCTGCTGACGGTGCAGCTCACCAAGATGGGCACCGACTGGTTCGCGGGTAAGGAGATCGCAACCGCGATGGCGATCTTCGTCAATTCCTGGCCGGCGGGTATTGCGGTCTCGCTGCTGGTGCTGCCGGCGATCGGCACCGCCTATGGCGCAGGCGCCGTGTTTCTCGCAGCCGCCGCACTGACCGCGATCGGCATTGGATTGATCACGCTCTACCAGCCGCCGCCGGGCGCAACAGTCAGCGCGGCCGGCTCAGGCCGGCTCGATCCCCTCGCGCTGCTGGCGGTGATCGTCGCCGGCCTGATCTGGGGCCTCTATAATGTCGGCTTCGCCATGATCTTCTCGTTCGGCCCCTCGCTGCTGGCCGAACGGGGCTGGAGCATCGCCGCCGCAGGCTCGGCGATCAGCGTCGTGATGTGGCTGTCGGTGATCTCGGTGCCGACAGGCGGCTATCTCGCTGACCGCTTCAAGCGGCCCTTTATCTTGGCGATCGCGGCCAGCCTCGCGATGGCCGCCCTGCTCGCCTGGCTGAGCCGTTCGGATGCGGTGATCACGATCCTGGTCCTGATCGGCCTGGTCGGCGGCCATCCGGCCGGCCCGATCATGAGCCTCGCCGCCCGCGTGCTTGCCCCCGAGACGCGGGCGATCGGGATGGGCGTGTTCTACACACTCTTCTATGCCGCGATGATGCTGGGACCGGCGGTGGCGGGCCGGCTCGCCAAGTCGGCCGGGACCGCCGCGGTCGCGCTCGACCTCGGTGCGCTGACAGTGCTGGCCTGCCCGCCCTTGATGTGGCTTTTCGAGCGAATTGTGTCTGTCCGTCATCGACACGCCCAATCCTAACGCGGCATTAACCCTATGCGCCTTAGGGTCGTCCGGACTCCGCCCGGGCGGGGGGTCGGGTAGTGAAAATGGCGTTGGCGAACAAAAAATTTCTTCCGGCCGCCGAGGAACGTCGGCGTTTCCAGCGGGTCAAGGTGCACCTGCTCGGCCGCTATATGCTGCCGGACCGCCGGGAATTCCCCTGCCAGGTGATCAACATGTCGCCGGGTGGCCTCGCTTTGCTCGCCCCTGGGATCGGCAATGTCGGCGACCGCGTGGTCGCCTATCTCGACCATATCGGCCGCGTCGAGGGCAAGATCACCCGCATCATCGACAATGGCTTCGCCATGACGATCGGCGCAACGCCCCGGAAGCGCGACAAGCTCGCGGCACAGCTGACCTGGCTCGCCAACCGCGACATCCTCAATCTGCCGGAAGACCGTCGCCACGACCGTATCGTGCCGCGCAACCCGATCGCGGTGCTGACGCTCGAGGACGGCACCAAGATGACCTGCCGCATCATCGACCTCTCGCTGTCGGGCGCCGCCATTGCCGCCGAGAACCGCCCGCCGCTGAAATCGACGGTTCTGCTCGGCCGCGTCCAGGGCCGCGTGGTCCGAAACCTCGAAGACGGTTTCGCGCTGGAGTTCGTTCACGCGCAGCCGATCGAGACACTCGAAGAGAGCGTTACCGCGCGGTAAAGCCATAGCGCGCGAAAACCACCGTATTTCCAGCCCAGAAGGCGGCCTCCGCGAGGCGGACGCCGCCTTTTTCGTGCCCGATAGCGGCCGTGCGCGGGTTAACGCGTGACCTTCGCGCGCGTGGAAGCATCAGTTCCGCCAGCGTTTCCGCGTTAATCGATAAAATTTGAATCAATTGCAGTATTCTCAAATTTTAGTCGAATTCGATTCAAGTATAGATCGAATTCGCCGCGCATTTTACTTGCATTCGTCTCGACTTGACTTGGTCGACTTAGCGGCAACTCAAAAGCTCCGTGCGAAATGTGGTCCCAACAAGAAACGGGGGCCGCAATGTTGGACTTCAGGGGACAGGGGAAGGGTTTGGCGCTCGCTGCCATGCTCTTCGGGATCAGCGCGACGGTGCAGGCCGGTGAGAACCGTCTGCTCTACGCAAGCCTCGGCGACACCACGCGCGCGCCGATCGGCTGGGTCGAGTTCTGTGCGGATAACGCCGCTCAGTGCCAGGGCGCACCGACGCAGCCGCGCGACATCGTGATGTCACAGGTTGCATGGCGCGACCTCGTCAAGGTCAATCGCTGGGTCAACGAGACCGTCAAGCCTTTGACCGACCAGGAGCACTGGGGCGTGATCGAGAAGTGGTCGCTGCCATCAGACGGCTACGGCGACTGTGAAGACTACGTGCTGTTGAAGCGCAAGATGCTGATGGATGCCGGTTGGCCTCGCGAGGCCCTGCTCATCACCGTCGTGCGCGACAAGAAGGGCGAAGGGCACGCGGTGCTGACGGTGAAGACCGACAAGGGCGAGTTCGTTCTCGACAATCAGAACGAGAACGTCGTTGCCTGGACGGAGACCGGCTACCGCTTCGTCAAGCGCCAGTCACAGAGCGATCCCAACGTCTGGGTCTCGCTCGGCGATACCAAGCCGGCGGTCTCCACCGCCAGCGCAAGAGATCAGTAGTTCGATCAGGAACGAGACAACAGGTTACGCGACCCGGTCACATCCCCACCCCTCCCCGTCCCAGACCGGTTCGCGCGCGGCCAGCCATCCCCCAATGGCTGGCCGCAACTTTTTTAGGGATGTGCGATCAGCCCTGTTACGACCACGGTACCCGCGCGGCGGTGAAATCGCGCCATGTGCCCTGCAGAGCCGGCTGCACGCCGACCGATGCACGCGCCTGCCAGCCGGCGATCGCGGCCGCGGCAATGGCGCTGTCGGGCTCGGCACCGAGCCCGTCGAGCAATGATGCGGTGACCGCCATGTCGTTGAAGGCGCCAAGCTCCTCCTGCAAGGCGGCGAGCCGGCGCGAGAACTTCTTCGCGGATTTGCGATCCGCGAACAGCGGCAGCAGGAACTCGCCGAGATAGCGCAGCCGCTTGGTCGCGAGCCGCACCCGGTGCAGATCTTCGGCAGGAAGCGACTTGAAGCGCCGGCCGCGCTTGAGCACCTTGGCATATTGTTCCGACAAGATGCGCTGCGCGAAATTGACGGCAGGCTCAGAGAGCTGGCCGAGATCTTCGGCCGCGACATCGTTGCGCCAGCCCCGCGTCTCGATCCAGCTACCGAGACTGATCAGGAATACGGCACAGCGACGATCGTCGAGAGCATGATGCGCCTTGCGATAGGCGTCGGACTGACGCTCTGCCGCAGCCCGGCCCAGCGCACCGAAGCCGGCAACCGACGGACAGGCCTTTGCGATCGTCGGCAGGGTCTCGAGCTGGAACACATCCCAGTCGCGCGCGGCGGAGAGGTCTTGCGCCAGCCATCTGGCTTCCGACCGCAGCGCATCGAGATTGCTGAGCGCACCGACCGATCGCATCAGGTCGAGCGCAGAACGAAGCCGGCGCAGCGAGACGCGCAGCTGATGGACGCCTTCCGGGTTGCGCCCGTCCTCGGCCGCCGGCAGCGACTGAAGCAGATGAAGCAAGCAGGAGCGCAAGATCGTCGCGAAGCCCTCGTCGAGCGTGACTGACGGATCGAGGCGAAGTTTTCGCGGGCGGTGCGCCGCCGGCGGCTTGCCCGCGGCAAGGTCGAAGCCGCGCGCCGACTTGGTGCGGATCGACGGCTTCACCGCGCCATGCTCCGCAAGCCGCAGCGCGATCTCGTAGATCGTGCTGGCGCTTCCGCTCTTCAATTCGAGTTCGATCTCGCTCACCTGAAACGAACAGTCGCCGGCGATCAGTTCGCCCTGGTCGAAGGCGATCTCGACCGTGCCGGTCGGCAGGTCGATCATCCGCGCGTGACGATGGATGTCGGCGGTGAAGACGGCTTCGAGCGGATGCGCTTCGAGGTGGGTGCGAAGCTTCTCCGGAATGAAGGGCATCGCCAGAGCGAGATCAGGCACGAGCGAGGGCACGCTTGCCTCCCACTCGCCCCGGCGCAGCGGATCATCCGCCGCGTCCGTCTTCACGGTCTGCACAAAGCGCGCGCCGCTCTGGCGAACGCGCAGGCTCAAGCCATTGCGCCGAAGCGTCCGCTCGGGCGTATCGTAGTAGACGGACCTGAGATGTTTGCGCGAACCCTTGTTGCGCGCGTTGGCGGCGATGACGGGCGCGGCGTTGAAATCCGCCATGCAATCGGCATCGACGAGAAGCTTGAGCTCGATTTCGCCCGCAGCGCGCGCAGCGGCGCTCGCGTGGGTTGGTTCCGGTGCAGGCGCCGTGTCATGCGATGGCCCCTGATCCGCGACACCGCTCTCGAAGACCGTCGGTTCCAGGCCGAATTCGCGCGGCCTGAGGAAACCGCCGGCGACTTGCGTCCTCTTGTTGTCTTTCGAGACAGGATTCCCGTCCGGCGCGCCCACAGTTTTGCGAGCCGGCGTAGCGTCTGATTTCAGCATTTCCGGTGACATGACAATTCGATGACAGAGCGCCAGCATATAGCCGGTCAGGCTCGCAAGGAATAGTCACGTTACGTCGCAGCGCGTCATGGTCCACATGCACCTGCCGCACGCCAGACATCGATTTGGACTGTCATAATTCGTACGGCGCTGCGAATTAAATTGCGGCGGCGCATAGCAAGTGATCGAATTGCCATCGAATCTCGCGTTGATCGAAACCGATGTGAACGCCTCAACGAGCTTGACTCATGCTAGCCGAGAAATTCTTTCTGGTTTTGGAGACGCTTAGAAGTCACGCGTCGGATGACAGGCCCGAGATTGTGACAAGCTCCGCGCCACCTCGCGCAACGCCGGACATCGAGCCCGGCTCGCGGCGAAAAAAGCCGGTTCCCGTTGAGCGGGACTAGAAGACGTCCAATGTCGCTGGCCACACCGGTTTATGCACGCGTCAGCGTGCCAGGATGTTCCTGTAGACTTTGCCGTCCTTCATGATCACCACGAAATTTTTCGCGGGGTTTCCGCGAGCAGCGCAATCGATGCCTGCCTCCTGTGCGCGCGTGCCTCTTCCCCGTTCGAGTCCGGCCGGCTAATCGGGGCTTGCGTCTCGCCTCACCTCACCCGAATCCGGAATTGCCACGATCATGACCAGCAACGCCATCCTGTCCGCCATCAAGACTTTCGAGGGCGAGCTGATCGCCATCCGGCGCGACATTCACGCCCATCCGGAGATCGCGTTCGAGGAGGTGCGGACCGCGGCGCTGGTGGCCGGCAGGCTGCGCGACTGGGGGATCGAGACGCATGAGGGGATCGCCGGGACCGGTGTCGTCGGCACGCTCAGGGGCAACCGGCCCGGGCAGCGCGCCATCGCGCTTCGCGCCGACATGGACGCGCTCCGCATCGAGGAGAAGAGCGAGTTTGCGCATCGCTCGACCGTCCCGGGCAAGATGCACGCCTGCGGCCACGACGGACACACGGCGATGCTGCTCGGTGCTGCGCGCTACCTCGCCGAGAACAGGGATTTCGGCGGCACCGTGCATTTCATCTTCCAACCCGCGGAGGAAGGCCTGGGCGGTGCCCGCGTGATGCTGGAGGAAGGCCTGTTCGAGCGCTTCCCGACCGACGCGGTCTACGGCATGCACAACCAGCCCGGACTGCGCGCCGGCGAGTTCGGTATCCGCCAGGGCCCGGCGCTGGCCGCAAGCGACACCTGGATCGTCACCTTCCGCGGCAGCGGCGGCCACGGTGGATCCGGCGCACACACCGCAACCGATCCCACCATCCCGCTCGCCAACTTCATCCTCGGCGTCCAGACCATCGTTGCCCGCAACGTGCCGGCCGTGGAGCCGGCCGTGCTCAGCGTCGGACATATTCAAGCCGGCGCCTTCAGCTCCCCGAACGTGATCCCGGCCGAGGTCGTGATCACCGGGACCGCGCGCTGCTTCTCGCCCGCCGTGCGCGACATTCTGGAGCAGCGGCTGCGGCAGCTGGCCGAAGGCGTTGCGGCGATCCAGGGCTGCACCGCCGAGGTCGTGTACAAGCGCCGTTATCCGCCGCTGGTCAACACCGCAGCGGAGGTCGCGATCGCGTCGGAGGTTGCGGCCGGCATCGTCGGCGCGGGAAAGGTCGACACCAACATCCCGCTCAACACCGGTGCCGACGACTTCGCCTTCATGCTGGAGCAGCGCCCGGGCGCCTTCATCCGGATCGGAAACGGCAGCGCCGAGGACGGCCCCTGCCACCGGCTGCACACCCCGCTCTATGATTTCAACGATGACGTGCTGGCACTCGGCTCGACCTATTGGGTCAGCCTGGTGCGTAAGGAGCTCGCGGTCGAGGCATAGTCGCCGGATGCGGCAAACAGGCCCCTCACCTCAGCGCGCAAGGCTGTTCTTGTAGACCCTGCCGCCCTTCATGATGACCACGAAATTCTTCGCGGGATCTTCGACGAGGGCGATGTTGTCGAGCGGATTGCCGTCGACCAGGAGGAGATCTGCGAGCGCCCCCTCCTCGACCACGCCGAGCTTGCCGGGATAGGGATTGCGCAAGCCGGACAGGCTCAGCAATTCGGCATTGGTGGACGTCGCCATGGCCAGTGCTTCGGCCGGCGTGTACCAGCGCGTCAGCGCGGCCAGCATCGAGCCCTGCTTGTCCGCCAGCGCCTTCGAGAACAGCACGTCGGTCCCGAAGGCGGTCTTGATGCGGTACTTCTTCGCAAGAGCGTAGACGCGGTCGGTGCCGGCAACCACCTGCCGCATCTTGTCCTGCTCCGAAGGGCCGAGCGCCGCGGCGCCGGAGAGATCCAGGAACGGCTGCGTGCTGAGCCAGACGCCCTTCTCCGCGATCAGCTTTGCGCTCGCCTCGTCCATGAGGTGGCCGTGCTCGATGCATCGGACGCCGGCTGCGATCGAGCGCTGGATCGCGACCGGCGTATAGGCGTGCGTGGCAACGTAAGTGCCCCAATTGTCGGCGGCTTCGACTGCCGCGCGCAGCTCCGGCTCGGTGAAGGTGGAGACGTCGAGTGGGCTGAAGGGCGATGCGACCCCGCCGCCCGCGGTGAGCTTGACCTGGGAAGCGCCCTGCATGAGCTGCTCGCGCGCGCGCACGCGCACCTCGTCGGGACTGTCGGCGACCATGCTGCCGCCGATCCGCTCCATGCGGCTCAGCATGCCGCCGATGGTGCGCGGCAGATCGGAGAGCTGGCGGAAGTCGCCATGGCCGCTGGTGATGGTGATGATGGCGCCGGAGGGATAGATGCGGGGGCCTGCGACGAGATCCTCGTCAATGGCCTGCTTGAGGCCGAAGCTCGGGCCGCCCATGTCGCGTATGGTGGTAAAGCCGCGCATCAGCGTTGCGGTTGCTTCGCTGGCGGCGAGCAGATTGTTGTAGCCGATATCGCCCGCGAGCGCGGCCATCGGCGTCGGGCGCACCAGCATCGCATGCCAATGCGCGTCGATCAGCCCCGGCATCAGCACGCGGCCGCCACCGTCGATCACCTGACCGGCGGCCGCGATGTCCGTGATCGAGATCTTCTCGATCTTCCCATCCCTGACGAGGACATTGGACGCGGCCGAAAGCGCAGCGTTCCTTCCGTCGAATATCCTGACGTTGCGGAACAGGACCGAGGAATTCTGCTGGGCCGGCGCAGGCAACGCGCTGCAGAGAAGCACCGCGAGCAGCGCCACGAGGCCGGCCCGCGCATTCGATCCCGACATGTTCAGTCTCCACGCCGACTATGCCGTTGCCGCCACGGGCCGCCACGCAAAGGTCAGCCACCCGATGCCGTGCGACAACAGATCGATGCCGAGCAGCAGTCCCAGCACCCAGAGCCCGGTCATCGGAAAGCCGGTGAGGATGACCAGCCCCGCGAGCACGCCGAACAGCCCGGACGCCAGCATGATCCCGCCGCCCTGTTGCCAGCGGCCGATGCCGATCAGCATGCGGACCACACCGGAGATCAGGAGCGCGAGGCCCAGCACATAGGTCAGCAACAAGGCGCCGGTCAGCGGCTGGCTGACGAGGATGATGCCGAAGGCGATGTAGAGAATGCCGAGCACCACCTGCCAGACGAAGCCGCCCCAGCCCTTGGTCCAGAACGCGTGAAAAATCTCGAAGGCGCCGGTGGCAATCGCCATCCAGCCGATGAAGAGCGCGCTGACCACGGTGAAGAACGCAACGTCGCCCAGCACCATCAGCCCTGTGAAGACCATGAAGAGCCCGAGCAGGACGCAGACCCAGCGGGACGGTTGCGGCAGTCGGGTTGCGCCCATCGGCGCGCTGTGATCGTAGGTCGTCATGACGTCCTCCTTCGGTTATCTCCAGCGCCAGCCGCAATGGCGACGGCTACGATGCCACCAGCACACCCAGCGCCGGCGTCGCCGATGCCAAGAGGGCGGACGCGACGGCGGACGATGCGGCGGTCGGTGTGGTGGACGATGGCCCGGTGCCGGTAACGGACGGGCGGCTTGCGCATAAATGCGACTGGCGGCTTCGTGTTTGACCGGAGGCGCGTCAGCGTTCGGCGGCACCTCAGGCAGAGCAGCTGCGTCCTGCGACCACAGGCTCACGCCTGCACCTGCGAGGACCACGCCTCCAAGCAGCGTGCGCAGCGCGCGGCGGCGATCCATCTCACTCAACGATCTCATCTCCGGGGCTCTCCTTCGCAAAGTCCCCTGCCCGCGACTTCCAGCTCACGTCCTTGCCTTGGTCTCATCGCTCGGGATCTCGCCCGGCAGGTAATCGGGAAGCCGTCCGGCCGGAATGATTGCGATCAGCGCAAGGCCCGCCATGATGAGAAGTCCGATCTTCAGCGCCCGCAGCCGCGCCTCGGTGTTCACCCGGACCGCCTCCGTCACCTGCTCCGGCGTGCCGCTGGTGCGTTCGAGGACGCTGCGCAGCCGGTCGTTGCTGACGAAGGTGATGTTGTCGAGATCGACCTGGGCCTGGAGCTCCGGCGTCAGCACGGGGCTCGCCGTGATCTTGCCGAGCGCGATGGTGCTGAGCAGGCCGACCAGCAGCGCCCCGGCCACCGCGGTCCCGACCGCAGCGGCGAGGTTTTGCGTGGTGCCGCGCAAGGAGCCGACGTCCCCGGCAAGCGCCTTTGGCGACGCCGTCACCAGGACGTTGAACAACAAGGTCACCAGCGAGCCCTGGCCGATGCCGAACAGGACCAGCCCGAACAGCACGGGAACCTCGCTCCAGTCGTTGCGCACGACGAAGGCGAGCCAGACCAGCGCGATGGTGCAGAACGCAAAGCCGTAACGGCCGATCTGGCGCGGCGTCAGCCGCTCGTAGACATTGACGATCAGCATCGCCGAGAAGAAGACCGTGAGGTTGAACGGCATCATCGCGATCGCAGTCGCGATCGGCGACCGTCCCTGCACGATCTGGATATAGAGCGGCACGGTGAAGTTCAGTGCAGCCTCCAGTGCCACCACCGCGAACAGCGCAAAGACCGCGCAGCGTTCCTGCGGCGAATCCACCACCTCCAGCGCCAGCAGCGGCGTCTTCCCCGCGGCCTGCCGCCGGTGGGTCCAGAGCAGGAACCCCTGGCCCAGCACGATCCCGAGCACGATCATGAACGGCGCCGGCGATAGGCCGAGCAGATCGAACGGCGCATTCGGCGTCGCAACCGCAAGGCCCCAGCCGTTGAGATTATTGAAGCCGAAGCTGATGAGGATGATCGCGCTTGCTGCGAGCGCGACGCCGACGAGGTCGATCTGCACATCGCTACGGCCGTGATCCGGCTTGAGCCGAAAACTCATCAGGAAGACGATGGCGGAAGCCGCGATCAGGATGCCGAACGCGGGTCGCCAGCCGATATAGGTCCCGAGCACGCCGCCGATGACGAAGGCGAGCACGCCGGCGGCCGCACGGGCCGAGCCGAGCGCGCCCAGCGCGGTTGCCTGTTGGCGACCGGCATAGTTCTCGGCGATCAGCGCCACCAGCGAAGGCACGATCACTGCGCCAGCGGCGCCGCAGAGCGCCTGCGCCGAGACCATGACCGCGGCCGAGGGGCTGAACGTCATCATCAGCTGCGAGACAAAGAACAGCACGACGGCCATGCGAAACACCTGCAACGCGCCGAAACGCTGCGCGAGCTTGGCACCGAGCATGACGAAACCCGCAACCAGCATCGAGTACGCCACGATGCCGGTCGCGACCATGGTCGGCGCGACGCCGAAGCTTGCGACCATGCCGCCCATCGCGACCGGGAGCGAGGCCACGTTGAACGACATGATCATCTGGCCGAGCGCAATCGAGATCATGGGAATCCATGACGCACGCTCCTCCTGGTGGATGCCGCCGATCGAGATTGTCTGTGTGGCCATGACGTCCTCCGGCTTGATCGGCATTGCGATCGGTCGGGCGGGGGCCCGCCGATCGCTCTCGCATTCATTGCTCCGGTTGCGATACGAACAGATCCATGCCCAGCCGCTGCGACAGGAACTTTGCGGCGAGCTGTCCCCGCACGCTGTTGCCGGCCGCATCGAGCGGCGGTGCGAAGGTGCCGAAGCCACCCTTGCCGGGCGACACCGCGACGATGCCGCCGCCGATCCCACTCTTGCCGGGCAGGCCGATGTCGTAGAGCCAGTCGCCCGAGGTCTCGTAGAGGCCGGCCGTGATCATGACGGCCAGCGCGTAATGGCAGACCGAGGCATCGACCACGCGCTGCTTGGTGACCGGATTGACGCCGCCGTCGGCCAGCGTCGCCCCCATCACGGCGAGGTCGCGGGCACTCACATTGAGCGAACACTGCCGCGTGTAGAGGTCGGTCGCTTCCTTCGCGTCGCAATAGATGCGCTCGTAGCTCTCCAAGAGGCGCGCGATGCTGCGATTGCGGAAATTGGTCTGCGACGCTGACGCGTAGACCTCCTCGTTGAGCGGCAGCTTGCGGCCGGCAAAGCGCGACAGCCCGTCATGGATGAACGCCCACCGCGCTGCGGGCGTAGCTCCCGGCGCGAGGCTGGTTGTCGCAATCGCGCCGGCATTCACCATCGGGTTGGTGCGACCGCTGCCCTGCTCGACCGCAGCGAGCGAGTTGAACGGAAGCCCGGTCGCATTCGCACCAAGCTTGGCGCGCGCCTGCTCCGGCCCGATCGTCTCGCAGACCAGCGCGAACAGGAACGGCTTCGACACGCTCATGATGGAGAATTCGTGGTCGACGTCGCCAGCACCGTAGACCTGCCCGCTGGTTCCGACGACGCAGACGCCAAACAGATCGCCCGGAACCCGGGCAAGCGCCGGATAGACCTGCGAATTGTCACCGTCACGATTTGATTTGAAGCGCCGCTGAGCCTCGTTCACCAGCGATTGCACGATCTCGGGAGCGGGCAAGTGGCCGGTCGAAACGTAGGCGGTCTCTCGTTCGTCAGCCAGAGCTAGTGCCATGGCAGAACTCCGCAGAACGGATTCAACTGCTGTCGGCTCCGTTCTAGAACTCGACACTGCCTCAAGTTGATGCCTACGTCCTCGCGGAGTCAATTTGCAACCATAGGAAGATTTTGCAACTCAGCCATACGACTCCATGAGGGATGCGCGGACTGTGCATTCGCGTCGCAATTTGCGGCAAATACGTAAGCTCTTCTGTCTCGCTTGCATCGAACTCTAATCAAAAGGCCGACATCATGTCTAACCTATGATCAACGCAAGATTGCAACCACCTCACACAGGCGTACGATATCTCGCGGCCTGCTCAACGGGATGGGGCCAGAGGCGAGTTTTGAAAGCAGACCGCTTATCAAGTGCGAGGCGCAACATGGCGGCACAAACGAGTGACGGACACGTCCTGCTGGTCAAGAAACTCGGCGGACTCTTCGCAATCATCATCGGATGTCTGCTGACCGCGGTCGGCGTAACCTTTGAATCCAGCGGCACGACTTTCGTCGGCATCCTTTTCCTTGTGCTTGGCGCCGGCTTGCTGGTGCTGAAGATCGTCGGGCGAAACGAAGGATCTTCGCTGCCATAGACGACCGTGCGGTTCGCTTACGCGCCCAGCACGTCCGCGAGCCGCAACTCGTCAGCGGCGGGATCCTTCAGGAACAGCTCGGCTTCGATCTCGTTCAGATGCGACAGCATCTGCGCGCGAGCGGCTTGCTTGTCGCGCTTGCGGATCGCGGTGACGATGCCGGCGTGATGATCGGTGCCGCAGGCCGGCGTGTCGTGACGGCGGTAGAGCAGGATGATGAGCGAAGAGCGCGCGATCAGCTCCTTCAGGAAGCCGAGATAGATGCTGTGGCCAGACATCTCGGCGACGAGCTTGTGAAACTCGCCGGAAAGGCGGACCGAAGCGCGCGCGTCGCCGCGCAGCTCCGCCTCACGCTCTTCGGTGAGATGACGCTGGAGGCGATCGAGCCAGGCCGGCGAGACCGCGTCGATCGCGTGGTCGACGATGGTGGGCTCGATCAGGCGGCGCGCCTCGAACACTTCGCGGGCATCGGCTGGCGTCGGACGTGCAACAAAGGCGCCGCGGTTCTTCTCGATGTTGACGATGCCCTCATGCGCGAGCTGCTGGAGCGCGGTGCGGACCAGCGTGCGGCTCGCACCGTAGATCTCGCCGATCTCGTCCTCGCCGAGCTTCGTGCCCGGCAGCAGGCGATGTTCGAGGATCGCCGCGGTCACGCCTTCCCTGATACGGCTGACGCGATCGCTCGCGTCTGGCGCATCGGATTTTGGGCGGGTGTTGGCGGCCATCACTTCGAGGGGCTTGGGCTTGAGGGCTCGATCGGCGACGTTCGGTCTCGAATGTTAGTCGACGAGCTGTATCCAATCACAGGCGAAACTTTATACAATCCGAGCACATTTTGTGTGCATATTGCTGCCCACGCCGCGCGCCGCGCCGTTGCGCCGGATTCGATCTAACGAGCTGACTCCACTGCACAGTTTTGGAATTCGGCAGTCTCCGGGCGGTTGGCACGGACCTTGCGGAGAAAGTCGGAGCATCGCCCTCCCAGCGGACACGCCATGGCCACTCCTGCCGCTCTCGAACTGGTCGCCGTCACCAAGCGCTACGACACGACGCTGGCCGTCGACAACGTCAACCTCAAGATCCCGGCCGGCACCTATTGCTGCCTGCTCGGCCCCTCCGGCTGCGGCAAGACCTCGACCCTGCGCATGATCGCGGGCCATGAGGCGGTCAGCGAGGGCGACATCATCCTGGGCCCGCAGAACGTCACCGACCTCGAGCCCGCCAAGCGCGGCACCGCGATGATGTTCCAGTCCTACGCCCTGTTTCCGCACCTGACGGTGCTCGACAATGTCGCGTTTGCCCTGAAAATGCGCGGTGTCGACCGCGCCACCAGGCACAAGCGCGCCGGCGAATTGCTCGAGCTGGTCGCGATGACCCCCTATGCGGCGCGGCTGCCGGCGCAGCTCTCCGGCGGCCAGCAGCAGCGCGTCGCGCTCGCGCGGGCGCTGATCACCGAGCCGCAGATCCTGCTGCTCGACGAGCCGCTGTCCGCGCTCGATCCGTTCCTGCGGGTGAAGATGCGCGGCGAGCTCAAGCGGCTCCAGCGCGAGCTCGGCATCAGCTTCATCCAGGTCACCCACGGCCAGGAAGAGGCGATGGCGCTCGCCGACCACATCGTGGTGATGAATCACGGCAAGATCGAGCAGCAGGGCTCGGCCCGCGACATCTTCCACCACCCCCGCACCGAATTCGTGGCGCGCTTCATCGGCGGCCACAACGTCCTCAGCGACGCCGGCAAGCTCATCGCCGTGCGCGCCGATCAGCTCGGCATCGTGCCGTTCACTGACGGCGCGTTCGGCGCGCCGGCGCTGCTGACCCAGACCGAGTACCAGGGCTCCTATGTCGCCGTCTCGCTGACGCTCGACGACGGCACGTCCCTGTTCTCCCACGTTTCCGAGGCCGCCTTCGACGTTCACCCGTTCCGTCCGGGCGATCGCGTGCTGGCCACCTGGGATCCCGCCAAGGCGCAGCGCCTGCAATAGCGCCTTCATCTTAGAAAATGCGCAACACAGAGGAGTGAGCGATATGACCGAGACGACCAGAAAGACCGGCGTCAGCCGCCGCACGCTATTGAAGAGCACCGCGGGTCTCGCCGGCCTCGCCGCCGGCTCCGGCGCCATCACCGGCTTCCCCTACGTGATGTCGGCCGAGCCGAAGGTGCTGCGCTATCTCGGCACCGCCGTGAACGAGGGCGACGACATCTCCAAGCAGTGCCTGAAGGACACCGGCATCAAGATCGAATACATCACCGCGACCACCGACGACGTCACCAAGCGCGTGATGACCCAGCCGAACTCCTTCGACGTGCTGGACACCGAATATTTCTCGCTGAAGAAGCTGGTGCCGTCGGGCAACATCCTTGCCCTCGATGCCAAGAAGATCAAGGAATTCGACAACATCACACCGGTCTTCACCAAGGGCCAGACGCCTGGCGGCAAGAAGATCGGCAACCAGGGCACCGCGCCCTGGAAGGTGCTCTATCTCGAAGGCAAGGACTCCAAGAAGTTCGCGACGTCGGCGACCGAGTTCGTCACGCTGATTCCGACCGTCTACAACGCCGACACGCTCGGCATCCGCCCCGACATCATCAAGCGCCCGATCAGCTCGTGGTCCGAGCTGCTCAACCCTGAATTCAAGGGCAAGGCCTCGATCCTCAACATCCCCTCGATCGGCATCATGGATGCCGCGATGGTCGTCGAAGCCACCGGCAAGTACAAATATGCCGACAAGGGCAACATGACCAAGGAAGAGATCGATCTCACCATGAAGGTGATGACCGAAGCCAAGAAGGCCGGCCAGTTCCGCGCCTTCTGGAAAGACTTCAACGAGAGCGTCAATTTGATGGCCTCGGGCGAGACGGTGATCCAGTCGATGTGGTCGCCGGCGGTGACGAAGGTGCGCTCGATGGGCATCGCCTGCACCTTCCAGCCGCTCAAGGAAGGCTACCGCTCCTGGGCCTCGGGCTTCTGCGTCTCCAAGGGCGTCTCGGGTGCGAAGCTCGAATGGGCCTATGAGTTCGTCAACTGGTTCCTGTCCGGCTATGCCGGCGCCTATCTCAACCGCCAGGGCTATTACTCCGCCGTGCTCTCCACCGCGAAGGCGCACATGGAGCCCTACGAGTGGGCCTATTGGATGGAAGGCAAGCCGGCCGAGAAGGACATCAAGGCGCCCGACGGTTCGCTGCTGGAGAAGGCCGGCGCGGTGCGTGACGGCGGCTCCTACGAGGACCGCATGGGCGGTGTCGCCTGCTGGAACGCGGTGATGGACGAGAACGACTACATGGTCCGCAAGTGGAACGAGTTCATCGCGGCCTGACGTGATGGACACCTCAGAGGACATCCTGCAACAGGCATCTCCGGACCTTGGCCGGGGATCGGAGACGGCGCGCCGCACCAAGGCGGCGCGCCTGTCGCCCTCGTTCGTCTCCTGGCTCCAGGCCGGGCCGATGATGCTGGTGTTTCTCGCCTTCTTCCTGATCCCGCTGGTGTTCGTCGTCATCGTCTCGTTCTGGGACTACAACGAATACCAGCTGCTGCCGGCCTTCTCGGGCCGCGGCTATACCGACACGTTCGAAGGCTGCATCGCGCAGCTCCCCGATCTCTGCACGATCGGGCGAACCTATGTGATGACGCTGAAGCTCTGCTTCATGGTCTGGGCGATCACACTCTTCATCGGCTTCTGGGTCGCCTACTTCCTCGCCTTCCACGTCAAGTCCAAGACCTGGCAAATGGGATTGTCGCTGCTCTGCACGATCCCGTTCTGGACCTCCAACGTGATCCGGATGATCGCGTGGATTCCGCTGCTCGGCCGCAATGGCCTGGTCAACTCCGGCCTCGTCAAGACAGGGCTGATCAACCAGCCGCTGGAGTGGCTGCTGTTCTCCGAATTCTCCGTGGTGCTGGCGCTGGTGCACCTCTTCACCTTCTTCATGGTGGTGCCGATCTTCAATTCGATGGTGCGCATCGACAAGTCGCTGATCGAGGCCGCCTATGATGCCGGCGCCACCGGCTTCCAGACGCTCGTCAACGTCATCATCCCGCTCGCCAAGCCCGGCATCGTGATCGGCTCGATCTTCGTCATCACCATCGTGATGGGCGACTTCATCACCATCGGCGTGATGGGCGGCCAGCAGATTGCAGCTGCCGGCAAGATTATCGAGACCCGGGTGAACGCGCTGCAATTCCCGGCGGCCGCTGCGAATGCCGTGATCCTGCTCATCATTACGTTCCTGATCATCACCATGATGTCGCGCATCGTCGACATCAAGAAGGAGCTCTAGAGCATGAAGGAAGGACGCCCGCGCTCGTTCTACGTGCTCGCGATCTTCTTCGCGGCCTACACGCTGTTCCTCTACGGCCCGATGATCGCGATCTATGTGCTGTCGTTCCAGGGCCCGCAGGGCGGCCTCACCTTCCCGATGAACGGCGTGTCGACCTTCTGGATCGCAAAACTGTTCCAGGGCACCGGCATCGTCGATCTCGGGGCGGCCTTCCGCCGTTCGCTGCTGCTCGGCATCATCGTGATGATCGTCACCGTCGTGCTGTCGGTCGCCGCCGGCATGGCCTTCCGGCGCAAGTTCAAGGCGCAAAGCATTCTATTTTACTCTGCGATCGCGAGCCTCATCGTGCCCTCGATCATCACCTCGCTCGGCATCTCGCTTGAATTCCGCATCATCGACGATCTGATCAAGGCGCACTGGAACGAGAACTTCGAGACCTCGATGGGCCTGCTCACCTCCGGGCTCGGTGCACATCTGACCTGGACGCTGCCGTTCGGCCTGCTGATCATGTTTGCGATCTTCAACCGCTTCGATCCCAGGCTGGAGGAAGCCGCGCGCGATCTCGGCGCGACGCCGTGGCAGGCCTTCCGTCATGTCGTGCTGCCGATCATCCTGCCCTCGGTGATCGGTATCGGCCTGTTCGGCTTCACGCTGTCCTGGGACGAGCTGGCGCGCTCCAGCCAGGCGATCGGGGCGGTCAATACATTGCCGCTGGATCTGCAGGGCCTCACCACCACCGTGACGAACCCCGACATCTACGCGCTCGGCACCGTGATCTCCGCCGTCTCGTTCACGGTGATCAGCCTTGCGCTCGGCACCATCCACGTGCTCAACAAGCGGCAGGCGGCCAAGGGTTCGGACGCCGGCAAAGGGCTTGTCTGACAAGGGGCTTGTCTGATCGCGATGCGACTTCACGTCGTCAATCCCAACACGACCGCGTCGATGACAGCGAAGATCGCTGCTGCGGCGCGCAGCGTCGCGCTGCCCGACACATCGATCGACGCGCGCCAGCCGACCATGGGCCCGGTCTCGATCGAGGGCTTTTATGACGAAGCCTTCGCCGTCCCCGGAATGCTCGGCTGCATTCGTGACGCAGACCGCGACGGCGCGGATGCCCACATCATCGCCTGCTTCGACGACACCGGTCTCGATGCCGCGCGCGCCGCTGCCAAAGCGCCGGTGATCGGCATCGGCGAAGCCGGCTTCCACATCGCGAGCCTGATCGCGGCGCGCTTTGCCGTGGTGACGACGCTCGGCGTCTCGATCGTGCCGATCGAGCATAACCTGAAGAAGTACGGCCTCGCCGAGCGCTGCGCCCGCGTTCGCGCCGCCGAGGTCCCGGTGCTGGCATTGGAAGAGCGCAACACTGATGCGCTCGCAAAAATCTCTTCGGAAATCACCGCCGCGATCCGCGACGACCACGCGGAGGCGATCGTCCTCGGCTGCGCCGGCATGGCCGATCTCGCCAATGAGCTCGCCGCTACGCACGGCCTGCCCGTGGTCGACGGCGTCGCCGCCGCGGTGACGCTGGCGGAATCACTGGTGCGGCTGGGCCTGAAGACCTCCCGCCTCGGGCCGTATGCGGCGCCGCGACCGAAGACCTATTCCGGGCCATTTTCGCCGTTTCAGCCCTGAATCCCGCGATCCGCTGCAAACGCCGGGGTGCAAAGCCGGGTCCACGCCGCCTTTTTTGACCTTCAGCCTCTTTTTGGTCCCAATTGTTGCCGAACAGTAACACTTTCGGGACATCCCGGCCGCCGTATTCGGGCTGCCGGTCTTCGCCACTCACCAAGTTTCAATTTGGGTTTTGTCAGCGATGATCGATCTCGCAGAGGACGCACCGTCCAACCCCCTGCTTCGCCTCGGCGCCCAGCCCATCGCGCTGACGGCGGCCGCCCTTCTCCTGCTGATCGCCGGCGTGACCTCGATCGCGATCTGGCGCGCCTATACGGGCTCTGCGCCGGAGACCGACCGGGTGGTGGCGTCGCGGCAGCTCCAGACCCGCACCGCCCAGGCCTCCGAGCAGCTCGTCGAGAAGACCAAGGGGCTGGAGGCGACCCAGCAGGAATCGATCGACCAGCTCCAGGTCGTGCAGGACCAGCTCCAGACCGTGAAGCGACTGCTCGCGTCCCAGCAGGCCGACACCAAGCGCCTCTCGGAGCAGGTGGCGACCCTGAACGAGTCCATCGACGGCTTGCGGCAGTCCTTTGCCAGCGTCCGGACCTCCGAGGCCGAGACGCCGTCGGTTACCCGCAAGAAACCGGTGCGGCACCGCGTCCATGCCAGCGCGCGCAAGCGCTCGCGCGGCTGAGCGGGCCTCCGCGCGGCGACTCTAATTTTTTCCACTTGTGAACTGGATCACATTCGCCCGTATGATTCCGCGCGATGCTCGCCCTCACCGGATGGCGTGAGCCGATTTCAATATCCGGGGCTGGCAAGGTCGTTGACGGTATACTGCGTCAACGACCTTGTTTTTTAGTGGGCCCGCAGGTCCTTCCGCCTCACTCGCAGACGTCGACGCGACGGTATCGCCATCCCGCAGGCGTCATCACGCGCTTGCGCACGACGTAACAGCCGCCATAACCGCCATCATCGTAGCCGGTACCATAGTAATAGGAATTGCCGTAGGCGGGGTAACCGTAGCCGTAGTAGCCGCCATAGTAACCGGCGCCGGCGATACCCGCGCCGATAGCGACACCAGGCCAGAAGCCGCCGCCGTGCCAGTGGCCACCGCCATGGCCCCAGCCACCGCCGCCATGACCCCAGCCGCCTCCGCCGTGACCGCCCGCCTGTGCCGCCTGCGGCGTCGACAACCCAACTGCCACAACGGCCAGCGCCGCCATCATCATCTTACGTAACATCACTCGATCCTCCGCGTGGACACGCTCCACGCTTCAACGCACGATCAAGCTAATGCCATCGAGGCATTCCTGACAGCCACGCTGCCTCACTTCCGCGCGAGCATCAGCAGCCACGGCAAATGCTCTTCAGCTTCTTGTCGAGCATCCGGTTTTCGGTATTGACGGTGGCGTCGGCCGAAGCACCTGCGCTGGTGCCGGTGGTGACGCCAGGAGCCGTATTCGCGCCGGATGATTGAGCGGTCCCCAGGCTGTTGGTCCCGGGCGGCGGCGGCGGCGCGTTGGCGGCGCCGCCGGTCGATCCCGCCGCGCCGCCGGTCGCTTGCGCGAACGATACGGCCGGCATCGCCGCAAGACTGAAGATCACGATCAAGGTCTTGATTGAGACGGTTGCAGACGATCTGGCCATCGGAAATGCTCCTTTGGCCTGTCAACGGCCCGGGCCGGGACCCGTTCCGGAACAAACCCGGTCACATCAGCTTGAAACGAGGAGGCTGCCACGATCATGCGCAAACTGATCGCGTTCGACGAGGATACGTTCAACAAGCTGAAGCAATTGGGGCGCGACAGGATGGCAACGTTTCAGGAGCTCGCGGACGAAGCCTTTACCGACCTGTTGAAGAAGCACGGCATCCCGATCGATCTCAGGGCCGCGCTGCGCAAGAGCGCCAGGCTCAGTGGTGAAGCGGACAAGCCGTCCGCGCGTCCCAAAGCCAGAAAGGCCAGACCACGATGACCGATCGAGATCCTTTTGCAGAGGGCGAACGCGCCGCGCGCGAAAACATCCCGGCTGAGGCCAATCCCTACCTCAACGGCAGCGACGAGCATGCGCTCTGGGCCGCCGGCCACGAGAAGGTCGCGGGCGCGATCGAAGCGCGCGAATCCGAAGGAAGCTGACGCGTCGCTTGCTACGCGGCCGCCACCATCGTCTCGGTTCGGTCCTCGACCATGGTCACGAACATGTGGGACTCTTCGCCCGCGCCGCCGATCTGGACCCGCCGGGCCGAGATCACGCGGCGACCGCGCGTGGGATTGTCGATGGTATCGACGATCGGTTCGAGCTGCTGCTTCTGCGACAGAAGCTGCTGGTCGCGCCGCTCGATCAATTCGGCGGCCTCCGGCGAGAACAGTTCCCGCGCTGTCTTGCCGATGATCTCGCCGCGCGACATGCCGATCATCTTCTCGGCGGCCCTGTTGACGAAGACGTAGCGCTGGTTGCGGGCATCCTTGGCGATGATGCCCTCCGCCACGTTCTCGATGATGGTGGCGAGGAAACGCTCCATGCGCTGAAGAATGCGCTCGCGCTGACGCTGCTCGGTGACGTCCTCCTGCACGGACACCCAGCCGCCGCCATCCATCGGACGCTCGTAGATCCTGATGATGCGTCCGTCGTTCAAGGTGAGTTCAGAGGTTGCCGGCTCGCGCCGCGCGATCCGGCCGAGTACCGCCGCGAGAAATTTCTCGATGTCGCCGCTGAACAAGCCGCTCTTGACCCGGTGCTGGAGGATTTCCTCGAGCGTCGTCGATCCGGCCTGGATCGTCTCGGGCAGATTGTAGATCCGCCGGTAGTTGCCGTTCATCGCGACCACGTTCGCCTTGGCGTCGAGCATGATCAGGCCCTGCGGCATGCTGTTGATCGCAGCCGACAGCTGCCACTTCTTGGCCTGGTACTTGTCGTTGAACTGGTCGCGCTCGGTCATCGCCGCGTCGCGCGCCTGCGCGGTGCCGAGCTCGAGCTCTTCCAGCTCGAAGATACGCGCCACCGCATCGCGGAAATGCTGCACGGCGCGCGCGAGATGCCCTATCTCGTCATGACGGCCCAGATGCGGCACCTTGCTCTTGACGTCGCCGTCCGCGATCCGGTCGGTCGCCTGCGTAATCTCGGCGAGTGCCCCGACCACCGAGCCGCGCATCACGACGACGTTCAGCCCCGCCAGAAGGAGAGCCGCGAGCCCAAGCACGAACAGATAGGCGGCGGCATAGTGATTTTCGTTGGCGAGCTCGTCCGCCTGGCGGGCGCGCTCCCTGTAGATGCCTTCGAGCGTCTCGAGATCGCTGTTGAGCTTGTTGCGCAGCGTCCGGTTGGCATCATTATCGCCCAATTCGCGCGCTGCGGCCGCACTGATCTCGAGCCCGCGCCGCGCCAGCTCCTGGCGGAACTCGATGAAATTGGCGATGCGCTGACGGAAGCCGGCGAATTGCGCGGCGTCGTCGTTGCCGACGGTCCGTTCCATGTTCTTCACGGCGTCGGCGAGCTCGCGGTTGCGGCGCACCAGCCCGTCGGCGAACTGCTTCATCGCGCTGCGATCGCCGGACATGTAGATGCCACGCGATTCCATCACGATGGCGTAGATCAGCGTGTTGATGCGTCCGACGCTGATCGCCGCCTCGGCGGAAGAGGCATGCATGTGACGGTAGGTCGTCTGCAAGCGCACCGACTGGATCGACATCACGAGCAGAAAGGTGGTCACGATCGCCAGGAAGCCGGCGATGCTGTAGACCTTCTCCGCGACGCTCAGCGTATCCGCGCCGCGCGCGAAACGAACGAACTTCTTCAAAAGTTGGGTTCCGGCATCGAGCCGGGATCCCAGCGCCGCAGCGTCCATGGCGCCGCCTCCCTGGTTGAGAAGGCTCCACGGTACCCTTGTAGCGCTAGCGGAGGCTTAAAGTTCGCGCCGGTATTTTTACGGTACGGAACCGCGGCAAAGCCAGTCCGGGGGCGGCATCGGCGTCTCAGCCGATCCGCTTCAACCCCTTCGTGAAGCGCGGGCCGTTGGCGACATAGAACCTGGCCGCGCTCCCCATCTTCTGGACCTGGGCGTCATCGAGGGTGCGGATCACCCGCGCCGGCGAGCCGATGATCAGGGAGCGTTCGGGGAACTCCTTGCCTTCGGTGATGACCGAGCCGGCGCCGACGATGCTGTTGCGGCCGATCCTGGCGCCGTTCATCACGATCGAGCCCATGCCGATCAGCGCGCCCTCCTCGATGGTGCAGCCGTGCAAGATGACGTTGTGGCCGACGGTGCAGTTCCTGCCGATGACCATGGGAAAGCCGAGGTCGGTATGGCAGGTCGAGCCGTCCTGCACATTGGCGCCCTCGCCGATCTCGATCCACTCATTGTCGCCGCGCAGCACGGCACCGAACCAGACGCTCGCGCCCGGCTTCAGGCGCACGCGGCCGATCACGGTGGCGGTCTCCGCGATGAAGTAATTGCCGTCGGCGGGAAGATCGGGCGCCTGCCCGTCGAGCTCGTAGATCGCCATGGAGGTCTCCTGTCAGGTTGACTCAGCCATAGCGAAACGGCGGCCCTGAAGCAAAGGGCGGCCTCGAAGGCGATATCAGCCCAGCACGCCGGTCGCGCGCAGCGTCATCAGGAAGAAGGTGCCGCTCATCATGCTCCAGAAGCCGGCGATGACGGTCGCCATCATCACGAATTCGACGCGGCGGCTTTCCACCCGCATGCCGCGCAGCGTGTTGCGCATGATGATGAAGGGCGCGGCGAACACCAGGAACGGCACCGCCGCGAAGGTCTTCGGCGCCACGCCGTCCTGCAACAGGCCGAAGCCGGCCGGCCGCTGTGCGACCGCCTGGTATCCGCTCACGAGTGCGCCCGCGAGTGCGAAACCAATGAAGATCGAGAAGAATGTATTGAGAGCTTCAGGTGTCATCGGAACGGTCCGCCTTTACGCAACGCCGGAGCCTTCCTGTGACAAAAAGTGCCGGTTAACGCTACATTATCCTTAAGCGAAGGTTAACGCCGCCGCCCGGCCCGCGCAGGGCCCTCCCCGGTCCCCGCAGCCGGGAACGCTCCGCGAATTCGCCGCCGCATGGCATATTCGCCGCTGATTCGTCGGCCACCGGCCGACTTCGGGTTCCACGCGCGCTTCAATCATGACGGTGTTTTCGGCAGCCTCCCCTCGCTCTCCCCGCGCCCGGGCGCATGTCGTGCCGATCGTGCTCGGCGCTGCGGCCGCGGTGGGTGCGCTCGCGCTGGTCGCCTATCTGTTGTGGCCGACCTGGGGCGCGGGCGGCGCGAGCGCACCGGACAAGCTGCCGGTCAGCGTCGGCGGCACGCTGTTCAACCTGCCGGCGGCGGCGATCCGGATGAAGATCCAGCGGCACTCCGGACCGCAGGAGCGCATCGACCTCGACTTCCTCTATCCCTCGCTGGAGCCGCCCGGCGCGCCGAAACACGTCACCGCCGATGCGGTGGAAACGACGATGCAGCCGATCGACCGCATCTTCCTGTCGATCGCGGCCCATCACGATGCGCTCGCGCCCGAACAGCGGACTGCGACGATCTATCCGCGCTATCTCGACCAGGCCTCGACCAGTCCGGATGACGGGCTGACGATGCGGATGTTCCGCGCCGAGACGCCTTACGGCAGCGAGGATCTCTATTCCGCGGCAAGCCCGGCGCTGACCGCGCGCTGCACGCGCGATACGGCGACGCCCGGCATGTGCCTCTCCGAGCGCCGGGTCGGCGGCGCCGACCTCACCTTCCGCTTTCCGCGCAGCTGGCTGTCACAATGGCGCGACGCGGCGGAAGCGATGGACAAGCTGACGGCGCAGCTACGCGGGCCGAAGGGCTGAGTGCGGTCTCTACGCCCCGTCGCGATATCGGTGCGCCCGGACGAGCTGGAGCCTGTCGACGCGAAAATATCGAAAACAACCCCATGCACAGTAGCCAAGCCTCGGCAGCATCGAGCATTTTCGTATTTTTCGAAGTTCGACTTGACCCGTCGGGCAAAACAGGAGCATGATGCCATGATGGGGCGATCGACTTGAACGATGCGGCAGCAGGTCTCCCACCCGGTGCCCAGTTGCTGGGGCGGGAATGGCTTGGCTTCGACGAGAGCGGGCATGCGCTGATCCGCTTCCAGGCTCAGCCGGCTTTCACCAACAGGCACGGGACGATCCAGGGCGGATTTCTGGCAGCGATGCTGGACTCCGCCACCGGGATTTGCGCGCTCGCTGCGTTATCGCCTGAGCTGACCGTGGTCACGAAGAGCCTCGATACGCGCTTCCTGAAGCCCGCAACGGTCGGACTGATCACGGCGCGAGCACGGGTCATCGAGCGGACGGAGCGCGACATGGTCGTGCAAGCCGACCTCGTCGATGCAGAGGGCATCACTGTCGCCGATGCCACGGCGCGGCTGCGCATTCTTGCAAGGAAATAGAATGACGGGGTCGCGGCGCGCGCGGCCCCGTTGAGCGACACGATCGCCGCACTATTCCTGATCGACGAGATCGTCTTCGAGGATCGCCATCTGGAACTGGAACGAACGATCATCGTCCTCGTCGTCGACGAACAGCACGCCGATGAACTCCTCGCCGATATAGACCTCGGCAGAATCGTCCTTCTTGGGCCGCGGCACGACGCGGATCTTGGGATTGCCGAATACGCGCTTCAAATACGCGTCGAGCTTCCTTACTTCCTTGACGTCCACGGCAAGTCTCCAATCGAAATCTGGGTTGGCGGGGTTTTAGGACGAGACGCGACGAACCGCCAGCATCAATTGCCAAAGAATTTGGGGACGACCAGGACCGGGGAATCCGGCCCTGTCAAAAGCTCAGAGCCCCTATCAAAGCCCCATCCTGTCAAAGCCCCACCTTGTCAAAGCCCCATGGCGTTGATCATCTGATCCATGGTGCGCGACGGTTCGGCGCAGCCGGCCTCGCCGACGATCTTGGCGGGCACGCCCGCGACCGTGACATTGTGCGGCACCGGCTTGACCACGACCGAGCCGGCGGCGATGCGCGCGCAATGGCCGATCTCGATATTGCCGAGGATTTTTGCGCCGGCGCCGATCAGCACGCCGTGGCGGATCTTCGGATGACGGTCCTCGTTCTCCTTGCCGGTACCACCGAGCGTGACGCCGTGCAGGATCGAGACGTCGTCCTCGATGACAGCGGTTTCACCGCAGACGAAACCGGTGGCATGGTCGAGAAAGATGCCGCGGCCGATGCGCGCGGCGGGATTGATGTCGGTCTGGAACACCGCGGAGGCGCGGCTCTGCAGATAATACGCAAAGTCCTTGCGGCCCTTCAGCCAGAGCCAGTGCGCGAGGCGATGGGTCTGGATGGCGTGAAAACCCTTGAAGTAGAGCAAGGGATCGATGAAGCGCGAGGTCGCGGGATCACGGTCGTAGACGGCGACGAGATCGGCGCGGAAGGCGTTGCCGAGATCGGGGTCGTCGCGCAGCGCCTCGTCAAAGGTCTGACGCACCAGATCGCCCGACAGCGCGGCGTGATCGAGGCGATCAGCAACGCGATGGACCACCGAATCTTCCAGGCGGCTGTGATGCAGCACCGTTGAATAGATGAAGGTCGCAAGCTCGGGCTCGCGGTGGACGATGTCCTCCGCTTCGCCGCGGATCCGATCCCAGATCGGATCGAGCGAGGCGAGCTTTCCTCCCGGATTGACCTGATGCACTGCCATGGATTTTCTCTCTGGGATCTGCTCTTTCGAATGAGCGCGTTTTGCGGGTTCTATAGCACAGTCTAGGCGACAAAGTCCTGACGGGCTTGCCTGAGAGTGAACAGCACCTTGCCCCGCGGGGGCACGCCAACACGTTGAAACACAACAGTTTCTTCTGACGCCCCCAGGCGGCAAGGTCGGCTAAAAATGGTCAGGCTTTTGGCAAATTCAAGCCGGGCGGCGTCAAACTATTGGTGAATTCTCCCCCAACCCTTATTGCGGGCATGGTCGCCAGCGACGACGGAGCGGATTTGACCACCACCACCGACCATTTGCGCGCGCGCGCCGCTGATACCTTCTGGCTGCGGCTCGCCGCTCTGGCTCTGCCCCTCCTGATGATCGCGCCGGCACTCTGGAACAGCTATCCGCTGTTGCAATGGGATACCGGCGGTTATCTGGCGCGCTGGTACGAGGGTTATCTCGTCCCCAGCCGCTCCACCGTGTTCGGCCTCTATCTGCATTATGGCGAGAGCTCTGGTTTCTGGATCAATCTCGCGGTCCAGTCGCTGGCGACGTTGTGGCTGCTCCAGCTCACCTTGCGCGTGCTCTCGATGATGCAGACGTTCCGCTTCGTCGCGATCAGCCTGCTGCTGATCCTGTCGACTGCGCTGCCCTGGCTTGCGAGCATGCTGCTCACCGACATCTTCGCAGGGCTGTCGATCCTGTCGCTGTTTCTCCTGGTCGTTGGGGCACAGCGCACATCACCGCTCGAAAAAATCTCGCTGTTCGTCTTCACCGCCTTTGCCGCCGCGACCCACAGCGCCACGCTCGGGGTGCTGCTCGGGCTTTGCGCCGCCGGCTGGACGATGCGGCCATTCCTGGGCGCGCGCCTGCCGCTGGCCGGACTGGCGCAGGCGAGCCTGACCATTGTGGTGGGCGGCCTGATGCTGGTGTCGGCAAACCACGCGCTATCGGGCAAATGGGCCTGGACACCCGGCGGCACCGGCGTCGCCTTCGGCCGCATGATGCAGGACGGCATCGTCGCACGCTTTCTCAATGACCACTGCCCGCGCGAGAACTTCAAGCTCTGTCCCTATCGCAACCAATTGCCGGCGACCGCCGACGAGTTCCTGTGGGGCCACAGCATGTTCAACACGCTCGGCCGCTTCGAGGGCATGGACGACGAGATGGGCACCATCGTCGTGCAATCGCTCGCCGACTATCCGGCCTGGCAGGCCGGCGCGGCGCTGCGGGCGGTGGGGCAGCAATTGCTGCATGTGGCGACCGGCGAAGGCACCAATGGCTGGATCCCGCACACCCGCGGCATCATCGAGCGCTACATCCCCGCCCAGGCCGCGCCGATGCGCGCGGCGCGGCAGCAGAACTGGCAGCTCGACTTCACCGCGATCAACTGGCTGCACGTGCCGGTGGCGCTGGCCTCGATGCTGGCACTGGTCGCACTGCTCGGCAACGCTCTCGCGAGCCGCCGGCTCGACGATTTGACCTTGCTGGCGGCGACCGTGACGCTGGCGCTGCTCGGCAACGCCTTCATCTGCGCCGTGATCTCCGGCCCGCACGACCGCTACGGCGCGCGGATGGTGTGGGTTGCGACCTTCGTGGTGCTGATGGCGGTGGGGCGGCGGTTTGGGGATGACGGCAAGGCGGGATGAGATTGGGGTGAGCATCGTCGCGCTTGGCTTCGCCCGAGCAGCGATCGCTTTCATCGAAAAGGAACATCCAGAAATGACTCGGCGCTCAACAGCCTGCCCGCGTCGGCAAAGAACCAGAGTAGCATGTCGTCGCGCTGCGCGATCCGACGACATTGCGCCATAGGGGTAGGCTCCATGAAGAGCACATCAGCGGACATCGCACTCCTGCCGAAGCGGGTCGAAAAGGCAGCACAGGAACGGATTGAGGCAGGCACTTACCAGACCCTCGTGTTCGCCATCGCGGATGGCGACATGAGCGAGGTTGTGGCCTTCGGCAAACTCGATGATGGCAACGCGCCTGATGGCGAAACAGTCTACGAAATCGGCTCGATCACGAAGACCTTCACGGCTACACTCTTGGCGCAAGCAATCCTGTCGGACCGGTTGACGCTCGACACGCCGGTGGCAGAACTTTTGGCGGACTTCAAAATCCCGTCCCGCGACGACAGAGCCATTACGCTCGGCGACCTTGCCACGCATCAGTCAGGCTTACCGCGAATGCCATCTAACTTCACGCCACAGGACCCAGCCAATCCCTATGCCGACTACGACGCGGCGAAGATGAATGTGTTTCTTGCGGGATACCAACTCCCACGCGATCCGGGGGCCTCGTACGAATATTCTAATCTGGGATATGGGCTCTTGGGCCATGCGCTTGCCCAGTCCGGGGCCACCACCTATGACGCACTCATCAGCGACAGCATTCTGAAACCGCTCGGCATGACAATGACCGGCACGGCGTTCACGGCCGCAATGCGTGCTCATCTCGCTCCTGGTCACGACGACCAAGGCAAGGTGGTAAAGAACTGGGACCTGGGCGCATTGGCAGGAGCTGGCGCCCTCCGTTCCACGGCTCATGACATGCTGCGCTATCTGAAGGCCAACATGGGCATCGGTGAGCCGGTATTGGCCGCCGCGATGAACTTCGCGCAACAGCCGCGCGGTGACACCGCGAAAGTCGGCCTGGCGTGGACGAAGACCGATAAGGGAATCGTCTGGCACAACGGCGGAACCGGTGGCTACCGAAGCTTTTTCGGTTTCACAGCTGATCGGAAACGAGGAGTTGTCGTTCTAACCAATACGTTTGCGGATCCTGATGATCTGGGATTCGCCACGCTGGATTCCGATGCACCGCTTTCGCCGGCATATAAGGCAATCGTCCTTCCCGGTGCGTCACTTGATGAATATGTCGGGACCTACGAGTTGGCCGAGAACTTCCTGCTGTACCTGCGTCGGATTAACAACGGGCTTTATGCGCGGGCCACAGGACAAGGCGCGTTCCCGATTTTTCCGTGGGCGCCCAATGAGTTTTTCGCCAAGGTCGCCGGGATCAGCATGACATTTACGCGTAATCTCGAGGGCGCGATCGACGGACTTGTCTTGCACCAGAATGGTGACCGCGCCGCGCCGAAACGAATTGAGGCGAAGGACACCGAACCTCACAACGGCTCCGACATGGTCTCGGAACTGCTGAGTGAGGTACAGCTTCTGAATGATGATGCGACGCCGATGGAGTTCGTGATTTTCATATTGGAGTGGGTGTTCGGCAAAGACCGTGAGACAGCAACGCGGATCACGCTTGAGATTCATGAGAAGGGTGTCGGTACATGCGGCATCTACCGCCACGACGTCGCTGATGCCAAGATGACAGAGGTGTCCGAGCTGGCACACCAGCACGGCCATCCACTGCAATGCGTACGCGAGCGAATTGCGTCCGCCGGTTAATTTCCCGAGCGCGTAGCAACCATTAAGTCGGGACGGCATTTTCGCGCCAGGAAATCTTCCGATGAGGGTCAGTCTTTCATGCCATCCAGACCGGGATGATCTTTGTAGATGTTGTCCTGAAGCACGGTGTCTATCCGAGCGATGATATCGCCCACCGATGTCCTCAATCCCAGAAACTCATCTGTTGGAGAGGCGTCTTTGGCGAGCGTGAGCGCCAGGGACATCTCCTCAATGGCCCGCTCTACGTGCTGTTTAAATCGTGCGGCTGATTTTGCGTCCATAGAACCATCTCACGGGTATAGGGCTTGCCTTGCAAATTGCAGCATACCTGCCTTTCGACCAAAAAGCCTTCCAAATGGCTAGAGCACGACTGCTCCGTTAGTGGTCCTTCGGCGAAGTGGCAGCATCGCTCCACCTGGTCCGCTTATGAGGCATGCGGACAAGATTTGCTCGGGCTGAGCTCTTCATATTCTTGCCCCTTAGCGGAAATTAACGATGTGCAGTCAAGATGCCGAACATGCACCGCGAATGGCTTCGTCAGCTGCCCTATTTGGTTCACACCAACAGAGAACTCGGCCTAATGCTGAGAGGGACGAAGCCCCTCGCATATTTCATGGATGTCGTTGGTGATGAGCCAGACATCTGTATTCGATATTGGCGGCTGTTCGATAGGCATGTTGCTGTAGGCCGGCTGATAAGACACGAAGTGATTGAACCGTGCCCTGACCTGCCGCAGCTCAAATACCGGAGGCTATTCTACGCCTTACCGGGCCACGAGTGGCGGGTTGATGCAATGCTTACGCTTCTGAGCGAGCCCGGAGCTTGGTCCGACAACCGCGAAAGGCGGTTTGGCGAGTTGCTTGGCTACGAGGCGTGGCAGAATGACTATTGGCTAACCCACCGCCGTTCGCTTGCGGACGATTAGTCATCGTCCGCTGATGGGAGCGGACCGAAAACTTTTCGCTGATCGCCAATCCCTTAGCAGACTTCAGATTTCTGCGCATTCTTGAAGGAGTGGATGGCTGCCCCGAAGGGGTAGACGCCCCCTGACCTCATCGCCTCAGACAACGAACCTCAGCCGCGGCGTGAGAGGAAGTCGAGTACGCCCGACTTGTAGACCTTGTCGCCGACCGCGCGCATGTGGTCGCGGTTCGGAATGTCGAGCACTTCGGAGCCCGGAATGATGGCGCCGAGTGCGCTGGCAGAGCCCGCGACGTCGTCGGTCGAGCCGACTGCGATCAGCACGGGCACGTCGATGCGCGCAGCTTGCTCTTTCGTCATCAGCTCGCGCGTGCCGCGCAGGCACGCGGCAAGCGCCACGCGGTCCGAGCGGGTCTGATCGGCAAACGCGCGAAAGGTGCGTCCGACGGGATCGGTGACGTCGTCGAGCGAAGGCGCTTCCAGTGCCTTGGCGACGTTCTCGCCGGGTCCGCTGCCCTCGATCAGGCCGCCGATGCCGATGCCGCCGAGGATCGCCGAGCGCAGGCGCTGCGGTTCGTTCAGGGCGAGCCAGGCCGTCATCCGGCCCCCCATCGAATAGCCCATGATGTCGGCCTGCGGGATCGCGAGATGATCCATCAGCGCCAGCACGTCGCCGGCCATGGTGGGAATGGAATATTGCGCGGGTTCGTAGAGTTTTGCGCTTTCGCCGTGGCCGCGATTGTCGAGCGCAATCACACGGCGGCCGTTCTTGCGCAGCTCCGAGACCCAGGTCGGATAGACCCAGTTCACGTTCTTGCTGGAGGCAAAACCGTGCACCAGGATGATCGGATCGCCCTCGCCTTCGTCGAGATAGGCAATTTCAACGGCGCCGTTGTGAAAGCTCGGCATCATCAGTTCCGCAAGTCGTTGTGGGGAGAGGTTGATCTTAGAGCATGATCCGGAAAAGTGTGCAGCGGTTTTCCGGCAGGATCATGCTCAAACTATAACCTGAAGCGCGATGATCGCGCTTCAGGCGGTCAGCGCCGCGTCCGCCAGAGCGGCTTCGGCTGCGATTTGCGCCCGGCGCAGCCGCCGCGCCCGTCTGCGATCGCACCAGGCTTGCGTCAGGCGCTCGGTGGTGGCTTTAATCGAGGATAACAGGCCGAACAGCGTCAGTGCCGCCCCGAACAGCCAGAGCGCCAGATCGAACGCGCCGCCAATCAGCAGCAGCGCGCCGCGACCAAGCAGCTTCATGATCGCGCGGGTCTTGCTGCCTTGCGCCTCCGCAAGCCGGGCCGCGCGCGCGACGTCCTTGGGGCCTTCGGCAATGCGCAACGTATCCATGGCGCCGCGCGTGCCGGTCTTCTCGGCAACGCGCGTCACGTCCTTGCCGAGCCGAACCAGCGCACCGGCCTTCTCCGCACGGAACGCTGCCTTGATCGCGCTCACGGTCTCGCCTGGGCGAAACACCGAACCCTTGGCGACCGCGTTCTGAAGCATCGGCGCGTCCACCACCTCGCGCGCGGACCGGCCGGCCCATGCCGCAAGCCCCTCACCGAGCCGCCCCACCTTGCGGGCGTCCTTGACCAAGGTCAGCCCGGCGCGCACGGGCGCAGCGCCTCCGACCGACACATAGGTCACGGCGGTCACCGCAAGGCCGGCAGTTGCAAGGCCGAGCACGAGGCGATCGGTCTCCTCGCCCATCGCCAGGTGCTTGCCCTCGCGCACGACGTCCCTGACGTCGCCGATCACGAAGAGATCGCCGGCCACCGTTCCGGACAGGCTCGCGACGTCGTCGGCGGTACCGGTCACGAGTCCGGTGGCAAACCGTTTGGCGAAGTGCGAGCTGGAATTTTCGTCCTTGACCGCGTCGCTCACGCGATTGAGCAGGTCGTCGGACAGCGCGATGTTGCGCTCGCGCGCCAGCGCAACAAAACTGTCGGCGAGATCGGCGTCGCCCGCGGCGAGGGCTGCCTCGATATTGTCCTGCACCAGATGGTCGTTCTGCCGCAGCAGCGCGTCGAGCCTGAGCTCGGACAGCGCGGCCGGATCGTCCTGGGCGGCGAGGATCGCGCCGGCTTCACGGGCCTGCGGCGCTACCTGCGCGAGCAGGAAGCTGCATGCGGCAATACCGGTCAACGCTGTGCTGATTCGCAGCCACTTCATGCTGAAAGCCCGGACGGTCCTTGAGATCCTGCGCCTGATGATTCGTCTTTCGTCGCAAATGCGCTCGTCCACAGACATAGTATGCCCAAATTGCGACACAACGTCCCCGACGAAAGAAGGGCTTCTCTCAGGCGGCAAGATTGTGTCGAATTTGCATGAGCAAATGAGCATGGGGCAATGCGGACCTTTCGGTTCCACTGGACTAGCAATCACCCGTACCCCCCAGTATGGTCCGCGGCGTCGCAAAAGATACCGCGTCAGCGTTGATTGTGTCTGCCGCCACTGCCACTCCAGGATGAGTTACGATGTCCGACCATGTCGTCCCGCACTTCCATAACGATGCCGGCGTGCCCGTCATCGAGATCGGCTCGCAAGAGTTCATGTGCGTGGGCGCCAACCCTCCGTTCGATCATCCGCACGTCTTCCTCGACCTCGGCAACGACAACGAGATCATCTGCCCCTACTGCTCGACGCTGTACCGCTTCGCGGCGGACCTGAAGGCCGGCGAAGCCCGTCCGCCGGAATGCGTCCTGAAGGACAAGGTGGCCTGACCGCGTCCATCGGTCAGGGGTGGCGCTCTCCCGAACGATTGTCATCGCCGGAGCCGGCATCGGTGGACTGACGGCCGCGCTTGCGCTTGCGGCCCGTGGCTTCCGCATCGTCGTGCTGGAAAAGGCCGAGCGGCTCGAGGACGTCGGCGCCGGCCTGCAACTCTCCCCCAATGCCAGCCGCGTGCTGGTCGAGCTTGGCCTTGCCGAACGGCTCAAGCTGCGTGCCGTCGTCCCGGAAGCGGTCTCGATCATGAGCGCGCGGGCCGGCGGCGAACTGCTGCGCATGCCGCTCGGTGACACCGCCTCCGCGCGGGCCGGCGCCCCCTATTGGGTCGTGCACCGCGCCGATTTGCAATCCGCCCTCGCCGGCGCCGTTGCCGACCATCCCGATATCGACCTGAAGCTGGGTGCAACCTTCGAAGACGTCGCGCCTCACGCCAAGGGACTGACGGTGGTCCATCGCAGCGGCACGATCCGCCGCAGCGATCTCGCCAGCGCGCTGATCGGCGCCGACGGCATCTGGTCAACGGTCCGCCAGCATCTGTTTCCCGAGGTGCGGCCGCGCTTCTCCGGGCTGATCGCCTGGCGCGGCACGCTCGACGCCACGCAATTGCCGAAGGATTTTACCGCCCGGCGGGTGCAGCTCTGGATGGGCCCGAACGCCCATCTCGTTGCCTATCCGATCGCGGGTGGGCGCCAGATCAACGTGGTCGCGGTGCTGCCGGGCACCTGGAACAGGCCGGGCTGGAGCACGCCGGGCGATGCGCTGGAGGTGATGGACGCCTTCGCCGCGCCGCGCTGGCCGCCGGCGGCGCGGATGATGCTGTCCACGGTCGACAGCTGGCGCAAATGGGCGCTGTTCGGCGTGCCCGACGGCTGCCCCTGGAGCAACGGCCCGGTCGCGCTGCTCGGCGACGCCGTGCATGCGATGCTGCCCTTCGCCGCGCAAGGCGCCGGCATGGCGATCGAGGATGCCGCCGTGCTGGCGCAGCATTTGAGCCTGGAGACCACCGAGAGCACCGCTGATATCACCGCGGCGCTGAAGCAATATGGCCGTGCACGACAGGCGCGGGTGCGCCGTGTGCAGCGGACCGCGCGGCAGCAGGGCCGCATCTATCATCTCAAGGGGCCGCTCGCGATCGCGCGCGACGTTGCGATCCGCGCGCTCGGCCCGGACCGCATGCTGGCGCGGCAGGACTGGATCTACGGCTGGCGCGTCTGAGACGAACGCAGCCGTATAGACTCAGTGATTGGTGCCGCCTGATTTTGGGGCGGGCTTGATGTCCGGCCGCTGCGGAGCCGAGGACACCGGCGCAGCATTCGGCGGCGTCTCCCGGCACCTATTGCGGCGCCAGGCGTCATCGGCCAGCTGCGCCCGCCCGCGCACCGCGACGTAGTCGTTGCGATAGGCAAGCTCGGACACGACGGCACCGCCGGTCCCGGTCTCGGCCTTCTCCATCAGCTTCTGCAACTCGGCGGTGCGGTTGGCGAGCGACTTGCGCTCGGTCTCGAGCTGCTTGCAGTCGTACAATTCGTATGCCGCGGGATCGGCAAACGCCGGGGCGACCGTCTCGCTCAAGCCGGCACAGCCGGACAGCCCCGCGCCCGCGAGCAGCACAACAAGCGCGCCGCAACAGCGCAGCGGTGAGAAAAGCGAAGCAGCCATATCGGATGAATAGTCCCCGTGGATTGAGAATGCCTAAAGCAGCAACAGATGTCCGGATTGAGGCTTTGCCTTGTGCGGCCGGCTCGCTCAAGGAAGAACCACCCACCCGGCCCGCAAGGCGCCAATTCCAGACGGCCGGTGATGGACTTAAGTGTTTGATCTCGTTGGATCAAGCGGCACGCTTCCTTGACAGCCTGCGACACACCGACATCCTGCTTCCGCCTGACGGAGGGTGCCGACATTGACATGCTGGCTAAGAGCTGCCGGACCAGTGTGGAGATGATCGAGAAGTACTCCGCCGTCCACCTGAAGGACGTGCTGGACGCCGGCGCCATCAACGTGCGCAAGAAGAGGCTTCCGAAGAAGGACGTGGCGGAAATCCGCCGAGGCAAGCTGGGAGACCCTGCGCTAGTCTGATCAAACCGTGTGCGGAATCGCCTGTATTCTCTTTGCCTTAGGCTATTTGCGCCGTATAGATGAGCCGATGCGGGCGTGGCGGAACTGGTAGACGCATCGGACTTAAGCCATTGAGTGCCCTGGGGGAAACCTTGGGAGCAGAACTGCTCAAAGTCGGGGAAACCTTCACTGGCAATCCCGAGCCAAGCCCCCGCCCGGGGGAAGGTGTAGAGACTAGACGGGCAGCACCTACAGCGGACACCCGCCAGGGTGAAGGGATAGTCCAGACCACGAACGCCGGATGGGCGGCGGCGAAAGCCGAAGTGGTAAGAAAATCCGTGGGGCCGCAAGGCCTGTGCCGGTTCGAGTCCGGCCGCCCGCACCAGTCCAAACCAGGGGGCGATGAATATTGCGGTCGGGACGCCACGCCCCGAAAGGACGTGGCTTAATCGTCGACTTTACGCATGCCATGACGCGGCCACCGCGTTCTGGAGCACGGCATCGTTCGGCAGAGCCTGGATGCTCGGGTTGGTCGGATCGAACCCTGTATTATTTGCCGAATACGTCGCCATTGCCTGCACGAGCTGCGAGATCTGACTATCGATCTTGAGGCCGCCGGCGGTGATCTCCTGGAGCGCGCCCGAACTTCCCGAGAACCAGTTGCTAATCGTGGTACTCGTGTTCGTCCCAAGAAGATCGATCTTCAGGTCGTTGCCCGATTGCTCGAACCAAAGGTTCTCATCCGTGACGTTACCGAGGACATCGATCTCATTCTTCGAACCGGTCGCAGATGACAGGTTGATCTGGGCCTGACCGGTGCTTGTGGTGACTTGATAGACATTGCTTCGCGCTCCGCCATAGGCCGTCTCAGCCCCCGAGCCGAGCTGGAAGATGTTCGAGCCATAGTCATTGCCTGTGAGCGTGGTGTTGGCCGTGCTCCCCGCCCAAGTGAATGTTGACGTTGCATCGAGGATGTTGGAACGGCTCCAGTTGGCGCCATTGGCGAACTGCACGTGTGTCAGGCCCTGGATCTGACTGCCATTCCCCCAGAACTGGAAGAAGGCCTGGAACGAGTCGCCGGTCGAAGCGACCGTCATCGTCATGGAATCGCCGCTGCGCGTGAATTGGGCATCCCAGGGATTGATGTCGAGCAGAACCAGCGTGTCGTCGCGGTTATAGCCCGAGCTGGGATTGTCGAGCGTATCGTGACCGGCCCCTTTGTAGAAAACGATCGTATCGGAGCCGTTGTCGCGGACACTGAGGCTGTCGTTGCCCGCGCCCGGGTCGACGGTCACACCGTCGGAAGGCAATCCGATCGAATCGTTGCCGGAAGTGCCGCGAATCCACGCGTTTGATGTGATCGCAGTCCGGTCCCAAACGGTGCCGTCGGCGAACTTGATACTGCCAAGGCCGTAGGTGTTGCCGTAGAATTGCCAGAGCACGGTGAAGCTGTCGCCGGTGGACGGT
>NZ_JBXAPO010000003.1:188272-673168 GCF_058804065.1 Bradyrhizobium sp. GW821-FHT13H05 | reverse complement strand
GCGAACTTGATACTGCCAAGGCCGTAGGTGTTGCCGTAGAATTGCCAGAGCACGGTGAAGCTGTCGCCGGTGGACGGTACGCTCACAATGAGCTGGCTCCCCGACCTTGTAAGCTGCACTTCCGACGGCAGAATATCCGTCAGATCGAGGACGTCCGTCCGCAGGTAGCCACCTCCTGGATTGTCGAGGGTGTCATGACCGGCGCCCTTATAGAAGATGATCCGATCGGAGCCGTTGTCGCGGACACTGAGACTGTCGTCGCCTGCGCCGGCATCGACCGTCAGTCCGGTCGTGGGCAAGGTCAACGTATCATTGCCCGAGGTGCCCCGTACCCACGTATTGGCGGCGATAGCCTGCAGATCCCAGATCTCGCCGTTGGCGAACTGGAACTTCTCCACGCCCCAATTGGCGGTCTGCGAGTAGAATTGATAGTCGATTTTGATCGTTTGTCCGGTCGGGATGATGTTCACGAAAAGGGTGCTATCCAAACGGCCCAACAGGACGTCGCTTGAGTTCAGGTCCGTGAATTTCAGGGTGTCGACATCGACCGTCGAGCTCGACGAATCGTCGATCTCGTCGTTGCCATCCCCGGCGCGGTAGACGTAGGTGTCGGACCCGCCGACGCCTCGAAGGTAGTCGTTGCCCTGAAGGCCGAACAGGTAGTCGTCCGAGTCTGTTCCGGAAACCGAGTCGTTGCCCGATGTTCCGCGAATCCACGCGGCGTTGATGGTCTGAAGGTCCCAGGTCTCGCCATTGGCGAACTGGAACTTCTCCACGCCCCAGTTGGCGGTCTGAGAGTGGAACTGATAGTCGATCTTGATCGTCTGTCCCGTCGGGATGATCCCGACAAGCAGACCATCGCCTGAGCGACTCAGCGTAATATCGCTGGAGTTCAAGTCGGTGAATTTCAGGACGTCAATGTCGGTGACCGAAGTCGCTTCATCATCGATTTCGTCGTTGCCGTCGCCTGACCTGTAGACATAGGTGTCGGCACCATCCCCGCCCCGGAGATAGTCGTTCCCGGTATCGCCGAACAGCACATCGCCCGACGACGTGCCATAGACCGAATCGTTGCCCGCGGTCCCGCGGGTCCAGGCATTGGACGTGATTGTCGCGCGGTCCCATACCGTGCCATCGGCGAACTTGATGGTGTTGATGCCGAAAACTGACGTGCCTGAGCCGTAGAACTGGAACAAGGCGGTAAACGTATCGCCGGTCGACAATACCTTAACGATGAGCTGACTGCCCGACTGGGTCAGTTGAACTTCGGACGGCAAGATATCCGTGAGCTCCAAGGTATCGTCACGCTGATAGCCCGAATTGGGGTTGTCCAGGGTGTCGTGCCCGTCACCCTTGGCAAACAGGATCCGGTCGGATCCCGTGCCTGCGACACTCAGTGTGTCATTGCCGGCCCCCGCTTTCACGATTGCCGTATCCGACGGAAGGGTGATCACATCGTCACCGGACGTTCCGAACACCCATGCGGCGCTCGAAATCTGGCTGCGATCCCAGGTCGTGCCGTCCGCGAATAGGATCTGCTCGATCCCGTTGGTCCCGTTGAACTGGTTCGGGACCTTGAGAACTTCGCCCGTCGAATTGATCCGGATGAAGAGATCGTCGCCGGTGCGGCTGAACGTAACGTCCGAGCTGTTGAGCCCGACGAGCTTCACGACATCGGTTCCCGTATCGGCACCCGCCTCGTTGACCGTGTCATTGCCGGAGCCGGCTTTGTAGACATAGGTATCGCTACCATCACCGCCGGACAGAGCGTCATTGCCGGCCAGGCCGTCGATGATATCGACCTGGGAGGTACCGTAAATGGTGTCCGCTCCCGGTGTGCCATAGATCGGCCCCGCGGCCAGCGCGTCGAGGACATCCTGCTGCGACCAGCTCACGCCGTCCGCGAAGGTGATCACCTTGAGCGGTCCACCGTTGCCGAACTCTCGCAGCACCGTGATCGTCTTGCCCGTCGAGAGGACGGTCATGACCAGATCGTAGCCCCCGCCTGGACGGGATAGCACGACGTCTGTGGACGCAATGTCGACCAACTGAAGGGTGGAATGGAAGCGATCCTGATCATCGATGGTATCGTTGCCGCCGGCCGATGAGTACACGTACGTATCCTCACCGCCTTGGCCGGCCAGGTACTTGTCACCAAGCCCCGCGACCAGAATATCATTCCGATCGGAATACCCCCAGATCGACCCGCCGGTCGCGGCGCTCTGCTGGTCGAGAAGCTTCTGCTTCACGAACTCGCGCGTCCAGGTTACGCCGTCCGCGAAGCTGATGGATTGCATCGCTCCGTCGCGGCCGAACTCGCCTTGTACCGTCAAGGTCTTGCCGGTCGTGGTGTTGGTGAGAACGATGCCTGTGCCGCCATTTGGCCGTGACAGGGTCACGTCCGTCGACGACAGTCCGTTGAGGAGGAGCGAGGCCACGCCGCCGCCGTAGTTCGGATCAGTGATAGTGACGTTGCCGCCATCCGCGCCGTAGACGTAGAAGTCCGCGGCTCCGCCGCCGTTGACGGTCTTGTCGCCGGTGCCGAGGAAGATTGCATCGACCTCGCCGGTGCCGCCGATGGATCCGCTACCGCTCGACGTATCGATGATCGAACTCACACCGTAGGAAGCGAGCTTCGCCTGGCGTTGGGCAGGTGTGTCCGTGAGCGCAGTCGGCGAGATCAGGTAGGCTGCCGCACGATCGTGAAGCAGTTGCGCGATGCCGTTCAGGTCGAGCAACGTGCCATTGCCGAACTGAAGGTATTCAATCCCGGTCCCAGAGCCGAGATAGTGATCCTTGACGGTGAGGGTCTCTCCACTGGACACGATCCGGATCAGCAGGTCGTTTCCGTTCTTGGTCACCTCAACGTCGCCGGCATTGATTCCGACCAGCCTGACAACGTCGTTGCCACCGTTCGAACCGGTCTCCTGGATGGTGTCGTTCCCCGAACCAACGCGGAACAGGTAGACGTCTCCCCCATTGCCGCCATCCAGGATGTCGTCGCCGCCGAGCCCATCGATCGTCTCGGCGTTCGGCGTCCCGGTGACCGTTTCCGCGGCCTCGGTACCGTAGATGACTGTCTGGCTGGCCAACAGGTTCAGGATGTCCTGCTGGCTCCAGGTGACGCCGTCGCCGAACGTTACGCTGGAGAGAGAGCCATTGCTGGAGAATTGCCCTTTGACAGTGACGGTCTTGCCGGTAATCGCGTTCGTGAGGATCAGGTCCTGCCCGTTACTGGCCCGGCTTACCGCGACGTCCGTCGAGGCGATCCCCTGCATCACGAGCGCATTCGAGCCGAAATCGTCGATGATGTCGTTGCCGCCGGACGCACTGTAGACATAGGTGTCCGCCCCGTACGAGCCGTTCAGATAACGGTCTCCGAGGCCGGCGGCGATCGTGTCGTTGGTGTTGAAGCCGTATATCGATGGATCGGTGGAAGCGGCCGCCTGCGCCAGCACCATGGTGCGCAGCGTCGCCTGGGTCCAGACCGTGCCGTCGTCAAAGACGATCTTGTCGACCCCCTGCTGCGAGACATCGTTGAGGCTGGCCTTGAGGAGGATCGAGCCGGCATCCCCGGCTCCCTGCGCGCTGTCGGGTATGACGAGCGTGACGTCTTCGCCGTTGCGCACCAGGCTCACTTCGGAAGGCGCGACGCCCTGAAGCTTCAGCGTGTCGTAGGTGGTGAAATTGCCGGACCAGCTTTCGTAGATGGTATCATTGCCATCGCCACGCGCATAAATGTAGGTATCGTCTCCTGCACCGCCGCTGAGCGTGTCATCGCCCTTGCCGCCGCGCAGAATGTCGTCACCCGCGAAGCCGTCGATGATGTCGTTGCCGTCGGTGGCAGCGTCCGCAAGCACCCGCAGGCGCAACTGATCCTCGTTCCAGACGGTGCCATCGTCGAACACAATGCTTTCGACGCCGGCAAGCAGGCTCCCGGCGAGTTCGTCCTTGAGCACGATCGAACCACCATCGCCTGCCCCCGGTGCGCTCTCGGCAATGATGAGCGTCACGTCGTTCCCGCTACGCCCGAGCCGGACTGCCGCCGGATCGATATTCTGAAGTCTCAGCGTATCGGTGCTGTCGTAGTTGCCGAGGAAGACCTCCGTGATCACATCGTTGCCATCACCGCGCGCATAGACATAGGTGTCGTTGCCCGCGCCGCCGGCCAATGCGTCGTCGCCCTTGCCTCCGCGCAGCGTGTCGTCGGTGTTGAATCCAGGAATCGTGTCGTTGCCGTCGGTGGAGAGCTCCACCAGCACGCGTGCACGCAAATAGTCCTGCCCCCAAATTGTCCCGTCATCGAAGACAATTTGCTCGACACCTGCGGCGGTCCAGCCCTTGAGGTCGTCATAGAGCAGCACGGACCCGCCGTCGCCCGCACCGGGTGCGCTCTCGGCGATCACCAGCGTCAGATCATCGCCGCTCCGGGTCAGGCTGACCGCGCCAGGATCGATGTTGTGGAGCCGCAGCGTATCGAAGCTGCTGTAGTTGCCGTTTCCAACTTCGGTGATGGAATCATTGCCGTCACCGCGCGTGTAGATATAGGTGTCGTCTCCCGCGCCGCCGCTGATGGTATCGTCGCCGTGGCCGCCCTCGATGACATCATTGGTGTTGAAGGCGACGATCGTGTCATTGCCCGCCGTGGACGCCTGCGCCAGCACCTTTACGCGCAGATCGCTCTGGGTCCAGATCGTGCCGTCGTCGAAAACGACCTGCTCGACACCCTGGGCGAACCAATTGTCGAGCTCGGCCTGCAGCACCACCGAACCACCGTCGCCAGCGCCCGGCGCGCTCTCGGCGAACACCAAGGCAACGTCGCTATAGTTGACGCGCTCGAACGAGACGTCGGCCGGGTTGATGCCGTGCAGCACCAGCGTGTCGAACTCCGGTCCTTGGGCGTCGGCGAGGTCGTAGATCGTGTCGTGTCCGTCGCCGCGGGAATAGACGTAGGTATCGTCGCCCTGGCCGCCAGAGAGATAGTCGTCTCCGCCCCGGCCCTGCAACGTGTCGTCATAGCCAAAGCCGTAGATCGTGTCGTTGCCGCTGGTTCCGGCGGAAGCATCGATTTGCAGCAGGATGTCGTGCCATCCGAGCACCGTGCCGTCGGCGAAGGTGAAGTTCTCGATCCGGTCGTCCATGGTCGCGATCAGACCGTAGATGATAGAGAACTCCCCGATGATGTTCAGGCTGTCGCTGGTGCCGTTGACGGTGATCCTGAGATCGCTGGTGTTGCCGTCGTGATGGAAAGTCAGGTCGCTCTGCGAGATGCCTTCCTTGAACTGAACGGTGTCATCAGTACCGCTCAGGATGAAGTTGACGCGATCCTCGATCGTATCCGCCCCATAGCCCCGGCCGAACACATAGGTGTCGTTGCCGTTGCCGCCGGTCATGAAATCATTGCCGGCGCCGCCGTCGAGCAGGTCGTCGTAGCTGAAGCCGGTGATGGTGTCGTCGCCGGCGGTGCCGGCGGCCGCGTCGAGCGCCTTGATGATATCTTCCCAGCCGATATAGCTGCCGTCGTCGAAGGTGAAGATCTCGATGCGGTCCTGCTGGGTGTTAAGCAGGCCGTAGGCGACGCCGAACTGGCCCCTGACGGTCAGGACGTCGTTGGTGCCATTGACGCTGACCTGGAGATCGTCGCTGACGCCGACGCGCTGGAAGCTGACGTCGTCTTCGGTGATGCCGGCGCCGAAATGCACGTAGTCATTCGAGGCCTGCCAGATCCAGACTTCCCTGTCCTCGATGGTGTCGTGGCCGTCGCCGAGGCCGAAGAAATAATGGTCGCCGGCATCACCGCCCGACATGTAGTCGGTGCCGGCCCCGCCGTTCAGGAAGTCGACGTCAGGCGTTCCGACCAGATTGTCGTCGGTCGCATGGGACGGCATGCCGATCGCCCTGGCGAGGTCGAGCTGATCCCAGGTGGTGCCGTCGGCGAACTTGATGATCTCGATCTGCTTGTCGAAATCCTGGAACGCGGTGACGAGGCCCGGCCTGCGGCCGGCGAATTCGTCGACGACACGGATCTGGTTGCTGGTGCCGTTCTGGGTGATCAGGAGATCGAGGCCGTCACGGGTGAAGGTGAGGTCCGACACGTTGAGATGGGAGAACCAGATGCTGTCCTCCTGGTTCTGCCCGAGCCCCTCCCAGACGTCCTGGATGACGTCGTGGCCGAAATTGTAGCCGACGACATAGGCATCGGAGCCGCCCCGTCCTTGCAGCAGCTGATCGGTGGAATCGAGATAGAACAGGTCGGTCTTGACGTCGTCGCCGAGAAGCGCGCCAGTGCCGGTCTTGATCTCGGTGGCCGGGATATCGAAGATCGCCGCCGCCTGCTGCAGCGAGATCGCGAGCGGGACGTCCTCATAGGCGCCGACCAGGTTCTGGAACAGGAACGCGTCGGTGAGCTGATGGCCCTGATTGTCGCGCTGGAAGTCAGGCAGCACGACGTTGATGATGTCGTGCCATTGGGCGAGGAAATCCTGCGCGCCGATCGCCGTCGCGGGCGCGGCATGGAAGATCGCCTCCAGCATCGGCACGAGCTGGTGGTCAGTCGTGGGACGGAACGTATCGGTCGCCACGTCGTAAGTGATGCCGGCGAAGAACGGCGCCAGCGGTCCCTGTGCGGCAAGGCGGACGGCGAGCCGGTTCAGGGTGTTCCACGAAGCGGTCAGGCCGTCCGCAATGACCTGGATCGCATCCGCGCTCGGGTTGTCACTGATGACAAAGCCGAGATCGAGACCGGTGTAGCGCTCGAGGAAGGCAACATCCTGGGCCGTGAGCTTGTTCCAGCTTCCCTGCGCCGGAGGACTTGCCAGGACCATGTCGATTGTCGGATGGTCATATTCAACTGTTTTGTCGGCGTTGTAGACGGGCTGCCCGCTCGCATAGCCGTAGTAGGGCATCGGGTCCACGACCACCGTCGTTCCGCCGCTCGCCTCTGGCGCCCACATGCCCTTTTTGACCAGGAAGTCATAGGCCACGCCGCCAGTCCGGGTCACGTCACCGACGAACCAGAAATCCTGCGTCGCCTCGGTACCCGGCGATCCGGCCGGCACAGGCACGGCGCCCGCCCAAGCGTAGAGGATGGTCCGGGCGGCCTCGCGCAAGCTCGCGAGCGACAGCGTGTTCAGGGACGGCAAGGCAGCGTCGACCGTCTGAACGAGGTCCGGATCGAGCGTCATCGCCACGTGCAGGTCCGTCAGCGTGCCGAAGCCCTTGAGGTCGGGACGGGTCGCCGCGTCGGCACTGACCGAGCTGTCTCCCTGCCACGTCGTGTTGGTGTTGTCGGTGTCGAACTGCACCTCCCCGATCGTGCCTGTGGTGCCGTCGGCGCGCTCGAACGTGCCGGTGGCGGCAATGATGTTGCCGCTGTCGACGGTGTTGGCCGCAGTCGATCCGGTCGAGATCGAGACGATGTTGAGCGAGGCCAGCGATTTCAGTTCGCCGGCATCGGTCTTGCCGTCCTCGTTGGCGTCGACCCAGACCTTCAGCGTATCGAAGGCGTCCGCGATGTCCACGACGCCGTCGCCGTTGAAGTCGGCAAGGCCGTCGTCCAGCGCGCTGATCTTGCCGTCGTGATTGCCGTCGAGGCTCGCAAGCTGGGTGAAGCCCGGCGTCTGGTCGTTGCCGAACATCTCGCCGATGTCGTCGATCCTGCCGTTGCCGTTGAGATCGCGCACCAGCATGCCGTCGCCGCCACGTACCCAGCCGACGCGTTCGGCAAAGCCGTCCTTGTCGACGTCGAACAAGGCATTGTTGCCCGCCATCGACGACAGATTCACGCCGTCGCCGTTGAGATCGAGCACCAGCGGATCGGTGCCGCCTCGCATTTTTCCAGTCGTCGCCTGGATGATCTTCTTCATCGCCTTCAGGGCCGACGCCGCTGTCTCGAACCCGGCGGTCCAGCCGTTGCTGCGCTCGATCTGGTAGGTAACCTGGATGACGAACAGGCCGGCGGTCAGGTTGCTTGTTGCGTCGGTCGTGAAATTGAAATGAGGGATGAAGGTTTCGTTGCCCAGCGCATCTATGATAACGAGGTCGCCCTGCTGGTTTCGGCCGTAGCCGACGCCGTTGCCATAGGCGTACTTGCTTTCAGTTCCCCACTGCACGCCACCGGTGAGCACCACTCCGTTGAACGTAATGCGGTCGTCTATGCTTGCGTCCTCGATCAGCAGCTGGCCATTATGAGAGATTTCTATCTTGTCGCTGCCACTGCCGGTGTGGACAATGGTACCGGCCCCCGTGGTCTTCACCGTATCGTTGCCGGCGCCGAGATCGATGGTCAGGCCATCATCGGTCTCCTTGACCGTGTCGTCTTGCGACGTCAGCTTGAACTTTGAGAACTCATCGAAGAGCGCATTGCCGTAACGGACCAAGTCTCCGATCGAGGTAAGCGAAATACCCTGCGACAAAGAGCTGAAATCGACCGTGGCCTTGCCGCTGCCGAGTACACTATCCGCTTCGAACTTGACTTTCGTCTTGAGACTGGAGAGATCATCCTTGATTTGAACTGTCGTGTTGGCCTCGGTGACCTTGACGGTCTCCACCCCGATCAGGGTATCCGTCTGGCCCCCGCCGACCTGCACGGTTATGCCGGCATACGGGTCGACAGATTGCAGCTTCGAATACGTGACAGTCAGCGTCTGCCCCGAGAAATCACTGCCATAGATGGCGGTATCCTCGTCACCTGCGCCGCCCAGAAAGACGACCGAGTCTGCGCCGCCGCCGGAATGCGCCGTGTATGTATCTTTGTCCTTGCCCCCGACGAGGACGTCGCTCCCGCCGCCACTCTCGAACTTGTTGTTGCCGTCGCCACCGACCAGATAATCGCTCGCCGTTGAGCCTTTGATGTCGTCGGCTCCCGTTCCACCGAGCACCACGTGTGACACCGATGCGTCGCCAGAGTCGCCCGCATGCTTTGCATCGTAAGCGATAGCTCCGTCTGCGCTTCCTGCCTGCGCGATCAGGATTCTCCAATCATTCGACAAAGCCTTGGAGCCGTCCCGTACTTCATTCCTGGTCGCTCCAATGATTGCCGTCATCGCGGCGTTGGTAAATCCGATTCCTGCATCGACGAGATCTGTCGCGACAGCCTCCGCAACGGCAGTGTTGATGTCACGGACCCCATAGGCTTGGGTTAAAGAGCCCGACAGCGTCTCCTGTTGCGTTGGATCGTCAGGGTTAGCATCAATGTCACCAAGATCGACGCGAATGTATCCAGCAGATGGCCCGCTGGCATCACCCGCACCAAATACGTTCATGCCGACGTCATTGATGAAGGAGCCATCGGATTGAGCGCCCAGCGCGTCCCGAACGACCTGCAAGCCGAGTTTGACAACGCCGGAATGCACCGACAATTCATCCGTTTGCGCCGTTGCACTCAAGCCCTTCCCGACAGCACCGGTCGCCAACCAAGCTCCAAAACGCGCGTAGAATTTTTCGTAGAATCCGTCGCTCTGGCCGACACTCTTCCACAACGCGCGATAGAGAATACCCGGCGACGATCCGCCAGAAGTCACTCCACTATATCCAAAACTCCCTCCGGTTGGGTCGGCTCGATTGCCTTCGACGGGACCACTGATGCCCGGTGCTTCGAAGAGCGAATACCGTAGCGCCTGATCGCCCTTCAATAGATCTTCAAATCGGTTCGTCTCGGTGCGCGTGCGAATGAGAAGGCTATAAAGTGCAGGGCTGTGCAGCGAACTAGGCGCCGTATCAATGAAGGCGGAGAGCGCAGATGGCGCAACACCGACGTTGATCGCATCAGGCGTAACGGGAAATACTGCACCGAATGCGTCGAAGACCCCGCCCAGAAGCCCACTGGACAAGATTTCGCCTTTAACCGAGTAGGCCGATAGATTTGATGACATATTTTCTTGAAAATCGACAAGAAGATCATTCGCCAAATCAAGAAAGGCCGTGACATTCGAAGCCGAGTCGCCCAGTCCCGTCAGAAAGTCGGTTCGATTGTCGTCGTCGCCGAGCCCCACGAGCTCTGACACCAACGCCGACACCGGAATGCCAAGATTGAGCTCGCTTTGACCAAGCGCCATCTTGAATGCGGTGTACTGTAGCTGCCTCTCGAACGGCGCTGGGTCGATCGCGTATCCCTTGACATTCTCAATCGCTGAAACAAGGCCAGCCAACCCCCCGCCCAGGGACTGGCCTACGACGACAACCTGCTTACCGCTTGCGGCGGCGATATTTTTCGCGGCCTGTGTGAGCGCCAGCGCATCGTCGAGCTGAGTTTGCTGGGCGGTTCCTCCCCCCAACAACAGATCATTGACACAATCACCAACGTCGATCTTCCCATCCGAAGCGGAGGGAGCAAGTTGGTTCGACCCGGCGGCGCTCGCCGCCGCCAGCCCCTCTTGGAAGCTGACGGACAAATCCGTGCCGCGAAAGACCACGTAAATGGTCGCTCCATCCGAAACGACCTCGCCGACGAATCCACGCGGCGAGTAGAACAAACCGCCGTTTGGAGTTAACCCAGAAGGTTGCGGCAGGTTTGTTACCGGGTCTACTCCCAACTCGCCGAGCGAGATTGGATTATCGCCTGCATTGCGGTTGTAGACCTGCTCCGCGAGCGCTGCCGCAAGTTGAAGCTGTGTCAGACTCATCATAGCCCCCCAAAAATGTTTCCAAGCTGATATCTGCGCGGAAGAACGACAAACTCGTCACGCTCAAAGTCCAGCTGCGATCCTTCGCGCCACGATTGAAGTTCCTCATTGATGCTCTTGCCGTTGATTTCGCTGAGGTAGACTGGCGTTCCATAGAAACCGCCCGGCACTTCTTCGACTTTGAACACTGTATCGTCGCAATACGCGAACCCGCGCAACTCGGGCCTTGTTTCTGCGCCAATCCGGGGCGGCTCCGGCCTTGCTTTGATCGCGGACGGAAGCTCACCGTCGGCTTTCATCCGGTTCACCGACCGATCAATCCGCGCTGGGTAAACATCACCCGCAACGTAACGATTGAAAAATATCATCGCTCCGGGCCGGCGTCGGGGCAAACCTTGCGCACCACTCGCACTGTCTAGGTCCTGCAAATAGTCCAAGAGCCGATTCCCTTCGAACAGCACGGGGCTCTTGGGATCCACGGCAATGCTCCACAATGCCCTGCGCATCTCCCAGCTAGGAAACCAATAGACAGGCTTGTCGGCCGGCCAAAAGCGACGCGCGAGGTCGCGCGCTGCATCGGGAAGTTTGATCCACGATGCGCCAAGACAACCGGAAGCCACGACCCGATAGCCCGGCTTCCAGTGTGGAGAGTCCCACATATTCTTTGGGTTGATGCCGAGGAGCTCGTAGGTGATGAAGTTCTTCGGCGCTTCGGTGCGGCGCCATTCCTGCCATTCCTCGAACGTCGCCTTACTAATGGAGGCGCCGAAGAACTTGAGTTCGGAAAGTGGGCTCTCGTAAGCATCCTCTGACGCATAGGCGATCCCAGACCACGGCGCTTCGGCATTTTCGTAGGTGACGACAAGCGGCAGCAGATTTTGAGGGACTCTGCCATTTTCGGTGGTCTCGCCCTTACACGCCTGCGGCGGACGGATCACCACGCCGTGCCCATCTTTCATCTTGAGCCCGAACGCCATGGGCGCGACGCCAACCTCGAATGTCCGATCGTTATCCTTGTAAGTCGTGATCCTGACATTGCAGCCGACCACGATATCGAAATCGAGCGGCTCACCTTTGTAGGCAAGATTCGCCTTCAAGCGATAATAGATCGCTCGATCTTGGCCGGGAGCACTGAGCTCGACCGATTTCGTAAAGCTCCAGACGCCGAACAGGCTTCGCGCGATCTCGATCCGCAGCACAAGGCCGGCGGCGAGCCCAAGAAGAACGACGCCAACAATGACGGCGGCAACCCTTTTCATACCGTCACCGACGAAGTGCACGGGCTTCGCCGCCCGCCGGCCTGCGGACCTTGATCGTGCATATCGAGCCCACCGATCTGAAGTATATCGGTCATCGTTCCCTCAAACTCTCCTGCCGATACCGCAACAACGGCGACATCACATACTCGATGATCCGTCGCTGCCCCGTCTTGATCTCCACCGTCACCGCCATGCCGGGCGCGAGGAAGCCGGTCGAATAATTGTAGTAGAAGCCAGTGTTCGAATCCTGCTCGAGGCGTGCCGGGCTCAATCTCGTGACCCCGGCAACGCCAAGCTCTTCGTCGGTCAGTTGCTGATCGGAAGCGGCGCGGCGGTACACTTGTTCGGCCAGCGCCGCAGCCGTCTCAAGTTCAGTCAGCGCCATCACACGTCTCCCCTGGTCGATTGCAATCCGATTTCAAAGCGTTTGAAGATGAACTCATCGCGCTCGACGATCAACGCGGGCCCGCCGCCTGTCCAATCCCAATCTACGGCGGGAGGAGCGCGAACCACGTCCAGTCCGTCGACATAGTTGAGTAGTGGCATCTTAGAGTAGGCCGCAGCAGGCGCCACGGAAGGGTCCGGGTAGGACACGCCGGTCGGAAACTCTTCCGGAAACGGCCTGCAATAGGCGAAGCCACGCATCGCACTGTTGCGAAAATCGATGCTTGCTCCAACTCGCGGCCCATCGCGAAGCAAGCCTTCGCCTCGCTGCACCACGTCGGTCGGCCAGGGAAGCGATATCCAGCCACCGATATTAGGATAGTACGACGGCGGAAATGCGCCCCCCGGCGGACTGCTGATGATGCCTCCGCCATGCCGGGTCGGCATCCCGCGGTCAGCGGCGCCGCTATCAAGCCCGAACACCAACTTTCGACGCGGGTAGGTTCTTGAGTCGTCGCGGTCGGTCTGCATCGGCCTTTCGGGATCCACGAAGGGATCGATTGCATCGTGATCGGCTGACGTCGTGGGGCGCCAATAGCGTGGCTGACCGGAGGGCCATAACGCGTGCGCCCGCTCTTGCTCCCGGCCGAACAATCTGAACCGCGCATAACCAAAACAGCCAACCCCCATCGGAACGGGTGCAGGCTTCAGATGCAACCGTTCAGTGGCCGCAGGTCCGCTCGGAGTATGATAGGACTCGCGCTTGACGAGGTTGGGCTGTTCGCGCCGAAAGGTCGCGAAATCGCTTGGACCTGCCGGCTCAATCGTACTTCCGCCAAATGAAAGCACGGACATCGGACCATCATAGGCATCTTCGGAAAGGTAGGCCGTTCCAAAAGCTAGTGTTTCGGCGTCATCAAAGACGGCAATGATCGGCAGCAAGTCGCCAGGCACTTTGCCGTTCGCGGTTGTTTCGCCGTTACACGCTCGCGGGGGGCGCATCACCAATCCCTTGCCGTCGCTCGTGCGACGACCGAAGACGCTCGGTATCAGGCCGACTTCGAGCGTCCGTCCGCCATCCATGTAATTTGTCTGCTTGACGTTGCAGCCGACGACGATGTCAAAATTCTGGGGCTCGCCTTTGTAGGTGAGACTAACCTTCAAGCGATAATATGTACTGTTGTCGCGCTCAACCAATTTCGTGAAATTCCAATTGCCGAGCAGCGCCGCCCGGATAGCGGGATGAGAAATGCCGAAGACGGCCAACAGCAGAGCAAGCACGGCCGCAAGAACGATGGCATTCGTCGCTCTCATCATCGTTCCCTCAAGCTCTCTTGCCGATACCTGAACAAAGGCGACATCACGTACTCGATGATCCGTCGCTGCCCCGTCTTGATCTCCACCGTCACCGCCATGCCGGGCGCGAGGTTGACCATCTTGTCCTCGATCTGCATCTGCGTTCCCTCAATCGAGACGCGCGCGGTGTAGAGCAATTCCTGCCCGACAGGCTCGCTTGATTCCGACAGCGCGCCGCCCTGCTTCGCAGCGCCACTTCGCTCCGGCGGCTTGTCTTTGATGACAGCATCCTGCGAAACGCTGATGACCTTGCCGTGCAGCAGGCCGTAGCGGGTGAAGTTGAAGGTGTCGATCTTGATCTCGGCGTCCTGCCCCGCTTCGACGAAGCCGATGTCGCGATTGGAGATCATCGCCTCGACCTCGATGCTGGAGCCGCGCGGCACGATCATCATCAGCTGCTGCGCCGGCGACACCACGCCGCCGACGGTGTGGATCGCGAGCTGCTGCACGGTGCCGTCGATCGGCGCGCGCAGCTGTTGCTCGTCGGTCTTCTGCTGCGCCTTGATGGAGTCCTGTCGATATTCGTCGGCCTTCTTCTGGGCGTCGGAGAGATCACTCAGTACTTGCCGCTCGAACCCGGACTTGGTCTGGGCGAACTGCTGCTCCAGCGCACGGCGGGCGGCCTCGATCTCGACCAGCTTGCGTTCCTGCACGATACGCTCGTTCTGCTGGTCGATCAGGCGGGCCTGGGCGTCGATCCAGGCGATACGGTTGCCGTACTGGATGTCCATCGCCTTCTTGCGGACGGTGAGGGTCTCCTCGAGCAGCGGCAGCGTCGCGTCGATCTTGGCGATCGCCGCCGTGATCGATTGCGCCTCGGCGCGCTTCTGGTCGATCTGCTGCACGACGGACGCAAGCTTTGCCTGCTGCTCGGCCGCCTGTGCGAGCGTGGCGGACCGCGTCCGCGCGATCTCGACCTCGGAGGCGCCGGCGGGCTCCTCGATATCGTGGGGCGCGGCAAGGTCGCCAAAGCTGCGGCGCAGCGCCGAGAGGCGCGCGACGTCGAGCAGGCTTGCAATCAGGTCCTGCCCGACCCGCTTGCGCTCGGCCTGCGTCACGGTGCGGTCGAGCTCGACCAGAATGTCGCCGGCCGACACCTTGTCACCGTCGTGCACATGGATCGCCGAGACGATGCCAGTTTCCAGCGGCTGGATCGTCTTGGTGCGGCCGGTCGGCACCACCTTGCCGGTGGCGGTGGCGATGATGTCGACATGGCCGAAGGTCGCCCAGCCGATCGCAATCGCGAAGAACAGGATGATGGTGAGGGCGACCAGGCGCCCGACGGGCGATGCCGGCGTCTCCAGGATCTCCAGCGCCGCGGGCAGGAACTCGCGCGCATCGCGCTGGCGGCGCCAGAACGCGCGGCTCTTGCGCTCGATGACTTCAGCCGACGACATGGAGCCCTGCCTGGATCTGGTGCAGCATGGCGTAGCGCCCCGCCTTCTTGATCAGCTCGTCGTGGCTGCCGTCCTCGACCAGGCGGCCGGCCTCGATGGTGAGGATGCGATCGGCATGACGCACCGCCGAGAGCCGGTGTGCGATGATGAAGACGGTCCGCCCGGCGCAGATCTTGCGCATGTTGCGCTGGATGATGTTCTCGCTTTCGTAGTCGAGCGCGCTGGTGGCCTCGTCGAAGATCAGGACACGCGGATTGGTGACGAGCGCGCGCGCGATCGCGATGCGCTGGCGCTGGCCGCCGGACAGGCTGGCACCGCGCTCGCCGACCACGGTGTTGTAGCCGTCGGGCAGCGCCAGGATGAATTCGTGCGCGCCGGCGAGCTCGGCGGCGGCAATCACCCGCTCCATCGCCATGCCGGGATCGGCGAGCGCGATGTTCTCGCGGATGGTGCGGTTGAACAGCACGTTCTCCTGCAACACCGTACCGATCTGGCGCCGGAGCCAGGCGACGTCGGCAACCGTCAGATCGATGCCGTCGATCAGGATACGGCCGGCCTCCGGCACGTAGAGCCGCTGGATCAGTTTTGTCAGCGTCGACTTGCCGGAACCGGAGGGGCCGACGATGCCGATCACCTGTCCCGGCGTGACTTTCAGCGAGATGTCCTGGAGCGCCAGCGACATGTCCGGCCGGTAGCGGAAGTTGACGTGATCGAAGACCACCTCGCCCTTGATCGGCGGCAGCGTCGCCCGCGCAGGATCGAACATCGGCTCGGGCACGGCGTTCAGGATGTCGCCGAGCCGGGCGATCGAGACCCGCGCCTGGTGAAAATCCTGCCAGAGCTGGGCCAGCCGCAGCACCGGTTGCGCCACTCGCCCGGCCAGCATGTTGAAGGCGATGAGCTCGCCAACTGAGAGATTGCCCTCGATGACGAGATGCGCGCCGAAATAAAGCGTCAGCGCCGTGACAAGCTTGCTGATGAACTGCACCGACTGGCTCGCCCAATTGCCGAGCGAGAGCACGTCGAAGCTTGCGCTGACGTAGCCCGCGAGCTGCTCTTCCCAGCGGCGCTGCATCTGAGGCTCGATCGCCATCGCCTTCAGCGTCTGGATCGCGCTGACGCTCTCGACGAGGAAGGCCTGGTTCTCCGCGCCGCGATCGAACTTCTTGTCCAGCCGCTCGCGGAAGATCGGGGTCACGCCGGCAGAGATAGCGATATAGAACGGGAAGGAACCCACCACGATCCAGGTCAGGAACGGCGAGTAGTAGAACATCACCGCGAGGAACACGAAGGTGAAGCCGAGGTCGATCACCAGCGTCAGCGCCGAACTGGTGAGGAAGTTCCTGATATTCTCGAGCTCGCGCACCCGCGCGACGGAATCGCCGGCCCGCCGTGCCTCGAAATAGGCGATCGGCAGCGCGATCAAATGGCGGAACAGACGCGCACCAAGCTCGACGTCGATCCGGTTGGTGGTGTGGGAAAAGACGTAGGTGCGGAGAGCACCGAGAACGGTCTCGAAGATCGAGACGACGATGAGCCCGAACACCAGCACGTCGAGCGTGGTATAGCCGCGATGCGCCAGCACCTTGTCGGTCACAACCTGGAAGAACAGCGGCGTAACCAGCGCAAAGAGTTGCAGGAAGAATGACGCCACCAGCACCTCGCCGAGCAGCCGGCGGTATTTGTGCATGGCCTGGAGGAACCAGGTGACGTCGAATTTGCGCGCGAGATCGGACAGCGACGCCCGCCGCGTCATCAGCACGATGCGGCCGCTCCAGCCCTGCTCGAACTCGGCGCGCTTGACCACCTGCGGACGATTGACCGCAGGATCGTGGATCAAAGCGTCTTCAGTTCCGATCTTGCCCAGGATGGCGAAGCTGCCGTCACGCCTCTCGACAATGGCTGGCAAAGAGAGGCGGGCAAGGCCCGACCAGCTTTCGCTTACCGCGCGCGCCTTGAGCTTGAGCTGCTTGGCGCAACGAAGCATCTCCTGGACGCCAACCGAAGATCCACCGAACTGGTGCGCAATCTGCGCAGGATCGACAGCGACCTGATGAAACCGCAGCAGCAGCGCCAAGCACTGCAAGCCCGTGTCTTGCGGTACGGATTCCAAACTCGCCCCTGCCACTACTTCCAGTCGTTATCTCATGTATTGCACGTTTGTTTCCGAGACGCAAAATGAAATCTCGTGGAGGTTGTGGAAAGGAACTTTCATTCAAATTATTCTCATCACACATGACTGCGCAGATGATTTTGCTCGCCATCGAGTGAATGATTATGCCCTTCGTTCTCGAGCGAACGACACGCGACAAGCGCACCTGTCTTCGCCTGTACGGAAGCTGCTTCTCTCGTCAGCGGTTCAGTCGGGCAGAACGCCTGATCACAGCTTCAAGAATAGATGAGACGACATCTGGCTGCACACGGGCACACGACCGCAACTGTCCAACATCTCTCCCGACAAATGGATCGCTTGCAGGAGACGGCGCCACCAGACCAGGCCGTCTCGCAAGCGCAGCGCACCTCCGTGCTGAACCAGGAAGAAAAGGAGGTCGGCGATGCGTACAGCGAACGCCTTCCTACGGCTTGTATGGAAAGGGCTTGAACTCGCGTTCAGCTTCACCATCAAACTCGAGGAAAGGGAAAGACCCCATCGCAGTGCGGCTCTCCTGGCAAAACCAAGCTCGTGCGTTGGCGAGCAAGGAGCTTATCTGCGCTCGATGAGCACGTTTTCCAGCACAGCCTTGAAACTACGTCGGAAAACTCAACTGAACAAGCTACTCACCGCTGGACAAAAGCGGCCCGCGCCCATCACACGCGCTGCTCGCGTAATCATCTGTTTACCAACGCACTGCTCCGCTGGCGGAACCGGCCGGCCGCAATCAGCCTTTACTCCACTTTAGATCGTATTCCCCTAAAGCAGACGAGGTCCTGCGCCTGTCGCTGCGGGCCTCAGGGAAACGCGGGGCACGGGGCGACCGGCTTCGATGGTGAGAGCTCTCATGGACGCGCGCGAGAATTGGTCCCATTCCGGGATTGGCGGAGCGCCCACGGCGTTCGGACGCCATCTGCACGGGCGCGAGATCTACCTGTTCCTGATCGCTTTCCTGTCGGTGTTCTACGTTTCGAACGGGCCGATCCAGCTGAGCCATTACGACCTTGGCTGGCACATCGCCGCCGGCGACCTCATCCGGGAGCGCGGCGCTGTTCCGTTTCAGGACCCGTGGGCGTTCACGCTCGGCGACAAGCGATGGTATAATCTGTCGTGGCTCTGGGATGTGATTGCCAGCGTGCTGTATCAACACGCAGGCTTTGCCGGAATCGTCCTGCTCGTCGTCGCCTGCGGCGCGGTCATCGTCGGATATCTCACGTTCGCTGCTTTGCGCAGCGGCGCCTCATCCGCGGCGGTTGGCATCACCGTCTTCGCCACCTGCCTGCTCTACCCCTGCTATGAGGCGGCGCCGAACACGTATCTGGCGGCGTCCCCGAACATCGCGACCATGCTGTTCGCGGTCATCTTCTACGGGGAATGCCTGCGGCGGCGTGGATGGTTCCTGCTGCCCGTGATGATGGTGCTGTGGGTCAATCTGCATGGCGGCTTCGTGCTTGCCTTTCCCATCATCGGCGTCTTCGCCGGCGTCGCCCTGCTGCGTCGGGATTGGACGAACTTCAGGAACTACTGCCTCGCGGGTGTGGGATGCTTCGCCGCGATCTTCATCAATCCGCTGGGATGGCACATCTACGATGGCGTGATGTCGACGATGGGCCACTTCATCCAGGCCAATATCGGCGAATGGCGTCCCTATTTCCACAACATGGAGCTGCCGGGAAGCATTCCCGGCATCGCCTATGCGTTGACGTTCGTCGCGCTCGAGCTGCGCTACCGCAACTCAAAGCCGATTCCATTGGAGCCGCGCCTGCTCGCATGGCTCTTCCTGGCTCTCGGCCTCTACCAGTTCAGGTACGCCGCGTTCTTCTTCATCTTCTCGACGGTCCCGATGGCGCTTCACGTCGACCGGTTGCTGCCCGAGCGGCTTGCGAGATTTGACATAAGGCGCGCGATGCTGGCAGCAGGCGTTGTGGGCGTCCTGGTGCTGCCGCTCGCCTTCATCCAGGTGAGACCGGCGCTGGCGTTGCCGGACATGCTCTCGGAAGAAGACGCCGGCTATCTCCAGGCGCATTCCACACATTCGCGCGTGCTCAACCACTGGAACGCCGGCGGGCTCCTGATCTTCCGGACGCACGGGTCGGTGCCCATGTTCGTCGACGGCCGTGCGGCGACCGCCTATCCGGACGGACTGCTCCGCGACTATCTCAAGCTCGTTCGCTGGGACATCGACGAGAACGCCTGGGACACGGTGATCAGGAAATACAGGATCGATGCAGTGCTCTGGATCAGAGGGCACGAACAGCTGAGGCAGTTCCTGGTCGGCCAGCGGGGCTGGAAAGAGGAATATACCGGCGCGTATATGAGCCTCTACACCGTGCAGCCGGCAGCCGCGCGGTAGGATCATATCGCCTGCGGTGCCGACCGGCCTGAAAGTGCACGCGCAAGCAGGAGCCAGAAACAGATCAGCGCAATCGCAGGCTGGCCGAAGCCGCCCATGAATGCAGGCAGTCGGCTACCGCGGCGACCGGGCAGCCAGCCAGGCATCGAGCGCGTCGCGCGTATCCTGTGTCGCTGTACATGCGCTGGTTCGCCGAGACCGATGGCAGCGTGGCCGACAAGGTCCGCGGCCTCTTCACCAAACTCGGACGCTCCGTGAATACGCCGCGCTGGCGTGGCTGCGGATTCCTCCGCACCATCGCCGAACTCGCAAACACGCCGGCACATCCCGCGGTGAAGGCCGGCGCCGCGCACAAGAAGCGCTTCGAATCGTGGCTGGAAACGGAATTGCGAAACCATGGCGTTCAAGGCGCGACGGCGCTCGCGCGCCAGCTCGTGATCCTGCTCGACGGCGCCACGACCGTGATGCTGATCCACCGCGATCTCGACTATATCGACACTGCGGGGCAATTGGCGCTCGGCCTGGTCGCGGCAGCTCAGAAGACGGGTCGCGCTTAAGCCGCCCTTAACGCTCGCAGGGGGCCGCCGCGTGATAGCGACATCACCAACTCGTGTCCGACCCCACCTCGCCTGCCAGCCATCCCGAAACATAGGTTGTGCGTCGCAGCATCGGCGTTAGATAAGGCCTCTGAATTTCAGAGGTGAGCTTCTTGTCCGACGTCAATGCCGACGATTGGGTGTCCTCGGGACACCGCCCTATGGGTTTTCCTGAATTTGTCATCGTGATCGCGTCCATCATGGCGCTGAATCCGCTTGCGATGGACATGATGCTGCCGGCGTTGCCGAATATCGGGACCGCCTTCAACATCCCAATCGCCAATCATCTTCAGCTGGTGCTGTCGACCTTCCTGATCGGCTTCGGCGCCGGCCAGTTCGTCATGGGCCCGTTGTCGGACCGGTTCGGTCGTCGTCCGGTGCTGCTCGGCGGCATGGCGGTCTATGCCGTGGCGAGCGTGCTGGCGGTTGCCGCGCCCTCGTTCGAAACGTTGCTGCTGGCGCGCGCGCTGCAGGGCTTCGGCACCTCGGCGACGCGCGTGATCGCGACCTCGATCGTCCGCGACTGCTATGTCGGCCGCCGCATGGCAAGCGTGATGTCGCTGGCGATGATGATCTTCATCGCGGTACCCGTGATCGCGCCGTCGTTCGGGCAGGCTGTGCTGCTGGTGACGCAATGGCGCGGCATCTTCGTCGTGCTGACGCTCTACGGCCTGCTCGCGCTGGCATGGTCGGTGCTACGGCTGCCGGAAACTTTGCCGGTCGCAGAGCGCAGGTCGCTCGCGCCGAGCGACGTACTCGCGGCATATTGGCAGACCGTGAGCAACCGCCAGACCATCGGCTACGCACTCGCCGCCGGCAGCGTCATGGGTGCGCTGTTTGCCTACGTGTTCTCGGCGCAGCAGGTGTTCACCGGCATCTATCATCTCGGCCATTATTTCCCGCTCGCCTTCGCCGCGATCGCGGCCGGCACCGCCGTCGCCGGCTTCCTCAACGCCAGATTTGTCGGGACCCTCGGCATGCGCGTGATCTCCCACGGCGCGCTGAGCCTCTACACCGCGGTCGCCGCCGTGATGCTGCTGACGGAAATCCTCGGCGTGCTGCCACTCGCCCTGTTCATGGCGCTCTCCGCGCTGATGATGTTCTCGTTCGGCATGATGGTCGCCAACTTCACCGCGCTCGCCATGGAGCCGCAGGGCCACATCGCCGGCACCGCCTCCTCGCTCTATGGCTCGATCACGACGCTGATCGGCATCGTGGTCGGCATGGCGATCGGCCAGAGCTTTGACGGCACGCTGCTGCCATTCTCCGTCGGCTTCTTCATGTCGACGCTGGCGGCGCTCGCGATCGTGCTGGTGGTGGAGAAGGGACGGCTGTTCAAGCCGCATCATCGCCCGATCGGTTGAGGAACTTCGCGGCGGCCTCGATGTTGTACTGCAGCAATTCGAAAGGTCGCCATCATGGAACTGGAACTTCGCAAAGACCGCCGCGCACCGGATCCGACGGAACCGAAGCCTGCCAAGCCGAATGCAGAGCAGGCTGCGTTCACTGCGCCTTTCGCAAGTGAAGGTCTCGAGCGCGTGCGCGATAGCCACTGCTGAGCTTGCGCCCTACTCCGCCGGCCGCCGGCTGGCACTGAAATCCTCGGCAGCGCTCTCAGGTGCCGTGCTTCGTCCACGCGGCGGCACCATCAGCACGACCACCTCCCGTGTCAGGCCGGGCTTGCCCCATAGCGTTGCCTGTACGGTGAGCTCGCGCTTGACGAAATGCTCGGCGCGCGAAGACACCCACTCCATCCACCGGCCGCAATAATCCTGGCCGCGGAAACAGAGCGCGGCCCAGCCGCGGTCCAGCGTCGTCTTGCGCGGCAAGCCCCAGCTGTACTGATACTCGAACGGCCTCGCATAATGCGGATGGTCGGGGCTGTAGAACGCCGTCGCAAACGCCAGCGAATCGTCGCCACTCACCACGCTCAGCGGCTCCCCGGTCAGCTCGCGCCATTCGCGCGTCAATTCACTTGCGGCCTGCACATAGAAATTCCGACCCTCTTCATAGCCGTGATTGTTGCGATAGACGGCATGGATCGGTGCTGCGAGCAGGACGGCGGCAAGCGCAATGCCGGCTGTGATGGCGGTGACATTGACGGTGTAGAAGCGCTCGATCGGATAGCGCGTGCCGCAGACGATGAGCACGACGAAGAGGAACAGCCCCTGCAACGCCCACAGCGACGGCAGATCCGTGCCCATCGCAAGCGACGTCACGACCGGCAGCACGATCGTGCCGATCGCAATGTAGAAGAGCAGCCGCAGGCCCGAGCTCATTGCCGCGAAGTCGGCCGGAAACTGCCTCAGCCGCGTGCCCGCGATCAACACCCAGAGCACGGCCGCCCCGCTCATGGCCGCGGCCAATCCCAGCAGAAAATTCCTGGCTTCACCGAGCGAGCTCGCGGCATTGCCGTTGGCGTGATTCATTGCATAGGTGAAGGTCGAAGCGCCCGTCGTCGCCAGCCAATAGATATGCGGCGACAGCACCGCGAGCCCGGTGACCACCGAGATCCAGGGCGACGCGGAGGTGAAATAAGCGCGCCGCTCCGGATGCGCCAGCGCGGCAAATGCAAGGCTCGTGACGAGAAAGATCGAATAATACTTGCCGACCATTGCCAGCGCCGTCGTGCATCCCGCCGCAACCGCCCATGGCGCTGCGCGCGTCTCGAATGCGCGCAGGAAACACCAGGTGGCGAGCGGCCAGGCGGCAAGCAGCACCGCATTGGCATTGAAGCGCTGGGCGTGAAACTGATAGGCCGGCGTCAGCATCAACAGCAGCAGCACCAGGACGCGCTTGTGCCCGGTCACGAATTGACGGGCGACCAGATCGACGAAGAACAGCGCCAGCCCGGCATTGGTCATCGCCATAAGCTGGAGCGACCCGTCGCTCAGCGGAAAGACCGTGGTCCAGCTCGCGGCGACCCAGCCCATCAGCGGCGGATGCTTGTCGTAGCCCCAGGCGAAATTCCGTCCCAGCGTCCAGGCCTCGAGCGTATCAGGATGCAGGCCGCCACCGGCATAGGCGATGGCGAGATAGAGCGTCCAGATCGCAACGAAGCACGCGATGAGAAGCGGCACCGCCCAGCCCGCCTCGATGCCGTCGAGCCAGCGCAACAACGGCCGGCGCCATCGCGCCGGCGCGCGCTCCGACCGTTCGGCCATCGCCTGGAGTGCAAAATCGATCGGCAAGGGATTCAAATGGGACAAGGGAAAATGATGCGCGAAGACAACACATCTATTTCAGAATGGAAACAAATAGCAATGATTGGAAACTGGACGGGCTCAAAGCCCCCACCTCTTTAAGCTGACGCAAAACTGACAAACGACAACGGCACCGCTGATGACAGCGGCGCCGCGTGATGGGTCGGGACGAACGGTGCGTGGTGCACCTTCTGAGACGTGGCCTTGCCCTACTCGGTCTTGTCGATGTTCCAGAACACCGGGGTGGCCGGGCCGTCGAGCACGCCGGTCAGCGACTTGCGCCAGGCGCTGGGCGACAGATACTGGCCGAGCGGCATGTAGAGCACCTGATCGTAGGCTTCCTTCTGAATCTCGGCCGCGATCTTCTTCTGCTCGTCGAGCGAAGCCGCGCGAACGAATGTGTCCTTGAGCTGTTCGATCTTGGCGTCCTCCGGCCAGCCGAACCAGCCGCCTTTCTTGCCCTGCCCACCGACAGCGACATTCGAGATCGGGTTGCTCGCGTCGGCGCTGACCCAGTTGGTGATGAACATGTTCCAGCCGCCCTCCTTCGGGGGCTTCATGCTGGCGCGCCGGCTCACCACCGTCTGCCAGTCGGTCGCCTGCATATCGACCTTGAAGCCGGCATCGCGCAATTGCTGCGCCACCACGATCGGCTGGGCCTTCAGCGTCAGCACGTCGCCCGGCGCCATCAGCACGACGGGCGTGCCGTCGTAACCGGACTCGGCGAGCGCCTTTTTGGCCGCCGCAATGTCCCCACCTTTCGCGAGGGTCTCGCCGCCAATGTCCGTCGCGAACGGCGTGTCGCAGATGAAGGCCGCTGCGCAAGTCTTGTAGTATTTGGGATTGCCGATCAGCGCATCCAGCACGTCCTTCTGCTTGATCGCCAGGAATGCCGCGCGGCGGACCTTGACGTTATCGAAAGGCGGATGGAGGAAGTTCATCCGTGCGCCGGTCTGGAATCCGAACTTGTTCAGGATCTCGATTTTGAGGTCCTTGTCGGCTTCGATGGCGGGCAGCATTTCGATGGCGGGAACTTCCATGAAATCGATGTCACCCGACTGAAGCGCGTTCAACGCCGTCTGCGCGTCCGGCATGGTGATCCATTCGACGCGGTCGACCTTCACCACCTTGCCGCCGGCGGTCCAGCTCGCCGGCTCCTTGCGCGGCAAATAGTCGGTGTTCTTGACATAGATCGACTTCACCCCGGGCTGGAATTCAGCCTGCACGAACTTGAAGGGGCCTGAGCCGATCTGCTCGGGGATCTGCTTCTCCACCGGCGTCTCGGCGAGACGCTTCGGCATCATGAAAGCGACCCGCGAGGACGGCTTGCCGATCGATTCCAGCACAAGCGCGTACGGCTCCTTCAGCTTCAGCGTGATGGTCTTGGGGTCGGTCGCCTCGATGCTCGCGGTGAACAGCATCATCTGCTGCCCCATGCCATCGACGGCGGCCCAGCGCTTCAGGGAGGCAACGCAATCCTCCGCGGTGACGGGCGTTCCGTCATGCCACTTCAGACCGTCACGCAGCGTGAAGGTGTAGGTCAGCTTGTCGTCGGAAATCTTCCAGTCCGCCATCTGCGGCTGGATCTTGAAGTTCGCATCCGTCGCGATGAGCGTGTCGTAGACCATGTAGCCATGGTCACGCGAGATGTAGGCGCTGGTGAAGATCGGATCGAGGATGCGCAGATCCGAATGCATCACGGCGGTGATGGTCTTGCCTGCCGCAAGAACTGGCGAGGCCAGTGCCGCAAGCGCCGCGACTGAAAGCGCAAATGTGGAGGCGAACGACCGATGCCCCCGACGCATGAATTCGAACATTGAAGTTCTCCTGGCGAGCGGCTGGCGGGCGGCGCCGCGTGATGGTCGGGACCGAAGGCGCGCTAACGCGCCCTCGTCTTACTCGGACTTATCGACGTTCCAGAACAGCGGCGTTGCGGGGCCGTCGAGCACACCGCTCAGCGATTTGCGCCAGCCGCTCGGCAGCAGATACTGTCCCAGCGGAATGTAGATGACCTGCTCATAGGCTTCCTTCTGGATATCCGCCGCGATCTTCTTCTGCTCGTCGATCGAGGGCGCGCGGACGAAGGCGTCCTTGAGCTGCTCGATCTTGGCGTCTTCCGCCCAGCCGAACCAGCCGCCCTTCTTGCCCTGGCCGCCGATCGAGAGGTTGGCGATCGGGTTGGAGACGTCGGCCGCGACCCAGTTGGTGAAGAACATGTTCCAACCGCCTTCCTTCGGCGGCTTCTGGCTGGCGCGGCGGCTCACCACCGTCTGCCAATCGGTCGCTTGCAGGTCGACCTTGAAGCCCGCTTCACGCAGCAACTGGGCCGCAACGATCGGCTGCGCCTTGAGCGTCGTGACGTCGCCAGGCGCCATGATCACGACCGGGGTGCCGTCATAGCCGGACTCGGCGAGCGCCTTCTTGGCTTCCGCCATGCCATTGCCCTTCACCAGGGTCTCCGCGCCGACCTCAGTCGCGAACGGCGTATCGCACACGAAGAAGGCGCCGCAGATCTTCTGATATTTGGCGTTGCCGATGAGTGCGTCGAGAATGTCCTTCTGGTTGATCGCCAGGAAGGCGGCACGTCGCACCTTCACGTTGTCGAACGGCGGATAAAGGAAGTTCATCCGGCCAAGCGTCTGAAAGCCGAACTTGTTCGAGACCTCGATCGTGATCTCCTTGTTCGCCTCCAGCAGCGGGAGCATGTCGTAAGGCAGGTTCTCCATGAAATCGATGTCGCCCGACTGCAGCGCGTTCACTGCGGTCTGCGAGTCCGGCATGGTGATCCATTCGACGCGGTCGACCTTCACCACCTTGCCGCCGGAGGTCCAGCTCGCCGGTTCCTTGCGCGGCACGTAATCGGTGTTCTTGACGTAGACCGCCTTCACGCCCGGCTGGAATTCCGACTGCACGAACTTGAAGGGACCGGAGCCGATCTGCTCCGGGATCTGCTTGTCCGGCGGCGTCTCGGCAAGGCGCTTCGGCATCATGAAGGCGACGCGCGAGGACGGCTTGCCGATGGAGTCGAGCACGAGGCCGTAGGGCTCCTTCAGCTTCAGCGTGATGGTCTTGGCGTCGGTGGCCTCGATGCTCGCGGTGAAGTCCATGAGCTTCTGGCCCATGCCGTCGACCGCGGCCCAGCGCTTGAGCGAGGCGACGCAGTCTTCCGCCGTCACCGGTGCGCCGTCATGCCACTTCAGACCATCGCGCAGCGTGAAAGTGTAGGTGAGCTTGTCGTCGGAGATCTTCCAGTCCGCCATCTGCGGCTGGATCTTGAAGCTCGAATCGGGCGCGATCAGCGTGTCGTAGACCATGTAGCCATGGTCACGCGTGATGTAGGCGGTGGTGAAGATCGGATCGATGATACGCAGATCCGAATGCATCACCGCGGTGATGGTCTTGCCGGCCGCGAGCACTGGCGAGGCCAGTGCCGTGGAAAGCGCGACGACCGATAGCGCAAGTTTGGAGGCGAACGCGCGACGCCCCCGGCGCATCAACTGGAACATAGAAAGTTTCTCCTGACGTGAAACTGTTCAAAGGCGGATTACTGGTTGAGCATCCGGTTCGTTCTTTAGGCGACCTAAGCTCATGCAATGCCTTTATCTTTTCGAGACTTGCAGACAGTCTTGAGCGCGTCAATCCGGTTTCGCTGCAGGCCCAAGCGGCGCGCGCACGGGCTCCACAAAGATCGGTTAAGCTCTACAACGCTTTCCGCTTGTCCTGCCCCGCGCCGATGCAATGCGCGTTCCATCTTTCGCAGCTTGAGAGACATTAAGATGAATCCAGCCAATCTCCCCTTCGATTCCGAGGCCATGCTCGAGGGCCTGCGCACGTGGGTGGAATGTGAAAGCCCGACCTGGGACGCCAGCGCGGTGAACCGCATGCTCGATATCGCGGCGCGCGACATGGCAATCATGGGTGCGACGATCGAGCGCATCGCCGGCCGGCAGGGCTTTGGCGGCGTCATCCGCGCGCGCTTTCCGCATCCGAAGCAGGGCGAACCAGGGATCCTGATCGCCGGGCACATGGATACCGTCCACCCGGTCGGCACCATCGAGAAGCTGAGATGGCGGCGCGAGGGCAACAAGTGCTACGGCCCCGGCATCTACGATATGAAGGGCGGCAACTATCTCTCGCTGGAAGCGATCCGGCAGCTGGCGCGCGCCTCGTTCATCACGCCGCTGCCGATCACCGTGCTGTTCACACCGGACGAGGAAGTCGGCACTCCCTCGACGCGCGACATCATCGAGGCGGAAGCCGCCCGCAACAAATATGTGCTGGTGCCGGAGCCCGGCCGCGCCGACAACGGTGTCACCACGGGACGTTACGCCATCGCGCGTTTCAATCTCGAAGCGACGGGACGCCCGAGCCATGCCGGTGCGACGCTGTCGGCGGGACGCTCGGCGATCCGCGAGATGGCGCGGCAAATTCTCGCGATCGACGCGATGACCACGGAGGATTGCACCTTCTCGGTCGGCGTCGTGCACGGCGGCCAATGGGTCAATTGCGTTGCCACCACCGCGACAGGCGAAGCGCTCTCCATGGCCAAGCGTCAGGCCGATCTCGACCGCGGCGTCGAAAGAATGCTGGCACTGTCAGGCACGGCCAATGACGTCACCTTCAAGGTCACGCGCGGGGTGACGCGTCCGGTGTGGGAGCCGGATGCCGGCACGATGGCGCTCTATGAAAAAGCGCGCGGCATCGCCGAACAGCTTGGCGCGAAGCTGCCGCACGCGAGCTCCGGCGGCGGCTCCGACGGCAACTTTACGGGCGCGATGGGCATCCCGACGCTCGATGGCCTCGGCGTGCGCGGCGGCAATGGCCATACGCTCGAGGAGTTCATCGAGGTGGATAGCCTGGTCGAGCGCGGCCGGCTGATGGCGGGATTGCTGGCGACACTGACGTAACGGCGCAGCCGTCATTCCGGGATGGTCCGAAGGACCAGACCTGGAATCTCGAGATTCCGGGTTCGATGCTTCGCATCGCCCCCGGAATGACGAACGCTGCACTGCACAATGCGTTGGCAGTCACGGGCGAAATTTAGCCTTGTCTAAAAATGAGGCGTATCGTACTGCTCGCCCGTCCACGCGACGATGCGGGAGAGATCGCAACGAAGGTTTTCAGCTTTTGTTGCGGCGCCGACGGAGCAACCGCCCCGGAAACTCTCAGGCAAAAGGACTGTATCGTCAGGACGATCTGGAGAGAGACGGCACGGCTTGAACGTCGTGACGTCCACCGAAGGGGATAGTCCGTTGCAAGGTCCGCAACGGATCAAGCTCTCAGGTAACCGTGACAGATGGGGCGCCGCTAACGGCCTTGTGGCCGGCGGTTAGCCGACTCTAACTCACGGGAGCCCCGAACCTGCCATGACTCATATCGCCATCATCGGCGCCGGTATCACCGGCGTGACGACAGCCTATGCCCTGCTCGAACGCGGTTACACGGTGACGGTGCTCGACAAGCACCGCTACGCCGCGATGGAGACCTCGTTCGCCAATGGCGGACAGCTCTCCGCCAGCAATGCCGAAGTGTGGAACAGCACTGCCACGATCCTGAAAGGGCTGCGCTGGATGTTCCGGCGCGACGCGCCGCTGCTGATGAACCCGCGGCCGAACTGGCACAAATATTCGTGGATGAGCGAGTTCGTCGCCAATATCGGCAACTACCGCGCCAACACGGTTCAGACCACGCGGCTCGCAATCGAAGCCCGCAAATATCTGTTCGAGATCGCGGCGCGCGAAGGCATCGAGTTCGATCTCGAACGCCGCGGCATTCTCCACATCTATCACGACAAGAAGGGCTTTGAATCCGGCCTGAGCGTCAATGCGCTGTTGCAGGAAGGCGGCCTCGATCGCCGCCCGGTGACATCGGAGGAAATCCGCACCATCGAGCCGACGCTGCGCAAGGACTACTATGGCGGCTTCTACACGCCGTCGGATGCGACCGGCGATATCCACAAATTCACCCGCGGGCTCGCCGAGGCCTGCAAGCGTCGCGGCGCGACCTTCATTCACGAGGCCAACATCGACTCGATCGCGCGCGCCGGCACAGGCTTCGTCGTCGCCTGGGACGATCTCTCCGCAAGCGACGCGGTCGCCTCCGCACGCGGCACGCTGAAGGTGGACGGCGTCGTGGTCTGCGCCGGTGTGGCGAGCCGCCACTTCGCGGCCCTGCTCGACGAGCGCGTCAACGTCTATCCCGTCAAGGGCTATTCGATCACCGTGCAGCTCGACACGGCAGCGAGCCGCGACGCAACGCCGACCGTGAGCCTGCTCGACGAAGCCGCCAAGATCGTCACCAGCAGGCTCGGCGCAGATCGTTTTCGTGTTGCCGGCACCGCCGAGTTCAACGACTTCAACCGCGACATCCGTGCCGACCGCGTGCAGCCGCTGGTCGATTGGGTGCGCAGCAACTTCCCCGCTGTCGAAACCTCGCGCGTCATCCCATGGGCCGGACTGCGGCCGATGATGCCGAACATGATGCCGGTGGTGCGCGCAGGCCGGATGCCCGGCGTATTCTTCAACACCGGCCACGGTCATCTCGGTTGGACCCTGTCGGCGGCCACAGCGCAGATGATCGCCGGGACCATCGACGGCTGGCGCGGCCTCAACGCGCCGCCCGCCGTGCCCTCACATCAGGTTGAACTTGCGGTTGAGCGCGAGCTACGCCGTGCATCTTGAGTGGTCGCAAACCGATGCGGGGCGGCCCCTTGTGACCGCCCTGCCCTTGGCACACAATTTGCCCCGAAAGGTCGGCATATCCGGCCGGCTTTCCCAGCCCGAATGACAGGCGCGCATGATAGACACGAACGAATCCACGGGCGCCTTGGCGCCCCGCAAGTTCCGCAGCCGGAGATAGGTGCATGCTAGGTTATCTCATTCGCCGCGTTCTGGCCGCGGTACCCGTGATGGGCGTCGTCGCGCTGTTCGTGTTCCTGCTGCTGCGGCTGACGCCGGGCGATCCCGCCGCGATCCTCGCCGGCGACAACGCAACGCCTGAGCGGCTCGAGCGCATCCGCGACTCGCTCGGCCTCAACGAGCCCCTGATCGTGCAGTTCATCACCTGGGTGAACAAGCTCTTGCACGGCGACCTCGGGACGTCGCTGATCTCCAACCTGCCGGTCATCAAGATGATCAGCCAGCGCGTCGAGCCGTCGATCTCGATTGCGCTCTCGACCATCATCCTCGCCGTCATCGTCGCCGTGCCCTTGGGGGTCATCGCGGCGTGGAAGCACGGCACCTGGATCGATCGTTTCGTGATGGGTCTCTCGGTGCTCGGCTTCTCGGTGCCGGTGTTCGTGGTCGGCTATGTCCTGATCGAGGTGTTCGCCATCGACCTGCGCTGGGTGCCGGTGCAGGGCTTCCGCAGCATCTCCACCGGTTTCGGCCCGTTCTTCGAGCGCATCGTCCTGCCGACCTGTGCGCTGTCCTTCATCTACATCGCGCTGATCGCGCGCATGACGCGCGCAGCGATGCTTGACGTGCTCGGCGAAGACTACGTGCGTACGGCACGCGCCAAGGGCATCAACGAGGTCGCGGTGATGATGCGGCATGCGCTGCGCAACGCCGCCGTGCCCGTGATCACCGTGATCGGCACCGGCTTTGCGCTGCTGATCTCCGGCGTCGTCGTCACCGAGAGCGTGTTCAACATCCCCGGCATCGGCCGCCTTACGGTGGATGCCGTGCTGGCGCGCGACTATCCGGTGATCCAGGCGATGATCCTGCTGACGTCGCTGATCTACGTCGTCGTCAATCTCCTGATCGACGTCGCCTACACGCTGCTCGATCCCCGGATCCGGTACTAGGGCTAAGGATAACAACAACAATGTCCGTCGATAGCCTCCCCCAGTCGTCCATTCCGATCACGTCGCCGCTGCGGCCGCGCTTTGGATTCCTCACCTCGACGCCGATCATCGCGGCGGCCACGGTCCTGCTCACATTGATCGTGCTGATCTCGATCCTGGCGCCGCTGATCGCGCCGCATGATCCGATCCAGCTTGCGCCGTCGCAGCGGCTGAAGCCCTCGTCCGCGCAATTCCTGCTCGGCACCGACGCCTATGGCCGTGACCTGTTGTCGCGCGTCATTTATGGCGGTCGCATCTCGCTTCTGATCGGCATCGGCTCGGCGATCCTGTCGATCGTCATTGGCCTTGCGATCGGCCTCGTCTCCGGCTTCTTCAAGCTGGTCGATTCCGTGATGATGCGCATCATGGACGGCCTGATGGCGATGCCGAGCATTCTGCTCGCGATCGCCGTGGTGTCCCTGTCCGGCGCCAGCCTCTGGACCGTGCTGATCGCGATCACCATCCCCGAAGTTCCGCGCGTGGCGCGGCTGGTACGCTCGGTCGTGCTGTCGGCGCGTGAGGAGCCCTATGTCGAAGCGGCGATCTCGGTCGGCTCGTCCTTGCCGAAGATCATGTGGCGGCATTTGATGCCGAACACGATCGCGCCGCTGATCGTGCAGGGCAGTTACGTCTGCGCGTCTGCGATCCTCACCGAAGCCATCCTGTCCTTCCTCGGCGCCGGCATCTCGCCGGAGACGCCGACCTGGGGCAACATCATGGCCGAGGGCCGCCAGTACTTTCAGCTCAAGCCGACGCTGATCTTCTGGCCGGGCCTGCTGCTCTCGATCGCCATCCTCAGCATCAATTTGATCGGCGACGCCGCCCGCGACGCACTCGATCCGCGCATGAAGCAGCGGGAAGGCAAGTGATGAACGATCAAGCGATGACCAACCCCATCCTCGACATCAACAACCTGGTCGTGTCCGTCGGCAAGAAGCCGAAGGGCGCCAACATCATCGACGGCATCTCGATCCAGGTGCACAAGGGCGAGACGCTATGTCTCGTCGGCGAAAGCGGCTCGGGCAAGTCGGTCACCTCGCTCACCACGATGGGCCTGCTGCCGAAAGGCACGCTGGTTCCGACCGGCGGCAGCGTCAAGCTGGTCGGCGAAGAGATTCTCACCGCGACCGACCGTCGCCTGCGCCAGCTCCGCGCGACGCAGATGGCGATGATCTTCCAGGAGCCGATGACGGCGCTCAATCCGGTCGTGCCGGTCGGCCGCCAGATCGACGAGGTGCTGCGCGCCCACACCAATCTCGATGCGAAAGCGCGGAAGAAGCGCATCCTCGACATGATGGAGCAGGTCCGCCTGCCCCAGGTCGAGCGCATCTTCGCCTCCTACCCGCACCGCCTCTCCGGCGGCCAGCGCCAGCGCATCATGATCGCGATGGCGCTGGTGCTGGAGCCGAAGCTGCTGATCGCCGACGAGCCGACCACCGCGCTCGACGTCACCACGCAGAAGCAGATTTTGACCCTGATCCGCGACCTCCAGCGCGATCACGGCACCGCCGTCTTGTTCATCACCCACGACATGGGCGTGGTCGCCGAGATCGCCGACCGCGTCGCGGTGATGCGACAGGGCCGGTTGGTCGAGACCGGCCCGCTCGACACCGTGCTGCGCAATCCGACCATGGAGTACACCCGCAATTTGCTCTCTGCGGTGCCGAGCCTGGTGCCGCGCGCGGCGCGGCCCGAGACCAGGGAACCGGTGGTGCTGGAGGCCAATGAGCTCAGCAAGGTCTACAAGGAGCGCGCCTTCTTCGGCAAAGGCCGCGAGGTCGTCGCCGCCGACAAGGTGACGCTGACGCTGCGCAAGGGCCGTACGCTTGGCATCGTCGGCGAGAGCGGCTCCGGCAAGTCGACCGTTGCGCGCTGCATCGTGCGCCTGATCGATCCGACCTCCGGCGGCGTGCGCCTCGCCGGCCGCGAGATCTCCGACATCTCGCGCCGCCTGCTCCAGCCGCACCGGAAGAAAATCCAGATCGTGTTCCAGGATCCCTACCGTTCGCTCAATCCGCGCGTCACCGTCGGCGAGAGCATCGCGGAAGGCCCGATCAATTACGGCACCTCGCATGCCGATGCGATGAAGCGCGCCCGCGAATTGCTCGAACTCGTCGGCCTGCCCGCGGACGCCGTGACACGCTATCCGCACCAGTTCTCCGGCGGCCAGCGCCAGCGCATCGCGATCGCCCGCGCGCTCGCGCTCGATCCCGACGTGCTGGTCGCGGACGAGGCGGTCTCCGCGCTCGACGTCTCGGTGCAGGCGCAGGTGCTGGAACTGCTCGACGAAATCCAGAAGCGGCTCGGCATCGCCATCCTGTTCATCACCCACGATCTGCGTGTCGCAGCGCAGATCTGCGACGAGGTCGTGGTGATGCAGCACGGCCGCGTCGTCGAACAGGGCCCCGCCGCAGAGGTGCTGACGCACCCGAAGGAGGCCTACACCAGGGCCTTGCTGGAGGCCGCCCCGGGCCGCGGCTGGGATTTTGCGAACTTCCGGCCCGTGTCGGAAGGCCTGGCAGCCATTGCGTGATCCGCATACTCCGTCATTGCGAGCGAAGCGAAGCAATCCAGACTGCGACCGCGGAAAGAATCTGGATTGCTTCGCGACGCTCGCAATGACGGGTAGCGACCATCAGCATTCGAAAATGACTTAAAGCCATGCGCGGCGGCATGGGCTCCTCGCTTGCCCTCTCCTCAAGGCCAAGGCTAACGTCGCGCACTTTCTAACGCTGGACTTGAATTGATGACCCGTATCGCCGTCGGCGGCTTCCTGCACGAGACCAACACTTTCGCGCCGACGAAGGCGACGTTTGCGGACTTCCAGCATGGCGGTGGCTGGCCGGCAATGACGCAAGGCCCCGACGTGCTGAAGGTGATGCGGCGCATCAATGTCGGCCTTGCCGGTTTCGTCGACAGCGCCGAAGCCAATGGCTGGGAACTGGTTCCGACGATCGCCTGTGGTGCCAGCCCGTCGGCGCATGTCACCAAGGATGCGTTCGAGCGCATCGTGAAGGTGATGGTTGACGGCATCGCGGCCGCCGGCCCGCTCGATGCGGTCTATCTCGATCTGCACGGCGCGATGGTCACCGAGCATCTCGACGACGGTGAAGGCGAGATCCTGGCGCGCGTGCGCCGCGTCATCGGCAAGGATGTTCCGCTGGTCGCGAGCCTCGACCTGCACGCCAACGTCACCCCCGAGATGATGGACCATGCGGACGCGCTGATCGCCTACCGCACCTATCCACATGTCGACATGGCCGAGACCGGCCGCGCCTCCGCGAAGCATCTCGCATTGCTGCTGAAGACCAAGCAGCGCTTCGCAAAGTCATTCCGCCAATTGCCGTTCCTGATCGCGATCAGCTGGCAATGCACCAACGACTATCCGACCAAGGGCATCTACGAAAAGCTCGCCGCGCTGGAGAGCGATGCGGTTCCGACCTTGTCGTTTGCGCCAGGCTTCCCCGCCGCCGACTTCCGCGACTGCGGCCCGAGCGTGTTCGCCTATGGCAAGACGCAGGAAGACGCCGACCGTGCAGCCGATGCGATCGTCAAGCTGATCGAGCGCCACGAGGACGATTTCGACGGCAAGATCTGGTCCCCCGACGACGGCGTGCGCCACGCCATGGAACTCTCGAAGAACGCCAGCAAGCCGATCATCATCGCTGACACCCAGGACAATCCCGGCGCCGGCGGCGATTCCGACACGACCGGCATGCTGCGCGCGCTGGTGCGTAACAAGGCCAGTGCCGCAACCGGCGCGATCTACGACCCGGCATCGGCCAAAGCTGCGCATGAAGCCGGTGTCGGCGCCACCGTGACGCTGTCGCTCGGCGGCAAGTCCGGCATTCCCGGCGATGAGCCCTACACCGAGACGTTCGTGGTCGAAAAGCTCTCCGACGGCCGCTTCATCGCGTCCGGTCCCTATTACGGCGGCCGCGAGATGGAGATGGGGCCCTCGGCGTGCCTGCGCATCGGCGATGTCCGAATCGTCGTCTCCTCGCACAAGGCGCAGCTCGCCGACCAGGCGATGTATCGCTATGTCGGGATCGAGCCGACTGCGCAGAAGATTTTGGTCAACAAGAGCTCGGTGCATTTCCGCGCCGATTTCGAGCCGATCGCGGAGAAGCTGATGATCTGCGCCGCGCCCGGCGCGATGCCGGCCGACACCGCATCCCTGCCCTGGACGCGCCTGCGGCCGGGCATCCGCATCAAGCCGAACGGCCCCGTTTTCAATCCCCCTTCACGCTAACCGGACAGGACCACATGCCCACGATCGACCGCATCGACGGCTATGCCGACGAACTCACTGCTATCAGGCGCGACATCCACGCCCATCCCGAGATCGGCTTCGAGGAAGTCCGCACCTCCGGCATCGTCGCCGACAAGCTGAAGAGCTGGGGCATCGAAGTGCATCGCGGTCTCGGCGGCACCGGCGTGATCGGCGTCATCAAGGGCAAGGGCTCGGGCGGCAAGCGCATCGGTCTTCGCGCCGACATGGACGCGCTGCCGATGGAAGAGAACACCAATCTGAAATGGAGCTCGAAAATCCCCGGCCGCTTCCACGGCTGCGGCCATGACGGCCACACCACCATGCTGCTCGGCACCGCGCGCTACCTCGCCGAAACCAAGAACTTTGACGGCACCGTGCACCTGATCTTCCAGCCGGCCGAGGAAGGCCTCGGCGGCGCTCGCGCCATGATCAAGGACGGGTTGTTCGAGAAGTTCCCCTGCGACGAGCTTTACGGCCTGCACAACGCGCCCGACCTCAACCACGGCGAGATCGCGATCCTTCCCGGCCCCGCGATGGCCAGCGCCGATTTCTTCGACCTCCGCATCACCGGCTACGGCGCGCATGGCGCAATGCCCGAGCGCTCCAAGGACGCGGTGATCATCGCGACCACGCTGGCGCAGGCGATCCAGACCATCGTCAGCCGCAACGTTGAGCCGCTGCAGGCCGCGGTGGTGTCGATCACCCAGATCCACGCCGGCTCCGCCTACAACGTCATTCCCGGCGACGCGCATCTTTGCGGCACCATCCGCACCTTCTCGAAGGAAGTTCGCACCCTGGTCAGCGAACGCATCCGCACGATCTGCGCCGGCATCGCGAGCGCCTACCAATGCGTGATCGACGTCGACATCCGCGACACCTTCAACGTGCTGATTAACCAGGTCGAACAGTCCAAGGTGGTCGAGGACGTCGCGCGGACGATCGTCAACCCCGCCAACGTGATCACCCGCGCCCAGCCGAAGATGGGCAGCGAGGATTTCGCCGACATGCTGGAGACCATTCCCGGCGCTTATTTCTGGGTTGGTCATGACGGCTCGGTGCCCGTGCACAATCCCGGCTTCGTGCTCGACGACAAGATCCTGCCGATCGGGGCCAGCATGTTCGCCCGGATCATCGAAACGCGCATGCCGGTGGGCTAGCAATGCAGAAACGCGTCGAAGAGGCGGTTACCTCGCTGCACGATTTGTCCGCGGTCGATCTGATCGCGGGCTATCGGGCCAAACAGTTCTCGCCGAGCGAGGTGCTGGAGGATGTGCTCACGCATGTCGCTGCGTGGGAATCGCACCTGAAGGCGCTCTATGCGTTCGATCCCGACAGCGCGCGCGAAGCCGCAAAGGCCTCGACCGCGCGCTGGAGCGGCGGCGAACCATCAGGCGCGCTCGACGGCGTGCCTGTCACGGTGAAGGACAACATCGCAACCAAGGGTGTGCCGGTGCCGCTCGGCGCAGCCAGCGTCAAGCTGGTGCCGGCCGAGAAGGATGCGCCGCCCGCGGCGCGTTTGCGTGAGGCCGGCGCGATCATCTTCGCCAAGACCACGATGCCCGATTACGGCATGCTGTCCTCCGGGCTCTCCAGCTTCCACGCGCTGGCGCGCAATCCCTGGGACCTCTCCAAGAATCCCGGCGGCTCCAGCGCGGGCGCAGGTGCTGCGGCAGCCGCCGGCTATGGCCCGCTGCATCTCGGCACCGATATTGGCGGCTCCGTGCGCTTGCCCGCAGGCTGGTGCGGCCTCGTCGGCTTGAAGCCAAGCTTTGGCCGCGTGCCGATCGATCCGGTCTATGTCGGCCGCGTCGCCGGCCCGATGACGCGCACGGTCGACGATTGCGCGCTGATGATGAGCGTGATCGCAAAGCCCGATCGCCGCGACGGCATGAGCCTGCCCGCGGAGCCACTCAACTGGAAGGGGCTGGAGAAGTCCCCGCGAAAACTGCGCATCGGCCTGATGCTCGATCCCGGCGGCGGCCTGGCGCTGGAGAAGCCGGTGCGCGACGTCGCGGTCAAGGCGGCGAAGGCATTCGAATCCGCCGGCGCGGTCTTGACGGAAGTCGATGGCATCCTCACCCGCGAGATGCTCGATGGCCTCGATAATTTCTGGCGCGCGCGGATGTGGGACGATCTGTCCAAGCTGACCCCGGCCGAACAGGCAAAGGTGCTGCCCTATATCTTCAAGTGGGGCGAGTCCGGCGCGAAGCTGTCGGGTGTCGACGTGATCCGCGGCTTCAACCAGACCATGGCGATCCGCGCTGCGGCGTCAAAACTGTTCTGCGAGCTCGACTATGTAATCTCGCCGACCGCGCCGAACGTGAACTACCCCGCGGACTGGGCCTCGCCCACCAACGATCCCATGAAGCCGTTCGAGCACATCGCCTATACCGTGCCATGGAATATGTCGGAGAACCCTGCCGTCTCCCTCAATGGCGGTTTCGACGCCAAGGGTTTCCCCATCGGCGTACAGATCGTCGGCCGCCGCTTCGATGATATCGGCGTGCTCGGCATGGCCAAGGCTTTTGAGGGCCTGCGCGGGCCACAGAAGCCCTGGCCGAAGCCGCCGGCGCGCTAACATCTTTAATGCTGCTAGACTGCGACATGGCCGGGCTTGCCCCGGCCATTGTCGTTTGGGTACTCAAGAAAGAAGCCATGCCCAGTCCGCGCAAGACGGACGTCGGCGCACATGCATGACGTTTTCACAAGACTGCGTTCAAGAAGGAAGGAAACCACCCATGGCGTATGAGACGATCAAATACGAGGTCGCCGAGCAGATCCTCACCATCACGCTGAACCGCCCCGACAAGCTCAACGCCTTCAATGCGCAGATGCAAGGAGAACTGATCGACGCCTTCGACGCCGCCGACAAGGACGACAATGTCCGCGCCATTATCGTCACCGGCGCCGGCCGCGGTTTTTGCGCGGGCGCGGATCTCTCATCCGGCGCGGACACCTTTGATCGAGACGCGCGGCGCGGGCCCGTCAAACGGTTCGCCGACGGCAAGGTCGATTACAGCGATCCGCAGGTGCGCGACGGTGGCGGCCAGGTGACCTTGCGCATCTTCAAGTGCCTCAAGCCCGTCATCGCCGCGGTGAACGGGCCCGCCGTCGGCATCGGCGTCACCATGCAGCTCGCGATGGACATCCGCATTGCGTCGGACGCCGCCCGCTTCGGCTTCGTGTTCTCCCAGCGCGGCATCGTGCCCGAGGCTGCCTCGAGCTGGTTCCTGCCGCGCATCGTCGGCATCGCACAGGCGCTGGAGTGGTGCTATTCGGGCCGCGTGTTCCCGGCACAGGAAGCACTCATCGGACGCCTGGTCAGCAAAGTGGTCCCCCCTGATGATCTCCTCCCGACCGCCCGCGCACTGGCAAAAGAGTTCGCGGCAAAGACGGCGCCGGTATCGGTGGCGCTGATCCGCCAGATGATGTGGCGTATGATGGGCGCCGACGATCCCATGGAAGCGCACAAGGTCGACAGCCGCGGCATTTACGCCCGCGGCCACTCGGACGACGTGAAGGAAGGCGTGGTGTCGTTCCTGGAGAAGCGTCCGGCGCAGTTCAAGAACAAGGTGTCGAGCGATATGCCGGATTATTTTCCGTGGTGGACGGAGCGGGACTACAAATAACGCTCTGCACCGTCACTCCATCACCAGCGCCACGCGACCGATCGCCTTGCGGTCGATCAACAGCCGCATCGCCTTTGCGTAATCCTGCAGCGGCAGGCGGTGCGAGACATTGGGGCGGAGCTTGCCCCCCTCCGCCCATGCGAGCAGCGCCTTCAGACGCACTTCACCGAGCGCCGGATTTTTCCGCACCGCCTCGCCCGCACGCACGCCGAGAACGCTGGCGCCCTTGATCAGCAGGAGATTGGTCTTGGCCGATCCGATGCCGCCGGTAAAGCCGATCACCAGCAGCCGCGCGCCCCAGGCGATGCAACGCATCGAATTCTCAAAGACCTCGCCGCCGACGGGATCGAACACGACGTCGGCGCCGCGGCCGTCGGTGATGCGCTTGACGGCATCGCGAAACGGCTCGCGGTCGTAGCGCACGAGATGGTCGGCGCCGCGCGCCTTCGCAATCGCGAGCTTCTCGTCGCTGGACGCGGTTGCAATCACTGTCGCACCAAGCATCTTGCCGATCTCGACGGCGGCGAGGCCAACGCCGCCACCGGCGCCATGCACCAGCAGCACCTCGCCCGGCTCGACCCGGCCGCGATCGATCAGCGCATGATAGGCGGTGCCGTGGCCGGCGAGATAGGTCGCGGCCTCCGCGTAATCGAAGGTGGACGGCATCGGCGTGAGCTGCGACGGCGTCACCACGGCTTCGTCCGTAAAGGCGCCGTGGCGCATCTTGACGATGACCTTGTCACCGACTGCGACGCCCCTCACCTCTGCCCCCACTTCGGTGACATCGCCAGCCGCCTCCATGCCGGGCGTGAACGGCAACTCCGGCTTGAGCTGATATTCCCCGGCCGCCATCAGCACGTCAGGGAAATTGAGGCCCGCGGCGCGGATCGCGACGCGCACCTCGCCGGACTTCAGCGCGCGCGAGAGAAACTCTTCCAGCCGCAGCGTTTCAGGCGCGCCGAGCGCGCGGCAGACGACAGCGCGCACCATCAGGCCGCGCTCGCCTTGCTGCGCTGTAGCGCCTCGCGGATCAGCGGCAGGCGGTCGTTGCCGAAATACATGTCGGTCTTGCCGACGAAGATCGTCGGCGAACCAAAGCCGCCGCGCGCGACCACTTCTTCCGTATTGGCCTTGAGCTGGTCCTTGATGCCCTGCTCCGAAATTCCCGCAAAGAATTTCTGCTCGTCGATGCCGACCTTCTTGCAGATCTCGGTCAGCACCGCGTCCTGCGAGATGTCCTTGTCGTCGCCCCAATAGGCCTCGAACACGGCAGTCGCGAACGGCACCATCTCCTTACCCAACCAAATGCAGCCGCGCATCGCCTTCACGCTGTTCACGGGAAACACCGTCGGCGGCATCTTGATTTTAAGGCCCGCCGAGCGCGCCCAGTCGGCGAGATCCTTCTTCATGTAGCGCGCCTTCAGCGGCACCGGCGTCTCGCGTTGCGCGTAGACGCTGGGGTTGACCGTATTGAAGATGCCGCCAACCAGGATCGGCCGCCAGCTGATCTCGGCGCCGAATTCCTTGGCCAGTGGCTGGATGTTGTGGAAGGCGAGATAGGTCCAGGGGCTGGAACAGTCGAAGAAGAACTCGATCATGGCGTTTCCTTTGATATTTTATTCGGCTCTCTCCTCCGTCATTGCGAGGAGCGACTTGTCCGCCGTAGCTCGAAGGGCGAAGGCGGAAGCGACGAAGCAATCCAGAGTCCCTCCGCGGAAAAATTCTGGATTGCTTCGCTTCGCTCGCTGACGTGGAGAGAGCGGAGGCTCACTTCTTTCCCAACACTTCCTTCGCACGCTGGCCGAACATGATCTTGCGTGATTCCTCGTCGAACGGCTCTTTCACAAATTTTCCGATCGCGAGCCCCGCCTGCACCTGCGGCCTTGCCCGCACCTCGGCATACCAGCGCTTGACGTTCGGATAGTCCTCTAACGTAAAGCCCTGCGCCTTGTGGGTCATGGTCCAGGGGAAGCAGGCGATGTCGGCGATGGAATAATCGCCGGCGACGTAAGCGCCCGTCTTGCCGAGCTGCCGGTCGAGCACGCCATAGAGCCGCGCCGCCTCGTCGCGATAGCGCTCGATCGCGTAGGGGATCTTTTCCGCCGCATAGAGCGCGAAATGGCCGTGCTGGCCGAGCATCGGGCCGAGGCCGGCCATCTGCCACATCACCCACTGGATCGTGGTGGAGCGGCCGCGCAGATCTTTGGGCAGAAAGCGACCGGTCTTTTCCGCGAGATAAATCAGGATCGCGCCGGTCTCGAACGCTGAAAAAGGAGCACCGCCGTCGGCAGGATCATGATCGACGATCGCGGGAATGCGGTTGTTCGGGGAGATCGCCAGAAACTCGGGGCTGAACTGCTCGCCGGCGCGGATGTTGACGGGCTTCACGCGATAGGGAAGCCCGAGTTCCTCCAGCATGATCGAGATTTTCCAGCCATTCGGCGTCGGCGCGTAATAGAGGTCGATCATGACCCTTCCTTTGGCCTTTCCTTTGGGCCTTCCCTGCTCGCGTCGCTGGAATAGAGAGCGACTTTTGTTGTTCTGTACCTTGACGTTAGGACATGGCAGGAAGGGGCGCAACATAACCTGCCGGGAGGGCCGCCATGCTGTTTCCAACCACGATCGCCGGCTCCTTGCCGAAGCCGGAATGGCTCGCCGAGCCCAACATGCTCTGGGCACCCTGGAAGTCTGGGGGCGACGAGCTCCTGCGCGCCAAGCGCGACGCCACGATGCTCGCCGTGAAAGTCCAGGAGGACGCCGGCATCGATATCGTCACCGAGGGTGAGCAGGCCCGGCAGCATTTCGTGCACGGCTTTCTGGAGAAGATCGAGGGTATCGATTTCGCCCACAAGGTCGAGATGGGCATCCGCAAGGACCGCTACAAGGCGATGGTGCCGCAAGTGGTCGCCCCGCTCCGCCTCAGGGGACGCGTCCATGCCGATGAGGCGCGTGTCGCCCGCACCCACACGAAGAAGAAGTTGAAATTCACCCTGCCCGGCCCGATGACCATCATCGACACCATCGCGGATCGCTACTATGGCGACCGCGTCAAGATGGCGTTTGCCTTCGCCGAATTGTTGAACGAGGAGGCCAAGGCGCTCCAGGCAGATGGCGTCGATCTCGTGCAGTTCGACGAGCCCGCCTTCAACGTCTACATGGACGAGGTCAACGATTGGGGCATCAAGGCGCTGGAGCGCGCTGCCCAAGGCCTCACCTGCGCCACCGCCGTGCACATCTGCTACGGCTACGGCATCAAGGCCAACACCGACTGGAAGGAAACCCTCGGCGCGCAATGGCGGCAGTATGAGCAGATCTTTCCGGCGATCGACGCGAGCCCGATCCAGCAGGTCGCGATCGAGTGCCGCAATTCGAAGGTGCCGCTCGACCTGCTCGCGCTGCTCAAGAACAAGATCGTGCAGGCGGGCGTGATCGACGTCGCCAGCGACACGGTCGAGACGGCCGAGGACGTCGTCAAGGTCATCGACGCGGTCTCGAAATTCGTGCCCAAGAGCAACATCATCGCCACCACCAATTGCGGCATGGCCCCGATGCGGCGCGACATTGCCGAAGCCAAGCTGATGGCGCTCGGCGCCGGCGCGGCGCTGGCACGCGAGAAGCTGGGGTAACTGTGGTGATCCGACCGGCCATCGTCATCACGGCACTCGTCGCAACCACGGCATTGGCACGCGCAGAGGATCGCTCCGTGCTCGTCAACTGCAAGGCCATGGTCGAGCGGGCGTCGAAGGATATGAATGCCGCCAGCGAGGCCGAGCTGACCCGCTGCCGCCAGGTGATCCGCGAATGGGCGCTGCGCGATGCGCGGACGACCGTCGATGAAGAGGGAAAACCGCTGCGCTAGCCGCGCGCGGTCGGGTGCAGCACCGGCTGATATCCGGCGATGATCGCGCGCAGCGTGGACGGCGGCGTCAGCAGCATCGGGCGATCGAGGGCGCGCGTCTGCGGGACATAGCCCGCGAACGACCACAGCAACGTCCTGCCCTGTGCGATCAGGAAGCATTCATCATCCTGTTGCACCATCGCGCCATCGGGCAGTTCGGCCAGCGGCATCGGCAGCGCATGCAGCCGTTTCTTGCCGCGTTCAAGGCGCTCGCGATGCAGCACGGCGTCCATTGCCTTGGCACTGACGCCGCTGACACCATTGCCCGTCTCCCAAGCCGCGCGAAAGCGCTTGGCATCATCGCGTCGGCAGAAGAAGCAGGGCCGATGTCCTGCCGCGAAGGCGGTGGCCTCGTCGAGGAAGAACAGCTCGGTCCAGCTCCGCCGCGCCATCACCGGTCGCCGCCAGCCGCGGAATTCGCAGAGACACGTGATCCAGGCTGGTGACGACCAACGCTTGTTTAACAGCGTCTTCGTCGTGGGATCATGGATGATGCCGCGATTGCCGGTGAACGTGCCGCGGTGCGGCGTGGCGATGATGTCGCCGGTCGGCGTGACGCGGTTTTGCAGGGGCATGACTGCCTCCGCCCGTCATTGCGAGCGAAGCGAAGCAATCCAGACTGCCTCCGCAGACGCATTTCTGGATTGCTTCGTCGCTTCGCTCCTCGCAATGACGGAGGAAATCACGCCGCCCCGTCGCGCAACGGCGGGTGGTAGGACAGTGCGGTGTCCCAGGGGAAGAAGATCCAGGTGTCCTGCGACACTTCCGTGATGAAGGTGTCGACCAGCGGGCGTCCCTTCGGCTTCGCGTAGACGGTGGCGAAATGTGCGTCGGGCAGCATCTCGCGCACCAGTCTGCCGGTCTTGCCGGTGTCGACGAGGTCGTCGACGATCAGCAGCCCCTTGCCGGTGCCGCCGCCGAGCTTCATCGCCTGTTCTGAAATGCCCTTCAGGACCTGAAGCTCGCCCTGCTTGTTGTGGTCGTAGCTGGCGATGCAGACCGTATCGATCACGCGCACGCCGAGCTCGCGCGCCACGATCGCCGCCGGCACAAGCCCACCGCGGGTGATCGCGATCACCGCGTGAAACGGGCCAACCTCGTTGAGCCGCCAGGTCAGCGCCCGGCAATCCCGGTGGAACTGGTCCCACGAGACCGGAAAGGCCTTGCCTGCCCGCTCCTGTGCGCTCAGTTCCGGTGCTTCGCCGCTCATCGTCCTCTCCTGCCAATCGTCGTCCGGCAGCTTTCCTAGCTACCGGGTGATGTTCAATCCTGCCAGCATTTCCTTCACCGCCGCCATCGCCGCCGCAAGCTTGTCCGCATCGCGCGAGCGCACCACCAGATTGGTGTTGGGCTTCTGCTCTTCGTCCATGAAGGGATAGCTGCCGATGATGGTATCGGGATGGGCGGCGGCGATCGCCCGCAGCGGGCTGCCGATGTCGCCCTCCCGCGCATTGGCGCGGACCGATTCGGAGAGCATGCGCACGCCCGATTTCAGCTTGGGCGAGACGATGTCCATCATCGCCTGCATGATCGAAGGCACCCCCGCCATCACGATGACATTGCCGATCTTGAAGCCGGGGGCGAGGATGGTGGCGCTCTGGATCAGCTCGGCGCCGTCGGGGATGCGGGCCATGCGCAGGCGGGCCTCGTTGAGGTCCTGCTCGCTCCAGCGCTCGCGGAAGCGGGCGACCACCTCCGGATGGTGGTCGATGCCGACGCCGAACGCCTTGGCGACGCTGTCAGCGGTAATGTCGTCATGGGTCGGCCCGATGCCGCCGGTGGTGAAGACGTAGGTGTAGCGATGCCGCAGTGCATCCAAGGCGGCGATGATGTCGGCCTCGTCGTCGGAGACGACCCGGACTTCCTTCAGGTCGATGCCGATATTGGTCAGGTATTCGGCGATGAAGCCGATATTCTTGTCCTTGGTCCGGCCGGACAGGATTTCGTCCCCAATGACCAGAATGCCCGCCGTGACGATCTCGCTCATGCCTTAAGTCCCTCACCTCTCGCGCCGACTTTGCCGAGGTAACGCGTTGAAGTCACGCGGTTTTGCTGCCGAAATAAGCAGTCCTCAGCCATTTTTTCAGGCAAGCCGCCGGCCATCCCCGGTAAATCCTGCCAGTCCATGCTTATCGCGCTGGCCCGGCCCTTGCTACCACATGAAAGTCATGCACTCTTGCCGCATGGCCACGGAGAACAGTCGGCATCTATGGCAGTCGCGTTTGATGAAATGAATATTCCCGGTGGGGACCTTCGCCCCGCCTATCAGGAGCTGGCGCGCTGGCTTAAGGAGACGCCTCCCGAGGCGCTCGAATATCGCCGCCAGGAGGCCGAGCTCCTGTTCCGCCGGATCGGCATCACCTTCGCCGTCTATGGTGATTCCGAGTCCACCGAGCGCCTGATCCCCTTCGACGTGATCCCGCGGATCATGTCGGGCAAGGAATGGGCGCTGCTGGAGAAGGGCCTGAAGCAGCGCGTCCGCGCGCTCAACATGTTCCTGCGCGACATCTACCATGGCCGCGACATCCTCCGCGCCGAGATCGTGCCCGCCGATCTGATCTTCCAGAACCCGGTATTCCGCCCGGAGATGAACGGTCAGCAGGTGCCGCACGATGTCTACGTGCACATCGCCGGCATCGACATCATCCGGGTCGACGCCGAGGACTTCATCGTGCTGGAGGACAATGCGCGTACGCCGTCCGGCGTGTCCTACATGCTGGAGAACCGCGAGATCATGATGCGGCTGTTTCCGGATCTGTTCGCCCGCCACAGGGTGGCGCCGGTCGAGCGGTATCCGGACGAACTGCTTTCCGCCTTGCGCTCGGTGGCGCCGCAGGGCGCTTCGGGCGAGCCGACGGTCGCTCTCCTCACGCCCGGCGTCTACAACTCCGCCTATTACGAGCACTCCTTCCTCGCCGACAAGCTCGGCATCGAGCTCGTTGAGGGCCGCGACCTCATCGTCAAGAACAACGAAGTCTTCATGCGCACGACGGAAGGGGTGAAACGGGTCGACGTGATCTACCGCCGCGTCGACGACGACTTCCTGGACCCCCTTACCTTCCGGCCCGACTCGGCGCTCGGCGTGCCCGGGCTGATGTCGGCCTATGCCGCCGGCAACATCACGCTCGCCAACGCCGTCGGCACCGGCATCGCCGACGACAAGGCGATCTACTCCTACATGCCGGAGATCGTGAAATTCTACCTCGGCGAGGAGCCGATCCTGAAGAACGTCCAGACCTGGCGCTGCCGCGAGCCGAAGGACCTTGCCTATGTGCTCGACCATCTCGGCGATCTCGTCGTGAAGGAAGTGCACGGCTCCGGCGGCTACGGCATGCTGATCGGCCCCGCGGCGACGAAAGCGACCATCGAGGCGTTCCGCGAAAAGCTCAAGCGCGAGCCGGAGGGCTTCATCGCGCAGCCGACGCTGGCGCTCTCGACCTGCCCGACCTGCACGGCCTCCGGCCTTGCGCCGCGTCACGTGGACCTGCGGCCGTTCGTGCTGACCGGCAGCAAGAGCACCACGATCGTGCCGGGCGGACTGACACGCGTCGCGCTGAAGGAAGGCTCCCTGGTGGTGAATTCGAGCCAGGGCGGCGGCACCAAAGACACCTGGATCCTGGACGAGTAGAGAGATGCTGTCGCGTACCGCCGAAAACCTCTACTGGCTCGCCCGCTACGTCGAACGGGCCGAATATCTCGCGCGCACCATCGATGCGACGCTGCGCGTCACCGCGCTTCCCGCCGCCTATATCGGCAAGACCAATGAATGGGACTCGGCGCTCCTGACCGCCGGCGTGGCCGCGAGCTTCTATCAGCAATATGAAGAAGCCAACGAGCACAACGTCGTCGACTACCTCTCGTTCTCTGCCGACAACCCGTCCTCGATCAGGAACTGCATCGAGGCGGCGCGGCTGAACTCGCGCTCGGTGCGCACCGCGCTCACCAGCGAGATGTGGGACACCATCAACTCGGCCTGGATCGAATTGCAGGAGGTCTGGAACAAGGGCACCTCGACCCGCGAGGATCTCGCAAAGTTCCTGCGCTTCGTGCAGGAGACCTCGCTGCGTTTCGACGGCTCGGCCTACCGGACCATGCTGCGCAACGACGCCTACTGGTTCTCGCGCCTCGGCCTGCATCTGGAGCGCGCCGACAACACTGCGCGTATTCTCGACGTGAAGTACCACGTGCTGCTGCCCGAGGAGGAGCATGTCGGCGGCCCGCTCGACTTCTATCAGTGGAGCTCGATCCTGCGCTCGGTCTCGGCGCTGACGGCCTATCACTGGGTCTATCGCGAGACGCTGAAGCCGTGGCTGGTCGCGGATCTGCTCATTCTCAACGGGACGCTGCCGCGCTCGCTGGCGAGCTGCTACGACAATCTCACGCGCAATCTCGACCAGATCGGCGTCGCCTATGGCCGCCAGGGTCCCGCCCAGCGCCACGCCCGCGGCATCCGCAACCGGCTCGAACACAGCAATATGAACGACATTTTCCAGCATGGCGTGCATGAATTCATTCAGGAATTCATCGCGGACAATTCAAGACTGGGCGAAATCATCACGAAGCAGTATTTGATCTGATACTGCCGTCATTCCGGTGCGCCCGCCGGGCGAGCCCGGAATGACGACGCCAGAACAACGGTCCACCATGCGCCTGCGAATCCAGCACACCACGACCTATCGCTACGAGCCGCCGGCCACCAGCGTGATCCAGATCCTGCGCATGACGCCGTGCAGCCATGACGGGCAGTATGTAGCGGAATGGCAAATCGACGTCTCGACCGACACCAGGCTCGACACCCACGAGGACGCGTTCGGCAACGTCACTCATGTGCTGTCCTGCGGCCCCGTCGGCGACATCAAGATCACGGCCGAGGGACTGATCGAGACCCACGATACCGGCGGCGTGCTGCGCGGCGCCGACGAGCGCTTTCCGGCCGGCATGTTCCTGCGCACGACGGAGCTGACCGAAGTCAATCCGGCGATGGCCGCAGTGGCGCGCCAGCTGCGCAGCGAGGCCGAGAGCGACACGCTCGGTTTCCTGCACACGCTGATGACGCAGATCAGCGAGCACATGACGTTCGACGAGGATCCAACCAACAGCGGCACCTCGGCGGCCGAAGCGTTCACGCTCAAGCGGGGCGTCTGCCAGGACTACGCGCACATTTTCATTGCCTGCGCCCGCACCGGCGGCGTGCCGGCGCGCTTCGTCTCCGGTCATTTCCTGCGCTCGGACGGCACGGTGCATCAGGACGCAGGCCATGCCTGGGCGGAGGCTTATGTCGACGGTCTCGGCTGGGTCGGCTTCGACCCCGCCAATTGCATCTGCACCACCGATGCCCATGTCCGCGTCGCGATCGGGCTCGATTATCTCGGTGCAGCCCCGGTGCGCGGAACCCGCTATGGCGGCGGCGCCGAGACGCTGTCGGTGGCCGTCAAGGTCGAGCAGGCCGGCCGCGGCGGGCAATCACAATCGCAGCGGCAGAGCTAGGCGCAGCCGCATCGCGCCACGAGGCGCTACCGGCCTGACGCATGAGCCGTGCTACAATCGCAGGATCCGATCAGACCCTGCGAGGTACCCCACCATGGCGACCGTGAAGCTGCTTTCGGACGAAGAACTCTCCAGCGAGGCGCGCGCCGTTTTCGACGACATCCGCAAGGTGCGGCAGTCGGATTTCGTCAACAATTTCTGGCGCGCGCTGGCGCATGATCCGAAGACGCTGCGGCGGACCTGGGAGAGCATCAAGCAGGTGATGGCGCCAGGCGCGCTCGATCCCAAGGTCAAGGAAATGCTCTATGTCGCGGTTTCGGTGGCGCATGGCTGCAACTACTGCATCCATTCGCACACCGCCGCCGCACGGGCCAAGGGCATGACCGAGGCCGAATATGGCGAGATGCTCGCCATCATCGGCATGGCCGCGGAGACGAACCGCCTGGTCACGACGCTCGGCGTCCCCGTCGATCAGGCGTTTCTCGTCGATGCCTCCGATTGAGGTGGCAATCGCAGCCGCGGAGCGCCCGGGAATGACGACCTCCCCCGGCAATCGGGGGTTTCATGCCTCCCCGAAATTGGCTACTAGTTTGGCGCCGATAAAAGCGCTCGCGTTCGGGGATGGGAAATGACCTATTGTTGCGGAATCCTGGTTCGGGACGGTCTGGTGATGATCGCCGATACCCGCACCAATGCCGGCCTCGACAATGTCTCGACCTTCCGCAAGCTGCACATCTTCTCCAAGCCCGGCGACCGCATCATGGCGATCGCCAGCGCCGGCAACCTGGCCATCAGCCAGTCGGTGCTCTCCACCCTGACTGAAGGCTTGGAGGACCCCAACACGGGCGACATCGAGACGCTGATGAACGCGCCAACCATGTTCCAGGCCGCCCAGCGCATCGGCCGGGCGATCCGGGCGGTGCATGCGACCGAGGGCCCCGCGCTGAAATCCGAGGACGTCTCGTTCGACGTGTCCTTCCTGTTCGGCGGCCAGATCAAGGGCGCGCGGATGCGCCTGTTCATGGTCTACACGGCAGGCAACTTCATCGAGTGCACCACCGACACGCCTTACCTGCAGATCGGCGAGCACAAATACGGCAAGCCGGTGCTCGACCGCGCCATGCATTACGATGTCGAGCTCTACGAGGCGCTGAAGACCGGCCTGATCTCGATGGACTCGACCATGCGCTCCAATCTCGGCGTCGGCCTGCCGATCGACGTGCTGGTGGTACGGGCCGACGCCTGCGATGCCGACCTCAACCACCGCATCGAGGCCGGCGAGCCCTATTTCCACGATCTGCGTTCGCGCTGGTCGGCGGCGTTGCGCGCCGCGCATCAGAACATTCCGCGGCCACCCTACAAGAACGAAAAAGAACCTAAAACCTGACAGCCAAAAACTTGACCAAGAACTTGAAGAGAGAAAAGGCAGGAAACGATGAGTGAAGCAAAAAAGATCGCAGTGGTGACGGGCGCCGGCACCGGTGTCGGGCGCGCGGCATCGCTGGCGCTGATGAACACCGGCTTCACCGTGGTGCTGGTCGGACGCCGGATGGAGATGCTCGAGGAGACCGCGAAGCTCGGCCCTGCCGGCAGGAGCCTGTGCGTCACCGCCGACATGACCAAGCCGGACCAGATCGCCGCGCTGTTCGACAAGGTGAAGGCGACCTATGGCCGCCTCGACGTGCTCTTCAACAATGCCGGCATGGGCGCGCCCGCCATCAACTTCGAGGATCTCAGCCTCGAGCAGTGGCAGGCTGTGGTGAACACCAACCTCACCGGCCCGTTCCTCTGCACCCAGCACGCCTTCCGCATCATGAAGGACCAGAGTCCGCGCGGCGGTCGCATCATCAACAACGGCTCGATCTCGGCGCACGCGCCGCGGCCGTTCTCGGCAGCCTACACCTCGACCAAGCATGCGATCACGGGCCTGACCAAGGCATCGAACCTTGACGGCCGTATGTACGACATCGCGGTCGGCCAGGTCGACATCGGCAATGCCGCGACCCCCATGACCGACCGCATGGCCAACGGCCCCGGCGTGCTGCAGCCCGACGGCACCACCAAGCATGAGCCGCGCATGAACGCCAAGGCGGTCGGCGATGCGGTGGCCTACATGGCCGGCCTGCCGCTCGATGCCAACGTGCTGACCATGACGGTGATGGCGACCAAGATGCCGTTCGTCGGACGCGGCTGAACTGAAAACTGCGAAAACAACCCCATGCACAGTAGGCGTCAAGGGGACGCCTATTGTTGCCGGCCGCCGGGGTGACGCGAGTTAAGTCCGCCCGCTATCTCAACAATCGTCATTGCGAGCGCAGCGAAACAATCCAGACTGTCAACTGTGGCGAGATTCTGGATTGCTTCGTCGCTTCGCTCCTCGCAATGACGGGGAGAGAGCGGTGGCCTACTCCAGACTCTCCACCTGCCGCAGGCTGGGGAACAGCTTCATCCACAGCAGCGCGACCGCGACCGTGCAGACGCCGCCGAGCACCGCCGCCGGCATGGCGCCGAGCAACGCGGCGGCCACGCCGCTTTCGAACTGGCCGAGCTGGTTCGAGGCGTTGATGAAGAGGAAGTTCACCGCGCCGACGCGGCCGCGCATCTCGTCGGGGGTGGAGAGCTGCACCAGCGAGAAGCGGATCACGACGCTGATCGTGTCGGCGGCGCCGAGAATGGCGAGCGAGAGCACCGACAGCCACATCCATGACGACAGCGCGAACACGATCGTGGCAAGGCCAAACACGATCACCGCCTGGAACATGCGCAGGCCCACATGCCTGGAGATGGCGTGGCGCGCCAGCACCATGGTCATCAAGAGCGCGCCGACCGCGGGCGCTGCGCGCAACACACCGAGCCCGACCGGACCGGTCTGAAGGATGTCGCGGGCATAGATCGGCAAGAGCGCGGTGACGCCGCCAAACAGCACCGCGAACAGATCGAGCGAGATAGTGCCGAGGATGGCGGGATTGCGGCGGATGAAGCGGACGCCGGCAAAGATATTGTCCGAGTCCGTTCCCTCTTTCGCGACCGCCTGCGGACGGGGCCGGATGAAGCCCGTCAAAATCATCCCAAAAATCCAGAACAGCAGCATCGCGGCATAGGCAAGATGCGGCGCGATCGCATAGGCAAAACCGCCGAGCGCGGGTCCGGTGATGGTCGCGACCTGCCCCGCGCCGCTCGCGACCGCGGTTGCGCGCTGGAGCGAGCCCTGCGGCGCGATCAGCGGCAACAGTGCCGCCGTGGTCGGGCTCTCGAAGGCGCCGGCAATGCCGAGCACGAAGGTTGCGATGAAGATCTGCACCTCGCTGACCGCGCCGAGATAGGTGATGATTGCGAGATAAAGGGCTGTTGCCGCCTCCACGAGCTGGCAGAGCTGGACCACGCGCTTGCGCTCAAACCGGTCGGCGGCGTGGCCGGCGACGAACACCAAAAGCGCGGTGGGCAGGAACTGGACGAGGCCAACCATGCCGAGATCGAAAGCCGAGCCGGTCAGGTCGTAGATCTGCCAGCCGATCGCGACCGCCGCAATCTGGCTGGAAAAGCGCGACAGGCTGCGCGAGAGCAGGAAGAACAGGAAGGCACGGTGTGAGAGGAGCGCACGGGCGCTGACCGGCGGATTCGCTGAAACTGGCTGCTCTGTCATCGCCTCTTGGGTCACGCTCGGACCGTCCGCCTCCTGGATGTCGCCGAGCCCCGCGTGGCTGACGCGGACCTTCTTGTCAACAGCGGGCGGCTCCGGCGCTCTTCCGGCATTGCGTTTGCAACGCACGCGCGGCCATAATCATTGGGGGTTTGGGGACATCATGCTGCGACTGCAATCGGCACTCGGCGTTTTCGCATTGCTGTTGATCGCCTGGGTGCTGAGCGAGAATCGCCGCGCGGTCTCGGCTCGCCAGGCCGCGACCGGCCTCGTTGCGACCTTCGTCACCGCGATCGTGCTGTTGAAAGTGCCCGTCGTCGCGCGTGCCTTCGGCGCCATCAACGACGCGGTCGGCGCCATCTCCGCGGCCTCGCGCGCCGGCTCCTCCTTCGTGTTCGGCTATATCGGCGGCGGCGCCCTGCCCTTCGATCTGAAGGTGCCGGGCGCCGATTTCATCCTGGCCTTCCAGGCGCTGCCGATCGTGCTGGTCATGAGCGTGCTGACGACACTGCTGTTCTATTGGCGCGTGTTGCCGCCGATCGTGCGCGGCATGGCCTGGCTGCTGGAGCGCACGCTCGGCGTCGGCGGCGCGGTCGGGCTCTCGACCGCCGCCAACATCTTTCTCGGCATGGTCGAGGCGCCGCTGTTCGTGCGGCCGTATCTGGCACAGATGTCCCGCAGCGAATTGTTTCTGGTGATGACCGGCGGCATGGCCGGCATCGCCGGCACCGTGCTGGTGCTCTATGCGACGCTGCTTGCGCCCCTCATCCCCGATGCCGCCGCGCATTTCGTCATCGCTTCGGTGCTGGGCGCACCGGCTGCGATCCTCGTCAGCCTGATCATGGTGCCCGAGACGAGTGACAAGCGCACCGGCGGCGCGCTGGAGGATCCCGAGATGGAGGTCTCCGGCACGATGGACGCGATCGTGAAAGGCACCGGTGCGGGGATCGAGCTGCTGATCAACATCGTCGCGATGCTGCTGGTGCTGGTGGCGCTGGTCTATCTCGTCAACGCCATGCTGGGCTTGCTGCCGAACATTGGCGGCGCGGCGATCTCGCTACAGCGCCTGCTTGGGCTGGTGATGGCGCCGGTATGCTGGCTGATGGGATTGCCCTGGGATCAGGCAGTCACTGCCGGCAGCCTGATGGGCACGAAAACCGTCCTCAACGAATTGATCGCCTATGTCGACTTCTCAAAGCTGCCGCCCGATACGCTCGATCCGCGCTCGCGCCTGATCATGCTCTACGCGATGTGCGGCTTCGCCAACTTCGCCAGCCTCGGCATCATGATCGGCGGCCTCGGCGTCATGGCGCCGGAGCGGCGCGAGGAGATCAACGCGCTGGGGCTGAAGTCGATCGTGTCGGGCACGCTGACGACGTGTTTGATGGGGGCGGTGGTGGGGGTGTTGACGTAAATCTCTCCGCCGTCATTGCGAGCGCAGCGAAGCAATCCAGAAATACATTCGCGGAGACAATCTGGATTGCTTCGCTACGCTCGCAATGACGGGGAGAGAGCCGTAGCCCCCTCGCCAAGTCAGCGGATGCCCTGAGCCAAATCTGCAGCCACGGTCCGAAATGCCACGATCGCACGATCAATATCCGCATCGTCGATATGGCGATGGGTCACGCAGCGCAATCGCTGCTTGCCCCAGGGTCTCGCCTTCACGCCTGCCCTCTCCAGAGCCTCCGACCATTTGGTGCTGTCGCGTCCGGAGAGTGAGACGTCGACCTGCACGATATTCGTCCGCGGGATTGTCGCGCTCAGCTTTGGATGCATCCCGTTCAATGCATCACTCAGGGCTCGTGCACGCCGGTGGTCCTCGCCCAGACGCGCACCCATGACCTGAACGGCCTCAAGGCCGGCGGCGGCCAGGACGCCGATCTGGCGCTGCGTGCCTCCCAGCATGCGGCGAAACCTGCGGCTCCGGTCGATCACGGCGCGCGGCCCGGCGAGCACGGCCCCGGCGGGTGCGCTCAGGCCCTTCGACAGACACAGGGAGACCGTGTCGCAATGGCTCGCGACCTCCGCCGGCGTCGTTTCAAGGGCGACCGCGGCGTTGAAGAGCCGCGCGCCGTCGAGATGCACCGGGATGCCGCGGGCCGCAGCCATGGCGTGCACGGCCTGCATATGCGCCAACGGCAGCACGGCGCCGCTCGCGTTGTTGTGCGAGGTTTCCATCGCGACCATGGCGGTCCTGAGCTTGAGCCCTTCGCCCTGCAAGGCGTCTTCCAGCAAATTCAGGTCCATCGCGCCGTCGGTGCCGGCAATGGCGAGGTAGAACTGTCCTGTAAACGTCGCCGCCCCTCGTTCGGAGACGTACATATGGGCATTCGCTTCCAACGCGATCTGTTCACTGCGCTGCGACTGCGCCAGCGTCGCGAGCAGATTGGCCATGGTGCAGCTCGGCACAAACAAGCCGGCGTCCTTGCCCAACGCCGCGGCCGCGACGGCCTCCAGCTCCCTTGCCGTGGGGTCACCGTCCAGCCCGTCATCACCAAGCGGCGCCGAAGCCATGCGGGCATACATCGCCTCGGTCGGCTTGGTCACCGTATCGCTGCGAAGGTCGATGGGCGGCAACCCGGCGCCTGCCGGGTTCGTCTCGTGTTGATGTGCCATTGCGGACCCTCTCAAGCGCCTGGCGCTTCATTCGTAGGCTGCGGGATCGCCGGAATCGGTCGGGTTGGCCAGCGCCCGCTTGAGGGCGGCGCTCATCGGAAATTTCAGGTTGAGACCATGCGGCGGGATCGGTGAATTGAAATATTTGTCGTAGAGCGCCGCAATCTGTCCGCTCTTCATCATGTCGATCACGGCCTCGTCGACGACCTTCTTGAAAGCAGGATCATCCTTGGGTTCGACGATGCCGTAAGGCGCCGTCTCGAGCCCCTTGCTGCCGATCACGAAGTCATCCGGCGTCCTTGACGTGGCAACCGTGGCGTAGGCGAGACCGTCATCGTTGGCGGTGCCGGCCACCCGGCCGGTCGACAGCATCAGGAAGGTCTCGGCGGTGTCCTTGCCCGGCACGACCGTGATACCAAGATTGTTCTTGGCGTTGATCAGCGTAATCACCTTGAAAGTCTGGCCGCCGGCCTGGGCGGCGATCGCCTTGCCGCGAAACGAATTCGGGTCGTTGACATCGACCCCGCCATCCCTCCGCGCGACGAGAACGACCTGCGCAACGAAAGTGGTCGGAGCAAAGGCGACGAGTTTATGGCGCTCGATATTATTGGTCGTGTTGCCGCATTCGAGATCGATCGTGCCGTTGGCGAGCAGCTGAATACGTGTGGCCGAAGTTATGGGAGCATAGCGAATCTCGAGCTTGGGGAGCTTGAGGGCCGCCTTGATCGACTGCACCACCTGTTCGCAGATTTCCACGCTGTAGCCGATGGGCTTCTGGTTGGCGTCAAGATAGGCGAAGGGCACCGAGGTCTCGGGGTATCCCAATGTGATCGAGCCGTTCTCACGGATCTTGTCCAGCCTGCCCGCCCCCTGGGCCACGGCCTCGCTGGACAGAAGAACGACAGCGACGGTCGCCTTGGCGAATAGCTTGGCGAGTGCCTTGATCGTTGTCGCTTTCATGTCGTCCCTCTCTTGGCGAATCTCTTGACGAATCTCTTGGCAAATGTCCGTGACGCCATCCGCGGCGGGTGAGCAACGACGGGACACCTCGATGCGAACGGATTGATGCTCTGGACTATCGTCCAAAAGCCCGATCAGATGGAAATTCCAGTTTCACACTCTCCTATACGGATTTGATATGGCCACCAGACGCATGGGCTTGAAGCATGTGGAGGCTTTTCGCGCAGTCTTCGTGACGGGATCGATGACGCAGGCGGCTCAGCGCATGCACACCTCGCAGCCCCAGATCAGCCGCCTGATCGGACAGCTGGAGGCGATCACGCAATTCCCGCTGTTCGACCGCAGTGGCGGCCGCCTCCGCCCGACCGTGGACGGATCGCGCTTCTTCCAGGAGGTCGAGAAGACTTTCATCGGCCTGGCCGGACTGGAGGCCAGCGCAGCCAGCATCCGCTCGTTCGGCATGGGGCGGCTAAGCGTTGCGGCGATGCCGCGCCTGGCTGGCGGCCTGCTGACGCGCATCGCGGCGCGCTTCAAAGTGGACTATCCGCATGTGATGGTCTCGATCCGATCCGGCACGGCGAGCGCCGTGCACGACTGGGTCAGTTCCGGGCTTTGCGACATGGGGCTGGCCATGCTCTACGACGAGGTTGCGGGGGTGCATGTCGAGCCGGTGCTCAAGACACGCTGCGTCGCGATCATGCCAAAGGGGCATCGTCTTGCGCAGAAGAAGACGCTGCGCGCTGCCGATTTTGCCGACGAGGCCTTCATCTCCTTCGCCACCGGCAGCCCGCTCTACGATCGTATCGATACCATCTTCGCGCAGGCGGGCGTCACGCGCCGCATCGTTGCCGAGACCGATCTTGGCGCATCGGTCTGCGCCCTGGTCGCGGCGGATCTCGGCATCAGCATTATCAACCCGATCGCCGCGCATGACGAAAGCACCGGCGCGGCTCTGATCACGCGTCCCTTCAATCCGGCTGTCCCCGTCACGATCGCGCTGCTCTATCCACCCTACGCGGCGCGCGGCCGGTTGATCGATGTCTTTGGCGAATATGCTCGCAAGATCATGAGCGAAGAACTGGGCTATCTCGAGCGGTAATCGGCCAGTGCAATCCGGGGGCTGTTGGCTGCCGTAGCCCGGATGGAGCGAAGCGCAATCCGGGCTACAGGAGCCCGTCATTGCGAGCGCAGCAGAGCAATCCAGAATCTTTCCCCAGTGACAGCCTGGATTGCTTTGCTGCGCTCGCATTGCCGACGGCGAGATCACCTACGCCTTCAACTCAACCGTCTTGAACTCCGCCGGCAAAATCACTTCCAGCAGTTCGACGTCATCCGAATAGTCCAGGATCATGTGCTTGATCTTCGGCGGCTGGGTCCAGGCGCTGCCTTCTTTCATCAGCGTCTCGCCCTGCCCGTCCATGTAGGTCTTCACCCAGCCCTTGAGGACGTAGACCATCTGGAAGTCGACATCATGGAAGTGCAGCTTCGACACTTCATGCGGATCGCAGGGGCCTTGCAGGCGGATCACGTGGGCCTGTGCCAAGCCATGCGAAGCTTCGGCAATACCGAGGTCGCGGTATTTTGCGTACGTGCGAAGACCGTCGGCCTTGAAGTCTTCCTCGCGGTGATGGCTGATGGCGATGCGCTGCCTGGGACGGGCGGGCTTTTTCGCCGCTGATTTGGCCGGCGTTTTGCTTGCCTTCGATTTCACGACCTTGCGCGCAACGGGTCGCACGGCGACCTTGGCTCCGCTCCGCTTCTTCACCGCGACTTGCACTGCGCTGCGCGATTTCACCTTCTTGGCCATGCGCGGCCTCCCCTGTTGTTATGGGAGGAGGCTAGCACGGAATGCGCGTTCGTAGGGTGGGTTAGCGTCAGCGTAACCCACCATGCATCCGCAAGCGCGGAGCGAAGTTGGTGGATTGCGCCCAGCGGTTTGCGCTTCGCGCAATCCGCGGGGCTAATCCACCCCACGAAATCCCGCCTCAATGCAGCCGGAACACGCCATCCACGGCGCGCAGCTCGGCCGGCTTGATCAGCTTGGAGTGCGCGACGGTCACCGAGTAGAGCGGACCGTCGAGCTTCTCCTGCCAGAACGCCAGGAAATCCTTCAGCGCCGGAAATTTCGGGAAGAGATCGTAGTTCTGCCAGACATAGGTCTGAAGCAGCGAGGGATGATCCGGCATCCGGTAGAGGATTTCCGCCGTCGTCAGCCCGTAACCCAACACCTGTTTCCGGAAGTCGTCGGAAACAACCCCAACCCGCGAGACCATGCCAACCTCCTTTGCAGGAGCGCATATTCAAGGGGTGGCTTTCCGGTACGCTGCTTACGAGCCACCCGGTGGAGATGCGCTCACATGAGAGAAATGTGACGCAAACTGACAATCCATCTCAAGCCCAAAAGTTTAACAAGCTGTTGAAATTCAATGCGTTAGCAGCAGACATGACTCCGTGCTAATACGGTCCCCCAAGGGGGCCTCGAAGAGGCCCTCCGAGGCGGTTAACGATGGTAAAGGAAACTGGCAGACGGCGCTTTCGAGTGCTTATTTTTCTGCTAGAAGCCCTTGCCCCCGCAAATATCCTGGCTTATTTGAGCTTCACCCGCATTGGCACTCGCGGGTATCGATTGCTAACACCCTTAAAACATCAATCTGAGCAAATGCTTAGGAGGACTGCATGAAATTCCGTCCGCTTCACGACCGCGTCGTGGTCAAGCGCATCGACGCAGAAGAGAAGACCGCTGGCGGCATCATCATTCCCGACACTGCCAAGGAAAAGCCTTCGCAGGGCGAAGTCGTCGCCGTCGGCCCTGGTGGCCGCGACGAAGCCGGCAAGCTGATCCCGATCGACCTGAAGGTCGGCGACCGCGTGCTGTTCGGCAAGTGGTCCGGCACTGAGGTCAAGATCGACAGCGTCGATCTCTTGATCATGAAGGAAAGCGACATCATGGGCGTCCTCGACGTCCCCGCTTCCAAGAAGAAGGCGGCCTAAGAGCCCCCTCTCTCTCCCAGCTAACACCTAAGGAAAAATCCAGATGGCAGCTAAAGAAGTCAAATTCTCCGTCGATGCGCGCGACAAGATGCTTCGCGGCGTCGACATCCTCGCCAATGCGGTGAAGGTCACGCTCGGCCCGAAGGGCCGCAACGTCGTGCTCGACAAGTCGTTCGGCGCTCCCCGCATCACCAAGGACGGCGTCACCGTCGCCAAGGAGATCGAGCTCGAGGACAAGTTCGAGAACATGGGCGCGCAGATGGTGCGCGAAGTCGCCTCCAAGTCCGCTGACGCGGCCGGCGACGGCACCACCACCGCCACCGTGCTGGCCCAGGCGATCGTGCGCGAAGGCGCCAAGTCAGTTGCCGCCGGCATGAACCCGATGGACCTCAAGCGCGGTATCGACCTCGCGGTCGAGGCCGTCGTTGCGGACCTCGTCAAGAACTCCAAGAAGGTCACCTCGAACGAAGAGATCGCCCAGGTCGGCACCATCTCGGCGAACGGCGACCAGGAGATCGGCAAGTTCCTGTCCGACGCCATGAAGAAGGTCGGCAACGAGGGTGTCATCACCGTCGAGGAAGCCAAGTCGCTCGAGACCGAACTCGACGTCGTCGAGGGCATGCAGTTCGACCGCGGCTACATCTCGCCCTACTTCGTCACCAACGCCGACAAGATGCGCGTTGAGATGGACGACGCCTACATCCTCATCAACGAGAAGAAGCTCTCCTCGCTGAACGAGCTGCTTCCGCTGCTCGAGGCCGTGGTGCAGACCGGCAAGCCGCTGGTCATCGTCGCCGAGGACGTCGAAGGCGAAGCCCTCGCCACCCTCGTCGTCAACCGCCTCCGTGGCGGCCTGAAGGTCGCGGCCGTCAAGGCTCCGGGCTTCGGCGATCGCCGCAAGGCCATGCTGCAGGACATCGCGATCCTGACCGGCGGCCAGGCGATCTCGGAAGATCTCGGCATCAAGCTCGAGAACGTCACGCTCAACATGCTCGGTCGCGCCAAGAAGGTGATGATCGACAAGGAGAACACCACGATCGTCAACGGCGCCGGCAAGAAGGCCGACATCGAGGCGCGCGTGTCGCAGATCAAGGCGCAGATCGAGGAAACCACCTCGGACTACGACCGTGAGAAGCTCCAGGAGCGTCTCGCCAAGCTCGCAGGCGGCGTCGCGGTGATCCGCGTCGGCGGCGCGACCGAGGTCGAGGTGAAGGAGCGCAAGGATCGCGTTGATGACGCGATGCACGCGACCCGCGCTGCGGTCGAGGAAGGCATCGTCCCGGGCGGCGGCGTCGCCCTGCTCCGTGCTTCCGAGCAGCTCAAGGGCCTGCGCACCAAGAACGACGACCAGAAGACCGGCGTCGAGATCGTGCGCAAGGCGCTGTCGGCTCCCGCTCGCCAGATCGCGATCAATGCCGGCGAAGACGGCTCCGTGATCGTCGGCAAGGTGCTGGAGAACAAGTCGTACGCCTACGGCTTCGACTCCCAGACCGGTGAATACGGCGACCTCGTCAAGAAGGGCATCATCGACCCGACCAAGGTGGTCCGTACCGCGATCCAGAACGCAGCCTCGGTTGCCGCGCTCCTGATCACCACGGAAGCCATGGTTGCCGAGCTGCCCAAGAAGGGCGGCGCCGGCCCCGCGATGCCCCCGGGCGGCGGCATGGGCGGCATGGACTTCTAAGGTCCAACGACCTCAAGGACTACGAAACCCCGGCAGCGATGCCGGGGTTTTTGTTTTGTTCATCAACTTCGTAGCCCGGAATGACGGTGCCGCCTTCACCACACCTTCCCCATCCGCTCGCCGCGCAGCCGGCCGTCGGGATCGAGCGACCAGAAGATCCGCGTCACCTTGCCGACGAGATTGTCCATCGGGATGAAGCCGACCGCGGACATCAGGCGGCTGTCGGTGGAGTTGTCGCGGTTGTCGCCGAGCGCGAAGAAATGCCCCGGCGGCACCGTGAAGACGCTGGTGTTGTCGAGAAAGCCGTTATCGATGCAGTCGTACGTCAAGTAGCTCGCGCCGTTCGGCAGCGTCTCGCGCCAGCGCTTCGCCTTTGCGCCGTCGTCCGCCCCGCAGGCCGAGCCGGCGTAGACGTCCTTCAGAGCCACGCGCGTCACCGGCCGGTCGTTGAGGATGAGCTGCCCCTGCCGCATCTGGATGCGGTCGCCAGGCAGGCCGACCACACGCTTGACGTAGTCGACCGAAATGTCCTTCGGCAGTCGGAACACGACGACGTCGCCGTAATCAGGATCGGCGGCAAAGATGCGGCCCGACATCCAGGACGGCGCGAGCGGGAAGGAATAGCGGTCGTAGCCGTAGGCATATTTCGCGGCAAAGACATAGTCGCCGACCATCAGCGTCGGCACCATCGAGTTCGAGGGGATGTTGAACGGCTGATACAGGAAGGAGCGAAACAGGAACGGCGGCGACCACAGCACCGGCACCAGCAGGATCAGGATGACGATCGCCTTCCATTCCCGCGATTGCGCCGAGGGGCGGCTCGTTTGCTCAAGAGTGGTCATGCGCCTGCCTGATCGAAACCATGATCGTCATCGCGAGCTTACGCAACCTTTGCGCGCGCGCAATCCCCTCTGGGCCCCTCTCGATCGGCCGGGCGACGAAAATCGTCATGGAGTTTCGGACGACTGAGTCGCGACGTCAATTCCGCGACATGTCCTGGAAACACGCCCTCACCCAGTCGATCGTCACGCGCGTTGCCGCGTCGCGCTTGAGGTGGTTTTGCACGAGCAGCCAGGCATCGCGCCGCTTCGGCAGCAACATGGCGCGCAGGCGGCGATCGCCGAGCAAGTCCGCGCAAACATGCTCCGGCAACACGCCGGCGGCCTGATGCGCGCGGATCAGGCTACGGATGACGCGAACATTGTCGGTGACGCAGCGTGCGCGCGCTTTCATCGTGCGCAGGAACTGCATCTCGGGAATGGCGCCGAGCTCGTCCGGATAGGCGCACAGCATCGGCTCGCCTTCGGTCGCAACGGGCTCGAAATAATAGAGCTTGATGTCACCGAGCCTGGAGATCGCGAAGTCGCCCTTGTCGGGCTTGCGCAGGCGGATGGCGAGATCGGCCTCCCAGCGCGAGAATCTGACGTTCTCGCTCGAGGTGAGGAATTGCAGCGTCAGGCCGGGATGAGCGCGCAGGAAGTCGCTCGCGCGCGGCGACAGCACCTCCTCGGCGACCGTGTTGGTCGAGGCGATGCGCAGGCGTCCCACCAGACCTGCCAGGCTCGCGCCAACGCGACCGATCTCGGCGGCATGCTCGGCCATCGCCTCGACATGCGCCAGCACCGCTTCGCAACTCCGCGTCGGCCTGCGGACACCGTCGGCGGCCTCGAACAGACGCAAACCAAGCGCACGCTCGATGCGCGACAGCCTGCGCCCGACCGTGGTCTCGTCGATGCGCAGCCGCGCGCTGGCGCCGGCATAGGTGCCCTCGTCCCTGACGGCAGCGATGATGCGCAGATCGTCCCAGTTCATGGCGTGAGGTTATACCGGCCGGCAGATGCCTGCAATATTGCAGCCACCCGCTGCAATATCCCTGCATATCGGCAGGCACTCCCGGGGCTATGTTTGCGGCACCTTTTGCCCGGAGATGTCCAAGACCATGACGACCGCAAAGACCCTGCTGCAGCTCGCCGGCGCCGATCTCACCCCGCCGCGTCTTGGCGCCGCCGCGCTGGTGCTGATCGATATCCAGAACGAATATCTCGCAGGCCCTCTCGCCTTGCCCGACGCGGGGCCCGCCATCGCCCGGGCGGCCGCGCTGCTGGCACGGGCCCGCGACAGCGGAGCCGCGATCATCCATATCGCCCATCGCGGCAAGGCCGGGGGCCTGTTCGATCGCGGCACTGAGCGCGGCGCCATCGTCGCCGAGCTTCAGCCCCGTGCCGGCGAGCTGGTGATCGAGAAGGAGTTGCCGAATGCGTTTGCCGGCACTGATTTGCAGGCGCGCCTTGCGGCGACCGACAGGAAGAACCTCGTACTGGCCGGCTTCATGACGCATATGTGCGTCAGCTCCACGGCGCGCGCCGCGCTCGACCTCGGCTTTCGCACCACGATCGATGCCGATTCCTGCGCCACGCGCGACCTGCCCGACGGCCGCGGCGGCACGCTCGACGCCCGGACCATCCACGAGGTTGCACTCGCCGAGCTATCCGACCGCTTCGCGATCATCGCGCGCGGCGATGCCCTGAAATAACGGAGCAATGCGATGCTGCAGCTTTATTTCTCGCCGATGGCCTGCTCGCTTGCGAGCCGCATCGCGCTGATGGAAGCGGGCCTGGATGCGCGCTATCATATGGTGCATCTCCGGACCAAACAGGTCGTGGACGACGACAGCGATTTCCGCGGCGTGTCACCAAAGGGCGCGGTGCCGGTCCTGGTGCTGGAGAACGGCGAGCGGCTGACCGAGTGCGCGGCGGTGCTGCAATACATCGCCGATCTCAAGCCGGAGACGGGCCTTGCACCCCGCTTCGGCGATTCTGACCGTTATCGCCTGCAGGAATGGCTGAGCTTCGTCGGTGCCGAGATCCACAAGGCGTTCCTGTTTCCGACCTTCTGGTACAAGGACGATGGCTCACTCGCCAAGCCGCGCGCGAGGATCACAGAGACATTGTCGGTGCCCGCAGCGCATCTGGCGGACCGTGAATTCCTGGTCGGCAACAGCTTCACCGTTGCGGATGCCCATCTCGCCTGGGCCCTGCTGCTGCTCCGTCCCGCGGGCGTCGACATCGCGCAATGGCCATCGCTGTCGGCCTATCTCGAACGCATGCAGGCACGGCCGACCGTGCGGGAAGCGATCGCCACCGAACTGGCGTTACGTAAGACCCTGGCGGCGTGACAGGATGTCACGGCCACCCGGCCCGGCGGTTCCACAGCGAGGCCATTGATGCCGGCGCGGCATGCGCTAATCTGGGGGATATTTTTCGATATTTCCCTGGAAGGCATTCATGCGTGTTCCTTCTGGAATTTTGCGTCAGATTTCCCTGGCTCTTTTCGCCCTCTCGCTGAGCTTTGCCCCCGCTTCAGCGGACACCCGCGTCGCACTGGTGATCGGCAACGGCGCCTATGCCTCTACGGCGCAGCTTCCCAACCCCTCGCACGATGCCGAGGACGTCGCGGCCTCGCTCAAGCGCAGCGGTTTCGAGGTGCTGCAAGGCATCGACCTGCGCCAGGCCGACATGCAGGACCTGACCATCCGCTTCGCGCGCGCCGCAAGCAGAGCCGATGTCGCCCTGTTCTACTACAGCGGCCATGCGATGCAGTATAACGGCGTCAACTATCTGATGCCGGTCGACGCCGTGCTCACCGATGAAGCCGACCTCAAGCGCTTCGTGCGGGTCGACGATATCGTGAACGACCTCCAGCAGGCCAAGAACCTGCGCATCCTCGTGCTGGATTCCTGCCGCGACAATCCCCTCGCCGAAACCCTCAAGCGTTCCGCGACGCGCGCCGCCTCGATCGGGCGCGGCCTGTCGAAGGTCGAGGCACCGCGCGGCACGATCGTGTCGTTCTCGACGCAATCTGGACAGGTCGCCGCCGACGGCGCCGGGCGCAACAGCCCCTACACGACCGCGTTCCTGAAGCACATCGAGGAGCCGCAGGAGATCGGCGACGTCTTTCGCGACATCAGCAGCGACGTCTATGACGCCAGCGGCAAGAGCCAGCTCCCGGAGCTGTCGCTCTCGATCATCGGCAAGTTCTATCTGAACGGACCTGTCACGGTCACGGTCGCGCCATCAGCTCCGCAAGCTGCGCCGCGCGCGGACCCCTGCGCGGCCGCAGAGGCGCATTGGAAGGCTGCGGACGGCATCGGCACGCTGGGTGCCTACGAAGACCACCTCGCCAGATTTCCGAACTGCATCTTCGCAACCCTCGCCAAGGCACGAATTGAAGGCCTGAAGCAGAAGGTGGCGGTGGCACCAAGTGGTAACGCCAGAACCACCGGCAGCAAGGATTTTGACGGCAACTGGGACGTGACGCTGAACTGCGCGGCGACCGGCAAGGCGCAGGGCTTCACGAGGCCACTGGCAGCCACCGTGACGAACGGCGTATTCCACGCCGAGGCGCAGAGCCAGAGCGGCGTCAACCGGCTGGAGATCGATGGCCAGATCCCGGCAGACGGCAAGACGACGCTGAGTGCGCGTGGCACAACAGGAGCGAGCACCTACACGCTCAACAATCTGCCGCCGGGCTCTCCCTATGCCTTCACGGTCGACGCGCAGTTCGATCGGACCCGCGGCAGCGGCAAGCGCAACGAGGCGCGCGCCTGCAATCTGGTTTTCGTCAAGCGCTGATCGTGCGATATCACGCCGGAGCGGCGGCGATCGGCCTCGATCCCGTGGCGCGCTGACATCTCACGACAGGAACAAGATCATGACCTCACATGACACGACGAAGATTCTGGCAGGCAAGGTGGCGCTGGTGACTGGCGCGGGGCGCGGGCTCGGCCGCGCCTTTGCAGAAAAACTCGCCGCGCTCGGCGCCGATGTCGCCATCCACGGCATGCGCGAGAACGGGCCGGCGGAATATGGCGAAGGCACTACCCTGACCGCGGTCGCCGCTGAGATCGGCCAGCAATTCGGCATCCGCAGCCAGCGCGTGCTCGGCGATCTCACCAAGGGCGAGGACATCGCGCGCGTGATTGCGGAGACGGAAGGCTCGCTCGGCCCGATCGACATTCTCGTGCACAATGCCGGCGGTGATATCGCAGCCGCCGGCGGCAAGCCCGACCCGAACGACGCCGTGAACATCAAGGAAGCCGATGTGCGCGCGGTGCTGGAGCGCAACCTGCTCTCGACCATCCTGACCTGCCAGGCGGTCGCGCGCGGCATGATGGAGCGGCGGTATGGCCGCATCGTCACGCTCGGCTCGGTCGCCGCATTCAAGGGACGCACCAACGGCGCGATCTATGCGGTGTCGAAGGCCGGCGTGACCCATTACACGCGATGCCTGGCCGACCAGCTCCGCCCCTACGACATCGCCGTCAATTGCATCGCGCCCGGCGATACCCGCACCGGCCGCTTCCTCGGCACGCGCGCGGTGGATCCTGACAGGATGGTCGAGACCGGCACGCTCGACCGCATTGCGACCGTCGACGAGGTCGCGCGCGTCGTCGAATTCTTTGCCGGCCCCATGGGCGTCTTCGTCTCCGGCCAGGTGCTCAGGATCGACGGCGGCGGACAGTGCTGGCCGGGTTGAAACCAGGCGCAAAAAGAAAAAGGGCCGCTGCGAGCGGCCCTTTTTGCATCATCGAGAATGAGTCCGAATCAATCCACCCGCGACAGCACCGCGAGCTTGCGGATGCCCTTGTTGCGGTAGGCGTCGAGGAACGCGTAATAGTCCTTGAACGACACACAGCCGTTGGAGTCGCCGTTCGGTCCGAGCATGAAGGTGTGCGCGAGCAGGCCGTCGCGGCCGTAGATCGCGCTCTCGCCGCCGATCGGGGTCAGCCGCAGCGCCGGCACGCCGTGGAACAGCGCCTCGCGTGGCTTCAGCGTGTAGATGTGCGGCGGCGTCACGCCGCGCATGCGGACGCGCGAGGAACGCGGATCATCGAGATTGGAGCCGAGACCGGAATGGGCCTCGAGCCTGGTGCCATCAGGCAGGTAAACCGTCTTGGCGGTGATGTCGTAGACTGCGGTGTCGCGCTCATAGGGAGCGGAACCGCCGAGCATGGGGTTCTGCTCCTTCGGCGCGATGCTCGCGGTGATGCTGGCGTCGGCCGAGGCATAGGCGAGCAGTCCGCCGGACGGCTCGCGCTTGCCCCAGAGTTTTTCCACCATCGACGGGCGCGGCCCGGTGATCGACATCACCGCGGCCTTGGCGCGATCGGCGAAGGATTTTGGCTTTGCCTCGGGCGCGGGCACGATCTCGGCCGGATCGGCCGACGCGAGCTGAACCGGCGCATCGGAACGCTTGGCCTTTGCCGCATCCGCGCTCTTGTCAGTGGCCTTGGCGGGCGTCGCCGGCTTCAATGCTTCCGCGACCTTCGCGATGATGGTCGGCTTCGCAGCCTCGGCCGTCTTCGTCGCAGGAGCGGCGGGCACGGCGCCGGCCGCACTGGGCTCCACCCCTTGCGTCGCTGCCGCGGCAAAGCGCTCGTTGAACATCTCGCGCGAGATCGGGGCTGCGACCTGCAAGCGGTCGGGCAGCAGCGCAAAGGCTTCCTTGATGGCGTCGCCCGCCTCGCGCAGCGCGACCTTGGGCGCGCGCTTGACCACGGGCTCGTCGTAACCGGCGCTGCCGACGGACGGGAAGACGCTGGCGGCGAAGATGTTGTTGTAGACGGTCCAGCCGGCAAGCACGACACAGCCGATCACGGCCGCGCCAAGCACGTTTTGGGTGGTCATTTTCCGGGAAGGCTTCCGATGTGAATTCTTGCCAGGATTTTTGGACTTACGTGCCGCGTTACTCTGCGCAGCGATACTCGTACTCATTCGCCTTGCGTCCAGGACGGTGTCACTCAGTCCCCCTTCGAAGTGCCGCTGGTCACGTTCCGGGAACAGCATCTCGCAGAGGGTCGGAGCGTCATTAAGGCGACTTTTAGTTAAATGCGGATTAAGTTCGGGCAGATGTAGGGCAACGCGTTAACGCTGTCTCATTCTGAGAAAAAAGCCCGCAGAACTACGGACTTAGACGCGCCTGTTAACTATAATTCTCGACCGGATCGGCGCGATTGGCAGACCCTTGCGGCCGCTTCTCTAAGGCCATCCAACCAAGTCATTTTCGTGGTCTTCAATGCCCGCAAGATAGCGGGGAAGCGTTGTGCGAGGCTGGTGCGCGTGCGCCCCCTCCCCGCCAGCCGGAGCGCGGGTGTCAGCAGAATGGCGGTAGAGCTGATCCCACATCACACAGCTCACGGAGCGCTCACGCGGCACGGCACCCTGACTGAAAGTTGATCACGCCGGGCTGGAAAAGACCGCACCAAGGAAATAGCTCCGGTTACGGCACTTTTCAGCAGCCTCTGCGTGTGATACGGTACCGTATCAACATCGCCTTGAACTGTGCCAAGCACGCAAACGGAGGCTGGCATGAGAGGGATCGCGGGCGCCGGTATTTTCGCTCTGGCGTGGTTGTTTCAATTGATCGGGTCTGCGAATGCACAGCCTGCCGCCAATGCGGGCTGCACGGCATCGCCTTCGGCCGCGGGCACGCAGGTCTGGCGCTGCGACAACGGCATCACGATCGTCGCCGAAAGTGGTGCCAGATTTGAACTTAAGGACGCCAACCGCGACGGACATATAGACTCCGTGGAGTTGAGCAGCAAAGCGCTGCTGGTCGAGGTGCCCAAGAAGCCCGGCGGCAATCCCTTCAAGGTGCTGACGCCGCAGGCGATCGCGGCGGTGCGCGGCACCAAATGGGCCGTCGATGTCGCCGATGCAAAAACCTCGGTCTTCGTCGCCGATGGCCGTGTCGGCGTCACCCGCAGGAGCCGTGGACGCGGCGTCGTGCTGGGTCCCGGCGAAGGCGTCGACGTCGAGGCAACCGGTCCATTGACGGTCAAGACATGGGGCCAGCCGCGCGTCGACGCGCTGATGGCAAGACTGGGTCAATAAGACCTGGTCAACACGGCCTGATCAGTCAGGCCTCCGATGACAAAGAAGAAGATTGCAGTACTAATGACTAGACGCGTTCAGATCCTGGTGGCACTCGTCCTCACCGCGCTATGGGGCGCGGGCATCTATGCTGCCCACGCCAACGGCCAACTGCGCTTTCTCGACCGCCTCGAAGCAACGCTGACCGATTTGCGGACGCAGGTCCGCGGCGTGCAGGCTCCGCCCGATCTCGTCACCATCGTCGCGATCGACGACACCGTCGTCAAACGCGGCGGCAGCTATCCGCTGCCGCGCGCCGATCTTGCCCGTGTCGTCGACACAATCGTGCAGTTCAAGCCGAAGGTCGTTGCGATCGACCTGTTGCTGGTCGACCGCAGCGCTGCGATCGGCGATGCGACGCTGGCCAACACGCTCGCGACCGGTCCCATGGTGCTCGCCGCCGCGGCGATCTTTCCGTCCGCCAGCGAGACCATAGAGCCGGGCAGCCAGGGGCCCCTCGCCAGCCTGCCGCAGGCCGAACGCTTCCTGCTGCCGCTGTCCGCATTCGCCGATCACGCCGAGGTCGGCGTCGTCAACGTCGCGACGGGACAATCGGGCTCGCCGCTCTCGGTACCGATGCTGTTCCGGACGCGCGACAAGGTCGAACTGTCATTCCCCTTGCGCGTTGCAACGCGCGCACTCGACAAGCCGCTGACGATCGCGCCCGATCATCTCACACTCGGCGATCTCGCGGTTCCGACCGATACCGACTTCGCGCTGCCGATCACCTATTACGGCCCGCGCCGCACCATCCGCACCGTCAGCGCGCAGAGCATCTTCGACGGCACGCTCAAGCGTTCGGCGATCGAGAACCGCATCGTCGTGATCGGCGCTTCTGTCGCCGGCGGCGGCGACTTCTACCCGACGCCGTTCGATTCCCTGATGCCGGGCGTCGAGGTGATGTCCACCGCGATCACCCATCTCGTCGCCGGCGACAGCATCGTGCGCGACCGCAGGGTTCACGTCGCCGACGCGCTCGCTGCTATCCTGCTGCCGATGCTGCTGGTCGGCCTGCTCGCCTGGCGGCGCAGCGCGCTCGGCATCGTCGCGGCCGCCGCGGTGATGGTCGCCTGGGCCGGGTTCAATCTGTTCGCCTTCACGCACGGCGTCTGGCTGAACGCCGCGACCACGCTCGCAGCGACGCTGCCGCCGGTCGTGGCTTTTGCCGGCGTGCAGTTATGGGCGGGAGGCCGCCGCACGCAATACTTTGTCGACAAGAGTCGATCGCTTGCGCAATTCCAGGCACCCGCCGTGCAGGAGTGGCTGGCCCGCGATCCCAATTTTCTGGCGACGCCCGTCCGGCAGGATGCCGCCATCGTCTTCATCGATCTCTCCGATTTCACCGCACTGAGCCAACGGATTGATCCGGACGAGCTCCAGGGTATCCTGAAGTCGTTCCACGCACTGATCGACAAGGCGGCGGTCGATTGCGACGGCATGATCACCAGCTTTCTCGGCGACGGTGCCATGATCCTGTTCGGCCTGCCGCGTGCCATGCCGGATGACGCGGCGCGCGCGCTGAAATGTTCGATTGACCTGCATCGCGGCGTCGAGCGCTGGCTCGCGTCACTGCCATCAGCGATCGGCGGCCGGCTCGGTTTCAAGATCGGAGCGCATTTCGGTCCGATCGTCGCCTCCCGTCTCGGCGAGAGCCACCAGCACATCACGGCGAACGGCGACACCGTCAATCTGGCAAGCCGGCTGATGGAGGTCGCTGCGCAGAACGACGCGCGGCTCGCGCTGACCGACACGCTGCTGGAGGCAGCAGACTTTCACGGCGCGCCCGACGGCGTCCTGTCCGGCCCCCTGCTCACGCAGGTCCGCGGCCGCTCAGGCGTCGTGACCGTCTGGTTCTGGCGCGACCACGACAAGCCGAGCCAGACCACCACCAGGGCCGAGATGATCGACTGAGCCCGCTACCGCGCGTCCGTCGGATGCGCCTTGCGCCTCAGCACCCCCACACCGCCCAGCTTGCCGCGCCTCATCAACTCGCGAAAACTGTCATTGAGGAGGATCTCGTCGACTTCTTCCGAGATCAGCTTCGCTTCCGCCTCGGTCATGATGTTGGAAACGAACGAGCCGCTCTGCTTCATGGCGTTGAGCACATCCTTGACCAACGGCGCCCCGTTGGACGGGATCTCCGGCGGCTGCCAATCCAGATCCTCGATGACGAACAGGCCGCCCGGCTTCAGGGAGGGGAACAGCACGCCGAGCGTCAGATGCTGGTGCACCGAGGCGTGAGAGCCGTCGTCGATGATGATGTCCAGCGACTGTTCAGTGGCACCGAGCTCCGCCAGCATGCCCCGGTCGCCCTGATCGACGCGATGGATCCTGACCCGTGGATGCGAGAACCAGCTGAAATCCTCGATGTCGGCGCCGATGACTTCGGCATTCGGAAAGTAGTCCAGCCACATTTGCAGCGACGGCACATGATCCTGAGCCCCTCCGTCGACCCCGGCCCGGCGCAGGCCGATTTCCAGGATGCGGATGGGTTCGAGGGCCTTCGATCGGAAGAGTTCGTGATAGACGCGCGTATAGTGATGGGCGGGCTGGCCTTTGCAGACTGCGCCCTTGTCCGAATCGTACTTCGCCGCGAGCTGCGTCAACCAGTTCGGTTCGAGAACCAGCTTCTTGAGATAACCCGCCACGCTTCCGTCGGGGACGGTATCGAAGTGCAGCCCTCTCTCGGCCCATATCCTGCCCCAGAGATGGATGCCCGTGACACGCGGATCGCTCAAGATCTCGAAGCCGTCCCGGCTTTCGGAGGCCAGCAAGTCGACTTCACACCAGTCGATCGCGTTGAAGGCCGTCGGCGGCAGGATCGAGGACCGGAGCATCTCGTCGTCCGACAAAAGCAGATATTCACTCAATAGCAGCGGCCCCACCGCGCCGAATTCGACGCGCTTTTCGCTGATCAGACGCTGCAGCGACAGGGCATAAAGATTGGCCATGTGAAGCGAGCCCTTGGGGGCGCGCATCACACCACCGACGCAGACGTGCCCGTCCTCGACTCCCGACCATTGCGTGGAGAACACATGCTCGGACGGAAAGTTCAGAGGCTTCACGAGGACGATGTCCGCGTCGAGCCACCACCCGCCGAATTCGTGAAGGACGGCATAGCGGAAGATGTCGCTGAAGTAGCGGATTTCACTGTGCACGACGGCATGCTGGTAGATCGAATGCGGCACCACGCCTCCGGCGTCGGCCACAACGACTCCGGGCGGCACAAGCGCCTGCATGGTAGCCACGTCATCGTAGGTGTACAGCTTGACCGGATGGCCCTGGCGGATCATCGACCGAAGCGCGAGATGCGACATCTCGTTCGGCAGCGCGTCCGACCAGAAGCAATGAATGGGATCGCGGGCCTCATCGAGACTCGCGCGGTTTTGAAGATGCGCGTTGAATTGCTGCGTCAGAGCGTTCCAGACGTTTCGCGGCGCAGAACGGCATTCCGCGAGGAACGGCAGTTTCCGATAAGCCCGGGCGATCAGGAAGCAATGGCTGGCTTGGTTGACATGCCCCGCCCTGCCCAGAGCATTGCCAAAATTCTCCCAGATTGAGGGGTCGACGGGATCAAGCTCGACCGCGCGCTGAAACGCTTCCAGCGCCTGCTCCTGCATCCCCTTGCCTTGCAGGGCTGTGCCGAACGTCGCGAGATAGGTCGCCTTCATTTCGTTCGAGAGAGCACGGCCGGCCCACTGGATGGCGGCATCGTAGTCCCCATTGAGCAGAGACACACCGGCCATCAAATGAAGCAAGCCAGCATGGTTTGCGTCTGCGGCCAACCCTTCCCGACAACGCGCTTCGGCCTGCGCGAACTCGCCTGTCTTTAGGTGCCGCAGGCAGATCTGATAATATTCATCCCGCGTCAGCGGCGACGGCTCTGTCGAGATCTCGTTTGCGATTGCGAGAGTGCCGTCATGATAATTCATCGGAGACCTTCCAGATCATGGGCCAGTAGGCGGCAACCCGCCTCCTGACATTTCAGGAAGGTTGCCATTCCACAACTATTCCCTGGAGCTTGCACGAAGCTGGACTCGGCATTCGGCGCGCCGCGCCGCCGCGTGGCGAATCAGGGGGGCCGCTGATATGGCAGCAAACAGCGACCGGCGCACTTCTGTCCGGTCTTCCGATATGGTGTTCGGTCGAGAGGACGGTCACTTGGTCACGAACAATCAACTGGATGTCCATGTCGCCGCCTATCAAGGCAAGAACATCTACGATTTCGACAACGAGATCTTATTGACCTGGTATCCGAAACGCATTGCTCACGCCGTCAAGGATCCGCGCTCCGTTCTGGATTTGGGACTGGGGCACGGTTTTGCCACCGAGATTTTTTCGGATGGATGTGCGCGCCATGTGGTTCTCGAAGGCTCTCCCGCAGTCATCCAGAACTTCAAGCTGAGATTTCCGGACAACAGAAGCGAGGTCATCGAAACCTACTTCGAGGAGTTCGAGACGGACGAAAGATTTGACCTCATCGTCATGGGGTTCGTCCTCGAGCATGTCGACGATCCCCTTCTGATTCTGAATCGATTCAGGAAGTTCCTCGCGCCCGCAGGCAGACTTTTCGTTGCGGTGCCGAATGCCGAGGTCATGAACCGACGGCTTGGACATCTTGCGGGGATGCTTCCCGACATGGAGGCGCTTTCAGAACACGATCTGGTCCTCGGGCATAAGCGGTATTTCACGGTCGCCTCACTCACTAAGTTGGTGAGCGAAGCCGGCTACAGAATTGAAGGGCTCGAAGGTCTCTACCTCAAGCCCTTCGCGACGAGTCAGATCCTGTCGTTGACGCTCGACACCAAGATCATTCGGGCCATGTGCGAGATGGGAATTGAATATCCAGAATTGTCCTGCGGGATTCTCGTTCAGCTCACGCCGGACGGTTCGGCCCGATCATGAGCGTGTTGATCATCGGGGAAACCCGTTCGCCAGCGCAGGCGCCCATGCCGTTGCTCCGTAAACGAAACGGATTGTCGAGGGCCGGCACCCAGATGGAAGCGGCTCATCGAAGGCAGGCGCCGTGAGAACGATATTGGTTTCCGGCGCCGCCGGAATCGTCGGCTACGGAATCCTGCGCTCCCTGAAAAGGTCGAACGGGCCAATGAAACTCATCGGCACCTCGATATACCCCGACTCGGTAGCACCGGGGTTCTGCGACGTCTTTGAACGAGTGCCCAGGACGGATGCGCCGGACTACCTTGATTGGCTTCTTACGCTGCTCCGCAAGCATCACGTCGATGTGGCGATCCCCGGCATCGATGCCGACATGTACAAGTGGGCGGATCGGCTGGCTGAGATTGAATCGACCCGAACCAGGGTCGTTATCAATTCGCCCGACCTGATATCCAGATGCTCCGACAAATGGGAATTCTATCAACGGCAACTGGAGCTGATGCTGCCTTATGCCATCCCGAGCTACCTGGAGATGGACTTCGATTTTCTCAAGGAGAAATGCGGCCTGCCGTTCTTGCTGAAGCCTCGCCGGGGTTTTGGATCCAAGGGAATCGTGGTGGTCACGACTGCGGAGCAATTTGCCGGGATCGATTCCGCTACAAGAGCGACGCTGATGGCCCAACCCGTCGTCGGACACGATGATGAGGAATTCACGGTGTCCGCATTTTGCGACGGTCTCGGGAGCTATTCGGCCACCATGGCGCTTCGGCGAAAACTCTCGAAGGACGGCTTCACGGAGAAAGCCGAGGTCGTCGACGAGGCCGACTTTTCCGAAGCGGTTCGGGATCTATGCCAGGCGTTTTCTCCCGTTGGGCCGACGAACTTTCAATTTCGCAGGACCGACCACGGCCTGAAACTACTCGAGATCAATCCGCGAATTTCGTCATCCACGTCGATTCGCGCTGCCTTTGGATACAACGAAAGCCTGATGGCGGTTGAAAAGGCCCTCGAAGATCGAATGCCCGTCCAACCCGAAATAAAGCGCGGCAGAGCGGTGCGCTTTACGGAGGATTTCATCTTCTATGAAAATAGCGTTCATTTCTGACATTCATGGGAATTTCGAGGCGCTGAAGGCCGTCCTCGCCGAGCTCGATCGGATGCGCGTCACCGAAATCGTCTGCGTGGGTGACGTGGTCGGCTACTATTCCCAGGTGAACGAATGCTGCGATGAACTGCGAAGGCGCGGAGTCCAAAGTCTTCTCGGCAACCATGACTGGTACCTGGGCTTCGGCGGCTTTTGCACCAGATCCAGGAGTGTAAACGATTGCCTCGCCTATCAGAGGAAGGTGATCACGTCCGAAAATCTGAACTGGCTGAGGACGTTTCGGGTGCACATGCAGGTGGGGGACGTTCAAGCCGTGCATGGTGGATGGTCGGATCCGATCGATGAATACATCAGGGACCCCGACGAAGCCTATTTCGCACGACTGTCCGGCATCAATTTCGTAAGCGGCCATACCCACGTGCAGAGTGTCCATCGCTTCGGCGAAAGGACCTATTGCAATCCGGGCTCGGTCGGGCAGCCGCGCGACGGTGATCCACGGGCTGCCTTCGCAATTTTTGACGGCAGGACTTTCGAGTTGCATCGGATCGAATACAACATGCGAAACGTATTTGCCTTGATGGAAGCTGCAGGCTTCAACGACTACTACTATGGCGGACTGAAAACCGGCGCGAAGAACCTCAGACGGCTCGATGAATGAGATTCGCTTGACCTTGGCTCCGACGTGATCCACCCGCGCAACATCCTCACGCCTGTTTCGATGCGTATTGAAGAACCGGCTTGGAAAGGTAGACCAAAGGCATGAACCTACACATCGTGACGGGCGGGTCTCGCGGCCTCGGTCAGGCGCTGGTCGATTTCCTGACCGAGACAGGCGATGACGTCGCCGAAATTTCCAGATCGGGGACCTCTTGCCCGAAGAGTCGTTCTTTCAACTGCGATCTGGCGACTGCAGTATCCAAGGAACGCGTGATTCAAAGCGTGTTCGAGGCATTTCCGATAGAGCAGTATGATCGCCTTACCCTGATCAACAATGCGGGGATGGTCGATCCGATCAAGCATGTCGCGGATCTGGATGAAGCGTCCATCGCGAGGAATATTGCAATCAACCTGACCGCGCCTATCGCGTTGACGTCCGCATTCCTGAAGCTTTCCGCCGGCTTCAACGGGCCCAGGGTCATTGCCAATGTCTCCACCGGCGCTGCAAGCCGACCAAAGGGAAGCTGGGCGACTTATTCGTCGGCGAAGGCTGGCCTCGAATGCTTCTCGATGGCTCTCGCCAAAGACCTTGCGGACGATAGCCGTGTGAAAACCATCGTCTTCGAGCCGGGCATCGTCGACACGGAGATGCAGGCGCTGATTCGAAATGCCGATCCGGCTGATTTTGATGAAGTCGCAAGCTTCGTCACCTTCAAGAAGGACGGGCAACTTCTTTCAGCGACAATGGTGGCAGCCGCGCTCGGAGCTTTCGTTTCGAGGCAAGATCTCGCTTCTTTCACGAGAGTATCCATCCACGACCTGGTCACGTCACGATAGCAGGGCGACGAAAAGATGCCTTGAGCTCATTCGCCCCTATCCGGCGAAGAACAGCGCGTCGGGCTTGATGAATTGGTCGTGGCCGAGAATCCCGGAAAAACCTGGCATTGCGCGCGGCGTAAGGCACCGAGGGATATCGCATGGGCCGCGTCCACGCTCCCCCCGATAACCGGGAGGGAGCGTCGTCACATTCCCTCGTGACCAACCAAGTCATAGTTTTGGATGATGACGTCATGCAGCTTCGAAACCGGATTGAACATCATCAAGTCCACGATCGAAAGATATGGCACATGGGCCTGACCGAACTGCTCATAGGGGAACGGCCGCGCCCGAAGCGCCTTGAATTCGATTCCGCGGGCACTAAAGGCATCGGAGTCGTAGAGTTCCAGGCCGCCGATCGCATTGATGTACCTTTGCGCGCCCTCCGCCTGGCACAATGCGAGGACCTTGTCCTGAAACTTGAGCGAATGGTCGATCGGAACCTCGGACGAGATCTTGAAGGCGGTCTTCAACCCCAGATGCGCGCAGGTCAGCCGCAGCGAATTGAAGATATAGCGAAATAGATTGGGGTCCGGAAAGCCGACAATCTCTTCCAGGAGCGGAAAGGTTTCATTGAAGAAGGGCGCGGTGCGATAGCCCCCCCGCCATTGATTGAGCAGCTTTGCGCGGTCGAAATCGGCCGCCAACTCCCTGTCGCGAACATCCAGGGCATCCGAATCCTTTCTCAACGGCAGTGAAAACAAAGCGTCTTTTCCGTTGACCAGCATCCGGTTGCGGTTGATCCAGCCCTTTTTCACATATTTGATGTTGTCGTAAACGATGAAGAGATCGACCGCACCAATGAGCTGATAGTAGCCGATGTAGGGAAGAAAGTACGGCTGCATGATCGCGAGTTTCATCGTGTGCGACGCCCTGCTAATGTGAAGAACTTCGTTCGCTAACTTCATCCATGATGGCCGGCTGCGGAAAGCGCCCCTTGAGCCATGACGGACGGAATTCAATTTGCGTTAATCGTCGCTCTGTAGGTCGTTCCGGGCAGTGTGCGCCTAACCCCAAACCCGTGCATCGTGGGTAAAGGTCGTCGAGGTCGCGTTATTATTGCGCGGCACCACGAGTGGTGCGAAGCAAGCATACGCTTTGATGAAGCGGTAGATGCTGTTCCCCATCCCATCCAGACCTGTCGTCGGCAGCACGCGATTGCCGAGCGCCTCGATTTTGACCGGCCGATTGTCCATCGGGTAGCAGAACTCCAGGAGCCTCTCCGCTCCCGCGGGAGATATCACCGTCCCGGCCGGGCCAAAGCAGCTGTTGAGCCGCAGCGCCGCGACCTGGGAATTCGCCCTCTGGAAAGCAGCGTCGGTCTGGTCATCCGGGTGCTGGGGCCTGAAGATCATCATCGATTTCATGCCTGGCGCCAGCTCGAGATCGAGTATCGAATCCGTGTTGCAGCCAAGCACCAGAATATCCCACTTTTCGAGGGACGGAAGCAGCGTCGCCAAGCGGGCGATGATGTCGTGGCGGATGGTGCAATCGTCCTCGAACACGAGGGCGGGATCGTTCTGCTTGGCGATCCAATTCAATATCCGCCACAATGAAGCGGCACTGCCAACGGCTCCCCTGGTGAACTGCGAGCCAGGAGCCACAAGGCGCATCTCCATCACCTCCTGATCGGTCATCTCCAGCCCGTTGGACGCGGAGAAGCGCTCGAAGGCGATTCCACAACCTGCATTCCGCTTCAGAAATCTCTCGTATTTCTCCGGATGGCGATCGAGATTGATGACGAAGTTCTTCATATGCGAGAAAGACCGTGAGCGATGGGACAGCGGTGAGCTTCACTAGAATATTGATTCGTCAGTCGCGGCTAGCCCAAAACACCCTGTCAATCGCGCCCCCCGTCGCACACGAATGCTCCGCACAAGTCTCGGCCTATATCGGTAACCAGTCACAGACCGTACCGATAACCAGGACTCGAGATGACTGCCGCAGTCCCTCTTGACTCGCTAACGCCGCTGGCCAGGAGCCCGCTCCATATCGTGCGTCCGAGGTTTCCAAGAACGGAGCAGTTCCTGGCCGCCTTCGAGACAGCGCTGGAGACCGGCCAGGTCACGAACAACTCGCGCTGGGTCGTCGAATTCGAGACTCGCTTGAGCGAGTATCTCGGCGTCCCCACACTGGTTTTCTGCAATGGCCAGATCGGCATGATGGCCATGCTGAGGGCGGCGGGAATCTCCGGCGGCGAAGTGATCGTGCCGTCATTCACGTTCAGCGCCACTCCGCATGCCGTCAGGTGGGTCGGCGCCGAACCGGTGTTCGCGGACATCCTCGACGACATGACCATGCGCCTCGATCCTGATGATGTCGAGCGCAGGATCACCGACCGGACGGTCGCCATCCTTGCCGTCGACGCTTATGGGGTCGCCAGCGAGTACGTTTCGCTTGCTCGCATCGCCGAGCGCCACGGGCTGAAATTTCTCGTCGACAGCGCGCCCTCGTTCGGTACGCGCGTCGATGGCAAGTTGGTGGGTGGCTGCGCAGATGCGCAGATGTTCAGCTTCCACGCCACCAAGGCCTTCGCAACGATGGAAGGCGGTTGCGTCTGCAGCCACGACGCGGAGTTGCTCGCGCGCGTCAAGGCGCTGCGCAATTTCGGGCAGATCGACGGCGCCGACTGTCACGAGCCGGGTTTGAACGGCAAGATGCTGGAGATATCGGCCATCATCGGCCTCGAGCAACTCAAGACGTTCGAGCTGGCCATTGCGACGCGCCGCCAGGCTGTGGCGCGCATGCGGACCGGACTATCCGGAATTCCCGGCCTGCTCGTGGGGCAGGAGCCCGCAGGCGTAGAGACGAACTGGCTGTATCTGCCCGTCGTCGTCGCCGCCGAGGAGTTCGGACTCGACCGGGATGCGCTGGCCGCGGCGCTCGAGAAGCACGACGTTTTCGTCCGGAAGTATTACAGCCCGCCCTGCCACCACATGACGGCTTACAACACCCAGAAAAAGGTGAAGTTGGAGGTGACGGAAAGGGTCGCTTACAACGTCCTCGCGCTTCCGGTCTACAACGACATGACCGAGGAAGAATGCGATCTCATCGTTGCCGCCATCCAGTACGCGCACCAATCCGCGCGAAACGGAACGACGTCCTGGTCGCAAAATCAGACCAGCCCGATGCCCTCAAGAACATAGAAGTCTAGGACATGCAGAAAGTTCTCGTGACTGGAGCGGGAGGCTATATCGGCATTCCCCTGTGCCAGATGCTGGCCCAAAAGGGCTATTCGGTGACTGCACTCGATCGATGTTTCTTCGGTCGGGATCGATTCATGCAGGCGGCATCCCACCCGAATATCAAGATGCTGGTCGACGACATCCGCACCGTGGATCCCCAGCAGTTCGAGGGCATGGACGCCGTCATCGATCTGGCCGGACTGAGCAACGACGCCTCCGCGGAAATCGACCCCGAACTGACGGTCTCGATCAACCATCAGGGCGGCGTTCGTGTGGCCCGCGCGGCCAAACGGGCCGGCGTACGTCGCTATGTCTATTCGAGCTCGGCATCGGTCTACGGCCACGGCCAGGAAGTGTCGCTCGACGAGCACGCGGTCTGTCGCCCACAGACGCTGTATGCCGAAAGCAAGCTTCACGTCGAGGACGAGTTGCGCAAGCTGCAGAGCGACACGTTCGAAACGGTCATACTCCGCAACAGCACCGTGTTCGGGCTGGCTCCGCGCATGCGCTTCGACCTCGCCATCAACGTCATGACATTGCGCGCCTGGAAAGAGCGGGTCATCTACGTCATGGGAGGCGGCGAGCAGTGGCGGCCGTTCATCCACGTTCACGATGTCTGCCGCGCCCTGATGCTGGGCATCGAGAGCGACGCATCGGTCGTGTCCGGGGAAACCTTCAATGTCGGCGGAGACGATCTCAATTATCAGATCAAACAGCTCGCGAACTTCGTCAAAGACATCATTCCGAACATCGTCACCCACACGATCCCGGATGCGACGGACAAGCGAACCTACAATCTGTCCTTCGGCAAGATCATACAACGCCTGAAATTCGATCCGTCCTCACGCGTGCATGAAGGTATCGTTGAGATAAAGCAGGCTCTGGAGCGGGGCACGGTGAGTGGCGACGATCCCACAACCCATACGCTGGGATGGTACCGTTCCCTGATCGACTGGGACAAGAGGATCAAGGAGCTGTCGATCAACGGCAAGATCCTGTGACCGCTCAAGGCACGAGCTCGGGCGGCGGCGAGCGGTCCAGCACGTCGCCCTTGGCGCCATCCAGAAGATCGATGCCGTAGGTTTCGACGACCAGCGGCCCGCGCTTGCGCTGCAATTGCGCGACTTGCGTCACCTGCGTGAAGAGATCCTTGAGGGCGGGATGGCCGTCCGCGTGCAGCTCGTCGACATAGATCAACTTGCCTGCGAGCAGCTTCGGATCGGGATCGGGCATGTTGACCCAGCGGATGCGTTGGTTCTGCTGCACCACGCAGGTGCCGCGCGGCAGGTAGAAGGCGAGCCAGCCGGTGGTGCCGTAATCCGGCGCAAGCACGCAGGTCGCCCCAGTGCGGGCGCGTACGGCGTCGATCTCGGCGGCGAGCTCGCGCCAGCCGACGCCAACGCTGCGCACGGTGGCATCGCGGCGATAGCCGGACAGCCAGCCGGTATTGGCCTGCACGATGAGGGCGGCAAACATCACGATACCGGTGGGCGCAGCCCAGCGCAGGCAGAAGTCGACCAGGCGTCGCGCACGCGGCTGCCACTGCACGAGGTTGGCGGCAGCCGCCGCCGCAACGACGAAGGGCGGATAAACCGGCGCGAACCAGTTGGCCTCGACGCGGGCATGCAGCGAATGCCAGACGAAATAGGCGACGATGGTCCAGAACAGCGTCTCGATCAGCACGCGCGAGGCCAGCGCGGCGGCCCGGCGCCAGGCCAGCGCATGCAGGCCCATCGCACCGAGGATGAAGACCAGCGGGGTTGCGAACGCGATCTGGGTCGGGATCAGCTCGGCGATGAAGACCGGACGGAAATCCTCGATCTTCGCCCGCCCAAGCTGTTTTACGAACGAAACCCATTGGTGATCCGCATTCCAGAGGATCACCGGCGAGAACAGCGCGAGCGCGACGAGGCCGCCGAGATAGGGCCAGGGCGAGAGAAACCAGCGCCGCAGTTTCGGTACGGACGCGAGCCAGATCAGGATCGCAGCGCCAAAGAACATCGCGGTGTATTTCGACAGCAGCGCCGCGCCGACGGCCGCGCCGACCGCGAGCCACCAGACGCCACGGCCGGTCTCCAGCACCTTTGCCAGGAAGAACAGCACGAAGCTGGAGGCGACCAGCAGCGGCGCATCCGGCGTCACGATCAACGTGCCGACAGAGGCCATCATGGTGACGTTGAGCAGGATGGCGCTGGTCGCGGCCACACGCGCGCCGCCGAACAGGATCGCGGCGGAGCGATAAATCGCATAGCTCATCGGCAGTGCGAGCAGGATCGAGACGAGGCGGACGCCGAGCTCGGTATCGCCGGCTATCATGGTGCCGGCGCGGATGACGTAGGCGACCATCGGCGGGTGGTCGTAATAACCGCCCGCCAGATGCTTCGACCACATCCAGTAATAGGCTTCGTCGAAGGTGATCGGCGTGAACGCAGCCGCCACCAGCCGCAAGGCCACCAACGCGAGGATCACCAGCGCGGTATTGCGGACGATCCGCGCGTCAGCTCCGCCCATCGTGCGCTATTTCTTGCGCCAGACGAACAGTCCGGACATCGCGTAGTTCCACACCACGCCCATCAGCGCGCCAGCCGCACCTGCAAGCCACCAGATCGGCTCCTGGTCATAGACCGAGAAGGCAACGCCAACATTGGCGAGCAGGCCGACGCTGCACACGATGTAGAACGCGATCAGGCCACGTAGCAGCGCAAAGCCCTTCAGCCGCTGGTCGCGATAGGTGAGAAAGTTGTTGAGGACGAAATTGCTGGTCATGGCGACGATGGCACCGGCGGCCTGCGCCTCCGCGAACGGCGCCTTGAACAACTGAAGGCCGATGAACAGCGTGGTGAGATGCACCACGAGGCCGATGCCGCCAACCATCGCGAACAGGATAAAGCGCAGCGAGACGGCGTCGTGGGTGAACTTGGCCAGCACCAGGCCGAGAAAATCCAGCGCAACCATGGAATCGAGCTTGCTCTCGCCGTGCTGGCGCTCACCGAACGTGTAGGGAATTTCGACGGCGCGCAAACTGCCGTGCGCGCTGGCGACGAGGTCGAGCAGGATCTTGAAGCCGTGCACCGACAATTTCGGCGCCAACTCTTCGAAACGGTCGCGCCGGACCATGAAGAAGCCGCTCATGGGATCGGCGATCTCGACCCGCAGCGCCTTCCTGGCAAGCTCGGTCGCCAGCGCGCTGGCGCCGGCGCGCTGCTTGTTGAAACCTTCGCTCTTGTAGCCCTCGATGTAGCGGCTGCCGACCACGAGATCGGCCTGGTCGCTCGCGAGCAGCAACAGCATCTTCGGCAGTTGCGTCTCGTCGTGCTGGAGGTCGGCATCGATCACGGCCGCATAGGGCGCGCTGGAGGCTAGGATGCCCTCGATGCAGGCCCCCGACAGGCCGCGGCGGCCGATACGGCGGACGCAGCGCACGCGGCTGTCGCGCTGCGCCAGCGCGCGCACGACGTCCCAGGTGCCGTCAGGCGAATTGTCGTCGACGAACACGACCTCCCAGGCGACGTTGGCGAGTGTCGCCTCCAGCCGCCGGTACAGCACGGTGACGTTGTCGCGCTCGTTGAAGGTCGGGACGATGACCGACAGTTCCGGCCCCTCTTGAGCCTGGGTCGGATTGTCGGAGCCCGGTCTGATCGCTTCATTCATGACGGCAGCGTATATCCGCCGCGTCCTGCGCTGCCAAGTTCTTGTGCGACCAAGTTCTTGGGCTAGAAAGCCGGGGTTTCTCTGGGGGAGCGGGCCAAAAGGGCCCTAAAATGCCAACGACCCCGGAACGGCGGACCGCGCGTACATCCGGCGCAGGCCCAAGCTATTCCAAGGTCGTCCCAGCGCCGGAGTTTTTCTCTCAACGTCGCCGTTACAAGCTAAATGGGGATGACAAACCGGCATTTCAAGGGGGCAAAAAGCCCCCCTTTCAGACTAGTTCGGGACTTCCTTGATCACCGGGCCGCGCGGTGCGGGCGCGGCGGGGGCTACCGGCGCCATGGCGGCCGGGGCCGGCTCGACCCTGGCCGGCTTGGGCAGCTTGCCGTACTGGCCGATCGGCCCGAGGACGACGGCGACCGCCAGCACGATCGCCGCGACGATCGCGCCCAGAATGCCACCCACCGACTCAGACGACATGGAAACCCATCCCTGCTCCACAGATAGGCCCAGTGATACCATGGATGAGCGCGGCGCCGGAAGGGCTCCCGGACGGCATCGGTGAATGGTCTATTTCTGCGGCGGCCTGTGCTTCACGAAGGCCGTCACAATGTCCTTCTGCGCCGATTCGACCGCCCTGTTCGCAGTCGCGAGATGGGCGCCGGCATCAATGTTCGGATATTGCGTGGTGAGATAGTCCAGCAAGGCTACACGATAATATTGCCGCTCCGACGGACAGGCGCCCGCCACCGAGCGGCCAAAGGCCTGTTCCGAGAGGCCCTGATTAGAGTCGCGCGAATATTCCCGCGCCAGGCAATGCCAGTAATCGTCGCGGCCCTGCATGGCCTGCTTCTGCGCGCCCTTGGCATCGTCATCGTCAGCCAAGGCTGAATATGTCATGGCAGCAGATGTCATCATCACGAGCGCCGCTCCCACCATCAGCATCCGCATCTTGTTCTCCTGTTTGTGCAGATTTCCTGGTGACCTTAAACGGGACGCGGCAACTGGCCAATCACAACTCGTTTGACTAGGATGCAGGCCTTCCCTCCACGTCGATGCGAGATCCTTCCGTGGCCAAAGCAAAAACCGTGTCCAAAAAATCCGGCAACATCTTCATCGGCATCGGCGGCTGGACCTTCGAGCCCTGGCGCGGGGTGTTCTATCCGGAGAAGCTGACGCAGGCGAAGGAGCTGTCCTACGCCGCCTCGAAGCTGACCTCGATCGAGATCAACGGCACCTATTACGGATCACAGAAACCGGAGAGCTTTCGCAAATGGGCCGGCGAAGTGCCTGAGGGTTTCGTCTTCTCGGTGAAGGGACCGCGCTTCGCCACCAACCGACGCGTGCTGGCCGAGGCCGGCGACTCCGTCAAGCGGTTCTATGATTCCGGCGTATTGGAGCTCGGCGATCATCTCGGTCCCGTGCTGTGGCAGTTCGCGCCGACCAAGAAGTTCGACGGTGCCGATTTCGGCAAGTTCCTCGAGCTGCTGCCGCGCAAGCTGGACGGACGCGCGCTGCGCCATGTCGTCGAGGTGCGCCACGATAGTTTCTGCACGCCCGATTTCATTACGCTCATCCGCGAATTCGAGACACCGGTCGTGTTCGCAGAGCACGGCAAATATCCCGCCATCGCCGATGTCGCCGGCGATTTCGTCTATGCCAGGCTCCAGAAAGGTGATGACGAGATCAAGACCTGCTATCCGCCGAAGCAGCTCGATGCCTGGGCCGAGCGCTTTCAGGCCTGGGCTTCGGGCGGCGAGCCCGACGATTTGCCGAAGGTCGACAAGGCCAAGCCGAAGAAGGAGCCGCGCGACGTGTTCGCCTATGTCATCCATGAGGGCAAGGTGCGTGCACCGCACGGCGCCATGGAACTGATCGCGCGGGTGAGCTGAGGCGGCCCATGGCAAAGGCGAAGAAGCTCTTCACCATCGGTTATGAGCAGACACCGCCCAAGGCCGTGCTGGACGAGCTGGAGCAGGCCGGCGTCAAGCTCGTGGTCGACGTGCGCGCGGTGACGTCATCGCGCCGGCCGGGCTTTTCCAAGAAGCAGCTGTCCTCAGGCCTCGACGAACGCGGCATCGCCTATGTCCATCTCGCAGCCCTCGGCACGCCCAAGGAGGGGCGCCTCGCCGCCCGCAGCGGGCAATATGATGTGCTGGAGAAGATCTACGCGAAGCATCTGATGACACCGCAGGCACGGGAAGAGATGGACGAGCTCTCGGCGCTGGTGAAGAAGGCCGGTCCCGTCTGCCTGCTCTGCTATGAGCGCGACCACACGCACTGCCACCGCCAGATGATTGCGGAGATCATCGAGGAGCGCGATGGCGTCGCGGTGAAGAATTTGGCGGGGCGGCAGGTCTGAACGACTCTCTCCGTCATGGCCGGGCTTGTCCCGGCCATCCACGCCTTGCCACGCGGCACGAAGAACGTGGATGCCCGGGACAAGCCCGGGCATGACGATTGAATAGAGAGCTACCCCTCCCCAGCCAACCGGAACGTCCCTTCCATCATCTGCACGCATTGCCCGCCGACATGGGCGGAGACGATCTTGCCGTCCTGCTTGCGCACGCGCGTTAGCAAAAGGCTCGGCCGGCCCATGTCAAAGCCCTGGCCGACCGTGAGCTTCAACTCACCGTCGCACACGGGATCGAGATCAGCGAACAGCGCCGCCGCGGCGACGGTCGCGCTGCCGGTGGCGGGGTCCTCGGCGAGGCCGCCGGCGCCGCGCATGAACATCCGCGCCTGGATTTCGCTAGGCGCCTCCGCCGCAGGCACATCGCGTGTATAGAACCACAACGAGCGGGCGTCGTCGCGCGGCAAGACCCTGCCGAAGGCCGCTGCATCGGGCCTCGCCCGCTTCAGCGCATCGCGCGAACGTACTTCCGCCACCACGAAGGGCGTTCCGACCCCGACGACCTGTGGAGCGTGGCGCTCGGTCCTGATGTCATCTGCCGTCAAGGAGATGCAGGCCGCGACGTCCTCGGCGGAAAGCTGCGCAAGTCGCGAGAGCGGCTGCGGCGCGGTGAGCTCGGTGCTGACCACCCTTCCCTGCTCACGCGAGATATCGACCGGCACGAGGCCCGCCTTCTCCTCGAACAACAAGCGCGGCTTCGGCTCCTTCGCAAGGCTCGCGAGCACAAAAGAAGTGCCGACATTGGGATGGCCCGCGAAAGGCATTTCCCTCACCGGCGTGAAGATGCGCACCTCCGCGTCATTGGCCTTGTCGCGCGGCGGCAGCACGAAGGTCGTCTCGGAATAGTTGAACTCGGTTGCGATCGACTGCATCTGCTGCGTGGACAGCCCGCCGGCATCCAGCACCACGGCGAGCTGGTTGCCGCCGAAGGCGCGATCTGTAAACACGTCGACGGTGATGTAGCGGCGCTGCATGGCTGGTCCTCACGCAAATGGCGGCCGCAACCGGCCGCTTCGCGCAGCACTCTACAAGCGGGCGACATCGCCCGTCATGCCCCAAAATTGAGTGCAATCGGAGCAATCGCGAATGACGAATCAGAAGCGGAAGAGCTGCCGTGGCGATGCCAACACTTGCGCACGCTCGCCCGGATCGACGATCAGTGTGTCAAGAAACTGCCGGCTCTTTGCGTAAGTCTGCGACGTCTCGAACTGCGTGTGCGGCCAGTCGCTGCCCCACAACAGACGATCGAGGCCGTAAGCGTTGCGCAGCAGCGGATAGGCCGCCTTCGCAAAATCTTCGCCGGCCGCGCCGTTGCGATATGGCGCCGAGATCTTGACCCAGACGCTCCGCGTTGCGCCGAGCTTGAGCACGGACTGGAAGCCTGGATCGGCGACGCCGAGCTTGGGATCCGGCAGCGCGTAGTGATCGAGCACGACGGCGACGCCGTGGTCGAGCAGCTGCGGCGCGAGCACAGCGAGATCGGCCGCATTGCGCTGGACCTCGACCTGCCAACTCAGCGCCTTCACGCTCGCCAGCAATACCTTCCATTCGCCGGCACCAAGATCGGGCAGAGCTTGGCCGACGAGATTGAGGCGAATGCCGACCACGCCAGCGCGATCGAGCGCGCGCAGCTCGTCCGCTGACACAGCGGGATCGACCACGGCAATGCCGCGCAGGCGCGTCCCGACTGTCTTCAAACACTCGACCAGATAGGAATTGTCGGTGCCGAGAAAGCTCGGCTGCACCAGCACGCCATGGGTCATGCCGTTGCGGTCGAGCTGCTCCAGATAGAGGGCCAGCGGCGCGTCGTAGTCCGGCGCATAGCGCCGGCCCGACGCGAGCTTGAGGCCGCGGTGAAAGACATGGGCGTGGGTATCGATAACAGGCAAGGCCGCCTCACTGCTGGCTGTGGTCGCGGCCACTGTGGCGAGCGATGCGAGACCCGCGCCAAACTGGCGGCGCGTCAGGCCGCGCCGGGAACATGTCATGGCAGCTCCTCCCCATCCCGGTCAGGCGCGCGTCGCAGCGGTCTGTTCAAAGACCTTGCCGCGGGTTTCGGGAAGCAACAGCACGGCGATCAACACCAGCGAATAGGCGAAGGCCGCATCGATGCCAATCGCCGGCCCAAGCCCGATATGATCGCTGAGGAAGCCGACCAGGAACGGAAACGCGGCGGAGACGATGCGGCCGAAATTGTAGCAGAAGCCGACACCGGTGCCGCGCACGCCCGCAGGATAGAGCTCGCTGAACAGCGCCGCCATGCTGGCGGGAATGCCGGCCGAGAAGAAGCCGAGCGGAAAGCCGAGCACCAGCATCTCGCCATTGGTCAGCGGCGCGAAGATGTAGATCAGCACCGTGACGATGCACGCGCTGGCGAACAAAGCGACATTGGCTCTCCGGCCGATACGATCGCTGATGATGCCGCTCGCCACGCAGCCGCAGAAGAACGCGACGATGATGACAGCGAGATAGCCGCTGGAGCCCAGCACCGAGAGGTGGCGCACCTCGCGTAAGTACGTCGGCAGGAAGGTGGTCAGCGCGGCGTAGCCGCCGTGCGCGCCGATTCCGAACAGGCCGCCGATCAGCGTCGCGCGCAGCACGTCGCGGTGGAAGATGCCGGAGAGCGTCGCGAAGAACGGCGTCTTCTCGCTTGCTGCCGCGCGCGGCGGCTCCTTCAAGCCGCGGCGGATGAAAATGATGAGGAGCGCGGGCAACAGCCCGAGCGCGAACAGCAGCCGCCAGGCGATGTCGGCCGGCGCATAGGTGAAGACCAGCGCCGAGAGCAGCACGGCCGCGCCCCAGCCCACGGCCCAGGCGCTCTGCACCGAGCCGAGCGCCTTGCCGCGGTGCTCGGCGCGGATGATCTCGGCCATCAGCACCGCGCCGCAGGCCCATTCGGCGCCGAAACCGAGGCCCTGGATCGCCTTCAGGATCACGAGCTGGGTGTAGGTCATCGCGAACGCGCAGGCGAAGGTCGCGAGCGCGAAGGTCGCAACCGTGATCTGAAGCGCCTTGACGCGGCCATAGCGGTCGCCGAGCGCACCACCGAGCCAGCCGCCGAACGCGCCGAAGAACAGCGTGACCGAGCCGAGCAGGCCGGCATCGGCCTTGCTGATGCCGAAGGCCGCGATCAACGCGGGGATGGCAAGGCCAAACATCTGGACGTCGAGCGCATCCAGCGCCCAGCCGCCAAAGCTTGCCCAGAACGTCCGCTTCTCGAGCGGCGAGCATTCGCTGTACCAATTTGACATGTTTCCTACCCCTGTACGCGTTATTGTTTGATGTCGTCGAAGTCCGCGCTCACCTGATCTCGGCGTGGTAGCGGAAGCGGTCCGCCGGCCCGCGCGAGCGGCGCCATTCGATCGGCCGCCGTTCGAGGTCGAGCGCGAGGCGCTCGATCACGATCAGCGGTGCGCGGGCCTCGAGCCCGAGCAGGCGCGCCTGCATCTCGTTGGCGGTCTCGACCGTCAGGATTTCCTCGGCAGAGACCACGACCTCGCCGCAGCGCTCCTCGTAGAGCGGATAAAGCAGGTCGCCGAACTCGGCGGTGTCGATCTGAAGGATCGGCGCGAAGCGCGATTGCTGGAGCCAGATCTCTTCGGCGAGCAGCGGCACGTCGTCGATCAGGCGCAGGCGCGACAGGCTAATCACGGGCTCGCCGACGGGAATGCGCAGCGCAGATGCGACGGCGGAGGTGGCCGGAATGCTCTTGCGGCGGATGATGCGGCTCTTCGGCACGCGCCGCTCGCCGCTCTCGGACTGGAAGCGGAAGAAGCGGAACAGCGACGAGTTGAAGCGCGCGCGGCGCACGAAAGTACCGCGGCCCTGCTGCCGCTCCAGAACGTAGTCGCTGACGAGCTGGTCGATCGCCTTGCGCACGGTGCCGATGGCAACGCCGTAATGCGCCCCGAGCTCGGCTTCAGACGGGATCGGTTCGCCCGGCCGCCATTCATTGCGGTTGATCCGCGCGGCGAGGTCGTCGCGCAGGCGCTGGTAGCGTGGCAGGCGCTCATCGCGCGGGGCTGAATTCATCTAGTCATATAGATGACTAGATGAAACGGGAGTCAAGCACTACCAGAATACTGCAATCTTGCAGGACGCGTGGCCGGGCTGGAGGCCTTCTCCAGCCCGGCCACGCCCGCTTTGATCGTCAGTTCGTGGTCTTCGGCATGCAGGGCGGCTGCGTATAGGGCGCAGAGGCATACGCGCCCTCTGCCGGAGCCCTCACGCAATCCGCAGTCGCCTGCGCAGGAGCACGCCGCGGGGCGGCGTCGCGGGCGGCAGCGGCCTGGGTCTGGTAGACGGCGGCAGCGATCAGCGCGGCCGCAACAAGGGGCAATCGGGTCATGGATTTTCTCCGCGTGACAAACGGAAGCCGAGAGGTTCGACCTCCTGAGTATGAGAGCGGATATTCCCGCGCGATATTTCATCACGCGCCTTCAACGAAACGCGAGCAGCCCCTCACCCCAGTTGAAACACAGCCACCTTCTGTTCGTAACCGCGCACCGTGACCTCGCCGAGCGCAACCGCATCCTTGCCGTCGTCGCCCAGCGCCTCACGCACCGACGCGGAGATCAACAGCTGGGAGCCGAACTCCTTGTTGAGCGCCTCCAGCCGCGAGGCGAAGTTCACGGTGTCGCCGATCACCGTGTACTCCTTGCGCCGGGGCGAGCCGATATTGCCGGCGACGACCTCGCCGAAATGGATGCCGATGCCGATCCGCAGCGGCCAGCTCGTCTCTGCGTTGATGCGGTCCATCGCAGTCAGCATCTCGCGGCCCGCGGCGACAGCGCGGTGCGCGGCGTCGGAAGCCTCCAGCGGCGCGCCAAACAGCGCGAGAAAGCCGTCGCCCAAGAACTTGTTCACGATGCCGCCCTCGCGGTCGAGGATGTCGACCAGTACGGCGAAGGCACCATCGAGCCGGTCGACCACCTCCTGCGGGGTGCGCGACTGCGCGCCGGCGGTGAAGCCGCGGAAATCGACGAACATCACGGCGACGCGGCGGACGTCACCGCCCGCGCTCGGTCCCGCCGCCATCAGCCGCTCCACCACCTGCGGCGAGACGTGCTGGCCGAACAGGTTCGTCACCCGGTCGCGGGCGGTGGCCGCCGCGATGCTCGCGGCAAACTGTCGCCGCAACCGCCCGCCGACGGCGCCCGCGAGCACGCCGCAAATCAGGATGATCGTGCTGCGCACCGCGTGAAAGTAGATCAGGGGTTCACCGGCGTCGCTCGCCGAATTGTAATACAGCGCGACGACCAGAAGTTCGGCCGCGGCCACAAATCCCGTGAAGGTGGACAGCCAGAAATCGAGCCGCAGCGTCGAAAGAATGACGAAGATGAAATAGACCAGCGGCAGCACGAAACCGAGCGCGGGCCCAGCGCCCATGCTGCGAATCTGCAGGATCAGGATGATCGTCGGCAGCGACGTTTCGATAAGGGCGCCGATATAGCGCCTGATCACCGGCAGGTCGCGGTCGAGCTTGAGGTTCCGCCTGATCTGGCTGTGGACCCAGACCTCGAAGAGGATGAAGCCCCCCAAGAGGATGTATTCGCGGACCAGGCCCCCCGTCCCGCGCCAGACCCGGTTCACGATGGCAGGGTCGATCGTGTACGTTGCGGTGAGGAATATGATGATGACGCAGCCCGTCATGATCAGCGCCCTCACCCGCAACAGCTCGGTGCGCAGCACTTCCCGCGTCAGCTCGCGCTCGAAATCCTCCGACAAGGCGGCATGCTGCCGGGCCTTCCTGCTCGCAAAACTGACCATTCCACCCCTCGATTCCGGGGCATCTTGCCTCAATCCAGCGTGCGGCGGAAGCGCGTCACGGCGATGGTCATGGCGACCAGCATCAGGGCCGCCAGCGCCAGCGCGTCGAAGTGCAAATTGTGCATGCCGGCGCCCTTCAGCATGATGGCGCGGACGATGCGCAGATAATGCGTCAGCGGCAGTGCCTCGCCGAGATATTGCGCCCAGGCCGGCATGCCGGCGAACGGGAACATGAAGCCGGAGAGCAGAATGCTCGGCAGGAAGAACATCATCGACATCTGCATGGCCTGGAGCTGGTTCTGCACCAGCGTCGAGATGGTGTAGCCGATCGACAGATTGGTGGTGATGAACAGCGTCGAGAGCAGCGCCAGCAGGAACAGATTGCCGAGCACGGGCACGCCGAACAGGAACACGCCGATGCTGATGATCAGGAAGGCCTGGACGAAGCCGACCAGCACATAGGGAATGATCTTGCCGAACATCACCTCGACCGGCCTGATCGGCATCGACAAAAGGGCCTCCATGGTGCCACGCTCGACCTCGCGCGTGACCGAGAGCGCGGTGAAGATCAGCATGGTCATGGTAAGGATGGTGCCGACGAGACCCGGCACGATATTGAGGCTGGAGACCGCAGCCGGGTTGTAGCGCGCATGCGCGCGGATCTCGAACGGCATCTCCGGGGGATTGCCGATGTAGAGATCGTGCTTGAGCGCGGTCTGCACGACCATCCCGAGCGAACCGATCGCCGCGCTGGCCGCCACGGGGTCGGTCGCATCGGCCGCGACCAGCAGCGCCGGCTTGTCGCCGCGCCGCACCGCCCGTTCGAAGCCGCGCGGGATCTCGACGCCGAACAGCACCTTGCCCGACTTCAGCAGATTGTCGAAATCGTCGACGTCGTGGACCTCGTAGATGAAGTGGAAGTAGGCGGTGTTCTCCAGCGCCTTCAGGATCGAGCGGGCGAGATCCGAGTCCTCCTGGAGCAGCACCGCGCTCGGCAGATGATGCGGCGTGGTGTTGATGGCAAAGCCGAACAGCATCAGCTGCATCACCGGCAGCATCACGATCATCGCGAACGAGACGCGATCGCGCCTGAGCTGGATGAACTCCTTGATCAGCATCGCATAGGAGCGCTTCCAGAAACCGAAGCGTTCCCGGATTTCGTATGCAATGCTCGGACGATCGACGGCGCTCATTTGAAGTTGTCCTTGGACCGCCCCATCAATTCGATGAACACGTCTTCGAGCGAAGGATGCGATTTCTGCCAATGCAGGCTGCTCTTCTCACGCCACGGCGCGATGCTGGCTTCGAGCGCGGCAACGTCGCGCCCGGAGACATGCAGCGAGGTGCCGAACGGTGCCACCATGTCTACACCGGGCTTGCCGGTGAGCGCGGCCGCAAGCTCGTTGAGGTCCTCGCCCGTGACAGTGTAGGTCGAGAGCGAGGATTTCGCGATCACGTCCTCCACCGTGCCGTGTGCCAGCAGATGGCCATAGGCGATGTAGGCGATCTCGTGACAGCGTTCGGCCTCGTCCATGTAGTGGGTCGAGACCAGCACGGTGAGACCGTCCGCGGCGAGCGCATGGATCTCGTTCCAGAAATCGCGTCGCGCCTTGGGATCGACGCCGGCGGTCGGCTCGTCCAGCAGCAGCAATTTCGGATTGGGCAACGTGCAGGCCCCGAGCGCCAGCCGCTGCTTCCAGCCGCCCGAGAGTTCGCCAGCGAGCTGCTCCTCACGGCCCGAGAGCCCGAGCCGCTTGATCATGTCGCGCGCGGCGCCGCGCGCGTCGGAGAGGCCGTAGAGGCGTGCGACGAATTCGAGGTTTTCGCGCACCGACAGGTCCTGGTACAGGCTGAAGCGCTGGGTCATGTAACCGACCTGGCGCTTGATCTTGTCGGCATCGCGCCGGATGTCATAACCGAGACAGGTGCCCTCGCCGCTGTCGGGTGTGAGCAGGCCGCAGAGGATGCGGATGGTGGTGGTCTTGCCCGAGCCGTTCGGCCCGAGGAAGCCATAGATCGAGCCGCGCTTCACCTGCATTGACAGATCGTGCACGACCTCGCGGCCACCGAACGACTTGGTCAGGCCCTTGACGTCGATCGCGATGTCGTTGCCGCCGCCGTTCATCGCTTGTCCGCCACCGGTGTCTTTGGATTGAGATAGACGTCGATCGGCTGCCCGACGCGCAAGGCGTCGGGACGCGAGGGCCGCGCCTGGATCAGGTAGACCAGCTTGTTGCGTTCATCGAGGCTGTAGATGACCGGCGGGGTGTATTCGGCCGAAGTCGCGATGAAATAGATCTTCGCGGTGAGATCGGCCGCGCAATTGTCGCAGGCGATCCGCACGGTGTCCCCGATCGCAAGCTTGGGCAGCTCGGTCTCCGGCACGAAGAAGCGCAGCTTCATGTTGCCGGGCGGCATGATCGAGAGCACCGGCCGCTGCGCCGCCACCATCTCGCCCTCGCGGAAATAGATCTGCTGGATGGTGCCGGCCACTGGCGCAAAGCCCTTGCGCCGCGCCATCCGCGTCTCCGACGTCGCCACCCGCGCTTCCGCGACGCGCAAGGCGGAGACGGCCGAGTCGAGATTGGCTTGCGTGCCCGAACCGGTCTTGCTCAGCGAAGCCGCGCGGTCATAGGTCTGCTGCGCGTTGGCGAGCGTCGCCTTGTTTTGGTTGAGATCGGCAAGCTGGAGGTCGTCGTCGACGGAATAGAGGGCGTCGCCAACCTTGACCTCGTCGCCCTCGCGGATGCTGAGCTTGGTCACCCGGCCCGCCTCATCCGGGCTCACGAAGATCATGTCGGCTTCGACCCAACCTTGGAAGCCGGGATCGCGCTTCTCGTTGCAGCCGGCCAGACCGGTTGCCAGCACAGCGACCAGTAGAAATGCAGAAATTATTCGCGACGACCTCATGTCGTCCTCCGTTCGCCAAAGATCAAATCGAGATGGACGCGCAGCATGTCCTGCGCGTCGAGCGGCGCGTGCCGCGCAAACAGGCTCTGCCAGATCACCGCGATCATCGCCGGCGCGACCAGGATCTGCGGATAGCGGGCAAGGTCCTTTTCGCGGATCTCGCCGCGGGCAATGCCGAGCTCGATCAGCGCGCGCATGGCGGCGATCCCGCGCGAGACGACCTCGCGGTAATAGAAATCAGCGACAGAGGGAAAGCGCGGCCCCTCCGCCACGATCAGGCGCACGAGATCGCCGCGCCTGGTGCCGATGACCTCTCTCAGGAAGTTGCCGGCAAATGCCTCAACGAGGTCGCGCACCGAGCCCGCCGGCGGCGGCAGTTCAGTCAGCCGCGCCACCACGGGCACGATGACGATGCGCACAAGCTCCTCGAACATCGATTCCTTGTCCTTGAAGTGCAGGTAGATCGTGCCCTTCGCGACGCCCGCGCGCTTGGCGATGTCATCAAGCCGCGTCGCGGCAAAGCCGCGCGCGATGAATTCCTCCATCGCAGCCTCCACGATCGCCGCGCGCCGCTCGGCCGCGCGCGTTGCTCGGTTCGAGACGGGCGCTCCCTCGCTGCTGGCGGATGACGTCACGGACTTGGTTGGCTTCTTGGTCATGATAAATTTATGACTGACCAGTCAGTCATAGTCAATCGAGAAGCGAGCACGCAAAGCCGGCCTGTTGAATTAGTCTTGACTAATGCATTAGCTACCACTAATTTATCGACATGATCGAAACCGCCGCAAATCCCGTCACCACCGTGATGCGTGCTCTCGCCGATCCGACCCGCCGCGCCGTATTCGAGCGCGTGTTCGAGAGCAAGGAGATCAGCGTCGCCGAGCTGACCCGCGGCAGCGGCGTCACACAGGGCGCGATCTCGCAGCACCTGAAGTCGCTCAAGCAGGCCGGCCTCGTCGCCGAGCGCGCCGAGGGCCGCAACGTCTATTACCGCGCTGCGCCTGAAGGACTCGAGCCGCTGGTGAGCTGGATGGATCATTACGGCGTCTTCTGGCGCGAGCGCTTCCAGAACCTGCGTGACCTCTTGAAGGAGATCGATCCGTGAGTGCTGCCGCGTTGAACGCTGAAACCAGAGACATCGTCATCGACGAGGTCTTCCCTCACACCGCCGAGACGATCTGGAAGGCGCTGACCAGTGCGCAGCTGATTGCGCGCTGGTTGATGCAGCCGACTGGCTTTGAAGCCGTCGAAGGCAAGGACTTCACGTTCCAGACCAAACCGGGCGGTCACTGGGATGGCGTAATTCATTGCCGGGTTCTGGAAGTCGTGGCCAACAGGCGCCTCGTCTACGCCTGGAAGGGCGGAGACGCGCGCAACGCCGGCTACGGCGCGCCGCTCGACACGATCGTGACGTGGTCCCTCACCCCGGTCGAGGCCGGCACGCGAATTCAGCTGGTTCATGCCGGCTTCGTCCTGCCCAGGAACGAGTCGGCCTACACGGTCATGAGCGGCGGCTGGAAGAAGGTGGTCCGCCAGCTCGACGAAATCAGCGGCGAAGACAGCTGAGGAGTTATCGCGATGGACAAGCCCTATACCGGCGGCTGCGCCTGCGGTGCGATCCGCTATTCGATTGCCAGTGAGCCCCTGTTCAGCAACCACTGCCAGTGCCGGGACTGCCAGCGGGAAAGCGGCAGCGGCCATGGCTCTTACATGACCTTCGCACGCGCCGGCGTCACCGTGACGGGCGACGCAAAACACTGGGACATGGTCGGCGATAGCGGCAACGTGAAGACGCGCGGCTTCTGCGCGCAGTGCGGCTTGCCGGTTTACCTGACCTTCGCGGCGATGCCCGACATCTTCACGATCCGCGCCGCAAGCCTCGACGAGCCCGCCCGCTACAAGCCGCAAGTGGTCACCTACGCCGCGCGCGGACATGAGTGGGATCGCCTCGATCCAAGCTTACCGAAATTCGCGGGCATGCCGCCTTCGTGACGCGCTAGCCAAAGTCCAGCACCATGCGGCCGTCAATCTTGCCGGCCTTCATCCGGTCGAAAACGTTATTGATCTCGGCGAGCGGCACCTTGGTCACCTCGGCCTTGACCTTGCCGTCGGCGGCGAATGCGATGGCTTCGTCCAGATCGCGCCTTGTGCCGACGATGGAGCCGCGCACGGTGATGCGCTTGAGCACGACGTCGAAGATCGGCGTCGGGAATTCGCCAGGCGGCAGGCCGACGAGGCTGACAGTGCCCTTGCGCCGGACCATCTTCAGCGCCTGTGCGAACGCAGCGGTCGAGACCGCCGTCACCAGCACGCCGTGCGCCCCGCCTCCCGTTGCCGCCAGGACCTTGTCCACGGCATCGGCCGCGAGCGCGTTGACCGCGAGATCGGCGCCGGTCTCGCGCGCGAGCGCGAGCTTGTCCTCGGCGATATCAACGGCCACAACCTTGAGCCCCATCGCCTTGGCGTACTGGATGGCGACGTGGCCGAGCCCGCCGACGCCTGAGATCACGACCCATTCGCCGGGCTTTGCCTCCGTCTCCTTCAGGCCCTTGTAGGTGGTCACCCCCGCGCACAGGATCGGCGCGATGCCGGCAAAATCGATCGTCGCCGGCAGTTTTGCGGCGAAGGCGGCCGAGGCAATGACATATTCGGCGAAGCCGCCGTTCACGCTGTAGCCGGTGTTGTGCTGGTGCTCGCACAGCGTCTCCCAGCCGGTCTCGCAATATTCGCAAGCCATGCAGGCATCGTGCAGCCAGGCGACGCCGACGGCATCGCCCACCTTCAGATTCTTCACGCCGGATCCGAGCGCGGCAACGATGCCGGCAACCTCATGGCCGGGGATGAAGGGCGGTACCGGCTTCACCGGCCAGTCGCCGGAGGCCGCGTGCAGATCGGTGTGGCAGACGCCGCACGCCTTCACCTTGACCAGGACCTCGCCGGGTCCGGGCTGCGGCACCGGCACGTCCTCGATCACCAGCGGCTTGCCGAATTGTCTGACGATTGCGGCTTTCATGGTCGGCATCGGTCTGCTCCTTTGCATTACGCAAGGCAGACTAGCGAGGCCGCGCGAAGCACCCTTGATTGGAATCAAACCGCACAATGTTTGCGCAGCGCTCGCGCGATCGTGACATCGCGATGACGACGTGGCGCCAGGCGCGAAGACGCGTCAGCCGTGGAACTTGAGGCCGTCAACGATCTTGTCGATCACCTTGCGCTCGGCGCGCATCGCAAGACCGACGAGATTGAGGTCAGCGCGCGCCACCGCCCTCACCGCCTCACGATTGGCAGCGTCATGCGTGGTCCTGAACATGTCCTCGGTATAGACCGCCGGCTTGACGCTACGCGTGAGCGCACGGTCGAGTGCGCGCGTCAGCGCCGGACCATCGGCACCATAGATCAGGATCGGCTGGCCGATCAGCGAGAGATATTGCGTGCCCGAGGCGTCCTCATAGGGATCGCCGATGCATTCGGGAAACGCGGCCGCAATGCCGCTGGTGAGAAAGGACGCAACGTTGAGCTTCTGCCAGGCCTGAAGATCGGTGCGGATCACCACGGCGATCTTGGTGTCGAACTGCATGCATGTCTCCACAAACTGTCATTCCGGGATGCGCCGTCAGGCGCAGACCCGGAATCTGGAGATTATTGCACGAGATTCCGGGTTCGGCGCTACGCGACGCCCCGGAATGACGGCAAGAGGAATCAGCCCTTGGCGTCGCAGGCCCAGGCGCGGATCACGCATTCCTTGCCGCCATATTTGTAGCATTCGCGCGTGGCGGCATTGAGCGTGGCGGAGATCTTCGGCTTGACCGCATAGCCATAGGCACCGCAAGGATTGGACAGATCGACCGACATCGCGGCGCAGGCGCGCTTCATCGTGACGGTGGTGCAATCACCCTTGCACTGCTTCTGCGCCGCGGCACGGGCCTCGTGCTCGGCGCCGTAATCAAACGCCTGGCCATAGGCGCCGCACTTGCCGACCGCAAAGGCACCGGCGGCATGCGCTTCGGTGATGTGGCGAGCGCCCGCGACACAAATGGACAGTGCAAAGAAAAACATCGCGCAACGGCGCGCGACGACGTTCGACGTCATGGAAAACCCCTCCCCCCAAGGCAGGTGGAGGGAACTCTAAGTGCGGGACCGTTTCCACTTGGTGAACGAGTGATTGAAAAGCGCGCTCCGTCGAATGTGCGATCGAATGCATCTTTTAGTTGTATTTTTCAATCGCTTTATTTAGAGTGGTTACGGGGTATCAGCTCCAAGCGAAGAGCCGGAGGCAACGACCATGCGTCACAGCAACGGAATGCTCTTGGGAATGCTCATATCGACGTGCCTGGTCGGATCGGCTCAGGCGCAGTCAGTCAGCTGGATCTGGACGAACCAGTACGGCTCGAAGCTGGCCATCACCAGCTACAATTCGAATACGGGAGCGCTTTCCGGGACCTACACCAACAACGCGGCGAACAGCTGCGACCAGGGCCAGCCGCAGGGCGCGACGGGTTGGCTCGCATCCAGCAATACGGGCACGGCGATCAGCTTCAGCGTCAACTTCGTCGGCTGCGGTTCGACGGCCGTCTGGACCGGGCAGCTCAACAACAATTCCGGCTTTCAGGGGATGTGGTACCTGTCGCTCGCCGAAGAGATCGCATGGAATGGTGTCAGCGTCGGCGCCGACACGTTCACCTTCACCACGGGCGACAAGGCCTTGCTGACGAAGAGCGGCGTCAATCTGAAGGCCGCCAGCGAGAAACTGTCGAATACCAAGAAATAGTCGAGCGGCAGACATCGGTTCGTAGGGCGGGCACGGCGCTACGAGCCTTTGTCCACCCCGAGCTACGACACGTCATCCCCGCCGTGCCGCTTCCAGCGCCTGCGGCGTGTCGATGTCGAGGAAGGCGTCCTCGCCGTCGACGGGCACTTCGGCGACCGCTTCGGTGTGCCTGGCGATCAAATGCCGCGCACCGACATCGCCGTCGAGCGTCATCAACTCCTTGAAGAAGCGCCGCGACCACAGCACGGGATTGCCCCGGCGGCCGTCGCTGACGGGCACGACGATGAGGTTGCCGCGATCCGGCGCAAAGCCGTCGATGAGACGATCGATCAGGCCGGCGTCGATCAGCGGCATGTCACCGAGACATACCACGGCGCCGTCGCACGCTTCAGACACGGCCGCAATGCCGGCCTTGACTGAACTTGCGATACCGCCGGCGAAGTCCGGATTCTTGACGAAACGCGCCTTCAGCCCTGCAAGCGCCTGCTCGACCAGCTCGGTCTGGTGGCCGGTGACGACGATCACCTCGGATGCCTTGGAGGCCAGCGCCTGCTCGGTCGCGATCCGCACCAGCTTCTTGCCGTCGAGCTCGGCGAGCAGCTTGTTCGGCCCGCCCATGCGGGTCGAACGGCCCGCCGCGAGCACGATGGCCGCGACCCGGCTGTTGCCCTCGATCTCGGGCGTCGCGCGGGGCTGCGGGCGCGTCACGATCTCCATCAGCAGGCCGCCGACGCCCATGCCCATCAGTTCGGCACGCGTCACCTTGATGCCGGCCAGGAGCCGCATCAGCACCCAGTCAAACCCGTTCTCGACCGGCGAGCGCGCGCAGCCCGGCGCGCCCAGCACCGGCACGCCGCCGGCGCGGGCAATCAGCAGCAGATTGCCGGGGTCGACCGGCATGCCGAAATGCTCGATCTCGCCACCGATCCCGGTGACCGCAGCCGGAATCACGTCGCGGCGGTCGGCGATCGCGGACGCCCCGAACACGATGACGAGTTCGGCGCCGAGGCCGAGCAATTCCTTGATCGCGGCCGACAGCGCGCGTTCCTCGTGCTGGACCCGCCGCTCCGCGATGATCTCGGCGCCGGCCGGTGCGAGCCGCTCGGCGGTGACGCGCAGCGTCTTGTCGATTACCTTGGACGAGAGGCCCGGCAGCAGGGTCGAGACGATGCCGACGCGCTTGATTACGTAAGGCGCGATCTTCAACACGTCGCGGCCCGCCGTCTCTACCGCGGCATCGCGCAGACGTCCTTCAACACCAAACGGGATGATCTTGACGGTGCCGACCATCTCGCCCTCGACCACCGGCTTGTAGGCGGTGAGCGTGGCAAAGGTGATGGCTTCGTCGATATTGTTGATGCGGTCCACCGCGGCCCGGTCGATCACCAGCACGCCCGGACGCGCGGCAAACAGATTGGCGCGGCCGGTGAAGGCGCGCTCGACATGGATGCCCTCGCCGCCGACGGCCAGCGCGATGCTGGCGGCTGCGACGTCCTCGGAGACGTCGCCCTCCTCCATCCGCACCACCACGACATCCTTGATGCCGGCCCGCGTCAGCGCCTCGACCTCGGCGGGACCGATCGTCGTGCCTTTCTTCAGCACCAGCGCTCCCTGGCGCAGAGTGTGGACGGTCACCCCGCCGATCGCATCCTTGGGGCTCGCCGGTCCGAACTTCATGCCGCTTCTTCTTTTTCTTTGGGAGGCAGGCGGAGCACCGCCGTGATCTCGGCCATGATCGACACCGCGATCTCGGACGGCGAGACCGCGCCGATCGCAAGGCCGATGGGCGCGTGGATGCGCGCGATGTCGGTATCCTTCGCTCCCTGCGCCCGCAGCCGGTCGCCGCGCTTGGCATGCGTCTTCCGTGAGCCGAGCGCGCCGATATAGAAGCATCCGCGCTCGAAGGCATGCAGCAGCGCGGGATCGTCGATCTTGGGATCGTGGGTCACCGCGACGAAGGCGGTGTAGGCATCGACGTTGAGCGGCGGCAGCGCGGTGTCGGGCCATTCGGCAACGAGCGGAATATCAGGGAAGCGCTCCGGGCTCGCAAAGGCCGTCCGGGGATCGACGACTGTGACGTCATAGCCGAGCGAGCGCGCCAGCGGCGCCAGGGCCTGGCTGATATGGACCGCGCCGATGATGACGAGCTTTGCGGTCGGCGCGTAGACGTTGAGGAACAGCTTCTTGCCGCCGGCCTCGACATTGGCGCTCTTGCCCATGCGAAGCTGCTTTTCCAGCTCGGCGCGCAGTGGGTCCTTGGCGAAATCCGCAGCCTTCACCAGGCGCTGCTCCCCATTCTCGGTGTCGGTCACCAGGATCGCCGGCCGGCGCGCGACGCGTTCGGCATTGAGTTCGTGCAAAATCGCGAGCTTCACGGCTAGCCGACCTTCTCGACGAAGACGCGGATAGTGCCGCCGCAGGACAGCCCGACATTCCAGGCGGTCTCGTCGGCGACGCCGAACTCCAGCATCTTTGGCTTGCCGCTCTCGATCACGTCCATGGCCTCGGTGACCACAGCACCCTCGACGCAGCCGCCGGAGACCGACCCTAAGAAAGTGCCCTGGTCGTTGATGACGAGGCTCGAGCCCGCCGGGCGCGGCGCCGAGCCCCAGGTCTCGACAACCGTCGCCAGTGCGACGCCACGGCCGGCCTTCTGCCAGTCCTCCGCCGCCTTCAGGATATCCTCGTCGCGATCGAGCATGGTTAAAGCCTCTCAGGCTGCGGAACGGATCAGGCTGCGGTGATGCGGCGGCAGCGGACGGGAGAGCGTCGTGATCAGCTCCTGGATCGAACTCAAATTATGTACCGGGCGGAATTCGTCAACGTGCGGGAGCATCATTTTGATACCCTGGGCCTTGGCCTCGAAGCCGCCGAACCGCAGCAAGGGGTTGAGCCAGATCAGCCGCCGGCAGGACCGATGCAGCCGGTCCATCTCGAAAGCGAGCTTGGAATCGGCCTCCCGCTCCAGCCCGTCGGAGATCAGGAGCACGATGGCACCCTGGCTCAGCACGCGCCGCGCCCACAATTTGTTGAAGTTGTGCAGCGAGGCCGAGATTCGTGTACCGCCGGCCCAGTCCTCGACCGAGGCCGAGCAGCTCGCCAGCGCCTCGTCGGGATCGCGCTGGCGCAGCGCCCGGGTGACGTTGGTGAGACGGGTGCCGAACAGGAACACCGAGACGCGTTTGCGAGCGTCCCCTACGGCATGGAGGAAATGCAGGAACAGGCGGGTGTATTCGCTCATCGAACCCGAGATGTCGAGCAGCGCCACGATCGGCGCCGGCTTCTCGATGCGACCGAGGCGATGGATGTCGATGATGTCGCCGCCGGTGCGCAAGGATGCCCGCAGCGTGCGGCGCAAATCGATGCGCAGGCCATGGGGATCGGGTCGATGCCGGCGCGTCAGAAGCTCGGCCTGCGGCAGGCGCATCCGCTCGATGGCGCGGAGCGCCTCCGTGATCTCCGCCGCGCTCATCTGGGCAAAATCCTTTTTCTGAAGGATCTCCTTGTCGGAGACCGACAGGCGCAGATCCTGCTCCTGGTGCTGCGGCGTCTCCGTCATGCGCGGCTGCGACATCGCCTCCTGCACGCGGCGGGAGCCGGCCTGCGGCTTCTTCTTGGCCTGCTCCGGCAGCGGCACCGAATCCAGCATGTGCTTCCACTCTTCCGAGGCCCGGAAGAACAGGTTGAAGGCCTGCTTGAAGATCAGCGCATGCTCGTGGCGCTTGACGAAGATCGCCTCCAGCGTGGTGAAGACATCGGCGCGGTTGCCGATGTCGATCACCTGCAGCGCGCTCATGGCATCGATGACGGCACCCGGCCCGACCGGCATGCCCGACGCACGCAGCGCGCGAGCGAAGCCGACGATGTTGTCGGCGAACTGCTCGGTCTGCTCGGGCGCCAGGTGGTTGATGGCCATGGTTCAACACTCTCGGTCGTCATTCCGGGATGCGCCTCTTGGGCGCGAGCCCGGAATCTATTCATCCACCATCGCTGCACAATGGATTCCGGGTTCGCGCTACGCGCGCCCCGGAATGACGGCTAATCGCTCGTCGCTTCCTTCAGCACCTTCTGCAAGGTGTCGCCCTGCATGCGGGTGATGTCGTCCTGGTACTTGAGCAGCGCGCCCAGCGTGTCGCCGACCACTTGCGGGGTCAGCGAGCGGGCATCTAACTCCGACAGCGCGGTGGCCCAGTCGATGGTCTCGGCGACGCCAGGCGATTTGTAGAAGTCCTGGTTGCGCAGCGCCTGCACGAAGCGCACGACCTGCTGCGACAGCTTTGCGGAGATGCCGGGCACGCGTGACTTGACGATGGCGAGCTCGCGCTCGGCTGCGGGATAGTCGACCCAATGGTAGAGACAGCGCCGCTTCAGTGCGTCGTGGATCTCGCGGGTGCGGTTGGAGGTGATGATAACGATCGGCGGATGCGGCGCCTTCACGGTGCCAAATTCCGGAATGGTCACCTGGAAGTCGCTGAGGATTTCCAGGAGATACGCCTCGAACGCCTCGTCGGCGCGGTCGAGCTCGTCGATCAGCAGCACCGGCGGCCCGGCGACATCAGGCTCCAGCGCCTGGAGCAGCGGTCGCTTGATCATGTAGCGGTCGGCGAAGATGTCGCTGGAGAGCTGATCGCGATCGGTGTCCCCGGCGGCTTCCGCCATCCGGATCGCGATCATCTGCGCCGCGCTGTTCCACTCGTAGACCGCGGAGGAGACGTCGAGGCCTTCGTAGCATTGCAGGCGGATCAGCTTTCGCCCCAGCGCCGCCGACAGCACCTTTGCGATCTCGGTCTTGCCGACGCCGGCCTCCCCTTCGAGAAACAGCGGCCGCCCCATGCGCAGCGAGAGATACGTCACCGTCGCCAGCGACCGCTCGGCCAGATAGCCGCGCGACGTCAGGAGTTCGAGCATCGCATCGACCGATGCCGGCAAGGCCGTGAGAGTCATGAAAGAGCCAGTCTCGCTACGCCCTCACCGGGGGCAGGTAATGGGCCAGTTGGTCAGGCCCAGTCATTCCTTGGCATTGGCGGCGTCGAGGGCGCGCCGGGTCAGCACCCCGATGAGGTGCGCGCGGTATTCCGCGCTGCCGTGGATGTCGCTGTTCAGGCCGTCCGCGGGCACCTCGATGCCGTCGAGCGCCTTCGCGGCGAAGCGCTTCTTCAGGGCCTCCTCGAACGCGGTGACGCGGAACACGCCTTCCGAGCCGGCGCCTGTTACGGCGACCCGCACGTCCGACGGACGCCGTGCCACGAACACGCCGACCAGAGCGTAACGCGAGGCCTGGTTGCGGAACTTGATGTAGGCCGCCTTCTTCGGCAGCGGGAACATCACCTTGGTGATGATCTCGTCGGCTTCCAGCGCGGTCGTGAACAGGCCCTGGAAATACTCCTCGGCCTTGAGGCGGCGCTTGTTGGTGACGATGGTGGCGCCGAGCGCGAGCACCGCAGCCGGATAGTCGGCGGTTGGATCGTTGTTGGCGAGCGAGCCGCCAATCGTGCCCTTGTGGCGCACGGCCGGATCGCCGATGCCGCCGGCAAGACTTGCTAGCGCCGGGATCGCCTCACCGACGATGGCGGAGGTCGCGACCTCAGCGTGCTTGGCGGTGGCACCGATCACCAGCGCACGGCCCTTCATCTCGATCGCGTTGAGCCCCTCGATATGGGAGAGGTCGACCAGATGCGGGGGGCTGGCGAGGCGCTGCTTCATGACCGGAATCAGCGTGTGACCGCCGGCGACCAGCTTGGCGTCTTCGTTCTTCACCAGGAGGTTGGCAGCCTGCCGCACGGTCCCGGGGCGATGATATTTGAATTCGTACATCTGAATGTCCTGATCGCAGAATGCGCGCGCGGTTTAGGCGAGATCGGATTTCGCCATCGCCTTGGCACCGGCGGAGATCGAGGCGACGATGTTCTGGTAGCCGGTGCAGCGGCAGAGATTGCCTTCTAGTTCTTCCCGGATCGTATGGTCGTCGAGCTCATTGCCCTTGCGATGGACGATGTCGATCGCGGTCATGATCATGCCGGGCGTGCAGAAGCCGCACTGCAGACCATGGTGCTCGCGGAAGGCTTCCTGCATCGGATGCAGCGGCGCGCCGTCGGCGGCCAGCCCTTCTATCGTCTTGACCTCGTGGCCGTCGGCCATCACGGCCAGCGTGGTGCAGGACTTCACGGCCTTGCCGTCGAGATGCACGACACAGGCGCCGCACTGCGAGGTGTCGCAGCCGACATGGGTGCCGGTCAGCCGCAGATTCTCGCGCAGAAACTGCACCAGAAGCGTGCGGGGATCGACGTTGGCCGTCACAGGATTGCCGTTCACGATGAGGGAGATTTTTGCCATAAGCACTCTCTATCAGCGCCCCGACGGGTCCCGTCGAAGCGGTTCTTATAATTATTCCAACCCATCATATGGGCCATTATGGCTCGGGGCAACATCACCTCGGACGCAAGGCGCCATGCCGAAAGGCGATAGGTTTCAGCCCTGTACCGCTAGCCTTGTACAGCTTTGGCGAAGTTCGCGAAAAACTCGTCGGCCAGCTTCTTGGCGGTGCCGTTGATCAGGCGCTGTCCGAGCTGCGCCAACTTGCCGCCGATCTGCGCCTCGACCTCGTAGGACAAGAGCGTGCCGCCGTCCTTCTCCGCGAGCTTGACCACCGCGCCGCCCTTGGCGAAGCCGGCCACGCCGCCCTCGCCCTCGCCGGAGATCTTGTAGCCATTCGGCGGGTCGAGATCAGAGAGCGTGACCTTGCCCTTGAAGCGCGCCGACACCGGCCCGACCTTCATTTTTGCCGTTGCGCGGAAGCCGCCATCCTCGGTCCTCTCCAGCTCCTCGCAGCCGGGGATGCAGGCCTTCAGCACCGCGGGGTCGTTGAGCTTCTCCCACACGGCCTCGCGCGGCGCCGCAAGCTGGACTTCGCCGTTCATTGTCATGGCCATGGGGTGCCTCCGGGGATCGTAAAAGGTGGGGATGCTCAAGTAACGCACGGGAGCCGCAAAGGAAAGGGCAGGCCCGGGTCACGTGCAATGCATATTCGCACCTGCAAAAAGTCTTGTGCGGACGGTTTGGGATTGGCACAGCCGGGGCATGGTGGTTAGGTCGCGCGCAACATGAGCACAGCCCTCTCCCCCCTGCTCGCGCCGATGCTCTCGAGCGCGGCCATGCGCGCCGTCTGCGACGACTGGTCCACCCTCCAGAACATGCTCGATTTCGAGGCAGCTCTGGCCCGGGCCGAGGCCGCCGTTGGTGTGATTCCCGCGTCCGCGGTGGGCCCGGTCGAGGCTGCCTGCAAGGCTGATAGCTTTGACCTGGCCGCGCTGGCCGAGGCCGCGACGCGATCGGGCAACCTGGCCATTCCGCTGGTCAAGGCGCTGACCGCCAACGTCGCGAAGGCCAATGCGGAGGCTGCGCGCTACGTGCATTGGGGGGCGACCAGCCAGGACGTCATCGACACCGCGACCATGCTCACCCTTCGCGCCGGCATCGATGCGCTGGACGCCGACCTCAGCCGCGCCATCAAGGGCTTTGCCGCACTGGCGCGCGCCCATCGCAACACCGCGATGGTGGCGCGGACTTGGCTCCAGCATGCGCTGCCGATGCCGTTCGGCCTGAAGGCCGCCGAATATGCCTCAAGTCTTGCGCGTGCACGCTGCCGCCTGCGGCGGATACGCCGCGAGGGCCTCGCACTGCAATTCGGCGGTGCGGCCGGTACGCTCGCGGCCCTTGGCGATAAGGGGCTCGCGGTCGCCGAGCGATTGGCGCAGGAGCTCGACTTGCCGCTGCCGGAGGCCCCCTGGCACACCCACCGCGACCGCATCGCCGACGCAGCCTCGGCCTTCGCGATCCTCGCCGGCAGCTGCGGCAAGATCGCCCGCGACGTCTCGCTGATGATGCAGACAGATGTCGGCGAAGCGTTCGAGCCCGCCGGCGAAGGCCGCGGCGGCTCCTCGACCATGCCGCACAAGCGCAATCCGGTCGCAGCCGCGAGCGCTTTGGGCTGTGCAACCATGGCGCCGCAGCTCGCCGCGACGATTTTTGCAGCCCAGGTGCAGGACCATGAGCGCAGCGCCGGCCCCTGGCACGCGGAATGGCCGACGCTGCCGCAATTGATGCTGGTCACCTCCGGCGCGCTTGCCGCCATCGTCGACATCGCCGAGGGGCTCGATGTCGACGCCGCGCGCATGCGCAGCAATCTCGATGCGACGCATGGGCTGATCATGGCGGAAGCGGTCACCTTTGCGCTGGCCGATAAGATCGGCAAGAGCGATGCGCATCATCTGGTCGAGGCCGCGAGCAAGCGTGCGGTTGCCGAGAAAAAGCATCTGCGCGAAATTCTCGCAGCCGATTCGCAGGTCACTGCGCATCTTCCGCCGGAGAAAATTGCGGCATTGTTCGAGCCGATGGCCTATCAAGGGGCTTCCCAGGCCCTGATCAACCGGCTGCTCGACAGCCTCGACCGCGAATAAAGCAGCCTTGAGCGGAAATAAAACGGAGACGCCAGCATGCCCATGATCGATGCCGACGGTTGCCTGATCAACGTCTCCGTCGAGGGCCGCGACGGCGGGCCGACCTTGATGCTCTCCAACTCGCTCGGCTGCACGCTGCAGATGTGGGAGCCGCAGATGAAGGCGCTGACGCAGATCTTCCGCGTCATCCGCTACGACCGCCGCGGCCACGGCAAGTCGAACGTGCCGCCCGCCCCCTACACGATGGAGCGCTTCGGCCGCGACGTGCTGGCGATCCTCGACGACCTCAACATCGAGAAGGTGCATTGGTGCGGCCTGTCGATGGGCGGCATGGTCGGGCAATGGCTGGGCGCCAATGCGCCTGAAAGGTTCGGCAAGCTCATCCTCGCCAACACCTCCTGCTACTATGCCGAGCCGACCAAATGGCTGGAACGCATCGACGCGGTGAAGAAGGGCGGCATCGCCGCGGTGGCCGATGCCGTGATCGCAGGCTGGCTCACGCAGGATTTCCGCGAGCGCGAACCTGACATCACAGCGAAGATGAAGGCGATGCTGCTCGCCTCCCCCGTCGAGGGGTATCTCGCCTGCTGCGAGGCGCTCTCGACGCTCGACCAGCGCGAGCTGCTCCCCAAGATCAAGAGCCCGACCCTGGTCATCGCCGGCCGCCACGACATGGCGACGCCGATCTCGGCAGGCGAGCTGATCCGCTCCAGCATTCCCGGCGCCAGCATGACCATCATCGACGCCGCCCACATTTCGAACGTCGAGCAACCACACGCATTCACCGACGCGGTGGTGGGCTTCCTGACGCAGCGCTGATTTTTCCTAACGCGGCTCGGTGGAAGGCTGCTGCGCTGGAAGCTGCGACGGCGCGGGCTTTGGTTCTGCCGGATTGTCCGCCTGCGCTGGTGCCAGCAGCCGCCGGAGAACGTCTAGCTGTTCACTGGTGAGCTGCTTCTGCTCTCGCTGAGCGTCGAGGATATTCTGCAACAGATCGCGCGTCCCGACGTCTTGATCTGCCGATTTCGGAGCAGAATGTGTTGAAATCTCCGAGCTCGGTGGTGCGTGTGCCCCTGGCTTGCGGAGTTCGATCAGGAAGAAGCCCGACAAAGTCAGCCCCGCGCTGCAAAGGACGACCGCGACCGGAATCAACAGCCAGGTTTTCAGGACCTGCACGGCAATGCGAAGCGCTGCGACCAAAATGAAGAAATACCAGATCAGCTCAGTCGCTGACGAAGCTGCCGCCCATTGCTCGCCTTTGATCAAGACGAACAGGTGGGAGACATAATATGGCACCAGGGCGGCGAGCAGGATGAACTCACCCCAACGCTGGATTTCTCCGATCTCTGACTGAATCGAATTCGTGTCCTCGTCAATCTTGGTGGCGCGTTCCACCAGCGAGTTCTGCGTGATCGAGAGGTAGTTCTGGTCGAGACTGACAATGCTCGCCGTTGCCCGTTCGTAGCGGACACCGAGCCGGTCGATGAAATCGAACTCGGGGCCCAGCCGGCGCCGGATGAACTGGTCATAGGGCTGATCGCCCTCGAGACGCAGAATGCGCAACAGCTTCACATTGTCCTCGAACTGCCGCACGTAGTAGCGGGACCGTTCAATCCGGTAGAGCGGACCGCTGCCGGTCTTTCTCAGAAATCTGCCCGTGATGTTGTTGAGCCGTTTATGGGCCATGGCGATCTCGTTCATGGCCGCACGATTCCGCTCGGCCGCGGTCACCTGGGCGTTCTGGCTCGCGCGCGTCTCGTATGTCTCCGTTCGCGCGATCGCGCGGCGCGCCCTCTGGGTGGCCTCCTCCAGAGCGGCCAGCTCGAGCCCGGCATTGTGCAGCCATTTGACGTCCTTGAGGGCACATAGCCGGAACGTGCCAAGCTGGAGGATCTGGCTGACCAGGCGCCCGAGCTGCCACTTGTTGACCACGGTCCTGTTGTCGACCCACTGGTGCGCATAGACGATGAACTCGACGGGAATCCGCTCGTCGTCCGCAATCCCGGGCAATTGCGGACCAAGCGTGCTCAGATACAGCGCGCGGCCGTCGAGCATGTAGTTGACGGCACATTCGTAGCGCGTGTGATCGGCACGGACGCGGTGCTGGATCAGGGGCAGCAGCATCTGCTTGGCCTCGGCGCCCCAGCTCGGCGGTCCGTTGAACTTGAAGAAGCGATCATCCGCAAAGCGCACGGTTTGCTCGGAGGCGATCAAGCCACGAAAGTCCGCGCAGACCCTCTGAAAGACAGCGTCGTCGCGGAAGGCTCCGCCAAGCGACAGCACCTCATCATCGAAGTCGCGCCAGAATTTGTGGAACGCATAGCGGTTGATGTCCCTGATGAGATCGTCGACCGGCTGCGGTGGCGACGCCGGGTCGCCGCTAGCGGGGGCCGGGACGGGAGCCAGGCTCGGATTTAGATAGGCCTTGATCTGGTCCACCGTCTCGTTCAGCTCGTCGATGTCGGTGGACTTGCCGCTGCGCAGCCGATCGAGCTCGACGAAGACCGACATCGTGAAATACTCGTCCCGGGTCTCGAAGCGGATCGTGACGTCGAGCGATCGCCAGACGAATTGCAGGCTGACGACGCGGTTGGTACTCGCGAAGATGTCGTTCTGGCGCCGCGTGAGCTCCTTTTTGACGTCGTCGTCCAGTGGCTTGCGGTAGGCGCTGCCGAACAGCAGGTTGACGCCGTCAATCCGAGGCGTGACCTCGACCGGCCTGCCGAGCTTTGCTTCCAGCCCGATCCAGAGCTGCCGGACGAAGCCGTCGAGGGCCTTGTTGATCTCCCTGGGCCGCTTGTTCGGCGCCCATTCCGGATTGACCGGCTGTTCCCGACCACGCCCAGGCTCCTGAAAGTTGGTCCAGAAGGCCAGATGCCACACCAGCGCAGGTGCGCTCAGCACCTTTGGCGGCTTGCGGTGCGCACCCGCGTTCAGCTCGTGATAATCGTCGGCCGTGTTGAACATGACAGTATAGCCGGGGACGGTCTCGACCATGGCAATTCACTCCCTCGCAATGAAGGCCTCAGGCGCGTGCAATGGCCGATACTACCGCAGATAGAACGGCACCGAAAGACGTGAGCCTCGCCTCAACGGGCTGTCGGCTGCGGCGGGGGTACGCTAGATTGGCGTGACCGTCATTTTGACCAGAGGATGCCCATGGACGACCAGAAGCGCCGTGACGCCGGCATGAACGTACGCCGAAAGGTGCTGGGCAATGCCTGGGTCGACAAGTCGATCGCGGGCCGCAATGCGTTCAACACCGATTTTCAGGACATGATCACCCGCTACGCCTGGGGCGAGATCTGGACGCGGCCGCATTTCGACGAGCGCACGCGGCGAGTGCTCGTCATCGGCACCATGGTCGCGCTAGGGCAATGGGACGAATTCCGCCTGCACGTGCGCGCGGCGCTGGCCGAGGGCGGCTTCACGCCCGACGACATCAAGGAAATCCTGCTCCAGCAGGCGATCTATTGCGGCGTGCCGGCGGCGAACCACGCCGTCAAGGAAGCCTCAGCGATTGTGCAGGAGCTCGGCCTGCTCAAGAGCTAGCGGCGCGGTGGCGTCGACGGTCGTCTGGATGATCTTGGGCGCCGCCGCGGGCTTCTCGATCACCACGACGATGGCGGCCCCGAGCAGGAGCAGCAGCTCGGTGGCGTGCAGCCGGAGCGCGGCCATCTCGCCGACCTTGGAGGCCATCACCATGCTGGCAAACGAGATCGCACTGCCGATCGCCAGCGCAATGCCGAGCGCCTCGTCGCTGCCGCCACCCTTGCGGGTTCGGGGAAGGCACAGAAGTGCGAGGTAGATCGCAAAGAATGCCACCACGGTCAGCCGGCCCAGGGCCAGCAGCCAGGCGGCACGCACCGTGTCCATCCCTGCCATCTGGAGATCATCACTGAGGAACAGCGCCACGGCGACGCTCGGGCGCTCGTAGAGGCCGTGCACCGGTGCGACAAAGATGTTGAAGGCCACAAGCGTCCAGACCGGGATGAAATAGGCCGCCAGCAGCACGCCGTTGACCGAGCCGATCCGCCAATTCCTGAACATGCCGCTTCCCGCTTCGCCTGCCACGCGCCTTCCAGGGAAGGCTTTGCGGGGAGCTAACTCGCATCAGACTGTGGCGGCAATTTAAACCCTTTGTTTACGTTAACCGCCCCGGCGGCGGCGCGGTCAAAGCAGTTGCCCAGGATAAAGGCCCCGCCTCTCGGCGGGGCCCGCTCACTCTTCACGCCTGGGTTCCCTAACTAGTCGTCCTGGCCGCGCTGGCCGCCCTGCTGATGGCCGGGCCGGTCGCCCTGGCGCATCGGATCGTTCTGCTGCTGCTGTCCGGGCTTCTGGCCGCCGCCCTGCTGCTGCCCTGGCTGCTGACTTGGGCGCTGTTGGCCGGGGGTCTGAGTCTGCTGGCCCGGATTCTGGTTCTGCTGCTTCGTCATTTCGGGAAACTCCCTTGTTGGACGTCAGAGGGGAGCTAACGACCGGCATCGGATTTGGTTGCTACGCGGAACCCGGTTCCTCGCGCCTGCGGAACCCCGACATGACCTCCGTAACCAAATGAGTTCTGTACAAGCCATTATGCCGAGGCATGGCCAGTTGCAGCCGCCAGTTCCCTCCTGTTACAAAACAAGGAGAACGCTCAAGGGCTGCCGGGGCCCAAGAACTCTCTCTCAAGAGCTCCCTTTGAGCCGCGTCAAGTTTGGGTAACGGCAGTCTATGGATTATTTCGCCCAGCAGCTCATCAACGGCCTCGTGCTCGGCTCCATCTACGGCCTGATCGCGATCGGCTACACGATGGTCTACGGCATCGTCGGCATGATCAACTTCGCCCATGGCGACGTCTTCATGATCGGCGGCTTCATTGCGCTGATCACCTTCCTGCTCCTGATCTCGACCGGCCTCACCGCGATCCCGGTGATCCTGCTCGTGGTGCTGCTGGTCTCGATGGCGATCACTGCGCTCTATGGCTGGACCATCGAACGGATCGCCTACCGGCCGCTGCGGCATTCCTTCCGCCTTGCCCCGATGCTGTCGGCGATCGGCATGTCCTTCGTGCTGACCAACTATTCGCAGGTGGCGCAAGGCGCCCGGGTCAAGCCGATCCCGCCCCTCATCACCGGCGGCTATACGCTGCATGAGAGCGCCGACGGCTTCGTGATCCAGCTCTCCAACATTCAGATCATGGTGGTGATCACCACCATCGTGCTGCTGGCGATCTTCACCTGGCTGGTCTCGCGCACACGGCTCGGGCGCGACATGCGCGCCTGCGAGCAGGACCAGACCATGGCCGCGCTGCTCGGCGTCGACGTCGACCGCACCATCTCCATGACCTTCGTGATCGGCGCGGCACTCGCCGCGGTCGCCGGCCTGATGTACCTGCTCTATTACGGCCTGGTCGACTTCTTCATGGGCTTCGTCGCCGGCATCAAGGCCTTCACCGCGGCCGTGCTCGGCGGCATCGGCTCGCTGCCGGGCGCCATGCTCGGCGGGCTTGCGATCGGCCTGATCGAGACGTTCTGGTCGGCCTATTTCTCGGTCGAGTACAAGGATGTCGCCGCGTTCTCGATCCTGATCGTCGTGCTGATCTTCATGCCGACCGGCCTGCTCGGCCGTCCCGAAGTCGAAAAAGTCTGACGGTCGCGCGTGACAGCTCCCCCGACCAATACGGCCAAACCTGCAACGGGCATTCCCGCCCTCCTGAAGACCGCCTTCATCAACGCCCTGATCGCGCTGGTGCTGTTCTCGCTGATGGTCGGCATCCGCACCGAGGCGGGCTCGGACGGCCAGCTCACCTATTGGACCCGCTTCGGCGAGGTCGCAGCTCTCGTCGCCGCAGTGTTCGGCGGCTCGATCGTGATCGAGCTGTTGCGGCAATGGATCGGCCCGACCGGCACCGAGAAGCTCATTCCGCCGGCGGTGCAGAGCGGCATGTCGTTCGTCGGCCGCTATCTCGCGCCGGCCCTTCTGGTCTTCACGCTGCTGGTGCCTGTCATCTTCTACGACCAGCGCTACATCCTCGATCTCGCGATCCTCGTGCTCACCTATGTCATGCTGGGCTGGGGATTGAACGTGGTGGTCGGGCTCGCCGGCCTGCTCGATCTCGGCTACGTCGCATTCTACGCGGTGGGTGCTTATTCCTACGCGCTGCTCGCCACCAATTTCGGCTGGTCGTTCTGGGTCTGCCTGCCGCTGGCGGGCATCCTCGCCGCGTTCTGGGGCGTTCTGCTCGGCTTCCCCGTCCTGCGCCTGCGCGGCGACTACCTCGCTATCGTGACGCTCGCCTTCGGCGAGATCATCCGCCTCGTCATCATCAACTGGCAGGAGCTCACCGGCGGTCCCAACGGCGTCTCCAGCATACCCCGCCCCTCCTTCTTCGGCATCCCGCTCGACAACAGCGACGACGGGCTGGCCGCAAAACTCGGCATCGAGTACTCGCCGACCCACCGCATCGTCTTCCTGTTCTATCTGATCCTGGCGCTGGCGCTGCTCACCAACTGGGTGACGATCCGCCTGCGCCGCCTGCCGATCGGCCGCGCCTGGGAGGCGCTGCGCGAAGACGAGGTCGCCTGCCGCGCGCTCGGTATCAACACCACGACGACGAAGCTCACGGCGTTTGCGACCGGCGCGATGTTCGGCGGCTTTGCCGGCGCGTTCTTCGCGACCCGCCAGGGCTTCATCAGCCCGGAATCCTTCACCTTCCAGGAATCGGCGCTGGTGCTCGCCATCGTCGTGCTCGGCGGCATGGGCTCGCAGCTCGGCGTGGCGCTCGCCGCACTCGCCATGATCGGCGGCTTCGAGCTGTTCCGCAGCCTCGAGACCTACCGCATGCTGGTGTTCGGCATGGCGATGGTGCTGATCATGATCTGGCGGCCGCGCGGCCTGATCGGCCACCGTGCCCCCACCGTGTATCTGACCAAGGCGCAGGCGATCTCCTCCGACCTCGTCAAGGAAGGGCACGGATGAGCGGCGACACCATTCTCAGCGTCGACCGGCTGACCATGCGCTTCGGCGGCATCGTCGCCGTGCAGGACCTGTCGCTCTCGGCCGAGCGAAAGAAGATCACCGCGCTGATCGGGCCGAACGGCGCCGGCAAGACCACGGTCTTCAACTGCATCACCGGCTTCTACAAGCCGAGCGGCGGCACCATTCGCCTGACCCATGACGACGGCCGGACGATCGCCTTGGAGAAGCTGAACGATTTTCGTATCGCCAAGCAGGCCAAGGTGGCGCGCACCTTCCAGAACATCCGCCTGTTTCCAGGCATGACCGCGCTGGAAAACCTGATGGTGGCGCAGCACAACGCCCTGATGCGGGCCTCCGGCCTCACCTTCCTCGGCCTGATCGGCGCGCCCAGCTATCGCGATGCCGAGCAGCGCGCGATCGATCTCGCCACCGACTGGCTCAGGCGGGTCAACCTGCTCGACCGCGCCGACGATGCCGCCGGCAATTTCGCCTATGGCGACCAGCGCCGGCTCGAAATCGCGCGCGCGATGTGCACCGAACCTGCGCTGCTGTGCCTGGACGAGCCCGCCGCCGGCCTCAACGCGCGCGAGAGCGCCGCTCTGAGCGAGCTGCTGCTCTCGATCCGCAACGAGCTCGGCACCTCGATCCTTTTGATCGAACACGACATGTCGGTGGTGATGGAGATCTCCGACCACATCGTGGTGATGGACCATGGCGTCAAGATCTCGGAAGGATCACCGCGCGCGGTCCGCGACGATCCCAAGGTGATCGCCGCCTATCTCGGCACCGACGAGGACGAAGCCGTGGCCGTGATGGAGAGCGGGTCGTGACGTCGCCCAATCCCCTGCTCGCGATCCGCGGCCTTCGCGCCGCCTACGGCAAGATCGAGGCGCTGAAGGGCGTCGACGTCGAGATCAATGCCGGCGAGATCGTGGCGCTGATCGGCGCCAACGGCGCCGGCAAGTCGACGCTGATGATGACGATCTTCGGCAAGCCGCGCGCCCGTGCCGGCCAGATCCTGTACGAAGGCCGCGACATCACCGATGTTCCCACCCACGAGATCGCGCATCTGCGCATCGCGCAATCGCCGGAGGGCCGGCGCATCTTCCCGCGCATGAGCGTGGCGGAAAACCTCCAGATGGGGGCGGACGCCACCGAATGCACGGATGCGGAACGCGAAGCGACGCTCCAGCGTGTGTTCTCGCTGTTTCCGCGGCTGAAGGAACGCTTCGCCCAGCGCGGCGGAACGCTTTCCGGCGGCGAGCAGCAGATGCTGGCGATCGGCCGCGCCTTGATGAGCCGTCCCCGCCTGCTCCTGCTGGACGAGCCCTCGCTCGGGCTCGCACCGCTGATCGCGCGCCAGATTTTCGATGCGATCCGCGCCCTGAACCGGCAGGACGGCCTGACCGTGCTGATCGTCGAGCAGAACGCCAACCACGCGCTCAAGCTCGCCCATCGCGGCTATGTCATGGTCAATGGCCTGATCACGCTGGCCGGCACCGGCGCCGAGTTGCTGCAGCGCCCCGAGATTCGCGCCGCCTATCTGGAAGGCGGCCGGCACGGCTGAGTGGGGCCATATGCGGCGGAATGTGGCGAGATATCTCCGCCAATGCCCGTATTTTGCCGGTGACTTCTCCTCGAATTCATTCAAGAATGGCGCCGGTTTGAACCGGGCATGCCCGGCAACGTCCACAGGCGACCACCCGCGAGGTATCTCATGAAATCACTGAAGCTCATCGGTCTGGCATTCGGCGCGTCGATCGCGCTGTCGAGCGCGGCATTCGCGCAGGATGTCACGATCGCAGTCGCAGGCCCGATGACCGGCGGCGAATCCGCCTTCGGCCGCCAGATGAAGAACGGCGCCGAGATGGCCGTGGCTGACATCAACACCGCCGGCGGCGTCAACGGCAAGAAGCTCGCGCTCTCCGTCGAGGACGATGCCTGCGATCCGAAGCAGGCACGCTCGGTCGCCGAGAAGATCGCCAGCGCGAAGATGCCGTTCGTCGCCGGGCACTATTGCTCGTCGTCGTCGATCCCCGCCTCGGAGGCCTATGCCGACGGCAACGTGCTCCAGATTACCCCGGCCTCGACCAACCCGAAGTTCACCGACAGCGGGCTTTGGAACGTGGCGCGCGTCTGCGGCCGCGACGATCAGCAGGGCCTGGTCGCGGCGCAGTACATCGCCAAGAACTTCAAGGGCAAGAACATCGCGATCCTCAACGACAAGACCACCTACGGCAAGGGTCTTGCGGACGAGACCAAGAAGGCGCTCAACAAGGCCGGCATCACCGAGAAGATGTACGAGTCCTATAACAAGGGCGACAAGGACTTCAACGCGATCGTCTCGCGCCTGAAGCGTGACAATATCGATCTCGTCTATGTCGGCGGCTACCATCAGGAGAGCGGCCTGATCCTGCGTCAGATGCGCGACCAGGGCCTCAAGACCATCCTGATGGCCGGCGACGCACTCGCCGACAAGGAGTACGCCTCCATCACCGGCCCCGCCGGCGAAGGCACGCTGTTCACCTTCGGCCCCGATCCGCGCAACAAGCCGACCGCGAAGAAGATCGTCGACGCCTTCAAGGCCAAGAACATCGACCCCGAAGGCTACACGCTCTACACCTATGCGGCGATGCAGGTCTGGTCGCAGGCGGCCAAGAAGGCCGGCACCACCGACGCCAAGAAGGTCATGGCGGCGATCAAGGCCGGCAAGTGGGACACCGTGATCGGCCCGATCGAGTATGACGCCAAGGGCGACATCAAGCAGCTCGACTACGTCGTCTACAAATGGGACGCCAAGGGCGGCTACGCGGAGATCAAGGGCAACGGCACCTGACGCTTGCGGGCCTCAGCTGCGATCCAATCATCACCACGCCCCGGGCATGCCCCGGGGCGTTTTGTCTTGCGGCAAGGGTCAGACGGCTGCGGGCAGCTCGCCGCCTGCAGCGGCCTGGGCCTTCCGGAGCGCTTGCAGCAGATCGTTCGGCCGAAACGGCTTTTGCAGGCACACCACGTTGGCGAGGTGAGGCGATTGTTCCATGAAATCCAGTGTTGTCATTCCGGACACCGCAATGACAGGAAGCGCCGGCGCGAGTTCGCGCAGGCTCGCGATGACGTCGACGCCGCTGGTGTCGCCAAGGAAAATATCAACGATCGCCGCGTCAAACGGGCCGTCGTCGAAGGCTTTCAGCCCGGCGGCGCCGCTTTCCGCCTCTACGACTTCGAAATGATTGACCCGAAGCACAATCGCGACCATCGCGCGGACGTCCTTCTGGTCGTCGATGATGAGAACGCGGGGCATTGGGAACAACTCCCGGATATTGATATCAAAATCGGATGATTCAAACCTGGAACCCACGACGGCGGAAGGGCATTATGGCACCGTCCAGTAAAGCGCATCTTACCCGATCCCTATTCCGTGTTCCCACCAAAATTAAGTAAGCTGTAACCTTCGGTTGAGTCGCGGCCGCAGCGTTCAGGATGCGAGCCCAGAACCCGCTACCATGGAGCAAGGACGGCGGGGATCCCGATGAAGTCTGCAAAGATGGCGAAGACCGGCCTGCAAGAGGTGGACGTGCCCGCGACGATCGACCGAAGCACTTTCCTTTCGACCCTGCCGGCCACCGCGACCGACCGCACTGCGGCATTGGCGATCGTCGGCCTGTCCTCGCTCCTGTTCGCATTCGCCGTTCCCTTCGCCGGTACCCCGCTCCCGCCCGTCCCCGCCTTCGTCGCGAGCTATCAAGCGGCCCTCGCCGTGAGCGATATCGTGACCGCGGTGCTGCTGCTGTCGCAGTTTGCGGTCCTGCGGACCCGGGCGTTGCTGTGGCTCGCGACCGGCTATCTGTTCACCGCCGCGGCGGCGGTGGTTCATGCTCTCACCTTCCCCGGTCTCTTCACGCCAGCCGGGCTTTTCGGCGCGGGCCGGCAGACCACGGTCTGGCTCTACATGATCTGGCACACCGGCTTCCCGCTGTTCGTGCTGGGCTATGCCTGGCAGAAGGAGGCCGATGGTGGCGCCAGGATCCGCGGCACGACGACGAAGGCAATCTATGCCAGCGTGTGCGGCGTCATCGTTGCCATGGCCATCTTCGCCTGGATCGTCACCGCCCAGCACGATCTGCTTCCGGTCCTGCTGCGCGACGGCCACTACTCGCCGACCATGATCGGCGTCGTCTCCTTTGTCTGGTCGCTGAGCTTTGCCGCGCTCGTCTCGCTCTGGTTCCGCAAGCCGCATTCGGTGATCGACGTCTGGCTCATGGTGGTGATGTGCGCCTGGCTGTTCGACATCGCGCTCTCGGCGATCGTCAACGTCGCCCGCTTCGATCTCGGCTTCTATGCCGGCCGCCTCTACGGCCTCTGCGCGGCGACCTTCGTGCTCGCGGTGCTGCTGATCGAGAATGTCCGCCTGCAGGCGCAGACGGCGGGCATGGTCGACGCATTGAAGCGCCGATCTGACGCGGAACGGGATTATCATGTCCAGCGCGAGCGGCTGTTCACCGCCGTCGTCGAATCCTCCAACGATGCCATCATCACCAAGTCGCTCGACGGCACCATTACGACCTGGAACAGCGCGGCCGAGCGCGTCTTCGGCTACTCGGCCGACGAGGCAGTCGGCCGCCCCATCGACATCATCATGCCGGACGATCAGCGTGACGACGTTGCCGAGAATCTGGCCCGCACCCGCAACGGCGAGGTCATCGACCAGCAGGAGGCGATACGGCTGCACAAGAACGGTCAGCCCATCGACGTCGTGCTGAGCCAGGTGCCGCTGCGGGCGACCGACGGCAAGATCATCGGCGCGTCCAAGGTGGCCCGCGACATCACCGAACGCAAGCGAACGGAATCGGCGCTTAATCGCGAGATCGAGGAGCGCCAACGCATCTTCGAGACCTCGCAGGACCTGATCCTTGTCACCGACGGATTTGGCAATTTCATCCAGGTCAGCCCCAGCGTCACCGCCATTCTCGGCTATAGTCCGGACGACATGGTTGGGCACAGCGCGACCGAGTTCATTCACTCCGACGATCTCGAGAAGACCCGGGGCGAGATGCGCGCGGCGCGGCGCGGCGCGGTCAAGCGCAGCTTCGAGGCGCGCTACTACCACCGCGACGGGCATGAGGTGACACTGAACTGGATGGGCACCTGGTCGGAGCCCGTGAAGCGCCACTTCTTCATCGGCCGCGACCTGACCGAAAAGCAGGCCGCCGAGGCCCAGCTCAGGCAGGTCCAGAAAATGGACTCGATCGGCCAGTTGACCGGCGGTGTCGCCCACGACTTCAACAACGTGCTGACCGTCATCACCGGCACGATCGGCATCTTGGCGGATGCCGTGGCCGACCGGCCCGAGCTTGCCGCCATCACCAAGCTGATCGACGATGCCGCCGAGCGCGGCGCGCAGCTGACCAAGCATCTGCTTGCCTTCGCCCGCAAGCAACCGCTCCAGCCGCGCGAGATCGACGTCAATGCGCTGGCGCTCGAGGCCGCCAAGCTGCTGCATCCGACGCTGGGCGAGCAGATCACCATCATGCCGCAGCTGACCGAGGACGCCTGGCCGACCCTGGTCGACCCGGGCCAGCTCTCCACCGCGATCCTCAATCTCGCGCTCAACGCGCGCGACGCCATGCCCGACGGCGGCACCCTGGTGCTGGAGACCCGCAACGTCTTCCTCGACGACGGCTATGCCAGCATGAACCCCGACGTCGTCGCCGGCAATTACGTGATGATCGCGGTCAGCGACACCGGCAGCGGAATTCCCGCTGAGCTGATCGACCGGGTGTTCGATCCGTTCTTCACCACCAAGGAGGTCGGCAAGGGTACCGGCCTCGGCCTCAGCATGGTGTTCGGCTTCGTCAAGCAATCCGGTGGGCACATCAAGATCTACAGCGAGGAAGGCCACGGCACGAGCGTGAAGATCTACCTTCCGCGCTCGACGGGCGTGCAAGAGACCGAGTACGAGGCGCTCCAGAACGCGCCCGTCACTGGCGGCGACGAGAAGATCCTCATCGTCGAGGACGACGCTTTGGTGCGGCAGTATGTCGTGACCCAGGTCAAGAGCCTCGGCTACGCCGCACTCGAAGCCGCCAATGCGGCCGAAGCCCTCGTCATAATCGATGCCGACAGGGAAATCGATCTGCTCTTCACCGATGTCATCATGCCGGGCGCCATGAACGGCCGCCAGCTCGCCGACGAGGCGGCCCGGCGGCGCCCCGACCTGAAGACGCTGTTCACCTCGGGCTACACGGAAAATGCCATCGTCCATCACGGCCGGCTCGATTCCGGCGTGCTGCTGCTGGCAAAGCCCTACCGCAAGTCCGAGCTCGCCAAGATGCTCAGGACGGCGCTGGCGAGTTGACCCGCTCGAACGTCTTGTGCGGCGTCAATACTTGCAGCACGGAAAAGGCAAGCCCACCGGCGGCGGAAACGACCATGCTGACCATCTTGGCCTGCGTCAGCGCACTCGCAAGGCCTACCTCATTGTCGGAGACCGTGGACTGGCCGAACAACCGGGCGAGCATGACATCCTCGGCCACATCGACAATGCCGTACACCACGCTGCTGACGGCGAAGACGATCACGAGCCACTTCACAAAGCCTGCTGGCTCGAACTGCAGCAGGGCCCACAGCCAGAGCGAGGCCGAGAACACCGCTATCGCCACTGCGAACACGATATCGTTCCAGTACAGGACCGGGCTGACATAGACATCGAGCAGCGTCTGCCGATCACCGGCGGGCGCGTTGCGGAGCTGCTCCTTCACCTCCCGAAACTGCTCGGCATTATAGCCCCGCGGCAGCATTCGCTCCGGAACTTTGACACCACCCTTGAGCGCATGGTCGATCTCGTCGCGATAAGGCTGGTTCGTGACGTAGGCGATGCCCCCGACCACGAGGCCGATGAAGCTGATCGCAGGCAACAAATAGCGCAGTGCATCGACCAGACAAGTCAGCATCCTGAAGACTCCATCCCATGGACGGCTGGCGCAGTCGTCTCGCAACATCCTTAGATTGTTCGAGCCTGACTGCAGCGTCAAGCCAGGATTGCGCGTTCAGCCGTCGCCGTTGACGGGCACATCCGCCGACGGATAATGCAGCCCGTCGCATCGCAAACCGAGCGTGAAGGAATCGTCGCCGTGAAGAACCTGCTGACCGATATCGCCGGCGTCCGCGTCGGCCATGCCGAAGATGCGAAAATCGGTACCGGCGCGACCGCGATCGTGTTCGACCAGCCGGCCGTCGCGGCAATCGACGTGCGCGGCGGTGGACCGGGCACCCGCGAAGACGCCCTGCTCGACCTCGCCAACACGGTCGAGCGGGTCGATGCGATCGCGCTGTCGGGCGGCTCCGCCTTTGGCCTCGATACCGGCGGCGGTGTGCAGGCCTGGCTCGCCGAGCAGGGCCGCGGCTACCGGGTTCGCGAAGCGCTGATCCCGATCGTGCCGGGCGCGATCCTGTTCGATCTCCTCAATGGCGGCGACAAGGCGTGGGGACGCTTCTCGCCCTATCGCGACCTCGGCTACGCCGCGGCCGCCGCCGCCGGCACGGACTTCGCGATCGGCAGCGTCGGCGCCGGCCTCGGCGCCACCACCGCGACGTGCAAGGGCGGGCTCGGCTCGGCCTCGGCGGTGACGCCTGATGGCGTGAAGGTCGCGGCAATCGTCGCTGTCAACGCGGTCGGCAGTGTCACCGTCGGCAACGGGCCGTGGTTCTGGGCAGCGCCGTTCGAGCTGGACGGCGAATTCGGCGGACGCGGCCTGCCTGACAAATTCACCGAGGACATGCTGCGCATGCGCATCAAGGGTGGTCCCGCGGCGAGCGCACGCGAAAACACCACTATCGGCGCCGTCGTCACCGATGCGGTGCTGACCAAACCCCAGGCCAAGCGGCTGGCGATGATCGCCCACACCGGCTTCGCCCGCGCGATCTATCCGGTGCATGCACCGACCGACGGCGACGTGCTGTTTGCGGCTGCGACCTGCGAGAAGCCGATCGAGCCGCTGGTCGGCCTCACCGAGCTCGGCACGATCGCCGCCAACGTGGTCGCGCGCGCGATCGCGCGGGGCGTCTACAACGCAACGGCGTTGCCGTTCCCCGGTGCACTGCCGTCGTGGAAGGACCGGTTCGGGGCGGCGTGAGCGCGCCTCCTACCACACGTCGGCTGTCATCGCCCGGCGAAGACCGGGCGATCCAGTAGTCCAGAGACAGACCTGATTGGACCGAGAGGCCGCGGCGTAGTCGATACCCCGGACAAGCCGGGGCATGACAGCTTCATTCGCCGGGAGAGGTTAGGCGTCACACGCTCATCGACATGGACGAGCCGGCAGCCGCTGAGGCGCCTTGCCCCTGCCCGCCTTGCCGCTGCATCAACTGCGCAAACAGATCGTAGGCCGAATTGCCGGCGCCCGATCCGTTCGAAGAGCTGGAGGCTCCGGGGACCGTGGTCGACATCTTGAAACCGTCCGCATAGGTGACGGTGGTGGTGGTCGAGCCGTCTGCGGCGGTCGTCGTGGTCGAGGTCGACCCGCCGCTCGACGACGACGAGGACGAATCCGAGCCGCTGCCAGAGGTATCGCCCGAACCGCTCGCGCTATGAGCATGGTGGCCGTGGTGACCGCTCTTCAGCGCCTTCGACATCTCGTCGAGGCTGACGCTGCCGTCGGAATTCGAATCCATCTTCGAGAACACGTCGTCGGCCTGCGCGGTGTTGGTGCCGCCGGCGCCGAGCGCGTTCTCGAATTCGGACTTGGTGATGTTGCCGTCGCCGTCCGCATCGATCTGCGAGAACAGGTCCTTCAGCGCCGCGTCCCGGCTCGTCGACGTCGAGGAGGTCGAACTCGACGAGGTCGAGGTCGTGGCGCTGCCGGTCGCGTCCGACGACTGGCTCTGCGCGGCGATCAACGCGCTCATCGTCTCCGGCGCAATCTGCGCGCAATTGCCTGAATTGACCGACGAGGTCGCGCCGCCGCTCGTGCTGTTGCTGCTGCTGTCGATCGCAAACGGATTGGTCGGCGCGCTTTGCGAAGACCCCGTCTTCTGGGTCGACGAGGACGATTTCGAGTTCGTCAGCGACTGGATCGCATCAAGTGCGCTCGAGACGGCACCAAGGGCGAACAACATTGCACAACTCCAACCGATGCGGCATGCCGCGGTCAATGCTCTGGGAGTGAAGTCAGCAAGCGACGTGCCAGCGCGAAAAGCTCAATGAAATCCGCATTCGCCGCGCTTTGCCGGGCTCGGGAACACCGGCAATTCATGCCGGTCGCGGCAGAAATTTCCGCCCACAGGAAGCGCGCCGCTCCTGCATTGCCCGCCACGGAGGCCCATGTTAGGCGAGGCCCAGTCGTCGTTCGGCCGCCACGGGAAACAGCGCCATGACCCAAGCCTTCGCCCCCCGCCCCCTGGCCATCGCGCCCTCGATCCTGGCTTCGGATTTCTCCAGGCTCGGCGAAGAGGTGCGCGCGGTGGATGCCGCCGGCGCCGACTGGATCCATCTCGACGTGATGGACGGGCATTTTGTCCCGAACATTTCCTACGGCCCCGACGTCATCAAGGCGATGCGCCCGCACACCAAGAAGATCTTCGACGCACATCTGATGATCTCGCCCTGCGACCCCTATCTCGAGGCCTTCGCGAAGGCCGGCTGCGACCACATCACGGTCCATGCGGAGGCGGGTCCCCATTTGCACCGCTCGCTCCAGGCGATCCGCGCACTCGGCAAGAAGGCCGGCGTCTCGCTCAATCCGGGCACGCCGATCAGCGTGCTCGAATACGTCATCGACCTCGTCGACCTCGTGCTGGTGATGTCGGTCAATCCCGGCTTCGGCGGCCAGGCCTTCATCCCCTCCGCGATCGGCAAGATCCGCGACATTCGCGCGATGACGGCGGGACGTCCGATCGACATCGAGGTCGATGGTGGCGTCGGCCCCGACGTCGCGGGTCCCCTGGCCGCGGCCGGTGCGAACGCCTTCGTCGCCGGCACCTCCGTGTTCAAAGGCGGCACGCAGGAAGCCTACAAGAACAATATTGCCGCGATCCGCAACGCCGCCGCGGGCGCACGCGGCGAAGCGATCTGAAGGCCACATCGGCGCCCGCAAATCTGCGGTTCTTACGGGGCGTTTCGCCGCGCAATGCCTAAAATTGCAACGTAGGTCCGTACTCCTCCGGGCTTCCCTGATTCGCGCAAATCACTGCAAGTGATTCCTGCCTGTTTTCGCGGGAGCACATCATGACGACGACCCTGGTTTGGACTGGCGTGGCGTTGTGGATCGGTTTTTGTGCGTTTGTTGTGTTTGGCCCATCGACCGGACCGGTGCAGGTCCCGGCGCGTTCGGCGCGTAACCTCCGTCGCGACCGCTTCCGGGCTTGACGCCCATGCGGATCGCAATCGTGAAACGTCAGCCGAAGCGCAGGTGCCGCATCCCGCGGCGCCCGCATCCGGACCTCGACTATTTCTTCGGCCGGCTCGAACGGACCGAAGGCGAGATGCGCGACGATCCCGGCGCCGAGACGGCGGACCTGGATCACCCGTTCCGGTCACCGCGCCGGCATTGAAATTCTTTTCCGGACTTGAGCTGATGAAACCGCACTGCCCGAACTGCCTGAAGGAAATGACCAAGGCATCCGCGTCGCGTAACCTGTTCAACTGCGAGCCCTGCCGCGAGATCATCCAGTATTTCGGCGGCAGCGCGGATCACGGCGAGCCCGGGCCGCAATTCTCCTGGCCCATCCGCCGCAAGCGCACCGGCCACACCGCGCACGCGGCCTGATCTTTCCTGGAGCCTTTCCCGTCCCGATAGAATCGGAACGGGAAAGGCTCCAGGTTTTTGTTTTGACGCGTTTTCTTTACGCGAACCGGTTTCCACTTCGCTCGAAAACGCTCTAGCCCCACACCACGCCGGCGTCTGGTTTCGCCGCAGCCATCCGCGGCGGCCGCACCACGGTGACGGTGCAGGTCGCCTCTGCGGCCACCTTCGCCGAGACGCTGCCGAGCCAGGTACGCCTGAACGAATTTTGCCGCGCCCCGACGATGAGATGGTCGACCGAGTTCATCTCGGCAAACTCCAGCAGCGCCGCCGCGGGATCAATCGCCTCCAGCACATGAACCGTCAGCCGGCTCTCATCCAATTTGAGCGGCGTCGCCCAATGCCGGAGCGCGACCAGGCGGTCGATATGCTTGTTGGAGCCCTCCTCGTCCAGCGTCTTGTCGATGGCGATACGGTTCAGCTTCAGCACGTTGACGCAGGCGAGCCGTGCCGAGGGCAGCGTCGCCAGAATGCGCTCGGTGGTGACGCGCAGCGCCTCGTTCAGTTCCGCCGCACCTTCCACCGTGTCGAGCGCAACCGCAATGATCGGGCTCGATGCGATTTGAGCCGCGACATCGGCCTTCGCGCGCGGCTGCATGACGCCCTGGTTGAAGCGGCGCCGCCAGGCGATGCCGAGCGGATCGCGCTTCATCCGCTCCGAGCGCGTCGTGAGCCTGACCTGGTCCGGATGGGCGAGATCGAAGGCGAGCTGGGACGCGGTCGGATAGCGCCACTCCGGCTCGATCTCGAGGCAGCGCAGCACCACCTCCTGGAGCCAGAGCGGATAGTCGGCGCGAAGCTTGCGCGGCGGATGCGGATCGCGCCACAGTCTGCGCCGCATCGCGCGCAACGTCTCGCCCTCGCCGAACGGACGCTCGCCTGTGGTGAAGAAATAGAGCAGCACGCCGAGCGAGAACAGGTCGCTGCGCGGATCGTCGCGCACGCCCAAGAGCCGTTCCGGCGCCATGTAAGGCGCGGTGCCGTAAGGCAGGCGAAACTCCTCCTGCAACAGATCAGGCAGATGGTTGTGATGCGACAGGCCGTAGTCGATCAGCACCGCCTCGCCGCTCTCGCGGAACATGATGCTACTCGGCTTGATGTCGTGATGGATCACGTTCTGCCGGTGCAGATCGGCCAGCGCGGCGGCGATCTTCGACACCAGCAGCCGCGCCTCCTCGTAAGGCAGCGGCAAATCCGGCAACCGCTTGTAGAGCGTGGTGCCCGGAATGCGCTCGATCACGACATAGGCCTGGTGAGCGAAATCGCCGGTGCCGAAACACGAGGGTATGTGCGGGCCTGCGATCCGCGGCAGGATCATCATCTCCATCTCGAAAGAGACGATCGCGGCGGGGTCCTCGCCCTCAGACACCCGCGGAATCTTCATCAGCAGCGGCACGTCGATGCCGGGATGGGTCACCGTCCACAACGTCGCCATGCCGCCGGCATGGACGCATTCGCCGATGGTGTAGCCGTCGATCTGCGCGCCTGACTTGACCAGGGGTTTCGGCATCGGCCTCTAGCGCCCCTGCGACAGCCGGTCGGCGAGCCAGGGTGGCAGGCCGTTCTCACGTATCTTGTTCGCCGCGCCCGCGATGTCATAGGGCACGCGGCAATAGGTGATCTGGCACGAGACCGTGTCGAACAGCACGAAGGCCGCGGAGGGATCGCCGTCGCGGGGCTGGCCGACCGAGCCGAGCACCGCAAGCCATTGCCGCCCGCGCAGCAGCGGGACAGAGACATCGGTCTTGGGCACGAGGCTCGTCATCTTCGCCGTCACCGACATCGAATAGAGCGCGGGCCGGTGGATGTGGCCGCAGAAGGTGACGTGGGCGGGCGTCGATATCAGACTCTTGGCGGCGTCCGCGGTCGAACGAACATAGGTCCAGCGCTGGGGGCTGGAGGCCTCCGAATGCACGAACAGGCGATCGCTGTCCTGCACCAGCATCGGCAATTCGGCCAGGAACCGCCGCTGCGCAATGTCGAGCCGGCCGCGGGTCCATTCGATTGCGATCTGCGCCTCGGCATTCATGCTTTCGGTCGTGTTGTTGACCGCCTCATCATGGTTGCCGCGCACCGCAACGGCTCCCTGGGCGACCAGCTCCATCGCGGTATCCACGACCCATTCCGGATCGGCACCATAACCGACGAAGTCGCCGAGCAGGATGAACCGCTCCGCGCCTTTCGCACGGGCAAGCTTCAGGCAGGCCTCGAACGCCTGCCGGTTGCCGTGGATATCCGAGAAAACCGCGAGAAGCACGCACCCTCCACCCTCAAATTCTTATTGGAAGCCGATAAGGCCAAATTGAGGGAGGTCAAGAAGATGCGCCAGCGTGGGACGGTTTACCAGCACGGCTCTGCCGCGATGGTGAAGACCCTATTGCTCGTCCTTCGGCGGCATCCGGGGCGGCGGAATCGGGGTGAACACCGCGCCTTGCGCGCCGGCCGGTGGAGCCACGAACTCGCCGGTCGAGGAATCGCCGCCGGTGGTCTCCATGATCGTCTTGGGCGTCACATATTCCCGGACCATGTCGATGAGACTGCCGTCGCCGCCGCCAAAATCCGCGGCGCGGCCGCCCTGCGGATGTCCGAGCGCGATCTCGTTCTCCGCGGCATGGGTCTTGTCGGCCAGCCTGTCATTGTAGGGCACGCGGAACGCCCGGGGGATGCCGCTCGGGCGATTGTCCTCATCCAGCTGCTCGACCCAGAGATAGATCGAGCCGGGATCGCCCTCCAGCGAATGCGGCTCGACGATGCGGGCCTTCAGCAGCTTGAAGGACGCGGGCAATCTATCCGTGCTGGCCCAGCCGAGCAGCCCGCGCATCTCCGAGAAACTGACGACATAGAAGGCGCTGGTCACGACCACCGCGACCGCCTTGAACGACCAGTGCAGACGCGCATAGACCAGCACGACCAGCAGCAGCGCGCCGATTACGGCATAGGCCACCGACAGCGTGAGGATGACGGTTTGCAGGCTAGTCACGGCGCACCCTCGCAGCGTTCTTGCTCACACCGGTCCTTGGGTCGAGATCGGCGCCGTTGCGCCAGCTGCTGCGGAACGTCTCAAGCAGCGATTTCGGCCGCTGGTCTACGTTGACGACCTTGCCTTCCGCATCGAGCCGGAACCGCACCGCCGTCTTCTCGTCGCCGGTGTGGTCGAGCGTGAACTTGTTGTCGAAGACCACCTGCGCGGTCGGATTGAGCTTTTGCACCTTCACATTGGCCGTCACCGGCTCGCCGGTCGTGGCCACGAAATGCGAGACGTTGACGGTGTATTCGCCGGCGACGATGCCGCGCACGGTGACGATCTCCTCGCGGATGGGCGAGGCGATCTTTTTGCCGTTGACCATGATGAAGTCGTTGGCCCCGCCGCGGTCGTCGCGGTCGAGCGTCAGGAAGCCGGCCTCGCGGTGGCGATACCAGGCGATGTTGCCGGCGGGGTCCTGCACGAACAGGTCGAGATCGTCAGGGTGATTGTCCGGCCAGTCCAGCGTGATCATGAACTCCGCCTTGGAGTCGATCTTGCCGTCTTTCGCATCCGGGGAGATCGCGAGCAGCGCGAGAAAGAACAGGAAAGCGATCACCTGGAGCGCCTTGAACAGCATCACGCCTAGCGGATCGAACGGCTCCTCGCGCGGGTAGAGACCGAAATCATCCATCATGACGGGGTTCCGGCGCCTTTGCGCTCCAGGACCGGCGTCACATAGGTCTCGGTCAGGACCACCGCATCCGAAAACACCCTCTGGGTCGCGGCATCCAGCATGTAGTACTGGATGCGGACCAGAATCGAGCCGACCAGGCCCGCCAGCGTCGTGTACATGGCGACCGCCATGCCGTCGCTCATCAGCCCCATCGAAGAGCGCATCGCGACCTTGTCGGCGGCATCCAGCCCCGCGATCGGCGCCAGCATGATGATGAAGCCGATGATGGTGCCGAGCAGGCCGAGCTTCATCAGCGTATCCGAGACGAAGGCGCCGAAGCCGTTGGAGCCGCGCAGACGGTCGGCCAGCGTTCGCAGCAGCAGCGTCTGGTCGACCGGCCGGTAATCCTGCGCAGCGGCCTTGGTCACCAGGCTGTCGATATGATCCCGCACCAGCCCGCGCGGCAGCGCGGTCGCGCTTGCATCGAGCACCTTGCTGCCGTCGGGCGCCGCAAGGACTGCCCGGCAGCGCTGGGCCGCCGCGCCTTCACGCGCAATCGCCCGCGTGCGCAGGAAGCAGTGGCCGCAGGTAAGCACATACAGCAGCGCGATCACGCTGGAAATGTAGGTCCGGTCCGAGGTCAGCATCAGACGGATCAGGCCGAAGCGCCACAGCAGCACGACGGCGAAGACCGAAAGCCCGGTGAAGATCATCCAGAACAGCAATGCGCTGCGCTCGGACGGGTCGGCTGGTTGCCGGGCCATCGGTCCAATCGTCATCGAACTCATGCTGCGCTGCTCCTGGCCTTATTCCACCCCGATTAGATCAAAGCCGCCACGCCCGGTCCAAAGACCCATGCCCAATCCGGCTTGGGAAATTTGCCCGAGCTGCAATCCTGCCATTCCCTGCAATTGGCAAGGCGCGGCGGCGTTGTTAGGCTGACCTTAGCAAACGTTGAGGGTGATCGCATGCGCCTCGTGCTTCAGCTTGTCGCCCGTCTGCTTCTCATCGTGGTGCTGTGCCTGGGAGCAGCGACCGTGTGGGCCACGTTCGACGCCTATCGCAGCGTCGACCGGGCGACCGCGGCCTCGGCGCAGCGGGTCGCGCAGGCGCTTCAGGCGCTGTATTGGCACGAGTTCTTGTTGCGCAGCAGCAGGACGCGCGAGCAGCTCTTGCCGGTTCCGGAGTGGCGCACGCTGGAGACGATGAAGCTGATCTCGCCCGGCGTCTGCGTCGAGTTCCAGCCGGCCATCGCATTCGAAAAGCCGCTCTGCGGCCAGAGCGAGGGGCTGGGCAAGGCACCGCCGCGCTGGTTCGCCTCCATCGTGCCGATCTTCCTCGGCAGCCACGCCGAGGTGGTGCGGCCGGTCAGTCCGCGCGCCGCAACGGCCGGGACCGTCGTCGCGACGCCGGATGCCACAGCGGCGATCTCGCTCGCCTGGGAATACATCCTCAACGTCATCGACGTCGCGCTTTTGATGGCGGCGGCGATCGCCCTGCTGGCCTCGCTCGCCATCGCCCATGCGCTGGCTCCGGCGCGCACCATCGTCGCCGCGCTCCAGCGCATGGCGCGCGGGCAATATCGCACAAAACTGCCGCGCTTCCGTTCGATGGAGCTTGCGATGATCGGCAACGCCGTTGGTGAACTCGGCGGCCGGCTGGAGGAAGCGACCGAACAGCGCGCGGCGCTGACGCGGCGCCTGATCGAGATCCGCGGCGATGAACGCCGCGCGCTCGCCCGCGAGCTGCACGACGAGTTCGGGCAAAACCTCTCCGCCATCCTCGCCTTCGCCAACACGATCGAGACGGCGAGCACCAAGGAGAGTAAAGACAGCGGCATCGCGCAGGACGCGCGCATGATCTCACAGGCCACCCATCATCTGATGGCCTCGCTACGCGATGCGCTCAAGCGCCTGCGCAATCCCCTGCCCGAGGAGCTCGGGCTCGAGGCCAGCCTCGTCAATCTCGTCGACAGCTGGCGCTCGCAGAGCGCGGCGCGGCCGACGATTCAGCTCGATCTCAGGGGCGATCTCACCGACATCAGCGGACCGGCTGCCACGACCGCCTATCGCGTCGCGCAGGAATGCCTGACCAATGCGGTCCGGCACGGCACGGCGCGCGAAATCTCGTTGCGCGTCGAGCGGCGCGCGGGCGAAGACGATGCGCTTCTGATCCGCGTCGAGGACGACGGTGGCGGCGATGCGGAGCGCGTCGCACAGTCGACCGGCTTCGGGCTCACCGGCATCCGCGAACGCGTCGCGGCGGCCGGCGGATCGCTGTCGATCCTCCCCGCGCGAGGTGGCCTCAGCGTCGCTGCCACCATCCCGCTTGCCGCGTGAGACCGACATGAGCGATGTCGCGGCAACAGGCATCTCCGTGCTGCTGGTCGACGACCATCCGATCGTCCGGCAAGGCTACCGGCGCGTGCTGGAGAGCCAGGGCGATCTGCATGTCGTGGCGGAAGCCGACAACGCCGCCGATGCCTATGGTGCCTTCAAGGCGCACGACCCTGATGTCGTCCTGCTGGATATCTCGATGCCCGGCGCGAGCGGGCTGGAAGCGATCCGCAACATCCGCGCGCGCAGTCCACGGGCGCGCATCCTCGTCTTCACCATGCACAACGAGGCGGTGCTGGTGAAAGCCGCCTTCGGCGCCGGTGCGAGCGGTTTCGTTACCAAGAGCAGCGAACCGTCAGCCGTCGTGAACGCGATCCGCAGCGTCGCCCGCGGCGAACGCGCCATGAGCGACGACATCGCGCATATTCTGGCCGAGGACAGTTTGTCAGCGGGCTCTGCACTGGATCAGCTGGGCGAGCGCGAGATCGAGATTTTGCGCCAGTTCGCAGGCGGCGCCACCACCGAGCAGATCGCGACGCATCTCAATTTGAGTGTGAAGACGGTGCAGAACTATCACTATCTGATCAAGACCAAGACCGGCGCGCGCACGGATGCGCAGCTGGTACGGCTGGCGGCGAGTTGCGGGCTGACGAGGATCTAGTGGGAGTGTAGCCGGACGATGGCCGGGACGAGCCCGGCCATGACGGAAACAGCCGAGGTCTACGCCTTCAATCCGCGCAGCACCAGGGCGAGCGTCGCATCGACGCGCGCCGGCAAATCGGCATCCTTCCACTCGTCGGCATGGGCCGGATGGTGGAAGCGGACGGTCGCATCGAACAGCGCACGCGCGGTGGTCTTGACGTCGTCCACGGCGAACACACCCTGCGCCACGCCATCGGTCAGGATCGCCGCGATCTGGTCGATCATGGTGTCCTTGTGACATTTGACCGCCGCGCAGGCCTCGCGCGCCAGGGTCAGATAGGTGTCGAACATTTCGGGGTCGTCGAGCACGCGCGAACGCTTGGCGGCGAACAACGTTCGCAGCCAGCGATCGAGCCTGTCAGGCGCCGCGCCCTGCTCCTTGGCGATGGCCAAGAGCGGGGCGTCGATGCGGTCGAGCCAGCGCTTGGCGACGGCCTCGCGCAACGAAGCCTTGCTCGGGAAATGGCGATAGACGCTGCCGTGGCTCACATCGAGCGCACGCGCAACGTCAACCACGGTGGCCTTGGCAAGTCCGTAGCGCCGCAAGACGTCCTCGGTGACTTCGAGGATCCGCTCCGGCGTCAGGATAACGGCTTCATTCATGCCAGCACCTTGTTCCCGTTCAGGGTTCACCGGCGATGGCGCTATCTCCGAAGCGCCCTTCACCGGTCGTTTCGGAAAGCTCTCGCCTTAATGAGGCAGTTTTGCAGCCTGCGCCGCGATCTGGCGCGCCACCAGCAAATTGAGCCAATGCCCAATTGTTCCGGTGAGATTGATGATTTCGGTCGTCATAGTCTTAAGTCTCCATTCGTCCGCGGTCCCCACCCCAAAATTACGACCCTCGATCCAGCTTGTTACGGACCTCGGGCTCCCCGGGAGGGATGACCACGGGACGCCCAATCGGAGCGTCCGAGGACGGATATACACGTCTCGCTGACAGATTTCAATATCTGTCAGTCAATGATCCGTGATTGACAGTTAATTTTTGTGCCCCCGCCTCCGGTCCCGGCCCGGGCCGCCGCGTCAGGGCCGATAGCAGGCCATCATTCCCCGCTACCTCGCACCGCCGCCTGTTTCGGCCTCCCCCTCCGCGAAGCGGCGGGTTACGCTAGGCTGACCCGCCCTACGAACAAGAAACGGATCCACCTCATGCCCATCGTCAATCGCATTGCCGCTCTCTCCGACGAAATGGCCGCGTGGCGCCATGACTTCCACGAGAACCCGGAGCTGCTCTACGAGGTCCACCGCACCGCCGGCATCGTTGCCGAGCGCCTGCGCGAATTCGGCTGCGACGAGGTGGTCACGGGCATCGGCCGCACCGGCGTGGTCGGCGTGATCCGCGGCCGCAACTCGGCTTCCGGCAAGACCATTGGCCTGCGCGCCGACATGGACGCGCTGCCGATCATGGAGACCTCGGGCGTGCCTTACGCCTCCAAAGTCCCCGGCAAGATGCACGCCTGCGGCCATGACGGCCACACCGCGATGTTGCTGGGCGCGGCCAAATATCTCGCCGAGACGCGCAATTTCGACGGCACTGCGATCGTGATCTTCCAGCCCGCCGAGGAAGGCGGCGGCGGTGGCAAGGCGATGGTCGAGGACGGCCTGATGACGCGCTGGAACGTCCAGGAGGTCTACGGCATGCACAACATGCCGGGCCTGCCCGAAGGCCATTTCGCCACCACCCCCGGCGCGATGCTGGCCTCCTCCGACAACATCCAGATCATCGTCCACGGCAAGGGCGGCCACGCCGGCGCGGGTCCGCACAAATCGGTCGACAGCGTGCTGATCGGCTCGCAGATCGTGGGCGCACTGCAGTCGATCGTCGCGCGCAACGTCGATCCGCTGAAATCGGCCGTCATCTCGATCACGCAATTCCACTCCGGCACGGCCTTCAACATCATCCCTGAAAGAGCCGAGCTCGGCGGCACCGTGCGCACGCTCGATCCTGAGGTGCGCGATCTCGTCGAGCGCCGCATCGGCGAGGTCGCCGACAGCATCGCGCGCGCCTATGGCGGCTCGGCCGAGACGAAATACACGCGGATGTATCCGGTGACGATGAACCACGCGCGCGAGGCCGGCCTCGCCGCCGACGTCGCCCGCGACATCGTCGGCGCCGAGCGCGTCAACGACAAGTTCATTCCGATGATGGGCGCCGAAGACTTCTCGTTCATGCTGGAAGCGCGTCCCGGCGCAATGGTCCTTGTCGGCATGGGCGACGGCAACGAATGCCACCACCCGTCCTACGTCTTCAACGACAACATTTTGGGCCACGGCGCCTCATTCTGGGTGCGCCTGATCGAGACGCGGATGCCGGCGGGCTAGCACCGGTCTTGTAGGGTGGGTTACGCCTTCGGCTAACCCACCCTGCGACACCGTCATCCCTGATATTGCAGCACGTGCATGCCGGCGTTCCAGTCGGACACGAACATCAGCCCGTCGGGCCGGACATAGGCGTCACAGGTCTTGGCTGCGAGTGCGACGTTCGGGCGGGGGTCGATGAGTTTGTTCGGTGTCGGCGGCACCCAGTACGCGATCTCCTTTGGGGCGAAGGCGTCCCTGATATCGAACACCCTGACGCCGGCGTTGTTGTAGGTCGCGAAAATCGTCTCTTCGCTCTGGAACGAGCCCGGGCGGTTCTCGTGCAGATTATGCGGACCGAAAGTACCGTTCGTACAGAAATCGCGGTCGCGCGGGGTCGGCAGGGTTGCGATCGGCACCGGGTTTTGCGGCGCGCGCACGTCGAGCACGAAGGTGTGGAACAGGCCCTTGGCGCATTGATCCGCATTCGCTTCATCCGCGACGATCGCGAGCTGCCGCTTCGGCAGCGGCAGCGGCGTATGCGTGCCGCCGGCGAACGGCGGCGACCAGTTGATGTGGGACAGCAGCTTTGGATTGGCGGGATCGCTGATGTCGTGGATGGTGAAGCCGCCATCGCGCCAGGCGGCATAGCCGCGGTCCCCTGCCGTGATCATGTGATGCAGCGCAAAGCGCTTGCCCTTCGGCGTCGCCGGCTCGCCGGCCGCGCGGTTCATGCCGGGCAGCCACCATTTCGCGACGATCTCCGGCTTCGTGATGGTCTTGAGATCGACCACGCAGAGGATGTGGTCGGTGAACCCGTCGAAATGCGCTGACACATAGGCGTAGCGGCCACCCGGCCACCACAGCCGGTTGATGCCAAAGCCCGGCATTTCGAGGAACGCGATCTCGCGCATCTCACCGGGCTTCGAGATGTCGTGGATCGAGAGGCCGCAGCGGAATTTCTTGGCCTTGGTGATGCTGTCGACCAGCGTGTTCTCGAAATAGCCGCGCATGTTGTCGTAGGACTGCATCGCGACGATGTTGGCGCCGTTCGCCAGCAGCAGCATGTCTTCCGCCACCTGCAAATGGTGGGTGCGGGTGTATTGCCCCGCCGTGAAGAAACTGACCGGCTTCAGCGCACGCGGATCGGACGCATCCAGGATGGTCACGCCGTCGCTGAACATGTGCCCGACATAGATGTGCTGCCGGTTGAACATCACCTGCACGCTGTCGGGACGTCCGCCGATGTCGCTGTAGGAGATGTGCTGGATGCCCTTGCCGATGCCTTCGGGCGGGATGTCCGCCTCAGAAGCCCATGCGGACCTTGACCACCCCGACAGCGCAGCGGCTCCGAACACACCCGACAATTGCTGAAGGTGGCGGCGGCGCGAGACTTGGAGCATCGATTTCCCCCCTTTTTTTGAGGGGATGATGCTCGCTTGTGGCGAGGCATGCAAGCCTCGTGTCGCGCGCCCTCGCCTACGCCTGCACCACCTCGTGCCGCATCACGAACGGTGCCAGCAACGCGTGTACCTCGCCGGCGACGATCTCGCGCTGGTCCGCGGGCAAGCCCGCCAGCGTCACGGTCGCGATCGAGCCGTGGCTGCCGTGGGCGCCGACCTTGACCTTGCAGTCGATGCCCCGCTCGATCAGCGGCGTCAGCACCTTTGTGAACACGCGCTGCGCGGCGTCCCAGCGCAATTGCGGCTTGAACACCTTGCCGACGCCGGTCACCGGCATCGGATCGATCGGAATCACCTGCACCGGAACGGCCGCACGCTCCGGCGTGCGCTCGCGCACCCACGTCTCGAGCTCACCCGGCTCGACGGTCGCGCCCGGCTTCAGCTGCACGTAGCCGACCGGCAGCTCACCGGCATAGGCGTCGGGCTGGCCGACCACCGCGGCAAAGCCGACGGCAGGATGGCGGAACATGATCTCCTCGATCGGCGCCGGATCGATGTTGTGGCCGCCGCGGATCACGAGGTCCTTGGCACGGCCGGTGATCCAGAGGTAGCCGCCGGCATCGAGACGTCCGAGATCGCCGGAATTGACCCAGACTTCGTCGACGAAGGCGGCCTTGTTGTGCTCGTCGTTGAGATAGCCGCCGAACACGCCGGGCCCGGCCATGATGACGACACCGATCTCGTCCGGCTTACAGTCGCGGATCAGGCGGCCGTCGGCATCGAGCTGCACGATGCGCACGCGCGCGTAAGGCATGGGAAGGCCGACCGAGCCGAGCCGGATCGGCCGCGACGGATAGGCCAGCGTGTGCACGCTCGAGGTCTCGGTCATGCCGTAGACCTCGACGACCGGCAGCTTGAGCTTGTCCTGGATCGCCGAGCCCACGGCGACGGGGATCGCCGAGCCACCGCCAGCTGCATATTTCAGGCTGGAGATGTCGGCGTTGCCCGGCGGTACCGCGAGAGTCGCGGCCAGCACCGTCGGCACGCTCGACAGTGCTTCGGGCTTATAGCGCTCGACCAGCCCCCAGATGTTCTTGACGGAATTGGGATTGCGCCATCCGCTCGGCGACAGCACGACCAGCGAGCCGCCGGCCGACAACGTCAGCAGCACCTGCGTCAGTGATCCCCCGACGTGAAACAGCGGCATGCCGAACAGCATGTTGGCGCCCGGTTTCGACTTCAGCAACAGATTGAGCGCCCAGGCCTGATAGACCTGATTGGCATGAGTGTGCCGCACCAGCTTCGGCGTGCCGGTGGTACCGCCGGTATGGAAATAAGCCGCGATGTCGCTGCCGAGAATCTTGCGTCCGCTGACCAGCCGATCTGACGGCTGCTGCTTGATGAGATCGTTGAAGGCAAAAATGCCCTTCGCGGGATCTCCGCCACCAAAGACCTGCACGATCGCCTTGAGATGTTTCAGCTGCGGGCGAATCTGCTCGACCTTCTGCCAGATGTCGGTGCCCGGCATCGGCCCAAGCACTACCAGGACCTTCGTGTTCGCGGCCTCCAGGATCTCTGCGATCTGGTGCGGCTCGAGCAGCGGATTGACAGGATTGGCGATACCCGCGGCTTCCGCGCCGAACAGCGTCACGAAGGCGTCGGGCACCAGCGGCAGCATGAAGCTGATGACGTCGCCTTTGCCCACGCCGAGCGCGTGAAACATATTGGCGGCCTGTGTCACGCGGGCGACGAAATCGCGATGGGTGACCACGACAGGCGTATCGGTCGGATCGGCATTTTGCAGGAATTGGATCGCGGCCCCGTCGGGATTGCGCGCCGCACCGAGCCTGATGGCGTCATAGGTGCTCTCGGCCGCGACGCGATCGGCGTAAGGGACCTGCTCGAAGGCTCGAACCTCTTCGTCCGTCAAAAGCTCGGGGTAGTCGCTGCCGATGAACCGATCGAGCGCGTGGATGCCCGCCATGGAATTCCGTCCTCCCTCTGTTCATTGCCCCGCCCCTTTGTCTTTTGACATTTGGTTCAGGCGAGGCCCCGACCGATGGCCGGTCGAGCACGGACACAATGATGGATGATTGGGCGTTCGTCCATGGCCCGCCTGCGACGAAGCGTCAGTCTCGCGAGGCCTTCATCCGCCCGACCAGCAGGTCCGCCACCAGCCGGCCCGAGGGCGACATGTTGCGGCCGGCAAGCTGAACCAGCGTCACCTGCGTCGCTTCCAGCCGCTTGTCGCGCAGGGGTACGGCAACCAGCAGCCCCGCCTCGATCGAGGACATCGCGGTGTCGCGTGGCAGGAAGGTCGCAAGATCGGTGCGCGCAGCCAATGTCTGCGCAAAGGCCAGCGAGTTCGTCTCGTTGCAGATCTCCAATCGCACCTTTGCGTTGGCGCAAGCGCGGTCGATCTCCTGGCGGATGCCGAAGGATGGATCGGGCACCACCACACGAAGACCCGCAAGCTCCTTGACCGAACAACTCTCGCGATAGGCCAGGGAATGTTTCGGCGACACGATCAGGCACAGCGACTGGCGCATGCGCGCAAGCTCGATCAGCTCACGCCGCGGCGCGCGTCCGAACACCAGGCCGAGATCGACCTCGTTGCGGCTGACCATGTCGGCGACGGCGCGCGAACCGACCACGGTCATCGACGTCGAGATGCCCGGATAATCCGCAGACAGGTCGATCACGAAATTGGACAGGAAGTTCGTCACCATGCCCTCGACCGCCGCGAACTTCACCTGCCCGCGGCGCATCGACTCGAATTCCTGCACCTTGACGCGGATGCCGTCGAGTTGGTGGCGGTTCTCGACTGCATAGCGATAGAGCAGCCGGCCTGCATCAGTGAGCACCATGCCGCGCGCGCCGCGCTCGAACAGCTTGACCGACAACTCCTCCTCGAGCGCCTGGACCTGCCGGCTGATGGCGCTCGGCGCGATCCGGAGCGCCGCTGCGGCCTGCTTGATCGAGCCGCTTTCGGTCACTTCGCGGAAATAGCGGATGGCGGCGGACTCAATCATGACGGGGTTTCCCACTGAACCAGTGCCCAAGGGCGTAGCAACCGCTGGCTAGCGTTCTAATTATTCGACCCAAGACCTCTAATTTCAATGCTTTAATTCGAATGGTGGATTTGCCATGCTCGGTCGCAGAGAGACCGCCATGGAGAATTCCTGAGATGAATCAGTCGTGGGTTGCTCGCCGCGTTCGCCTGGTGTCGTTGAGCACCGCCGTGCTGGCGCTGGGAACGCAGATTTCGCCGGCCACCGCCGAGGACGTCATCCGCTTCGGCGCACCGCTGCCGATCACCGGCGCGCTGGCGCCCGAAGCGGTCAAGCAGCAGCAGGGCTACGATCTCTGGGCCGAGCAGGCCAACAAGGCCGGCGGCATCTCGGTCGGCGGCAAGAAGTACAAGGTGCAGATCGTCTACGCCGACTATCAGTCGAACACGCCGCGCGCGGTGCAGGCCACCGAGCAGATGATCGCCCAAGACAACGTCAACTTCATGTTCGGCCCGTTCGGCTCGGGCGCTGCGAAGGCAGCCAGCACCGTGTCCGAGAAATACAAGATGCCGACACTCGCGGCGACCGCCTCGTCATCGCAGGTTTACGACCAGGGTTACAAATATCTGTTCGGGACCTTCACGCCGAACGACACGCTCACCACCCCGCTGACCAAGATCATCAAGACCAAGGCCCCCGATGTGAAGAAGGTCGCGATCCTCGCGCGCAACGATCTGTTTCCGCTCGCGATCGCTCAGGAGATGGAGAAGTCGGCGAAGGCGGAAGGCTACGAGGTCGTCTACTCCGAGAAATATGCGATCGGCACGCTCGATCACTCCGCCGCGCTGTCGCAGATCAAGTCGCTGGCGCCGCAATGGATCTTCGTGACCGGCTACACCAACGACCTGCTGCTGGTGCGCAAGCAGATGGTCGACCAGCAGATGAAGGCACCGGTCGTCACGATGATTGCCGGCCCCGCCTATCAGGAATTCATCGACGCGCTGGGGCCAGCGGCCGAGAACGTCTCCAGCGCCGCCTGGTGGCATCCCGCCGAGCAATATGACGGCAAGGACATCTTCGGCACGACCGCGAATTTCGTGAAGCTGTTCAAGGCCAGGTACAACAGCGAGCCCGATTACGGCCAGGCCTCCGCCGCGCTGTGCGGCGCACTGTTCCAGATGGCGATCGAAAAGGCCGGCTCGCTCGACCGCGACAAGGTCCGCGACGAGCTCGCCAAGCTCGATGTCGTCACGTTCTTCGGTCCGGTGAAGTTCGGCGCCAACGGCCAGATCAACTCGCTCGATCCGCCGGTCTTCCAGATTCAGGGCGGCAAGCCCGTGGTGCTGTTTCCGCAGGCCATCCAGCAGGGCGATCTGAAAATCGGCGTGAACTGAGCCCGGCCACCGCTCATGCAAGCCGCCCAGATCCTGATCAACGCGCTCGTTCTGGGCTGTCTCTACGCCTGCATCGCGATCGGCTTTTCGCTGGTCTGGGGTGTTCTCAACGTCATCAACCTGATCCACGGCTCCTTCATCGTGCTCGGCGCCTATCTGGCGCTCGGGCTCTACAACACCCTGCACATCTCGCCCTGGTACGCCGTCATCGTCGCGGCACCGCTATTCTTCGTACTCGGCTATCTCCTGCAGCGATTGATCCTCAACCGCGTCATCACGGCGCCCGTGCTGGTGACGCTGACGCTGACCTTCGGCCTCGACCTGATCCTCAACAATGCGATGATCTATTTCTTCAAGGCCGACTACCGCAAGCTGACGCTGACGCCGTCGCTCGGGTCGGTCTCGATCCTCGACGTCGTCGTGCCGGTCGACCGGCTGATCGCAACCGCCGCCGCACTCGCGCTGACCGGCCTGCTCTATCTGCTGCTGCGCCGCTCGCGGATCGGCCGTGCCATCGTCGCGGTACGGCTCGACCGCGACGCCGCCGTGCTGATGGGCGTCAACGTGCCCTCGATCTACGCCATCGCCTTCGGCCTGGGAGCTGCGCTCGCAGGCTGCGCCGGCGTGCTGATGGCGCTGATCTTCCCGATCTCGCCGCTGACGTCGTCGGCCTATCTCGGCAAGGCCTTCGTGGTCTGCGTGCTCGGCGGCCTCGGCAGCGTCTCCGGCGCGCTCGCCGGCGGATTGTTGCTGGCGCTGGTCGAGGGCGTTGGATCGACGTTCCTCGGCCCGTCGCATGCGACCACGCTGTCCTTCGTCCTGCTGATCGTCTTCCTGGTGCTGCGGCCGCAAGGCTTGGTCGGCCGGAAGGGCTTTGAATGACCCGGAGCAACATTGCGCTGCTGGTTCTGATCGCGGCCGTCGCCGCGCTGCCGCTGTTCGGCGGTGCCTATGCACTGCGGCTTGGGACCATCGCCTGCCTCTATGCGGTGCTGGCACTGTCCTGGAACATCGTCGGCGGGCTCGCCGGCTATCCGTCCTTCGCGACCGCCGCGTTCTTCGGATACGGCGCCTATGCCGCCGGCGTCCTGCTCGGCCTGGGATGGCCGCTATGGGCGGCGGTCGCGTTTGCCGTACTGAGTGCGCTCGTCGCGGCCGCGGCGCTCGGCGCCGTGCTGCTGCGATTGCGCGGGCATTATTTTGCCATCGCCAGCCTGTCGCTGGCCGAAGTGCTGCGCGAGCTCGTCAACAACGCCACCGATCTCACCGGCGGCGGCATGGGCCTCAACATCCCGCTCGCCGCCGGCTCCGGCGTCATGGCGGAGGCGACCTTCTTCTTCTTCGCGATGTGGGGCGTGCTGCTGGCGACGGCGCTGATGGCGATCATCGTTGGTGGCTCGAAGCTCGGCTTCGCACTCGCCTGTATCAGGCAGAACGAAACCGCCTCCAGCATGGTCGGGCTCAATACCACGCTCTACAAGGCCGCCGCCTTCGGCCTGTCGGCCTGCTTCGTCGGCGCGGCCGGCGGCATCTATGCCGCCTGGGTCCATTACATCGATCCGTCCGATGTGTTCGACGTGCTCTATTCGGTCAAGCCGATCGTCATGGCACTGATGGGCGGCCTCGGCTCTCCGCTCGGCGTCGCCTGCGGCGCGTTCCTCTATCTTGGCCTCGAAGAGGTGGTCTGGCGCAACTACATCCAGATCCATACCGGCGTGCTCGGCCTGCTGATCGTGCTCCTGCTCCTGTTCCTCCCGCACGGATTGAGCTCGCTGCGCGCCGACCGTCTCTGGCGGAAGGTGAAGCATGTCTGAGCTTCTCCGCCTCGATGGCGTGTCGCGCCACTTCTCGGGCCTGCAGGCGTTGCGCGACGTGACGCTGTCGGTCGCAACAGGTGAAGTCCTCGGCCTGATCGGCCCGAACGGCGCCGGAAAGACCACGCTGGTGAACACGATCTGCGGTGTCACGCCCGCCAATTCCGGCACCGTGACGTTCGACGGCAGCGACATCACCCGCATCAAGACTTATCAAGCCGCCCGGTTGGGCCTGTCGCGCACCTTCCAGATCGTGCAGCCCTTCTCCGAATTCACCGCGCTCGACAACGTCGCGGCCGCCGCGCTGTTTTCGCAGCCGGGCGCGAGCCTGAGAGCGGCGCGCGATGCGGCGCGCGCACATCTTGCCTTCGTCGGGCTCGAGGCGCAGGCCTCGCAGCCGGCTGCCACGCTCACCCTTGCGATGCGCAAGCGGCTCGAGCTCGCCAAGGCGCTGGCGATGAAGCCGAAGCTGCTGTTCCTCGACGAGGTCAATGCCGGCCTCAACAGCGCCGAGGTCGAGCGCGCCACCAGGCTGATTCACGAGCTTGCGGCCGGCGGCATCACCATCGTGATGATCGAGCATCTCATGAAGGTCGTGCTCAACGTCTGCACAAGGATCGTGGTCCTGCACAACGGAACGCTCATCGCCGACGGCGCACCGCGCGAGGTGATCAGCAATCCGGCCGTGGTCGAAGCCTATCTCGGACAGAAATACGCGCAGCGGAGCGCCGGCCATGGCTAGCTCGCTGATCCTGGAGACCAAGGGGCTGTGCGCCGGCTACGGCGAGATCCAGGTGCTCTGGGGTATCGACATCGCGGTGCGTCGCGGCGAGATCACGGCGCTGATCGGTTCCAACGGCGCCGGCAAAACCACCCTGATGCGGGTGCTCTCCGGCCTGATCCCGATGTCCGCGGGCAACTGCTTCTCGGAGGGCCGCGATCTCACCGGCGACAGCGCGGCGGATATCCTTGGCCACGGCATCGTGCATGTGCCGGAAGGACGTCGGCTGTTCGGCGCCATGAGCGTCGAGGAAAACCTGCTGATGGGCGCCTATCTGCGCAAGGACGGCCGAACCGCGGTCGCGCGGGATCTCGACCAGGTCTACGCCACCTTCCCCCGGCTGCACGAACGGCGTCGCCAGGCCGCCGCGACGCTCTCGGGCGGCGAGCAGCAGATGTGCGCCATCGGTCGCGGCCTGATGAGCGCGCCTCTCCTGCTGATGATCGACGAATTATCGCTCGGACTTTCGCCGCTCCTGGTCGAGCAACTCGTGGCCGCGCTCCGCGCCCTCAATGCCAAGGGCATGTCGATCCTGCTGGTCGAGCAGGACGTCACCACCGCGCTCGATCTTTGTCACCACGCCTTCGTCATGGACATGGGGCGCATCGTTCGCGAGGGATCGGGCACCGAGCTGCTCGCAGACCCCATCGTGCGCGACGCCTATCTCGGCGTGCTCCTGGAATGAGTGAGCGAGTGAGCGCGCCACCACCCCGTCGATCCCTTCAGGTCAAAGAGGCATCATGATCAGCACCGTCGAAGCACCCAACAGCGGCTACCGTTTCATGCCGGGCGTCAGCCAGTATTCCTGCGGCATCGCCGCCCTGCCCGGTTTCTCGATCGAGCGCGTACGTTTCGCCAATCCAGTTCCACTGAAGGCGGGCTTCGAACGCATCGCCGAAATCCTGAAACAGGCCCGCCGTCCGCTGACCGCGTTCGGCGCCTGCGAATTGCGCTCGCCCGCGCCATTCACCGAAGAAGGGTTCAAGGCCTTCAACGAGATCTACATCAAGACCCTGATCGAATGGGGCATCATGAAGGACGGCGTCAATCCGGTGGCGCGCAGCAATGTCTGTCCCGAGATCGATCCGCCCGCTGAGCCGAGCTTTCACGCATTCTCCTTCACCGTTCCGGCCAAGGATGCAGCACCATCCTTCGTCGTCGCCGGCAGCGGAGAATCCGTCGAAGGCAAGGCGAACTATCGCGACCACACGGTGCGGCTGGGCGACACCAGCCCTGAGGGCATGTTGGAGAAGGCGAAATACGTCCTCGGCGAGATGGAGCGGCGGATGAGCGCCTTTGGCGGCACCTGGCGCGATACCACAGGCGTCCAGGTCTATACCGTGCATGACATCCACCCGTTCCTTGCCAGCGAGTTGGGGCGGCGTGGCGCGGCGCGCCACGGCGTGACCTGGCATTTCAACCGGCCCCCGGTCGTCGGCCTCGACTATGAGATGGATTGCCGCTGCGTTCACACCGAGCGGGTGGTCTAGGGCGTTTCGGCCGGAGAACCGGCGCCAGTTGTCCCGCAACCGTCCGGCCCGGGATCGCTTGCGGCGGCCGGCCGATTGAACCTCCTCGCGCGATCACAGGACCAAGGACTGGCGGCAGGATTGCCAGCCATGCCCCGGCCGCGACGTGCGAGGACACCATGACCAAGCCCCTGCGGGACCGGATCACGCGGCTGAACGCCGTCCTCGCCATGACTTCGATGATCATGGCATCGGCGATCGCCTTCCCCCACGCAGCGCTCGCCGAGGACGGCCAGCTCGACAAAATGCGCGCCAAGATCGCGGCCTTCATCGGCGACAAGATGGAGAAGCTGGGCGGATCGCGCATCATCTACAAGGTGGACGGCGACGGCTTGCGCGAGAGCGTCGTCACGGACTTGCGTGACGACGTCTACAAGACCCTGCGCGAGGGCAAGATCGCCTTTTCCGGTCTCGCGATCCGCGACGGCGGCGTCGAGGTGAAGATCGCGGACGCCAAGGGCCGCGAAGAGCTGAAGCGCAAGCTCGCCTCGGCCGCGGAGGGATTGCCATCGCATGCGCTCGCCACGACCGAAGGCGGCGACGGACTGGTCGGGCTCAAACCGACCGATGCCGCATCCGCCGCACGGCTGCACGACCTCGTCGAAGACGCCATTGTCATGATCGAGCAGCGCCTCAAGGACGCCGGTATCAAGCTCGCCAGTGTCCAGCCTGACGGGACGGACCGCATCCGCATCTTCCTGCCTGGGATGATGGAGCCCGAACACGTGACCGCGATCTTCGCCACGAAGGTCAAGGTCAGCTTCCGCCTGATCGACGTCTCGATGCCGGCCGAGCAGGCGCAATCCGGCACGCCGCCCGTGGGCACGGAGGTCCTGCTGGGCTTGAAGGACAAGCGCCCCTATCTCGTTGCAAAAGACAGCGCGCTCGACGGCGACGACATCAGCTACGCCGGCCCGGGGTTTGCGAGCGCCACAAAGGACCCGATCGCCTCGTTCCGCTTCAACGGCCGTGGTACGCGGCGCTTCGCCCACATCACCGAGGAGAACATCGGAAAGCCCTTCGCCATCGTGCTCGACGGCAAGGTGATCTCGGCCCCCGTGATCCGCGAGCCCATTACCGGCGGCTCCGGCCAGATCTCCGGCAATTTCACCCTGGAGGAGGCGAGCAGCATCGCCATGTTGCTGCGGGCCGGTTCGCTGCCCGGGCACCTTGGCCTGGTCGAGCAACAGGTGATCCAGCCCGCCACCAAGCCGTAAGGCAGACATCGGCCCGCGCCCCGCCCCGCCGGGGCGCCCAGCGTCCGCCCACGATACCAAAACCCGCCCCCGGCGGCCCCGAATCACGGGCGCACCAAGGTCATACGCGCAACCAACGGGCAATTGCCGAAACGCCCGATCAGGCTAAAATTTGCCTCTTGCGGCATGGCGGCCAAAGGCTTCATTTCAAGCGGTCGTCATTCGATTTCGGCTATAGGTGTCGCGAATATCGACCAGGACTGAAGGCCTTACGCGGGGTTAGTACCATGCCGTCCGGCAGCGCAGACATTTCCTCGATCCTTGACCGCATTCTCGATGCGGCAACGGACAACCTCAGGATCGCGAAGATCCTGGTCCAGATGGGCCTCGATCCCAACAACGTCACCTACGACGCGATCTTCAATCGGATGCTGGAGATCTTCGTCAGCAACATCACACTCGCCAATATGTTCGCCGCGGTCGGCGCCGGCTTCTTCGTTGCCACCCTGTTGATGCGGACGATGGTGCCCCTGCGCGTCGCCAACATGGTCGGCTGCGCCTTCTTCGCCGTGTTCGGCGCGCTGTCCGCCAACGTCTCAACGTTCCTGCTCTATCTGCTGCTGCTTCCGATTAACGCCCTGCGCCTGCGGCAGATGCTGAAGCTGGTCAAGAAGGCGCGCCATGCCGCCGAAGGCGACATGTCGATCGAGTGGCTCAAGCCGTTCATGACCGAGCGCAAATATCGCCGTGGCGACACGCTGTTCAAGCTGGGCGATCCGGCCAAGGAGATGCTCCTCACGGTCACCGGAAAATTCCTGGTCAAGGAGATCAATGTCGAGATTCAGCCCGGCGCGCTGATGGGTGAGCTCGGCTTCCTCACACCGGACAACCGCCGCACCGGCACGATCGAATGCATCGAAGACGGCCAGGTGCTGACGATCACCTATGACCGGCTGCTGGAGATCTACTTCCAGGACCCGCAGTTCGGCTATTACTTCCTCGTGCTGACCAGCCAGCGCCTGCTGCAGAACATCGATCGCTTGCAGAAGCAATTGAACGCGGCGCGGACTCCCAGCACGAACAGGATCGCGTGACCCCCGCTCATCTCAGGAGCAGCGCCATGCCGGGATCGCCCTTCTCCATCGCACGCCGATAGGCCGCCCGTGCACTGACCCGGCCGAGATATTTCACCACGTTCGGACAGCGCTGGAGATCATAGGGCTGGAAGTAGCGCATCGTGGTGAGCGAAAACGCCGTCATAATATCGGCGGTCGTGAAAGCGCTGCCCGCAAGATACTCGGCCTCGCCAAGCCTTCCGTCGAGAAGATCGTAGGCCCGATCGAGGCGCCCCTTTATCGCGAGCAGAGTCGGATTGTCCTCGGCGATCTTGAGCCGGTTCAGGATCATCAGCCGGCCCATGCCGGGTTGCAGGGTGCCATTGGCGAAATGAAGCCAGTACAGAAATTGCGCGAAGGCGGGATCATTGGGACCGAGCGCGAGTCGGCCGTTGCCATATTTTGCAACGATGTAGTCGACCACGGCGCCTGATTCCGCGAGCACCAGCTCGCCGTCGGTGATGACCGGCGCCGCCCCGATCGGATGCAGCACCTTGTAGTCGGGCGGCGCCAGCATCGTCACGGGATCGCGTGCGTAGCGCTTCAGCTCGTAGGGGATTTCGAGCTCTTCGCACAGCCAGACGATGCGCTCGGACTGCGATTTACCGAGATGATGGACGGTGAGCATGACGTCTCCTTGCGATCGTAAATTGGATCAGTCGCGATGCTGCATCATACCCCGTCATTGCGAGCGCACCACAATCTCGCTGTCATCGCCCGCGAAGGCGGGCGATCCAGTATTCCAGAGGCAGTGCGAGGATACGGAGAAGCTGCGGCGTACTGGATGCCCCGGTCAAAGCCGGGGCATGACAGCGTCGATAGAAACGCGCCGCCACAACACCAAGATCGATCTTGCCCCCTACCCCGCCTCGTCGGTCACCATCCGCGCCACGACACGGTCGCGGCGGATGAAGTGGTGCCAGAGGGCGGCGACGACATGAACCGCGATCAGTGCGAGCAGCACATAGGCAAAGAGGATGTGTCGGTCCTCATAGGCCCCAGCCGCCGCTTTGTCCGGAGAGGTGAATTGAGGCACGTTGAACAGGCCGAAGAAATCCGAATAGTTGGGCGTGCGCGCACCGGAATGCGCCCAGCCCAGCATCGCGACCACGATCACGATGAGATAGAGTGCGCCGTGGCTGACATGGGCCGCGATCTTCTGCCAGCGAGAGGTCTCAGGCGGCAGCGCCGGCGTCGGGTTGATGAGGCGCCAGGCCAGGCGCAGCACGGTCAGCAGCAGGATCAGATAACCGATATCGGCATGGATCGAGCGGTAGAAGAAGCGGTCGGGCCGCGCCGGGATGTGGTTCATCCACCAGCCGAAGCCGATCATGCCGAGGATCGCCAGCGCCAGAATCCAGTGCAACCAGCGGGAAACGCTGCCCCAGCCGTTACCAGTATTTCTGATCATGTCGGCCCTCCGGAATTTTGCGGATACGTCCCCGTCCGCACTGCAACATCCCAGCTGATAGCGGGAACATGCGGCAATCGTGAAATTGAATCGTTCCAAACTGGCGTCGGGCGGCCTCGCCGTAAAACCGCCCCAAAAACCGAATGGTAACCATGACGGGCTAGGGTAACGACGTGACAGACTCCCCGACGATCCTGGTGTTCGATTCCGGCCTTGGCGGGCTCACGGTGCTGCGTGAGGTCGTGGCCGCGCGCCCGGACGCGCATTACGTCTACGTCGCCGACGACGCCTTCTTCCCCTACGGCCACCACGGCGAGGACGAAATCATCGCCCGCGTCGTGCCGCTGATGGGTGAATTGATCGGTACGCATGATCCTGACCTCGCCGTCATCGCCTGCAACACGGCCTCCACCCTGGTCCTATCGCATCTGCGCGCCGCTTATTCCCTGCCCTTCGTCGGCACGGTGCCGGCGATCAAGCCGGCCTGCGCGCAGTCGAAGACCCGCCGCGTCTCGGTGCTCGGCACCAAGGGCACGGTGAAGCGCGAATACACCAGGGCCCTGATCCGCGACTTCGCACTCGGCTGCGAGGTGACGCTGGTCGGCTCGCCCGAACTGGCCTCGTTGGCTGAAGCTGAACTCGGCGGCACGCCGATCAGCGACGGCGATATCCTCGCCGAGCTCACCCCCTGCTTCGTCGGCGACGACCCGACCTCTCGCACCGACACGGTGGTGCTGGCCTGCACGCATTACCCGTTGCTGCTCGACCGGATGAAGAAGCTCGCGCCCTGGCCGGTGGAATGGATCGATCCGGCGCCCGCCATTGCCCGCCGCGTCTCCGATCTGCTCGGTCCGCCCACGGGCAACGTTGTGCAATCCAGCGCGGAGATGATTTTCACCTCGAACCGCGCGCATGGCCTTTCTGCCACGCTGACGCCGTTCTTCGGCGGCCGCGCAGTCGCCTGACTTTTCGGAGGCGCGGCGCGCTGCTAGGCTTCGCGCATCGCCATCTCTCCGCAGGTCATCACATGCCGGTCCCCGCAACGCCGCTCAATCGCCTCCGCCAATTGTGGAGCGAGGGCCGTCCCGCCTTCGGTGCGATCGCGACCATCCCGAGCGTGCAGACGGTGCAGATCATGGCGCGCTCGCTCGACTGGATCATCGTCGATCTCGAGCACGGCCCGATCGGGCTCACCGAAGCACATGCGATGATCGCCGCCACGACCGGCACGCTGTGCACGCCGCTGGTGCGGATCGCGGCGAACGAGCCATGGCTGGCGAAGGCGCCGATGGACATCGGCGCCTTCGGTATCAATTTTCCGATGATCACCAATCGCACTGATGCCGAGAAGGCGGTGCGCAGCGTGCGCTATCCGCCGCGCGGTGATCGTCTCTGGGGGCCGTTCCACGCACCGTTCCGCTGGGGCCAGTCGATGCCCGACTACATGGCGTCAGCCGATGACGAGATGATCTGCATGATCACCATCGAGCATGTCGAGGCCGTCAACCGCATCGACGAGATCATGGCGACGCCCGGCATCGACGTCGCCGTGATCGGTCCCGGCGATCTTGCGACCTCCATCAACAAGCGCGGCCAGATGGACGATCCGGAGCTCCTGGAGCTGGTCGCCCGCGCCGAGGCCGGCATCCTCAGAAGCGGCGTGCCGATCGGCGGCGTCGCCCGCACTGCCGATCAGGCCAACGCCCTGGTCGACCGGGGCTACCGTGCCATCGCGCTCGGCTTCGACTGGTCGCTGTTCCAGCGGGGCATCATGGCCGCGTTCGAGGGGATCAAACGCTGATCAAGCCGATTGCCACCTTGCCGGGAACTGCCGCTTTGCTAGGCTCAGTCGTTCCAGGGAGGAAAAAACCATGCTCAAAAAGACTTTGCTCGCTCTCGCCTTCACCGGCCTTGCCGTTGCAGCCTTCGCTCAGCAAACCGGCATCAAGCGGACCCCGCTCCAGAAGGTCGAATTTCCCGACGGCTACAACACCATCACCGCCATTGCGGAGGTCCCGGCGGGCGGTGCGGCCGGACGCCATACCCATCCGGGCATCGAGACCGGCTACGTGCTCGAAGGCGAACTCAATCTCCTGATCGACGGGCAGCCGGAGAAAACCCTGAAACCCGGCGATTCCTACCAGATCCCGGCCGGCGTCGTGCACGACGCCAAGGCCCACGGCGACAAGGCTATGAAAGTGCTTGGAGTTTACGTCGTCGACAAGACCAAGCCGCTGGCCTCGCCGGCGCCCTGATGCGGCGAACGGACCGGGCGCAACCGGGTTAGTTCGTGCTAGAGCAGGCGGCGAGCGGGAACCCGCTCGCTGCACATATTTTCATCAGCCGGAACCGGAGAGCGATGCGCGGGACGCCCAAGACCATTTCGCTGCCGCGCCGCCTGATTTGCGACCTCATGCGCGCGTCGATGGATGTGCCGTTCGTCTCGCTGTCCCGCACGCTCCATATCCGAGCCCTTCTCGAGGCCCGCACGGGCGCAACGGCGCCTGCAGGCTGGGCCGCGATGTTCGTCAAGGCGTTTGCCCTGGTCGCCAGGGACGAGCCGGTCCTGCGCACCGTCTACGCCAAATGGCCCTGGCCGATGCTCTACGAGCTGCCGAAGAGCGTGGCGCTGGTGGCCATTGCGCGGGTCGAGGACGGCGAGGAATGCGTGATGCCGCAGCGAATCTCGGCCCCCGAGGCCCTGCCACTGGCCCAGGTCGACGCCGAGATCCGGCGTGCCAAGACGGCGCCGATCGAGGATGTCCCGATGTTCCGCAAGATCATGCGGGCGACCCGGCTGCCGTGGCCGCTGCGGCGCCTGTCCTGGGCGATCGGGCTCAATTTCGGCCGGCAGCGGGGCAATTGGTTCGGCAGCTTCGCGGTGAGCTCTGTGGCCGCCTATGGCGGCGGTGAGCTCCATCCGGTCACCCCCGGCCCGTTTATCGTGAGCTATGGGGTGGTCGAGCCCGACCAGACCATCCATGTCGTGATCCGCTGGGACCACCGGGTCACCGACGCCGCCCCGATCGCCCGGATCCTGACCCGGCTGGAGCAGGTCCTGAACACTGAAATCGCTGCCGAATTGCGCTCAAGCGGGTCGAAGCCCATTCGGGCGACAGGGACCTGATTCCGGGGCCATTCGCATTGACAGCGAACCCCAAACTCACCTAAAAGCCGCCTGCTCGCGGGCCGATTTCGGCCCGCGAAGCGTTTCGCGACCCGTGGTCCTGCCCCCTATGCTTTGGGGATCGGACCTGTCGGTGCCGGACTTAAGGTCTGTCACACAGGAGGGCGCGTTTCCTCAAACCGTGAACCCAAAGAGGACGCGATGACTAAGCGCAGTGAAGCCAAGTACAAGCTCGACCGCCGTATGGGCCAGAACATCTGGGGCCGCCCGAAGAGCCCCGTCAACCGTCGTGAATACGGCCCCGGCCAGCATGGCCAGCGCCGCAAGGGCAAGCTCTCCGACTTCGGCGTGCAGCTGCGCGCCAAGCAGAAGCTGAAGGGCTACTACGCCAACATTTCCGAGCGCCAGTTCCACGGCATCTATGTCGAGGCCAGCCGCCTCAAGGGCGACACCGGCGAGAACCTGATCGGCCTGCTCGAGCGTCGTCTCGACGCGGTCGTGTACCGCGCCAAGTTCGTCTCGACGATCTTCGCCGCCCGCCAGTTCATCAACCACGGCCACATCAAGGTGAACGGCCGCAAGGTCAACATCTCGAGCTACCAGCTCAAGGTCGGCGACGTGATCGAGGTCAAGGAAGCCTCCAAGCAGCTCGCCCACGTGCTCGAAGCCAGCCAGCTCCCCGAGCGCGACACCCCCGACTATCTCGAAGTCGACCACGGCAAGATGACCGCGAAGTACATTCGCATCCCCGCTCTCTCCGACGTGCCGTTCCCGGTGCAGATGGAGCCCCATCTGGTCGTCGAATTCTATTCGCGCTGATAATTGCAGCATCGACATTCAAAGGCCCCGGTTTTCCGGGGCCTTTTTGTTTGGTAGCATGCCATCGATGTTTCGCATGGCCGACCAATTCGCCAATATTCTGCTTTCGGCAGCGCCGACTGATGCTGAGCTTCGAGCGTGGAAGGCCCTCTCCCGCGACGAGCATATCTGCCGATATCGGGGGCTGTTTGCTCAGCCCGATTGCAATATCTTCACGGCGGACACGTCAGACGACATCCTCCTCGCCGCGCGAGAGCGCGTCGCTCAACGTTCTCGTGGCTAGTACAGGTCATCGGGACACGCACGCAATACGTCGCAATTGTTCGACCAGATGACGAGATCAGCCATGCTGTACACGCCTCCCAAGATCGATCCCAAGGCGCCGCCGGTGCGCATCAATCTGCTGTCGGACACACAGACCAGGCCGACGGCTGCGATGCGCGAGGCGATGGCGCGTGCCGAAGTCGGCGACGAGCAGGTCGGCGACGATCCGACCGTGAATGCGCTGTGCGAGCGCGTGGCCGATCTGCTTGGCAAGGAGGCCGCGGTCTATATGCCCTCGGGCACGATGTGCAACGTCACCGCGACGCTGGTTCATTGCCGCCCCGGCGACGAGATTTTGGCGCATGAGACCGCGCACATCATCGCCCGCGAGGGCGGCGCGCATGCCGCGATCGGCGGCTTCCAGGTCACACAGCTGAAGGGACCCGACGGCCAGTTCACGCCAGAGACGTTCCGCAAGGCGCTGCACCCGCGCACGCGCTACCAGCCGCCGCAGACCGTCGTCAGCGTCGAGCAGACCGCCAATATCGGCGGCGGCACGATCTGGAAGAAGGCAGCCCTCGACGAGATTGTCGCGATCGCCAAGCAGCATGGCCTCGTCACCCACATGGACGGCGCGCGCTTGCTCAACGCCACCGTCGCGAGCGGCATTTCTCCGCGCGACATGACGGCCGGTTGGGATTCCGCCTGGATCGACTTCTCCAAGGGCCTGGGCGCGCCGATCGGCGGTGTGCTCGCAGGCTCACGCGCCTTCATCGACGCGGTCTGGCAGTGGAAGCAGCGCCTCGGCGGCTCGATGCGCCAAGCCGGAATCTGCGCGGCCGCCTGCATCTACGCGCTCGACCATCATGTCGACCGCCTCGCCGACGACCACGCCAATGCCCGCGCGCTCGCCCGCGGGCTGTCGCAGATCGCAGGCATCGAGGTGCAGGAGCCCGAGACCAATCTGGTGTTCTTCAAGCCTGACGGCGCAGGCGTTGCCGGCGACAAGATGGTCGCGGCACTGCGCCAGCGCGGCGTGACGCTCGCGATGATGGACGGCCGCATCCGCGCCTGCACCCACCTCGACGTCAATGCAGCCCAGGTCGAGGAAACGATCGGCTACATCAGAGAGATCGTGCGCGGGGCGTAGTCAAAGCGTTTTCGAGCAAAGTGGGTACCGGTTCGCGTAAAGAAAACGCGTCAGAAAAAGAATCTACCGTCCCATTGCCTGGTAGATCAGCGTCTTCAACGCCAGCTGAATCCTGCCGCGCTGCGAGGGAGTCTGCACCATGAAGACCCCGAACAGATCGTCTTCGGGGTCGATGAAGAAGAACGTGCCGGCGACGCCGTCCCAGCGATATTCGCCGAGCGGCCACGAGGTGCCCGATGGCACCGAGGTGCGCACGGCGAAGCCGAGGCCGAAGCCGGAGCTGCCACCCGGATAATAGTTCTGGTCGCGCGCGATCTTCGTTTCGGGTCCGATATGATCCGACGCCATCAGCGCGATGGTCTCGGGCTTGAGATAGCGGCGCCCCTCATAGGTGCCGCCATTGAGCAGCATCTGCGCGAAACGGGCGTAGTCGCCGACGGTGCCGACCATGCCGCCGCCACCGGATTCCCATCTCGCGGGCCGCCTGATATCGCGAACCTGCGTCGTCGGGTTGATGTTGCGATCCCCAGGCATCGGCTCGGCAATGCGCGGGAACTTCGCGGGATCGGCAACGAAGAACGCGGTCTCGGTCATACCGAGCGGATCGAGCAGCCGCTCCTTCTCAAACTGAAGCAGCGTCTTCCCCGAGATCACCTCGATGATGCGACCGAGCACGTCGGTGGAATGGCCGTAGTCCCACATCGTGCCGGGCTGCTCGACCAGCGGCAGTGTGGCGATCCTCGCGGCGAATTCGGCGTTGGTGAGATTGCTGTGGAAGAGATTGGCCTCGGCATAGAGCTCGCGCACCGCGCCGCCGCCTTGATAGCCGTAAGGCAGCCCGGAGGTGTGGCGCATCAGATCCTTGATCGTGACGGGACGATTCAGCGGCTCCAGCACAAGCGATATCTTGCCGTCCTCGGCCTTCTTCTCGACGCCGACCTTCATCTCGCCAAAGGCCGGGATGTACTTTGCGACGGGATCGTCGAGCGAAAGCTTGCCCTCCTCGACCAGCATCATCGCCATGACTGTCGTGACCGGCTTCGACATCGAATAGAGACGGAAGATCGTGTCCGCACTCATCGATATTTCGGTGGCGACGTCGCGGACGCCGAAATTCTCGTAGTAAACCGGCTTGCCATGCTGTTGAAGCAGCAGGATTGCGCCCGGAAACGTTCCGGCCGCGACCTCGCTCCTGATGTAGTCGGAAACCTTGGCCAGGCCCTCGGACGAGAGGCTGTGCGCGCGGCCCTCGGAGCCCGCTTGCGCACCGACGACGCCGGACAGAAGAACGAGCGCCGCGACGATTGCGCGGCGCCCGAACATGTCAGTTCTCCATGGCTTCATAAACCAACTGCTTCAATGTGCGCTGCACGCGCTGGCGCTCGGTGGGGGTCTGTTCCAGCAGGACAAAGAACATGTCCTGCTTGGGGTCGATCACGAAATAGCAGCCGGAAGCGCCGTCCCACTTCAATTCCCCGAGATCGCCGGGCGGCGGCGGCTTTGCGTTGCCGGGATCGGTGCGAACGGCAAGGCCGAGGCCGAAACCAAAACCGTCGCCGGGGAAGTAGAAGTAGTCGCGCTCGACGCCGGAGCCAGGGCCGACCCGATCGGTCACCATCAGCTTGAACGTCTCGGGCTTGAGAATCGTCTTGCCGTCGAGGGTCCCGCCGTTGAGCAGCATCTGCGCAAAGCGCTCATAGTCCGCCATGGTCGTCACCATGCCGCCGCTGGCGAATTGGATTTTCTTGACGACCGTCGGATCGTTGATCCGGCCGACGCGAAAATCGGCGTCATTCGGCACCGGCTGCGCCAGCAGCTTCTGCTTCTCGGGGTCGGTGACGAAGAAGCCGGTATCGACCATGCCGAGCGGGCCGAGCAGCTTCTCCCGTTCGATGTCGATCAACGGCTTTCCAGTCGCGACTTCCATCACGCGCGCCAGAATGTCGGTGGAATGGCCGTATTGCCAGAGCGCGCCAGGCTGGTTGTGCAGCGGCAGTTTGGCGATGCGCTCGGCGAACTCGGCGAGGTCGAAGTCGCCGGCATAGATATTGGCGTCGCGATAGGCCTTGCGCACCAGGCTGTCGCCGTAGAAGCCATAGGTGACGCCGGAGGTGTGGCGCATCAGGTCGAGCACCGTCATCGGCCGCACGGGTGGCACGAGCTCGAGCGACTTGGTGCCGTCATCGGCCTTCTTTTCGACGCCGACCTTCACATTGGCGAAGGACGGAATGTATTTCGAGACGGGATCGTCGAGCTTGATCTTGCCATCCTCGATCAACTGCACCGCGACGACGGACGCGATCGCCTTGCTCATCGAGAACAGGCGGAAAATGGTCTTGTCCGTGATCGGCGCCTTGCTTCCCACGTCCTGCACGCCGAAGGCTTCGTGATAGACCGGCTTGCCGTGCTGCTTGATCAGCACGGTCGCGCCGGCAATCTTGCCGGTCGCGACCTCGTTCTTGAAGAACTCGCTGACCTTGGCGAGCTTGTCCGGGTTGAAATGCGCGCCCGCCGGGATCTCGTAAGTGCCCTCAGCGCACGCGAGCGAGATCGCACTGAGTGAGACCAGCGCGCCGCAAACAAATGAACGCAGTCCAGAATATAAGATCATATCCCCTCCCCGGAACATGGCGGGCGGAGTGTACTGACCGCGTTATCAGGCACAAGGGCCGCTGTGTCGCGCAAGCGCCTCGGCATGGAGTTTGGCGCTCGGCTCGGAGAAGCAGCAGAACACGACACGGGTGACGGACGGTGCTGCGGGCAGCATTTCGACGATCGTGCGCACGGCGATATCGGCCGCCCGGTCGGCAGGAAAGCGATAGATGCCGGTCGAAATCGCAGGAAATGCCACCGAGGTCAGCTTGTGCTTCCCGCACAGCTCCATCGAACGGCGATAGCAGGAGGCGAGCAGATCGTCCTCGCCGAGCGTGCCGGCGTTCCAGACCGGCCCGACGGTGTGGATCACATGTGCGGCCTTGAGCCGATAGCCTTTGGTGATCTTGGCGTCGCCGGTCTTGCAGCCGTGGAGCATCCGGCATTCGGCGACGAGGTCGGGCCCGGCGGCCCGATGGATCGCACCATCAACGCCGCCCCCGCCAAGGAGCGACGTATCGGCCGCGTTGACGATGGCGTCAACGCTCAGCGTGGTGATGTCGGCAACGATGACCTCGAGCTCGGCGCCGCCAATCCGGCGCGTCAGCTGGGTCACCTATCAGGCCGCGACGGCGACGCCCTTCTCGGAGAAGAGCTGCTGCAATTCGCCGGCCTGGAACATCTCGCGGACGATGTCGCAGCCGCCGATGAACTCACCCTTCACATAGAGCTGGGGGATGGTCGGCCAGTTCGAGAATTCCTTGATGCCGTTGCGAAGCTCGGCGGATTCGAGGACGTTGAGGCCCTTATAGCCAACGCCGATGTGATCGAGGATCTGAACGACCTGACCGGAGAAACCGCACTGGGGAAATTGCGGCGTACCCTTCATGAACAGAACCACGTCGTTTGACTTCACTTCGTTGGCGATGAATTCCGCGATGCTCATATCCGTGTCCTTTTGGGGCGGAGCCCTCAACAATCCCTTCGGGCTGGCTCAGCCGATTTAACCCGATACCTGCCTATATATGTAGCCCAAACCGTTGTGCATCCAAAGTAAAATGGCGGCGAACAGGCCCGGAGCGGCCGGTCCCGGCAGCCCATTACATGATGGCACGAATATCATCACCGGGGAGGACTTTCATACCGCAACGGAGCCCCTATCTAGGACAAACCCCGGTTTTGGAACCGGGCAACGCCAACAACGTTCTCTTGTCTGTCTGGAGAAAAACGTGACGAAACAAGCCTCCGCTACGGCCAGTCCGCCGCTTTCGTCACCGTCCTCCGCGCCGGGCAACCTCGCCCGGCGGCTTGAGGATGCCTTCCTCGCCGTCCGCAACGAGACCGAGCACCGGGCTGCCCCGCTCTCGCCCGAGGACCAGCAGATCCAGTCCATGCCGGACGCGAGCCCGGCGAAATGGCACCGGGCCCACACCACCTGGTTCTGGGAGCAGTTTCTGCTCGGCGAGCATGCCCCCGGCTACCGCCCCTTCCATCCCGATTTCGCGTTCCTGTTCAATTCCTATTACGTCAGCGCCGGCCCCCGTCATGCCCGCAATCATCGCGGCGACATCACCCGCCCGAGTGCGAACGAGGTCGGCGCCTACCGCAACCATGTCGATACCGCCGTCGTCAAATTCTTCCGCGAGGCCGGCGAGGACAAGCTCCGGACCGTTGCGCCTCTGGTCGAGGTCGGACTCAACCATGAGCAGCAGCATCAGGAATTGATGTTCACCGACATCCTGCATGCCTTCGCCCAGAACCCGGTCTATCCCGCCTACGACCCGGACTGGCGCTTTCCGTCCGCGACGCGCAGCGGCGACGACTGGCTCTCCCTCAACGAAGGCATTCACACCGTCGGCCATGTCGATGACAGTTTTCATTTCGACAACGAGAAGCCGGCACATCGCGCCCTGGTCGGACCGGTCAGGATCGCCCGCAATCTCGTCACCAATGCCGAATGGCTCGCCTTCATGCGGGATGGCGGCTACGCGAACGCAACGCTGTGGCTGATGGACGGCTTTGCCGCCGGCAGCAAGGAAGACTGGCAGGCGCCGGGCCATTGGCGCGAGGTTGACGGCCAATGGCAGGTGATGACGCTCGCCGGCCTCAAGCCGGTCGACCCCGACGCGCCGGTCTGCCACATCAGCTATTACGAGGCCGATGCCTTCGCGCGCTGGGCCGGAAAGCATCTGCCGACCGAGATGGAATGGGAGGTCGCGGCCCGCACCAAGCAGCTCAACGACGCCTTCGGCATTGTCTGGCAGTGGACCCGTTCTTCGTATTCGCCCTACCCCGGCTATCGCGCGATCGAAGGCGCCCTCGGCGAATACAACGGCAAGTTCATGGTCAATCAGTTGGTGCTACGCGGCTCCTCGCTTGCAACCCCGGAGGGGCACAGCCGTATTACCTATCGTAACTTCTTCTACCCGCACCACCGCTGGCAGTTCACCGGACTGCGGCTCGCCGACTACGAGTAAAATTCTCATCCGACGACAAATGCGCGCCGGACAGCGCGTTCAGGAGAGTATCATGAATGTGCACGCCAGCGCTTTGGCCGAAGCCCATCTTCCCGACGAGCAGACCACAGCCTTTGCCCGCGAGGCCATCGAGGACCTCTCGCAGCAACCGAAAAAACTGTCGCCGAAATACTTTTATGACGCGACCGGATCGGAGCTGTTCGAGGCGATCACGCGCCTGCCGGAATATTATCCGACCCGCACCGAGCTATCAATCCTGAAGGAACGCGGCAGCGAGATCGCAACGATCATTCCGGAGCATGCGGCGCTGGTCGAGTTCGGCGCCGGCGCGACCACAAAGGTCCGCCTGCTGCTGAACCAGTGCAAGTTCGCGGCCTACGTCCCGGTCGACATCTCCGGCGACTTCCTGAAGGCGCAGGCCAACGGCCTGAAGCGGGATTTTCCCGCGCTCGCCATCTATCCCGTGGCTGCCGACTTCACCACGCCGTTCGAGCTGCCCAAGACGGTCGCGTCAATGCCCAAGGTCGGCTTCTTCCCCGGTTCGACCATCGGCAATTTCGAGCCGCATGAAGCGCAGGCCTTCCTGAAGAGCGCGCGCCAGATCCTGGGCAAGGGCGCGCAGATGATCATCGGCGCCGATCTCGAAAAGGACGAGCGCGTGCTGCATGATGCCTACAACGATGCGGCCGGCGTCACCGCGCGCTTCAATCTCAATGTGCTGGTGCGCATCAACCGCGAGCTCGGCGGCAATTTCGACCTCTCCGCCTTCACCCATCGCGCGATCTACAACCGCGAGCGGCACCGCATCGAGATGCACCTGATCAGCAAGAAGAACCAGACCGTGCGCCTGCTCGGGACCAGCTTCTCGTTCCGCCCGGGCGAGAGCATCCATACCGAAAACAGCTACAAATACAGCATCGAGCGTTTTGCGGCGCTGGCGCAGGGCGCCGGCTGGCGGGTGCGCGAGAGCTGGATGGATGCGGCGAAGATGTTCTCGGTGCATGCGCTGGAGGCGGCGGAGTAAACGCGCCGGGAGCTCAATGTTCCCCGGCCTCCTCCGGCTTCGATCCCAGTGACATCGACTCCCACACTGCCACGACGATCATGATCATCGTGGTCGCGACCGATAGCCAAAGCGGCGAGAGCGCTGCCGCGAACCACCACAGCGTCAGCAGGAGGATGATGCCGATGCCGTGCGAGAGCTGGAGGAAGCCACGGATCGCGTGCTTGAACAGGATGGTGCCGACCAGAAACACCAGCGGCCCGCCGATCGTGCTCACGATAGTCCTGATATCGGAATGGCCGGCCGGATGCTTCAGCACCAGCTCGTCCGAGACCGCGGTCAGGATGATGCCGGCGACGATCGGCATGTGCAGATAGGTGTAGGCGAGCCGCGCCAGCCGGCCGGATTCGGCGGACTTCGAGATGCGTTCGGAGCCGGCTTCAGCGCCCTTGTGGAAATAGATCCACCACATCGCGATAGCACCGACCAGCGCCGAGACGAAGGCGAGGATGTTGTCTGCGGTCCAGTCCAGCTCGGCAAAGGTCGCACCGTTGACGACGACGGCCTCGCCGAGCGCGATGATGATGAAGCCAGCGCAGCGCTCGGCCATGTGACCGCCCTCGACGGCCCAGGCCTCCACCGACGAGAAACCCAGCTTCGGCACCCAGAAGCGGACCGCCGGCGAGATATATTCGATCGTAAGCGCTACGATCCAGAACCACAGCCGCTCCTCCCCGTGCGCCAGGCCCCCGAGGATCCAGAACATCGCGGAGCCGCTGAGCCAGACCAGGATGCGGATCGCATTGTGCCGCACCGCCGTCCGGTGGCGCGGGGTTGCGAACAGCCAGAACGCGGTACGTCCGACCTGCATGGTCGCATAGGCGATCGCGAACCACAGGCCTCGCCCTTCGAACGCGGTCGGGATCGTCGTCGACAGCACGAGGCCGCCCAGCATCATCAGGAAGATCAGGATACGGACCGGCGTCAGCTCGGGATTGAGCCAGTTGGTGACCCAGGCGGTGTAGACCCACACCCACCACACCGCGAGGAACAGCACCGTGACATGCACCGCGCCGAGCGGCGTGAAATGGTGCAGCAGGGTGTGCGACACCTGCGTGACGGCAAAGACGAACACGAGGTCGAAGAACAGCTCGGCATTGGTGACGCGGCTGTGCTGGTTCGGCAGGATGACGCGAAACATCGCGCCGCGCGGATTGTCCGCAGCCATCATCGTGCCCCCGTCGTGCTGGTCAGGTCAGGTCCCGGGTACGCCGGTTTGCAGCGCCAGCGCGTGCAGTACGCCGCCCATCTGGCCTTGCAGGGACTGATAGACGATCTGGTGCTGCTGGACGCGGGACTTGCCGCGGAAGGATTCCGAGATCACGGTCGCGGCGTAGTGGTCACCGTCGCCGGCGAGGTCACGGATCGTCACCTCGGCATCGGGGATCGCTGCCTTGATCATCGCCTCGATATCGTGGGCGTCCATGGGCATTCGGGTCGTGCTCCTTGTCTCGGCCTGCAGCCTCGGCGCTTTTAGCCTCGGCGTCGAATCGCTGCCGGGGTCCGGATCTGCAAAGCCAAACTTGCCGGCGGGGCCAAACTTAGCGTGAATGGCCTTCTACGTCACGCCTTCAGGCACTATATCCCTGATCCCATCAGGATAAAGGCACGACAAAGTGCCGCGCGCGGCAGATCGATAGAAAAGGCGTGAAATCATGAAGCTTCCAGGGCCGGACCACCCTATCACCATCACCCCAACCCCCCGCCGCGTCCGCGTCACGGCGGGCGACGTCGTGATCGCCGAGACCAGCAAGGCACTGACCCTGAAGGAGGCCAAATATCCGGCGGTGCAATATGTGCCCAGGGAGGACGCCAACATGGCGCTGCTGGAGCGCACCGACCGCGTCACCCATTGCCCCTACAAGGGCGATGCGAGCTATTACAGCGTCAAGGCCGACGGCAAGACGCTGGACAATGCGATCTGGACCTACGAAACGCCCTTCCCCGCGATGACGGAGATTTCCGGCCATCTCGCCTTCTATCCGGACAAGGTGAAGATCGAGGAAGTGGGGTAGTTTTGGATGCTGTCATTCCGGGGCGATGCGAAGCATCGAACCCGGAATCTCGAGATTCCGGGTTCGGTCCTGCGGACCGCCCCGGAATGACTCCAGGGGCTACGCCCTGAATATCGTGAGCCCGAGTACCAGCAGCACCAGAAAGATCACGACGAAGACATAGAACAGGAAGCGGGCGATGTCGGCGGAGGCGGCCGAGATGCCGGTGAAGCCGAGCACACCGGCCACGATCGAGATCAATAAAAAGATCAGCGCCCATTTCAGGATCGTCATCGCCAACTCCGACTCAAAGCCGCAACTCAACGGCCCTCAACCTGTACGTGGACCCTAACTTCGCTGCGCGGAACTGGTTCCTGATCGCACGATGGGAAGCTTTTGCGGCACAAACTGCGCTTGCTGAATCCGGTTCCCGGCGGCACAGTCCGCCCGGGACAGGAGCGCAACCGGGGCGACGATGATCACGATGTCACATTCCGCGGCAATCGGCGCAGAGGCGCACGCCGCGCCGAAGGCCAAGGCGCGCAATCTGTCGCTCGATCGCGCCCGCACCTTCCTGACGCTGGTGGTGCTGCTGCATCACGCCGTCATTCCCTACACCTATTTCGGTCACACCGACCCCGCGTCCTGGATCGGTTTCGACATCGTGGTGCTGGCGACCGACAGCTTCTTCATGGCGATGTTCTTCTTCCTGTCGGGACTGTTCACGTGGTCCGGCATCGCGCGCAAGGCGCCAAAGGTTTTCCTGCGCGACCGCCTGCTGCGGCTCGGGCTGCCATTTGCGATCGCGGCCTTCACCGTCATTCCGCTCGCCTATTACGCGATCGCGCTGCGGCACGATCCCGAGCTGACCTTCGCTTCGTTCTGGTGGAAGACGATCACATCAGGCCCGTGGCCGAGCGGTCCGATCTGGTTCGTGTGGGTGCTGCTCGCGTTCGACCTGACCGCGAGCCTGCTCTACCGGGTCTCGGCGCATCTGGTCGATCCGGTCAACCGCATCTCGCTGCGCGGCTTTGATCAGCCGGCCGTATTCTGGCTGCTGCTCGCCGCCGTCAGCATCATCGTCTATGTGCCGGCGTTGCTCTATTTCGGCGGCAGCCGGTGGTTCGAGTTCGGGCCGTTCTCGGTGCAGGCGAGCCGCATCCTGCTCTACTTCGCCTATTTCTTCATCGGCGTCAGCGTCGGTGCGGCGAATTTCGATCGCGGCATCCTCAGCGCCGACGGCCAACTGCCGAAGAGCCGCTGGATTTGGGTGATCGTCACGCTGATCCCCTATTGCCTGATGTGGGTCATGATCTACACCAAGCGCGAAATCCTGGGCAACCCCGACCCGCAGCCGCACTGGTACCAGGCGATCTACGGCACGTTCTTCGTGCTGTTCTCGGCCTCGATCCTGCTCGCGATCCTCGCGTTCTTCCTGCACCAGAAGTCGCCGGGCCCGAACCTGCTCGACCGCATGCAGGCCGACGCCTACGGCATGTTCCTGGTGCACTACCCGATCGCGCTGTGGATCCAGTACGCGCTGTACGACTACGGGTGGCCGGCGATCATGAAGGCCGCGATCGGCTTCGTGCTCACGGTGATGCTGAGCTGGGGACTGACGGCGGTGTTACGGAAGATTCCGGGCGCGTCGCACGTGTTGTGAGGCCAAGGTCTCTCCGTGCGTCATTGCGAGGAGCCCTTGCGACGAAGCAATCCAGACTGCCTCAACGGTGAGATTCTGGATTGCTTCGCTGCGCTCGTAATGACGGAGCTTGTTGAAGCGCCTTACGCCGCCTTGCCCATATACTCCGGCAGCCAGCGCTCGAACGATTTGCGTAGCGCATCGATCGCGACCGGTGCCTCGCCGGCGATCGCAATCGCATCGCCGCCGGTGGTGCCGATCCGCACGCAGGGCACCTCGCAGCCGCGCATCTTGGCGAGCACGAGACCTGCCTCTGCCTCCGGCACGGTGACGAGATAGCGCGCCTGGTCCTCGCCGAACCAATAGGCCTGCGGCACCAGCGCGGTCGGCGCTGCCAGCAGCTTTGCGCCGATGCCGCTCGCCATCGCCATCTCGGCAAGCGCAATCAGCAGCCCACCATCGGAGAGGTCGTGTACGGCGGTCGCGGTGCCCGCATGGATCATGCCGCGCACGCAGTCGCCATTGCGCTTCTCGGCAGCGAGATCGACCGGCGGCGGCGCGCCCTCCTCACGACCGCAGATGTCGCGCAGGTAAACCGACTGGCCGAGCCAGCCATGGGTGTCGCCGATCAGCAGGATCGCCTCGCCCTCGGCCTTGAAGGCGAGTGAGGCGGACTTGGTGAAATCGTCGAGCAGGCCGACGCCGCCGATTGAGGGTGTCGGGAGGATCGCGCGGCCGTTGGTCTCGTTGTAGAGCGAGACGTTGCCGGAGACGACCGGGAAGTCGAGCGTGCGGCAGGCTTCCGAGATGCCCTTGAGGCAGCCGACGAACTGGCCCATGATCTCGGGCCGCTCAGGATTGCCGAAATTGAGATTGTCGGTGATCGCGAGCGGCTTGCCGCCGACCGCGGTGATATTGCGCCAGGCTTCCGCCACCGCCTGCATGCCGCCCTGATAGGGGTCGGCTTCGCAATAGCGCGGCGTAACGTCAACGGTCAGCGCGAGACCCTTGGGGCCGTCCTGCACGCGCACCACGGCGGCATCGCCGCCGGGACGCTGCATGGTGTTGCCGAGAATGACGTGGTCGTACTGCTCCCAGACCCAGCGCTTGCTGCACATGTCGGGCGTGCCGATCAGCTTCTCCAGCGCGCTCCCTACGCCCATCGGTGCCGGCACCTCGCGGGCGTGCACGACAGGCAGCGCGGCGGAAGGCACATGCGGACGGTCGTAGAGCGGCGCCTCGTCGCCGAGCTCCTTGATCGGCAGATCGGCCATGACGTCGCCGCCATGCTTGACCACGAAACGCTTGCTCGGTGTGGTGTAGCCGACCACGGCGAAGTCGAGGCCCCACTTCTTGAAGATGGCCTCGGCTTCCTTTTCCTTCTCGGGCTTGAGCACCATGAGCATGCGCTCCTGGCTCTCCGAGAGCATCATCTCGTAGGCGCTCATGCCGGTCTCGCGGGTCGGCACCGCATCGAGATCGAGATCGACGCCGAGGTCGCCCTTGGCACCCATCTCGACCGCCGAGCAGGTCAGCCCTGCCGCGCCCATGTCCTGGATCGCGATCACGCAATCGGCTTCCATGATCTCGAGACAGGCTTCCAGCAGCAGTTTTTCGGCGAAGGGATCGCCAACCTGCACGGTCGGGCGCTTCTCCTCGGACTTGTCGTCGAACTCGGCCGAGGCCATCGAGGCGCCGTGGATGCCGTCACGGCCGGTCTTCGAGCCCAGATAGACGATCGGCATGTTCACGCCGGAGGCGGCCGCATAGAAGATCTTGTCGGCATCGGCGAGGCCCACGGCCATCGCATTGACGAGAATGTTGCCGTCATAACGGGTGTGGAAGCGCACCTGGCCACCGACCGTCGGCACGCCGAAGGAATTGCCGTAGCCGCCGACACCGGCCACCACGCCGGAGACGAGATGCCGCGTCTTGGCATGCTCAGGCGCGCCGAAGCTCAGCGCATTGAGGCAGGCGATGGGCCGCGCGCCCATGGTGAAGACGTCGCGCAAAATGCCGCCGACGCCGGTGGTCGCGCCCTGATAGGGCTCGATATAGCTCGGGTGGTTGTGGCTCTCCATCTTGAAGACCACGGCCTGGCCGTCGCCGATATCGATCACGCCGGCGTTCTCGCCGGGGCCCTGGATCACCCAGGGTGCCTTGGTCGGCAGGCCGCGCAGATGGATGCGCGAGGATTTGTACGAGCAGTGCTCGTTCCACATCGCCGAGAAGATGCCGAGCTCGGTGAAGGTCGGCTCCCGCCCGATCAGCTTCAGGATGCGCTCATACTCGTCGGGCTTGAGCCCGTGGGCGGCGACCAGTTCCGGGGTGATCTTGGGTTCGTTCTTCATGGCTTCAGGGGCTTTCGGCGTCGGTTGGCCGTTCTTAGGAACATCGGGGGGCTTGGAAAAGCCCTTTATGGCGCATTTTCCCGCTGTCCCACGTTTTGCGGCAGGTCGGCGCAGGAACGGGAATTGCACCGCGCTGACGGATCGGATTTAAGGGCAAAAGACCCGCAATTGAAGGCCCATTTCCTTGCACGAATTGACCAAAACGGCCCCTTCCCCCCGCCCCGAGCTTCATGTCGCGACCGAGGGCGAATTTGCGGGCTGGCAGACCTGGATCCGCGACAGCTTTGAGAACCATATCGGCCCCTTCTGGCACCGCCTGGAGGCCGATGGCAGCGTCCGCTGCGCCTTCCGGGTGGAAAAGAAGCATCTGAACGGCTCCGGCAACGTCCACGGCGGCTGCTTCATGGCCTTCGCCGACTATTGCCTGTTCGCGATCGGCCGCCACGCGCTGAACGGCCGCGGCGTGACGGTCAATTTCGGCTGCGAGTTCCTGGATGCCGGACACGAGGGCGAGATGATCGAATGCACCGGCGAGGTCACGCGCGCCGGCGGCTCGCTGATCTTCCTGCGCGGGCAGATGACCTCCGGCGAGCGTCTTCTTTTCACGTTCTCCGGGACGATCAAGCGCGCCAAGCGGAAGCCGCTCCCTCAGCCAGACGCATAGCTCGACGCCTTCCCTTTTCGCGCCCCCTCGCCCACAGTTGCGGCAAGCGCGTTCGCGCCGGGGAGCAGAACAAGGTGCCGCAGAGCACATCGCCGAGGGGTCGCGCAGCGGCCTCCGCGCCATCGCCATTGCCGTCCATGCCCGCCACCGGGGCGCGCAGCTGGCGCGACTACGCGCTGCTGTTCGCGCTCGCCTGCTGCTGGAGTTCGACCTATCCGCTGCCAAAACTCGCGCTGGATACGATCCCGCCCATCACCTTCATCTCGGCGCGCTCGCTGATTGCGGCTGCCTTCCTGTTCGCGATCCTCTCGATGCGCGGCATCAAGCTCCCGACCGATTTGAAGGCCTGGAAGCTGTTCGCGACCCAGCAATTGATCAACTCGACCTTCCCGTTCCTGGTCATCACCTGGTCGCAGCAATATGTGCCGGCGTCGAACACGGTGGTGCTGGCCTCGACGACGCCGATCTTCGCCTTCCTGATCACCTCGCTGATCACCCGGCACGAGCCGGCGACGCTGTTGAAGCTCGCCGGCGCGATTTTGGGACTCGCCGGTACCGTGGTCATCGTAGGGCTCGATGCTCTCCACGGCTTCGGCGGCCAGATCGTCTCGGAGATCGCGATCCTGCTCGCCACCATCTCCTTCGCCTGCGCGACGATCTTCGGCCTCAGGCTGTCCGAGTACGATCCTATGGTGGTGGCGGCCGGCTCGCTGCTGTTCGGCGGCCTCATCCTGCTGCCGCCGTCCCTGATCATCGACCAGTCCTGGACGCTGCACCCGACACCGACGGCGATCATCGCCACCATCGTCATGGGCATCGTCTCGAGCGCATTGGGATTGATGCTGTTCTACGTCTGCCTCGGCCGGCTCGGCACGCTGACCACGAACGCGCAAGGCTATTTGCGCATTCCGATCGGCGTCGGCCTCTCCGTGCTGCTGCTCGGGGAGACCGTGCCGTCGAACCTGGCGCTGGGGCTGGTGCTGGTGATGGCCGGCGTTGCGGCCATGACGGTGCCGGCGAAGCGGCTGAAGTGGCGCTAGCGGGTCGTCGACGCATTGCGCCCACGCGCGGTCAAGCCGGCTTGCGGAGCAATCCGCTCGCCAATTTTCGAAACGCGTCAACGGCCTTGTTCAGTACGTCTTTCGGATCGTCGGCCGCGGCGACCCATAGTGCGGCGCTGAGCGCCGCGCCGTTCAGCAGTCGTCCAGCCGCTTCGACATCAACCGGCTTCACGACCTCTTCTTCGATCAGCGACACGATCGTTCGCATCGTGATGTCAAGGCAGGCATTCTCGCCCGGCCACTTGGATGGATCGCCGAGTACGGCAGGCCCGTCCAGCAGCATGATGCGCTGAATCTCTGGTTCGAGCGCCATTTCGATATAGGCACTGCCCTCCGCGAGCAGGCCTTGCCACAAGTTGGGCGCCTGCTCGCGGACCACGCGGAGCCGCTGTGCCATTTCGCCGTCGATCTGTTCGACGACGGCCCAGAGCAGGCCCTTCTTGTCTTCGAAATTGTGATAGAGCGCCCCCCGCGTCAGCCCGACCGAGGCCGTCAGTTCATCCATCGAGGCGTCTGCATAACCTTGCGTGGCGAACGCCTTGCGCGCGGCGCGGATGAGCTTGGCCCGATTTTCCGCCATGGCTGCGGCGCGCTTTCCCTCGACCATGCCCACTCCATTTTTCGATTGACATACGCCTCGTATGTGATCGATATACTCACATACGAACCGTATATGAACAGCACAGCTAGCGCCGCAAGGCAACTCGCGACGCTGCCATTCTTCCGAAAGGCTCAAAACATGACCCAGCGCGAGGCCATCTTCCCTGCTAACCGTCATGCCCTTTACAACGCGCATCGGTATTCACCGGCGATCCGGTCCGGCGACCTGCTCTTCGTCTCGGGGCAGGTCGGCAGTCGTGAAGACGGCTCACCCGAGCCAGTCTTCGAGGACCAGGTCCGGCGGGCGTTTGCCAATTTGCGGGCCGTGCTCGCAGCCGCCGGCTGCACGCTCGACGATGTGGTAGACGTCACCACGTTTCACACCGATCCCGCGAAGCAGATCGAGATGGTGATGGCTGTCCGCAGCGCAGAGATCGGCGGCGCGCCTTATCCGAACTGGACGGCTGTCGGCGTAAATTGGCTTGCGGGGTTCGACTTCGAGATCAAGGTTATCGCCCGGATTCCTTCAGCTGCGTAAAGCCGGCTACGGCTTGGCGTCGTCCGCGAGCATCTTCCGGTATTTCTCGACGTCGCGCGTCACGAGCTGCTGGAGCAGCTCCGGCGTGTGCTCATTGTCGTCGGGCGCAACGGTCGAAAGCTCGGCGAAACGCTTCTTCACCGCGTCGGTCTCGACCGCAGTACGCGCGGCGGCATTCAGCTTGGCGATAATTGCCGGCGGCGTGCCCTTGGGCGCGAACAGCCCATTCCAGCCCTGCGCCTCGAATTCAGGAAGGCCCGCCTCGGTTGACGTCGGCAGGTCGGGGGCCGTCGCGAGCCGCACGGTCGAGCCGACCACGAGCCCCCGCACCAGCTTCTCGTTGATCGACTGCGAGACCGAGGCGGCGGCATCGCAGACGCCGTCGATCTGGCCGCCGATCGCGTCGGTCAGCGCAGGCGCGGCGCCGCGATAGCCGATCAGCGTCGCATCGATCCCGGCCGCCGTGACGAAGCTCTTGCAGATCAAATAGTTCGACGAGCCGACGCCGGCATGGCCGAGATTGATCTTGCCCGGATTGGCCTTGGCGTAGGCGATGAACTCCTTGAGGTCCTTCGCCGGAAAATCCTTGCGCAGCGCGATGATGCCGAACGTCTTCGCCACCATCGCGATCGGCACGAAGGAGTCGGGCGTGAACGGCAGCTTCGGATAGATCGTGTAGGTCGCAGCATTGGTGCCGGCATTGCCGATCGCGATGGTGTAGCCGTCAGGCTCGGCGCGGGAGGCGCGCGCCAGCGCGGTCGAGCCGCCGGCGCCGGCGACGTTCTCGATCACGATGGTCTGGCCAAGCGCGATGCCCATCTGCTCGGCGACCGTGCGCGCGATCACGTCGGAGGTGCCGCCGGCCGCGAATGGCACGATCATGGTCACAGGACGCTTGGGAAAATCCTGGGCGAATGCGACTGTCGCAAACAACAGCGCTGCGAACGCGGCGAGAGAACGCTTCAAAACGAATGAAATCACGCGGCCTTTTCCAGATGCTGGACGAGACCGGCAAACAGGCCGCGACCGTCGGTGCAGCCCATGATGTCTTCGACGTGGTTTTCCGGATGCGGCATCATGCCGAGCACGTTGCCCCTGTCGTTGACGAGGCCGGCGATGGAGTGCGCCGCGCCGTTGATGTTGTGGCTCTCGTCGACCGCGCCGTCGGCCGAGCAGTACCGATAGAGCACCCGCCCCTCGCCCTCGATGCGCTTGATGGTCTCCTCATCCGCCTCGTAATTGCCCTCGCCATGGGCCACCGGCACGCGGATCACCTGGCCGGCATTGTAGCCGCGGGTGAACGGCGTGTCGGAGCGCTCGACGCGCAGATGCACGTCGCGGCAGATGAATTTCAGCCGCGCATTGCGCATCAGCACGCCCGGCAAGAGGCCGGACTCGCAGAGGATCTGGAAACCGTTACAGACGCCGAGCACGAGGCCGCCCTTGGCCGCATAATCGCGCACCGCATCCATCACCGGCGCGCGCGCCGCGATTGCGCCACAGCGCAAATAATCGCCATAGGAGAAACCACCGGGCACCACCACGAGATCGGTGCCTGCCGGCAGCGACGTCTCGGCGTGCCAGACCATCGCAGGCTCGCTGCCGGAGATCAGCCTCAACGCGCGCGCCATGTCGCGCTCGCGGTTGATTCCGGGAAAGACGAGGATGGCGGCTTTCATGGTTCGGGTTCCGGTGGTGACGGGAATCGGGCTGGCCAAAGGGCCAATTCGTCAGGAGACATAGCCATTTGACGAGGATTTTACCAGTGCTAGCCTTGCCGAACCGCCTTGTGCACAGGCCATGGCCAAGACGTCTGGCCGCGCGATTTGACCCGGGATTGAAGCCATGAACGTCCCGTCGCTGCCCGCATCCCCCTCCGAGCCCGTCTCCACCGAGGGTGTCGTCGCTGCCGGCGCCTATGTCGACGGCCGGCGCGTCGCCAATATCGCCATCAGCGAGGCCTCGAGCTGGCGGGCCAAGCCCGGCCATGTGGTGTGGATCGGCCTGCACGAGCCCGACATGGCGCTGCTCAGCGCCGTGCAGAAGCAGTTCGACCTGCACGACCTCGCCATCGAGGACGCCAACAACGCCCATCAACGGCCGAAGATCGAGCAATATGGCGAGGCCCTGTTCATCGTGGCGCGGACCGCGCAGCTGATCGAGGGACGGATCGCCTTCGGCGAGACCCACATCTTCGTCGGCGAAGGCTACCTGGTCTCGGTCCGCCACGGCGCCTCGACCTCCTACACGCCGGTGCGCGAACGCTGCGAAAGCTGCCCGCGGGCGCTGGCGCGCGGCGAGGACTACATCCTCTACGCCATCCTCGATTTCATCGTCGACAATTACTCGCCCGTGCTCGAGAGCATTCACGAAGAGGTCGAGGGCATCGAGGACGACGTGCTCTCGCAGCCGATCAGCAAGGCGCAGATCGAGCGTCTCTACATGCTGCGCCGTGACCTGCTGCGGCTCAGGACCGCGATCGGCCCGCTGGTGGAGGTCTGCCGCCGGCTCGAGCATGACGAGCTTGCGATGGTACGCGCGACCATGCAGCCGCTGTTCCGCGACGTCACCGACCACGTCAGGAACATCCAGGAGCGGATCGATTCCATGCGCGAGGTGCTGGCCTTCGCGTTCGAAGCGAGCCTGCTGGTCGGACAGGCGCAGGAGACAGCGGTCTCCAAGAAGCTCGCCTCCTGGCTTGCGATCATCGCGATCCCGACCGCGCTTGCCGGCATCTACGGCATGAACTTCAAGCACATGCCGGAGCTGGAGTGGGAGTACGGCTATTACCTACTGCTCGGCGTGATGCTGACGGCGTGCGGCGCGCTCTATTGGCGCTTTCGTCGCGTCGGATGGCTGTGAGCCCGGTCCGGAACACCGAAGGATGCCCTGCGGAATCGGCATCCAGGCGTCCCGCCGCAACACGATGCGGCGGGCGCCTGAAGAGCATCTTCGCAGCTCCGGGGGCCGCCAGTGCTGCTATGACTTGATGCTGTCGAAGAAGCCATCCAGCTGGGTACGCAACGTTTCGGACTGGAGCAGGAGCTGCTCCGCCGCGGACAGAACTTCCGCCGCATTTTGTCCGGTCTCGGACGACACGTGGCTGATTCCGGCGATATTGACCGAGACGTCTTCGGTCCCGTTTGCCGCCTCCTGCACGTTGCGGGCGATCTCCCTGGTCGCCAGCCCCTGCTGCTCGACAGCTGACGCGATCCGCATCGCGATCTCGCTGACCTCCGATATCGTCGCACCGATTTCCTGGATCGCACCGACCGACTCGTTGGTGGCATCCTGAATGGCGTTGATCTGCTGGCTGATCTCCTTGGTTGCCGTTGCCGTCTGGTTCGCAAGCTCCTTGACCTCGGATGCAACGACCGCGAACCCGCGTCCTGCCTCGCCGGCGCGCGCTGCCTCGATCGTCGCGTTGAGCGCCAGAAGGTTGGTCTGCGCGGCGATATCGGTGATCAGCTGGACGACCTCGCCGATCTTCTGGGCGGCCCCGGCAAGACCCTGGATCGTGACGCTCGAGCGATTGGCCTGCGCGACAGCCTGTTGTGTTATTCGGGTCGATTCCCCGACCTGCCGGCTGATCTCCGAGATCGAGCAGGAGAGCTCCTCGGTCGCCGCGGCAACCGTCTGCACATTGGCCGAGGCCTCCCGCGAGGCCATGGCAACCGTCGTCGATTGTTCCGTTGCCTTCCCCGCATTCGCAGCCAGGGTGTGCGCCGTGGCCTGGAGATTTTCCACCGCAAGCTTGACGACGCCGAGCGCGGCCCTCATCTGCTCGTCGAATTTACGAATGGCGGCCGTCAACCTGTCCTGACGCTGCTGCCGCTCGGTCAGCATGGCTTCCTGGTAGACCGAGATCGCAAGATCCATGTCGAGCATCACGGCCGTATTGACCGCGCCGAGCAGCGCGGAGAGGCGAGCCGAATTCCAGCGATTGGACCGGACGGCCAGATCGGCGAGTTGACCCAGGACATAATTGTATCCGCCGATATACCAGCGCGGCTCCAGGCCGATCTTGTTGTGAACGAGGCCGATGGCGCGGACACCTTGCATGTAGCTGTCGTCGAAGCGGCCGTTGAAAAGCCGCGCCCAATGGCTCCCCTGGGCCGATTTCAGCCGGGGAATGTCGTTACCGAGCATAAGCGCGAGTTGCGGCTCGGACGTGACATGGCGATAGAACCCTTCGAGCATCTCCGGCAGCGCCGGCTCGACCGTCTTCCAGAACTCACGCAGCAGGATCCCCGTCTGTTCATTGATGCGCATGAAGCGCATGCGCCTCTCCTGATCCCGACCGGACTCGGAAGCATCGAAAAAAGCACGTTTGTCCAATTTCATCGCCCGTTGTCTCCAGAACCATGGTTATCGGCGCCGTACAGAGATCAGCGCCGGGAAAAATTAAGTCGCTTAAGAATGACCCATCTACAAATGCACAGTGGTTCGCCTATTCACGCCCCTTGAAACTGTTGCCGCCTCCCAATCGGCGGAGCGCGACATCCAGTGACGCTGCGGTGCGCGTTCAAGCGGCCGGCTCGACGAGGATTTCCGTCTCGCATACGGTCACGCTGTTCTTGCCGTTCCGCTTGCCGCGATAGAGTGCCTCGTCCGCCGCGGCCAACGCCTGTTCTGCAGTCTCCGGCATCCGCCCTGCGGCATACCAGACGACGCCGATGGTCGCGCCGACATGGCACGTCGCCCGCCCGCCAAGTCGTATCGGCTTTTTGATTCCGTCCAGAATACGCTTGCCCACCTGGCGCGCGGCCATCGGGCTGCGGCAGTTGCGCAGGAGCACCACGAACTCGTCGCCGCCCAGCCGGGCGGCCATGTCGGCGGCCTTGATGGCATGCTTCATGCGGCCCGCGACGACTTTGAGAACAACGTCGCCGGCCTCGTGTCCATGCGTGTCGTTGACCGGCTTGAAATCATCGAGGTCTATCAGCAGCAGCCCAAACGCCGCCGGCTCACCGCCTGGACGAAACTGATTGGCTAGCGCCTCGTTCAAGGAGGCCCGGTTGCTGATGCCCGTGAGCTGGTCAAAATAGGCCAGCTCGTGCATGCGCTGCTCCGCCTGACGCCGCAACGTCACGTCGTCGAAGGTCAGGATCAGGAGCGGCGCGCATTCGCTGGCATGCAGGATTCCATGCAGGCCGACGCGAAGCGCCGCGCCGGCACAATTCGTCATGGAGATCTCGCAAGTCGTACTGCCTCGCGCAGCGAGGCTCTCGATCATCGGCCACAGATCGACGTCCTGCCCCCAGACAGGCAGCTGATCCAGCCGTGCGCCCTTCAGGTTCGCGACATCCAGTCCGAACATCCGCAGGCATGCATCGTTGCCGTCCAGCACCGTGTGGTCCTGGAGCCGGACAACCATCGCCGCGACGGGCATGTCGCGCAACAGATTGTAGATGACGTTGCGCATCCGAGCCACGGACTCGAGAAGGCCGGACCTGTCGATCTCCGCATGCAGCTCCAATTCCGGCTCGGCGGAGAAATCACCTTCGGCGACGACTTTCGCCAGCCTCATGACGCGCTGCGCCTCATAGGCCTCCCGCCGCAGGCTGATCGCGAGATATCCGAGCAGAACGACAAACGGCAGAAAATAGGCGACATGCTGGGAGAACTTCGTCCAGAACGCGATGCGATCGAAGACATAGACGGACACGCCGATACTCTGAAGGTAGCCCAGAATGAGATGATGCAGATAGATGAAGACCGTCGCGGCCAGGATGACCCGCCAGTCCCGATAGTAGAGCAGGACGCCAATGAGTCCGAATGCGGTGAAGTGCGCTTCGATCGATCCATTCGTCTGGTGGATGATCAGCGCCGTGTAGGCCATGAACGCACACCCCATGAAGATCCGGGTCAGGAGCGATCCGGGCCTCCGGCGCGTCAGCAACAGTCCTGTGGCAAACGTGCTGCCCGCGACGGAAACAGCAATCAGGCCGGTGTCGTGTATGGGAGAGATTGCGATGCAAACGGCGGTAAGAAACAGACACATGCCAAGCATGACACGGTCTGCCGCAACACGATATGCGACCAGAAGGGGATCGAACTTTGCCTCGAGCGAAAAGATTCCCGACATGTTCAGCGACTTCCACAAAGCTCCAGCGGCAATGAACCGAGCCCGACGACCAACAGGATGCCGAACGTTCCGGCCGCCCAGGTGCCAAAGACCAATATCTCGAGGGGCAATGTGGCCCCGCGGCAGTCGCGATCGTTCGGGATCTTTCCGGAGCGAAATCCGGTACGCAGTATCACACGCCGCACCGCCTCTGCCGCACGAAGCGGGACGAGCATCCGTTGGGCCGGCCGACATCTTTTGGGCGGCAGCGACACGTCAGGATGATCTCTCATCGCGCTGCGGGGCCGCGCGAGCATTTTCCTCGCGGAAAACCGAGAGCGTGTCTTCCAGGACCGCCGCCTGCTCGAACAGCAGAACGGCCAATTGAGGCAGCCGCCAGAGCGGAAGCGTCGTCCGCCCGGGCTCCGTGGATGCGCGGTCGGCTGGCTTCTCCCGATTGCCGGATCCGATCCGGTAGATATTGCTGGGACCGGGCTCGATGGACGTTTGCGCATGCATCGACTCGGTCGCGAGAACTCCAGCGATCTCATCGATCACGAGAACCAGATCATCGATTTGATTGATCATGAGCGTCAGAATGACTCCGATCGCCGGACCGTCCGCCGTACGGCCGCCCAACGGCAGCCCTTCCGGTTTTCCCGCCGGAGAGCCCCGAAGCGTGGAACCGCTGATCGCGTCTCGCAAGACCACCAACCGGGCTCGAAGCGCAGTCAGTTCAGCTTTCGTAGCGCGCACGAAAACGTCCAGCGATCCCACGCTCGGGCGCGCAAAAGTCGGGGCAAGACCTTTCGCGCAATTCCTCTCGGATTTCGTCAAGTTTTGTGCCCTCGCTCGAATTCGGTACGCCTGAGCTCCAGGCGCCGATCGGACGATACTGGGCTGTCGGACCAGCAATTCGGCAGTCCCGGACCGCTACATGCCCGGAATTTACGGTTACAAGACTGGCAGGACTTGAAACGCTTACCGATTCTTAAAGAAGTGTCGGCCCCGGATCGCGGACCCGTGCCGACGTCGTTCGGTCACGAGATGGGTTACAAGCCGAACGTCGGCAAGGCCGGTTCGCCGCCCGCGCGAAGGCGCTCCCGGTCAGCCCCTGTGACCGCCCTGCGCTCAAGAGCTGTGATCCCGACAGCCGGGATCGGCCGGCAAATTCATCAGGCGCCGCATGGCTCCCGGCAAGGGCCGTGGCCATCCAGGGCCAGTGCCACCGGGGGTGAACGGACGCCAAAGATCGGACGCGAGCCAAGACGTCGCTCTGCCATCGAGCCGCTCAACGGTCATCTGAGATCCGAGGAGCGAGTGGGCGGCAACTCTCCTTGGCACCGCGAGAACAATGCCGCCAATGCGTGTCCTTACGCCTTCATCTCGATGGCGTAATTCTCGATCACGGTGTTGGCGAGCAGCTTGTCGGCGGCGTCCTTCAACGCCGCCTCCGCCTTGGCCTTGTCGGCGCCGGCTAGCTCGATGTCGAACACCTTGCCCTGGCGGACGCTGGCGACGCCATCGACGCCGAGCGACTTCAGCGCGCCTTCGATGGCCTTGCCCTGCGGATCGAGAATGCCGGTCTTCAAGGTAACGGTGACACGTGCCTTCACGTCAAATCCCTCTTAGCTCTTCACCAGCACCGGGCCGGAGCCCGCCGGACGCTCGTTCTCCATGAGGATGCCGAGGCGCTTTGCGACTTCGGTATAGGCCTCGAGCAGCCCACCGAGATCCCTGCGGAAGCGGTCCTTGTCGAGCTTCTCGTTCGACTTGATGTCCCACAGACGGCAGCTGTCCGGCGAGATCTCGTCGGCAACGATGATTCGCATCATCTCGTTCTCGAACAGCCGGCCGCACTCCATCTTGAAGTCGACGAGGCGGATGCCGATGCCGAGGAAGAGGCCGGTGAGGAAATCGTTGACGCGGATGGCAAGCGCCATGATGTCGTCGATCTCCTGGGGCGTCGCCCAGCCGAACGCAGTGATGTGCTCTTCCGACACCATGGGGTCGTTGAGCTGGTCGTTCTTGTAGTAGAACTCGATGATCGAACGGGGCAGCTGCGTGCCCTCCTCGATGCCGAGGCGCTGCGACAGGGAGCCGGCGGCGACGTTCCGCACCACCACCTCCAGCGGCACGATCTCGACCTCGCGAATCAACTGTTCGCGCATGTTGAGGCGGCGGATGAAGTGGGTCGGCACCCCGATGTCGTTGAGGTGCTGAAACAGGTACTCCGAGATCCGGTTGTTGAGGACACCCTTGCCCTCGATCACCTGATGCTTTTTCGCATTGAACGCGGTCGCGTCGTCCTTGAAGTGCTGGATCAGGGTACCGGGCTCGGGACCTTCATACAGAACCTTTGCCTTGCCTTCATAAATGCGACGCCGACGGCTCATGGGGATGTACCGTGTTTTGTTGAAATCCATGTATTTGGTGTGCTCCGATTACCAGGTTACGACCCGCAGCGGAGCTGCCGTGAACGGCTGGGAACCCGTCTATAACCCAAGGAAACCTGAGGAAACAGAACGGGAACCAAGCCTTCAGGCAACCTATCCGATTGGCTGTCCCAGCACAATCGATCCGGCCCATCCGACGCTGACTTATACCACCTTGCCTGCGGCTTAACGGCTCGTTGTTTTGCCGATTCCTGCCCCCTATCTAGGTATGCGCCGCGTGCCTCGCAACGAGGGCGGCCAAGGGGCGATCAGGTCCAGTCAGCCAAGGAATTGGAAGAGGCATGAGCGAAATCAACAAGCGCGAGGAAGGCTTTGAGAAGAAGTTCGCCCTCGACGAGGAGCAGAAGTTCAAGGCGGAAGCCCGCCGCAACCGGCTGCTCGGCCTGTGGGCGGCCGAAAAGCTCGGAATATCGGGCGAGGCGGCAGCGGCCTATGCCAAGGAGGTCGTCGCAGCCGATTTCGAGGAAGCCGGCGATGCCGACGTCCTGCGCAAAGTCATGGGCGATTTCGCCGCCAAGAGCGTCGCCGTCACCGAACAGGCGATTCGGGCCAAGATGAGCGAGCTGCTCGCGGTCGCGGCCGCCGAGGTGAAGGCCGGTAAATAAGCCGGCAGGGAGCGGCGAATGGCGAGGTAAACCCCGTTCGCCGCTCGGGCTTGCAGCCAGCCCCGGGCAATGCCAAATGGGCGGCATGCCCCAAGACAGCACCCCAGATCACATCTCAAACGTCCTCGCCGAACGCTATGCCTCGCCCGCCATGCGCGCCATCTGGAGCGGCGAAGGCAAGGTTCGCCTCGAACGCGACTACTGGATCGCCGTGCTGAAAGGTCAGCGCGATCTCGGCATTGCCGTGCCGGACGGCGTGATCGAAAGCTACGAACGGGTGAAGGACCAGGTCAACCTCGCCTCCATCATGCGCCGCGAGCGCATTACCCGCCACGACGTCAAGGCGCGTATCGAGGAGTTCTGCGAACTCGCCGGTCACGAGCACCTGCACAAGGGCATGACCAGCCGCGACCTCACCGAGAACGTGGAGCAGCTCCAGGTCTACCGCGGCCTGCAGCTGATCGAGACCAAGACCATCGCCGCACTCATTCGCTTTGCGAAACACGCAAGGCAATTGCGCGACATTCCGTTCACGGCGCGCACGCACAACGTGGCCGCGCAGGTCACGACGCTCGGCAAGCGCATCGCCATGTTCGGCGAAGAGATGCTGCTGGCGCATCAGAGCCTGGTCAACGTGCTCGCCACCTATCCCGCGCGCGGCCTGAAGGGCGCGGTGGGCACACGGCTCGACCAGATTACCTTGTTCAACGGCGATGCCGGCAAGGCCCGCGCGCTCGAGCAGCGCATTCTCGTCCATCTCGGCCTGCCCAAGAGCTTCGATGCCGTCGGCCAGGTCTATCCGCGCAGCCTCGACTTCCGCGCAGTCAGCGTGCTCGTCGATCTCGCCAGCGGTCCGGGCAGCTTCGCCAAGACGTTGCGCCTGATGGCGGGCCATGAGCTCGCCAGCGAAGGCTTTGCCAAGGGCCAGGTCGGCTCCTCCGCGATGCCGCACAAGATGAACAGCCGCTCCTGCGAGCGCATCAACGGCCTGCACGTGGTGCTGAAGGGCTACCTCGCGATGGCCGCAGGCCTCGCCGGCGATCAGTGGAACGAAGGCGACGTCTCCTGCTCCGTCGTCCGCCGCGTGATGCTGCCCGATACTTTCCTCGCCATGGACGGCCTGCTCGAGACCCTGCTCTCGGTGCTCGACCAGATGGAAATTTTCGACGCCGTCGTTGCGACCGAGCTCAACCGTTATCTGCCCTTCCTGCTGACCACCACGGTGATGATGGAAGCGGTGAAGAAGGGCGCCGGCCGTGAAGGTGCGCACGAGGCGATCAAGGAGCACGCGGTCGCCGCCATTCGCGACCTGCGCACCGGCAAGATCGTGCAGAACGACTTGCTCCAGCGTCTCGCCGCCGACCAGCGTCTCGGTCTCAGCGAAGCCGAGCTGCAGCGCGTGCTCGATCACGGCCGCGCCAATTCCGGCGATGCCGGCGCTCAGGTCGATCACTTCGCCGAGCAGGTGGACGCGCTGGCCAAGGCCAACCCTGTCGCGGCCGGCTACGCGCCGGGCGCAATTCTCTGACACCTCTCGCCGTCATTGCGAGGAGCGTAGCGACGAAGCAATCCAGACTTCCTTTCGCGGCAAGATGGATTGCTTCGCGGAGCCTGTCATCGGGCCGCGCTTCGCGCGGAACCGGTGGCTCGCAATGACGAAAGTGCCTCAGCCTTCCTTAAAACCGTATTCCGGCACGTTGCCGCTAGCGCCGTAATATTTGTACGGCAGGAATTTGCCTGACATGGTGATCTTGACGCGGTCGCCCTTCGGGTTGGCGACGCGCTCGATCCCCATGTCGAAGTCGATCGCCGACATGATGCCGTCGCCGAATTCTTCTTCGATCAGGGCCTTCCAGGCCGGACCGTTCACCATCACCATCTCGTAGAAACGATAGATCAAGGGATCGGTCGGCGGCATCGGCGTGCCGGTGCCGCGCATCGGAACCTCGTTGAGCATCGCGGTCTCGGCCTTGGACAGGCCGAACAGCTCGCCCGCGTTGGCGGCCTGCGGCTTCGTCAGTTTCATCTGGCCGAGGATCGCGCCGACGATCAGCACCTCCGCATAGCCGCCGACCTGCTCGCAGATGTATTTCCAGGTCCAGCCCTTCTCGCGCTTGATGTCGAGCAGCTTTTCGGTGAGGTCTTCGCGTTTCATGTCAGGGTCTCCCTTCAAAAGCATGATCCGGAAAAGTGTGAAGCGGTTTTCCGCAGACCATGCGTCTACAAAATCAGGCAGTCAGTCCGGGATTGGTCCCGGATATCCATGTCTGTCGTTGCTCTTCGCCGTTTGATGCGATCGTCAGCCCGGGCTTGCCGATATGCACCACGGGCACGTTGCGCGGATCGTGATCGGGCCTCTCGGCGGCAAAGGTCTTGCTGCGCGTTACCAGGAAATCGACGATGTGATTGCGCAGCGCGTAATAGAGCGGATGGCGGTGCAGATCGGTGCGGCCGCGATCCCTGGGCAGCGGGTTTTCGACGACCTCGGCCAGCACCGCGCCGGGACCGTTGGTCATCAGAAAAATCTTGTCGGCGAGATAGATCGCCTCGTCGACGTCATGGGTGATCATGAACGCGGTCTGCCCGGTCTCGAGGCAAATGCGCCGCACCTCGTCCTGGAGCGTGCCGCGCGTCAGCGCGTCCAGCGCCGAGAACGGCTCGTCCATCAGCATCATCTTCGGTGTGATCGACAGCGCCCGCGCGATGCCGACGCGCTGCTTCATGCCCCCCGAGAGCTCTGAGGGACGCTTGTGCTCTGAACCGGTGAGCCCGACGAGATCAATAAAGGTCTGCGCATGCGCCTTGACCTTGGCGCGATCCCACTTCCGCCATTTCGAGCTCACGGCATAGGCGACATTGCCGAGCACGGTGCGCCACGGCAGCAACGCATGGCTCTGGAAGATCACGGCGCGGTCGAGGCTGGTGCCCGAGATCGCCTGCCCGTCGACGATCACCGCACCCTCGCTCGGCGCATCGAGACCAGCGAGAATGTTGAGCACGGTGGTCTTGCCGCAGCCGGAATGGCCGATCACGCAGCAGAACTCGCCGCGGGCCATCGAGAGCCACAAATTCTCGAAGACCGCCGTCGTGGCGCCATTGGCGCCCGGGTAGCGCTTCGCGATGCCTTCGATGGAGATGAATTTGTCGGTCATGTCAGGTCTCGTGTCCCGCACGCGGTGCAGCGCGCAGCGGCGCGCCGCAGATGCGGGACCCAGGCTGCCGCCATGGGTCCCGGTTCAGCACTGCAACGCTGCGCGCTGCAGTGCGCCCGGGACACGAGAGTGATGACTATTGAACCCATCACCCTACTCCGGAAACGTGACCATGCGCGTGAAGCGCGCGAGGATCTGGTCGAGCAGCATGCCGACGATCCCGATCAGCAGGATCGCGATGATGACATTTGTGATCGAGAGGTTGTTCCACTCGTTCCAGACGAAGTAACCGATGCCGGTGCCGCCGACGAGCATCTCGGCGGCGACGATCACGAGCCAGGCGATGCCGATCGAGATACGCATGCCGGTCAGAATCGTCGGCGCCGCCGCCGGCAGGATCACCGTGAAGGCGCGCCTGAGCGTGCCGACCTCCAGCGTGCGCGCGACATTGATCCATTCCTTGCGGACGCTGGCCACGCCAAAGACGGTGTTGAGCAGCATCGGCCAGATCGAGCAGATGAAGATGACGAAAATCGCGGAGATCGAAGAATCCTTGATGGTGTAGAGCGCCAGCGGCATCCAGGCCAGCGGCGAGATCGGTTTGAGCACCTGGATGAAGGGATCGAGCGCCTTGCTCAGCAGCGGCGACATGCCGATCAGAAAGCCGAGCGGGATCGCGACCAGCACGGCGAGCAGATAACCGGTGCCGACGCGCGCGATGGAATAGCCGAGCTGGATGCCGAGCCCCTTGTCGTTGGGCCCGTTGTCATAGAACGGCCGCTTCAGATGCTCCCAGAGCTTGGCGCCGACATCGAGCGGACCCGGCATCGCAGATTTGCCCTGCGTCGCGGTCAGCCCCATCAGCTTGGCGTATTCCGGGCTCATCGTCGCGACCGGTGCCGTCGAGCGCGTGGCGAGATGCCAGATGCCGAGGAAGGCCGCGAGCAGCGCGATCGAGACGAGGCCGGCGCGGAGACGGAGGGAGGAATTCATCGCGCGAGCCCCACCGCACGTGTCCCGGACGCGATGCAGCACGTAGTGCTGCTTCGCAGAGCCGGGACCCAGTCGGGCCGCATGGGTCCCGGTTCTGCGTCGCACCGCTTCGCGCTGCGCCGCGCCCGGGACACGAGAGCGGAGAACATCACGACGCCTTCTTGATCTTGAAGCTCGCAACGTAATCGTCGGGCTTGGTCGGATCGAACGTCTTGCCCATCACCGCGAACGATTTGTAGGCGGTCGCCGGCGGCGAGAGCCCCATCTCGGTCATCAGCTTCTTGGTGTCGGTGGCCAAATACACCTGCTCGGCGACCGCCTTGTAGTCGACGTCGCCCTTGATCTGGCCCCAGCGCTTCATCTGGGTCAGCATCCACACCGCGAACGACTGCCAGGGGAACGGATCGAAATCGACGCGCTTGGCATCGGTCTTCACCCCGCCAAGGCCATCGGCGTAGGTGCCGGTCAGGACCTGCTCCAGCACCGTCACAGGCGCGTTGATGTAGTTGGCCGGCGCGATGGCCTCAGCGATCTGCTTGCGGTTCTCGGCCTTAGACGCATAGGCGGTCGCATCGACGATCGCGCGCGTCAGCGCCGCAAAGCTGTTCGGCGCGGTCGTGATGAACTCCTTGCTGGCGGCAAAGCTACAGCAGGGATGGCCGTCCCAGATCTCCTTGGACAGCAGATGCATGAAGCCGACGCCGTCATAGATCGCGCGCTGGCAGATGTTGTCCGGCGCAAGGAAGCCGTCGATGTTGTCGGCGCGAAGGTTCGCGACCATTTCCGGCGGCGGCACCGAGCGCAGCTGCACGTCGGTATCGGGATCGATGCCGTGCTCGGCGAGATAATAACGCAGCAAATAATTGTGCATGGAGTAGTCGAAGGGGATCGCGAACTTCAGGCCTTTCCAGTCCTTTGGGTCGCGCTTGTCCTTGTGCTTGGTCGCGAGCACGATGCCCTGCCCGTTGATGTTCTCGATCGCAGGCACCGCGAAGGGAATGGCGTTGGCACCGAGCCCCAGCGAGATCGCGATCGGCATCGGCGCCAGCATGTGCGCGGCGTCGTATTCCTTGTTGATGGTCTTGTCGCGGATGACCGCCCAGCCGGCGGTCTTGACCACTTCGACGTTGAGGCCGTGCTTGGCATAGAAGCCCATCGGCGCCGCCATGATGATCGGCGTGGCGCAGGTGATCGGAATGAAGCCGACCTTGAGGTCCTTCTTCTCGGGCGTGCCGGTCTGCGCAAACACTTCCGTCGCGGTCTTGAGCGGGAAGAACTGCGAGAGCGCGGCGAGCGCCGTGGACGCACCGACCGATTTCAGGAAGGCGCGCCGCGCCACGTCCTGCGGAAACATCGCGCGCATAACGGCGGAGGCGACGACGCCCTCATAACGTTTCTCCTCGCTCTCGACCGGCTCGCAACGGAGCGTCGCCTGATCGTGCTCCGCCGCTGATTGGTGCTGGCCGCAGGCGCAGCCGTCACGGAGGTTGCGGTTGGGATCAAACGGATTGTCGAACGTGGACATCGGACCTCCTGCGCGTCATTGCAGAAGGAATTACGCAAGGAGCATGCCACCCCTTTTGGGCGAGCCAGTGCCTTGATGACGCAGCATTTTCGGTCACACTTGGCCGCTACGAAAACTCGTGATAAACGAGATTTCGTAGTTAAATAACGAGATTTCGTAATGGCAACGACGCCAATCCTCGCTCACGAAGATGTGGCCCCGACCATCGATCCGCGCGTCGCGGCCTTCGAGTCCTCGGTCGAGGCGACGCTGTTGGTCGATCCCTATGGCGACGAGATCATCGACGCCAATCCCGCCGCCTGCACCCTGCTCGGCTACGACCGTGCGCTGTTGCGACAGACCAGGGCCAGCACGCTGCACGCCGGCGAGCTCCCGGCGCTCACCGTCTTCACCCAAGCCGTGCTGCACAAGGGCGCCTACTGGACCACGGCACTCAACCCGCGTCATGCCACCGGGCAAAATCTCCGGCTCGAATATGCCGGCTGCATCCTGCCCCATGACGGGCGCACGCTGATCCAGCTCACCCTCACCGATCTCGACGCCCGCCGCCGCCGCAATGTCGATGCCGCCGCGGAGGACCACATGCGCAGCGGCATCTCGACCTGGCAGCGCGTCGAGCGCGTGTTCCAGGACATCGAGCGCGAGAACCAGCTGATCCTGCGCGCCGCCGGCGAAGGCATCTATGGCGTCAATGCCGAGGGCAAGACCACCTTCGTCAATCCCGCGGCCGAGCGGATGCTCGGCTGGACCGCCGAAGAGCTGGTCGGCAAGGAGATCCATCCCATCGTGCACCACACCCATCACGATGGCCGGCACTATCACAACCATGACTGCCCGATTTACGCGGCGTTCCGCGACGGCGCGGTGCACCAGGTCGATGGCGAGGTGTTCTGGCGCAAGGACGGCTCGCCCGCCTGGGTCGAATACACCTCCACGCCCATTCGCGACCGCGGCGTCGTGGTCGGCGCCGTCGTGGTGTTTCGCGACGTCAGCCAGCGGCGCGACGCCGACGAGAAGCTGCACGCCGCGCTCACTGAAGTGGACCGCCTGCGCGAACGGCTCGAGCTGGAGAACGCCTATCTCCAGGAAGAAATCCGCATCGAGACCAATCCGCGCGGTATCATCGGGCAAAGCGAGGCGGTCCAGCAGACGCTGCGCCAGGTCAAGCTGGTGGCGCCGACCACCGCGGCGGTGATGATCACCGGGGAATCCGGCACCGGCAAGGAGCTGATCGCCCGCGCCATCCACGAAGATTCCACCCGCAGCGACCGACCGCTGATCCGCGTCAACTGCGCCGCGATCCCGCGCGAATTGTTCGAGAGCGAGTTCTTCGGCCATGTCCGCGGCGCCTTCACGGGTGCTACGCGCGACCGCATCGGCCGCTTCGAGCTCGCCAACGGCGGCACGCTATTCCTCGACGAAGTCGGCGAGATCCCGCTGGAATTGCAGGGCAAGCTGCTGCGCGTGTTGCAGGAAGGCAATTTCGAGCGCGTCGGCCAGGAGCGCACCCGCGCGGTCGACGTCCGCGTCATCGCCGCAACCAACCGCGACCTCAAGCAGGAGGTCCAGCGCGGCCGTTTTCGCGAGGATCTCTATTTCCGCCTCAACGTGTTTCCGATCGAGACCGTGCCCTTGCGCGAACGGCGCGAGGACATTCCCCTGCTCGCCCAGCATTTTCTGACGCGCGAGAGCAAGGCGCTGAAATCGAACCTGCGCCTGTCGGAAGGCGATGCGCGCAGGCTCACCCGCTACGACTGGCCCGGCAATGTCCGCGAGTTGCAGAACGTGATCGAGCGCGCCGCGATCCTGTCGCAGAACGGCCGCCTGCGCATCGACCTGCCGGATCCCTCAGGCGCGCAAGCTCCGCTCGGCGCGGCGCGTCAAAAGGCCGACGCGCGCCCGGCGGTGATGACGTCAGCAGAAATGCGCGACCACGAGCGCGACAACATCCTGGCCGCGCTCGAGGCCTGCGCAGGGAAAGTGTTCGGCCCCGGTGGCGCGGCCGAACTGCTCGATATCAAGCCGACCACGCTGGCCTCGCGGATCAAGGCGCTGGGGATCTCGCCCCGTCCGCGGGCCATGTGATCGCAGGCGCTCAGGCCGCCTTGGTCGTCACCTCCGACACAATCGGCAGCCCCTGCTCGATCGGCAGCGAGGGATCGCGCGACCATTCGTTCCAGGAGCCGAAATACATCCGCACGTCCTTCACGCCCGCGTTCTTCAGCGCCAGGAACGTGTTCGACGCACGCGCGCCCTTGAAGCAGTAGAGATAGACCGGCGTGGTCGTCGAGATGCCGACGGTGGCGCATTCCGCCAAAATCTCGTCCTTGGACTTGAAGCGCGGGCCTTCGGCGGTCGGCTTCATCATGCGGTACCATTCCAGCCAGACCGCGCCGGGGATGCGGCCCTTGCGCGGGCAGAAATCCTTGCCGTACGGGGACGAGCTGTCGCCGATCCATTCGTCGACGTCGCGCACGTCGAGGATGGCGATGCCGGGCTTGCCGACGGCCCCTAACATCGTCTTGGCGTCGATCAGTATCTCGCCGGCTTCAGGCACGATCGAGAACGAGGCCTTGGCCGGCGCCGGCACATCCTTCGTCACCGCGAAGCCCGCGGCAGACCACGCGTCGAAGCCGCCATGCAGCACCTTGACCTTGGGATAGCCGAGCATGGTGAGGAGATAGTAGCCGCGGCAGGACTGGCCGAAGCCTGAGTTCATCGACTGCTCGTAGATCACGGCCGTTTCCTTGCCGGAGAGACCGGCGCCGCCGAAGGCGTCGGCGAATTTGGTCTTCAGCTCGGCCATGCCCTCGGGCGTCGAGGTCGCGAGGAACGTGAAGATCTCGTGCACGTTGACGGCGTTGGGGAGATGCCCGGCGGCGTAGGCATCGGGATTTCGGGTGTCGATGACGACACACGGCTCAGTCTTCAAGAGATCGGCAAGTTCGACGGCAGTAATCAGGACGTCAGTCATGGCAGCCTCTCCGTTGAGGTTGGGGGTCTTCGGGGTGGGCACGTCAAAAGTCAGGAATCGGCAAGCATCTTGCGCAGCTGCTTGGTGGCAGGCGTGACGATCGCGACGAAATAGGCCTCGCGCAGGCGCCGCTGCGCGCGGTGGCTTTTGAGATAGCCGCGCGCGCCACAATGCAGCATCGCCGCATGTGCCGCCGCGACGCTGGCCTCGCCGGCGCGAAGCCGGAGCGCAATCACCTTGCGCCAGTAGGTCTCCTCTTCATTGTAGGGATCGCGCGCCAGCGCCATGGTCTCGCTTTCGAGCTCGGCGGCGAGATCGCGAAAGTGCACCGGCTGCTGCGGCAGATAGCGGTTGATGTGACCGAGCGAACCATCGACCTCGTCCATGATGTTGATGCAGTCGCGGATCACACCGAGCGCCATGCCGGCCTGCAAAAGGATGAAGCCGGCCCGGATCTTCTTGACGAACGGCGCGGCGGGATCGGCGAGGATCAATTCATCCGGCACGAAGACGTCACGGAACTGCACGCCGTAAGTGCCGGTGCCGTCCATCGCGAGGAACGGCTTGCATGGCGTCAGCGTGATCGCAGGGTCCGAGCAATCGGCGAGGAACATCACAGTCCCCGGCTCGTCCTCACGCTCGAAGATCGTACCGAAATAATGATCCGGTCCGAGATTGGAGACCCAGGGCAGCGCACCGCGAACGATGTAGCCGCCCTCGACCTTGCGTCCCTTCAATTTCAGCTTCTCGATGCCGAAAAAGCTCTTCATCGGGTTCGACAGCCCGGTGCCGCCGAGCACGCGACCGGTCGAAAAGGCATCGCCGAAGCGCCTCGCAAGCTTCATGTTGGTCGAGTTGGCGGCGTACCAGACCAGCGTGTTCTGGCACCACGCCATGAAGGCCGTGGCGCCGCAGACCTCGCCGATCTCAGCCATCGTCTGGATGGCGCAGCGCAGATCCGCGGGTCCTTCATGGGGCACGTGACTGCCCCAAGCGCCGACCTCGCCGAACTTGCGCAGCACCTCCGCCGGATAGACCGAGCCGTCGTCGATGCCGGCGGCGAGCGGCGCGAGCTGCTCGCGTGCAATTCGCGCCACCTCGCCGGCAATGGACGGTGCGGGCTGATCCAAAACTTCGGCCCGTGATAAAGCCAGTGACCCCATGATCGTCTCCCGCACCTTGTCCTGATTGCTGTCTGCTAGATGCCGACCTCGAGATTGACCGGGCGGGTAAACGTGTTGGCGACCGGCGACCATTTCTTCACATGGGCGACCAGCGCGTTGATCTCGTCCTGCGCGATGCCCTCGCACTCCATGTCGACCTTGACGCGGACGTCGGTGAAGCCGACCGGCTTGTCCGACATGTCGCCGGTGCCCCAGACCGCGGTGATGTTGAGGTCGCCCTCGAGCTCGAGCTCGAGCTTGTTGACGATCCAGCCGCGATGCACGGCGTTGGCGTGGAGGCCGACCGCGAGGCAGGAGCCGAGCGCGGCGAGCGAGGCTTCCGACGGGTTTGGCGCGGTATCGTCGCCCAGAAGGCCCGGCGGCTCGTCGACGATGTAGGGCGGCAGGTTGCGGATGTAGTTGGCGTGGCGGAACTTTCCTTCCGCAACCGTCTTGCACTTCAAGGTCTTGATGACCTTCGGATTCGCCTTCCCATTGGCGATCAGCTGCTCGAGCCCATTCTTGTCGATGGGCGCGAGGCAACCCGTCAGCACGGTCTTTTGAACGACGGCAGTCATCAGTTTTCTCCCTGGCAGCCGAGGAAATCGGCAGGATACCGAACGGTCTGTTTCCTTGCATGGAGCGTGCCAGCGCCGGCCAAAAACAAAAGGCGAAGCATTGGAGCCGCTTAGCGAACCCTGCCTGCGGATTGATCAGCGCACCCTTGCCCAAAGGCGAAGCAGATGCGCCTTCCCTTGCGAATCTTTTCAGCGCGGAACAGATGCGGCTTGCTGATGCGGCATCGCTGCAGGTAAGTTTGGACTCATGGCAAAGACGTCATCGAAGAAGACCTCGCCCCACGCCGCCGCCGGTGAAGACGAATCCGCGCGCGGGCGCCTCTTGAGCGCCGCGACGCATCTGTTCTGCAAGAACGGCATCAACGCCACCGGCATCGACGCGATCATCGAGGAAGCCGGCACGGCGAAGACCACGCTCTACAAATTGTTCGGCTCCAAGACCAATCTCGTCAACGCGGTGCTGGAGAGCGAAGGCAAGCAGTGGCGCGAATGGTTCATCGGCGCCATGGAGGAAGGCGGCGGCGATGCGCAGGCCAAGCTGACGCGCATCTTTCCGGCGCTGAAGAGCTGGTTCGCCGAAGAGCGCTTCTACGGCTGCCCCTTCATCAACGCGGTTGGCGAGCACGACAAGGACGCAAAACAGTTCCGCAACATCGCGCTGAAGCACAAGAAGATCGTGCTCGGCCACATCGAGAAGCTCGCCGGCGAACTCGGCTCGAGCGAGCCTGCGGTCCTCGCGCACCAGCTCGGGCTCTTGATCGACGGCGCCATCGTCGCTGCCATGATCTCGCGCGACCCGGGCGTGGCGGATACCGCGGCGCTGACGGCAGGCCCCCTGCTCGGCCAGTCGAAGCCGAAGAAGAAGCGCGCGGCGGATCAGTTGGAGGCGGTGTGATCTTGGCGTGATCCCGTAGGGTGGGCAAAGGCGCAAAGCGCCGTGCCCACCATCTCAGCCTGGGTGATCAAGATCGTGGGCACGCTCCGCTTCGCCCACCCTACAAGATCCGTTTCACAAACCCCTTGATCGACTCAAGCACTGGCCCCTGGTCCCCCGCAAAGAACCAGTGATCGCTGCCGTCGAGCTCGACGAATTCCGCACCTTTGATTCGGCTCGCGATATCGCGGCCGGCCGCGATTCGCACGGCCTGATCGCCCCGCCGGTGCAGCACCAATGTCGGCACGGCAATCTGCGCCAGAAGATGCCGCACGTCGGCGTCGCGAAACGCGTTCAGCACCGCCGAGATGCCGCCGGGACTGGAGGCCGCACGCAGCAGCCCGGCCCACCAGGCGCGCGCCTGCGGATCACCGGCAAGGCTCGGTGCGAAGACTTCGATCCCGGCCGGGCCGCCCCATTGCGCAACGAGCTGCTTGCTCCAGGCATCATACTGGCTGGCGCGCAAGGCGTGCGGATAGTTCTCTGACCAGCAGCCCTTGGCCAGCGCACCGAACAGGATGAGCCCGGCCACGCGGCGCGGTTCGTCGGCGGCAAATTTGATGCAGGCCGGCCCGCACTCGGATGCGCCGAACAGCACGACGCGGCGCGAATCCACGGCCCGCAGCACCGTGCCGATATCCTCCGCGGTGGCGTCGATACCAGGGGCCGATCCGACCCGGTCGGACAGCCCGATGCCGCGGCGATCGAACACGATCAGCCGCCCGAGCTTCATCAACGACGCCAGAAAGCTTCGGCTCGCGGGATGCTCCCAGGCGCGCTCCACATGCGACACGAAGCCGGGCATGACCAGAATATCGAGCGGGCCGCTGCCGTAGGTCTGATACGCCAGATGCACGCCGGCGCCCTTCACGTAGCGAGTCGCCGGAACGGCATGCGCTGCCGCCGGACTCATCAGCGCTTCGGTCTCGGCCTCCGGCGCGACGCCAAGCTCGTCCTTGAGCCGCTGCGTCAACGCCGCATGGTGCCGCTCTGCCGCGCTCCGGTCACCCGCCAGCAGCAGGCTGCGGATCAGATGACGGCCGTAGACTTCGCTGAGCGGATCGAGCTCGGCCAGGCGTCCCGCATACGCACTCGCCGCAAAATGCTCGCCGGCGGAAGTCTTGTCCTGCACCAGGCGCTCCAGCGCCTGCATCAGCCGTCCCCGCAGCGCCTCGCGGCGGAAGAACGCCCAGTCGTCGAATTCGGGACAGTCCTCCGGCGAGAAGCCTGCGAGGAAGTCTCCCCGATAGATCTGGCAGGCCTCTTCAAATCCGCCGCGATCGCAGGCGCTCTCGAACAGATGCGCGTCGACCTTCAGCGCGACCGCAGGTGACCATCGCACGCTGGTCCGGTCGGTCTCGAACACCGGCTCGCCGAGCGTCAGCTCGATGCGATGGAGCAGGCGCCGCAATCGGGCGAGGCTCGTCTCGCGGTCAGTCTCGGGCCACAGCAGCGTGGCCATGACGTCGCGCGCGACAGCGCCTTTGGCCTCCGCGAGATAGACCAGCAGCGCGAGGCCCTTGCGTAGGGCCAATTTGATCGGCCGGCCGTCGGCATGGACCTCGGGGAAACCGAACGTCCCCAGCGAGAAAGCCGTCATGAAAGTCCTCTTTCCCCGGCAGGCCGCCCCGGGGGACGCGCAGGGGACGGTCCGGCGGTAACGGTCGGGCCAGATCGAGCCCGCTCGCCAGCGAGCGGCTCAGGCCCCTGCATGCGGCACCGCTGCATCAGGCACAACAGGAAAAACCATGTTCGCGCGCCTCGCAATCCTGCTCTACGCCATCGTGAGCTATGGCGTCTTCACCGCTTCATTCCTCTACGCGCTCGGTTTCGTCGGCAATTATGTCGTGCCCAAGTCGATCGATAAGTCGATCGACTTGGGCGGCCCCGCAAATTTGGGCGAGGCCATCGCCGTCAACCTGCTGCTGATGAGCCTGTTTGCCATCCAGCACAGCATCATGGCGCGCCCGTCCTTCAAACGACGGATGGCTAAATTCCTCCCCGCGGCCTACGAGCGCAGCACCTATGTGCTGCTCTCCAGCCTGATCCTGCTGCTGCTGTTCTGGCAATGGCGTCCGATCCCGACACCGGTCTGGCAGGCCAGCGGCATCGCGGCCTGGCTGCTGATCGGCGTCCATTGGCTCGGCTGGCTGATCGCTTTTGCCTCGACCCATATGATCGATCATTTCGATCTGTTCGGTCTGCGCCAGGCCATCGTCGCATTCCGCGGGAGCGAGATACCAGGTCAGTCCTTCAGGACGCCGCTGCTGTACAAAATCGTGCGGCATCCCATCATGCTCGGCTTTCTGCTCGCGTTCTGGGCCACGCCCGAGATGACCGTGGGCCACCTTCTGTTTGCACTCGCCAACACCGCCTACATCCTGGTCGCACTTCAGTTCGAGGAGCGCGACCTGATCGCCGAGTTCGGCGCGACCTATCAGGACTATCGCCGGCGCGTTCCCATGCTGCTGCCGCGTCTTTTCGGAGCGCCCCGATGAGAGCGGTTCTGTGCACTTCGTTCACTGGCCCTGCGGACTTGCGCCTCGATGAAATCGACGAGCCGAAGCCGGCCAGTGACGAAATTCTCATCGACGTCCACGCGGCATCTGTGAGTTTCATGGACCAGTTGATGGTCTCGGGCCTCTACCAGATGCGGCCGCCGACGCCCTTCGTGCCCGGCACGGAAGCATCCGGTGTCGTCGTTGCGGTCGGCGACAAGGTCACGACATTCGCACCCGGCGATCGCGTGGCGTGCAGCAGCTGGACCGGCGGCTACGCCGAACGGATGATTGCCAAGGAATCGAAAAGCGTGCGCCTGCCGGATGGCGTCGCGTTCGAAACTGCCGCGACGGTCCTGCACAATTACGGCACGGCCTGGTACGCACTGGTCGAGCGGGCACGGGCGCAAGCCGGCGAAACCGTTTTCATCACAGGCGCAACCGGCGGCGTCGGTCTTGCCGCCGTCGACCTCAGCCGCCATCTCGGCCTGCGCGTCATCGCAGGCGTGGGCTCCGATGACAAGGCGGCCCTGGTGCGCGGTTACGATGCGAGCGATGTCGTCAACTACCGCAGTGAAGACCTGCGCGACCGAATCAAGTCGATCACGTCAGGCGAAGGCATCGATATCGGCTTCGACAATGTCGGCGGCGCGATTTTCGAGCAGATGGCCCGGTCGATGAAATGGGGCGGACGGCTGATGCCGATCGGCTTCACCAGCGGCAAGATTCCCTCCATACCGATGAACCTGCCGCTGCTGAGAAACTATTCCATTCTCGGCGTCTTCGTCGGCGCATGGGCGGAGAGGTTTTCCGCGGAGGCCGCGCGCATGAACGACACGCTGGTCCAATTGCTCGCCGAAGGACGCATCCGCCCGCACATCGACAGCGTCCTCCCTTTGGAGGACGCTGCGGACGCCATGCGCGCCGTCGCCAATCGCGCGGTTCAGGGGCGAATTGTGCTCAAGATCCGATAGAGTGCGCGGGGACGGCGAGAGAGGGAACAAGCATTGACAGCGATCATCATCGACAGGCGCTATTGCGGTCCCCCGAACTCCGGGAACGGCGGTTATGTCTGCGGCCGGCTCGCCCGCCACATTCCCGGGGCTGCGGAGGTGATGCTGCGCGCACCGCCTCCCCTGGACAAGCCGCTCGATGCGGCCGCGGCCGCCGACGGCACGTGGGAGCTTCGTGATGGCGCCAAGGTCGTTGCGACAGGACGAGCGGTGAGTGTCGAGGTCGGCCAGCTCGAGACGGCCAGCTTGCAGGACGCGCGCGCAGCCGGATTGCTGGCGCTGTTCGAGCCGCACGAGCATCCGCTGCCGAACTGTTTCGTCTGCGGTCCCGCGCGCGCGCAAGGCGACGGCTTGCGGATCTTCGCCGGGCCGCTCAGCCGCCGGCGAGAGAACGCCGTTCTCGCGGCGACCTGGACGCCGGATCCGAACCTCGCCGCCGAGGACGGCTTTGTCGCCGCTGAATTCCTCTGGTCGGCGCTCGACTGCCCCACCGGCTTCGCCTGCAATTGCAATCAGCAGAGCGGCACCTACGACAAGACACCGCTCCTCCTGGGACGGATGTCAGCGCGGATCGAAGCCCGGCCGCGCCCCGGCGATCGCTGCGTCATCACAGCCTGGCCCGTTGGCCGCGACGGCCGCAAGCGCATGGCCGAGGCAGCGCTCCACGATGAAGCGGGCAAATTGCTGGCCGTTGCGAAGACGACATGGATTGCAGTCGACCGCGACGTGCAGCTCGGGCGCGGATGACGGTCTCGTAGTGTAGATAAGGGCGCGCAGCGCCGTGCCCAATAATTCTGGCTCGGCTTCATCGAACGCAATGGTGGGCACGCTTCGCCTTGCCCACCCTCCAAAGCTAAACCAATGTCTTCGAGAACCCCGCCGCCAGATGATCAATCAGCGCGCGAACGGCCCGCGGCAGGCCTCGTCGTGTCGTGAAGACGAGATGCACCATGCCGCGGTGACCGCGCCATTCCGAGAGCACATGGACGAGCTTGCCTTGCCCAAGTGCCTCGCGGCAGAGGTGATCGGGCAGCAGCGCAATACCGAGCCCCGCAACCGCCGCGTCACGCACCGCGCCAAAATCGCCGCACCCCATGCGCGGTTCGTGCTTGAGAACACGCGACCGCCCGTCATCCGTCTCGAGATGCCACTCGACCATGATGTCCTCGTCTGATGTCGCCAGCGTCGGAAGCGCGCTCAAATCATCCAGTGTTCGCAGCCGGCTTGCCAATTGCGGGCTCGCGACGAGAATGCGCGTGGACGTCCCCAGCGAGCGCATGGTGAGCGCAGCATCGCCCACAAGGACGGAGCGAACGCGCAGGGCCACGTCGATCCGCTCTTCGATCAGGTCGACCGGCCGATCGATGGCGACGAGTTGCAGGCGCACCTTGGGGTACCGGATCAGGAAGCTCGACACGAGCCCGGACATCTCTGCGACCATCCCGGTCGGGCAGCTGAACCGGATGCGGCCATGAGGCTCGGCCTGCGCTTGCGTCACCAGTGCCTCGGCCTGCTCGGCCTCCGTCAGGATCGCACGGCAGCGTTCGTAGAAGGCTTGCCCTACTTCGGTGACGCGAAAGCGCCGGCTCGATCGCTCGATCAGGCGTAGGCCCAAACGCTCCTCCAGCCCGGCAATCCGCCGGCTGAGCTTTGACTTGGGCTCGCGCAGGGCCCGCCCGGCGGCGGCGAAGCCGCCATGTCCCACCACCTCGGCAAAATAAGCAAAGTCGTTCAGATTGGCCTTCATCGTTCTCCTCATAGAACGCTGTGTACCATATCTGCCGGCTACCCGCATCATCGTTCCATTGGCATCTACGACGGGCATCGGCGCTTTCGCCACATGCTTCCAAAGGAGACGGACGATGACGGACAGGTTCAACAACAAGGTCGTGGTGGTGACCGGCGGCACGAGCGGGATCGGCCTTGCGACCGCCAAGGCTTTTGCGGCTGAGGGCGCCTCGGTGTTCATCACCGGCCGCCGCCGGGACGCGCTGGACGCGGCGGTGAAATCGATCGGTGGCCGCGTCACTGGCGTGCAAGGCGATATGGCTGTCCTCGCCGACATCGACCGGCTCTACGACGCCGTTCAGAAGAAGCACCAGCAGATCGACGCGATCTTCGCCAATGCCGGCGGCGGCGAATTCGCACCGCTTGGCGCGATCACCGAGGAGCACTATCAGCGCACGTTCGACACCAACGTGAAGGGCGTCCTCTTCACCGTCCAGAAGGCGCTGCCCTTGCTCCGGGATGGTGCCTCCATCGTCCTGAACGCATCGACCACCAGCATCTCGGGCACGCCGGCCTTCAGCGTCTATTCGGCAACCAAGGCAGCCGTCCGCAACTTCGCGCGCAACTGGATCCTGGACCTGAAGGATCGGCACATCCGCGTGAATGCAGTCAGCCCCGGCGTCACCGAGACGCCCGCGCTGAACCATCTGTTCGGCGGCGGCGAGCAGGCGGAAGGCACCAAGACATATCTCGCGGGGCTCATCCCGGCCGGCCGCGTCGGCCAGCCCGCGGAGATCGCCAAAGCCGTGCTGTTCCTGGCCTCTGACGAAGCCAGCTTCGTCAACGGCGTCGAACTCTTCGTCGACGGCGGTCAGGCTCAGATCTGAAGCACGCCCCCAACACAGCTCATGGAAATTGGAGACAACCTATGACCCGGACCAATGAATCGGCGGATCGTATCCACGAACTGCTTCACCGCAACCTTCAGGAGGTTTTCGGCGAAGGCAACGCCAAGTGCCGCCGCGCCGCCATCGACGAACTCTGGACCGAGAACGCCGCCCTGTATGTCCCGCCCGGCGTCATCGTCGGCCGCGAGGCGATCGACAGATTCGCCGGCGATCTGCGCGCCACGCATCCCCACTTCGTCTACACGCCGACAGGCGAGCCGCAGGCGCTTCACAACGCCGGACGGCTGGCCTGGACATCGGGGCCCCGCGGCGAAGCGCCTGATTACACGGGATGGGACGTCATCATCGTGGAGGATGGCCGGATCGCGGCGCTCTACGTGTTCCTTGATCAGGCGGGCAAATGAAGGCTGGCCAAGCGACTGGTTCGTAGGGTGGATTGGCGAAGCGTAATCCACCATGCTTCAGCGAATGCAGGACGAAGTTGGTGGACTACGCCTTTGGCTATCCACCCCACGAGACCTACGCGCTCTGCTCGATCATCCCCTGCAACCTCACCAGCTCCGCCTCGATGTCGCGCTCCACATCCGCCGCGCGAATATCCATCACCCGATAGTCCCGCGCCTCGAGCCACGTCCGCCGGCCCGCACGATCCGCCGCGATCGTCTCGCCCTCGCCCGGGTTCACCAGCTCGATCGCGATCCGGTGCGGGAACGAGACGAAGTCCGGGATGTGGCGGCCGACCGGGGTCTGGCGCTTGAACTGGCCTGCGAAGCGGCGGTCGCGGGTCAGCGCCTGCCAGAGCAGGCGCTCGGCGTCGGTCGGGTTGCGGCGGAGCAGGCGGGCGAGGCCGCGCACGGTCGAGCCGCTGTCGGAGACGCCGCCGCCCTGCCCGTGCTCGGCCAGCAGCGCGCGCAGGCGCGTAGCCTGCTCGCCGTCGAGCACGCCGCCCTTGGCTGGGCCCTTGCGCCCCTCCGCGATCGCCATCACCACCCCGTGCAAGGTGTGCATGTCCTGCTTGGTCGGCTCCATCCGGCTGAAAATGTTGCGCAGGTTGACCAGCATGGTGTCGCGTTTCTCGGCCGGGCGCAGGAATTCGACCCGGTCGAGCTCGCGGATGAGATTGTCGAAGAAGGCCTGCATCTGGTGCTGCGAGGCGCGCTCGGATCGCTCCGGCATCGCGTGCGGCAACTCGCCCGAGGTGGCGCGCTTGAACCATTCATAGCCGACCAACAGCACGGCCTGGGCGAGGTTGAGCGAAGCGAAGCCCGGATTGACCGGGAAGGTGATGATGCGGTTGGAGAGCCCGACCTCCTCGTTGGTCAGCCCCCAGCGCTCCCGGCCGAACAGGATGCCGGCCTTGCCCCCGGTCGCGACGTGATCCGAAATCTCGGCCGCAGCTGCCTCGGGACCCACCACCGGCTTGGCCTGGTCGTGGGGGCGCGCGGTGGTGGCGAACAGCAGGTCGAGGTCGGCGACGGCCTGCCCGACCGTGTCGAACAATTCGACCTTTTCCAGAATGTGGTCGGCGCCGGCAGCAGCCCGCTGGGCGGCGATGTTGGGCCAGCCGTCCCTGGGGTTGACGATGCGCAAGGCGCCGAGCGCAAAATTTCCCATGGCGCGCGCGGCCATGCCGATGTTTTCACCCAGTTGCGGCTCGACCAGGATCACGATGGGACCGTCGAGGGAAAGGCCCGCTTTGCTCTTGTCAGTCCCCGACATCTCGTTTCGCTTTCACACTGGTTCTCAAGGCCTTGGCAAGGCCCTCTTCAGGAATTGATTCAAAGCCGGTCTTGGCCCGATCTCAGCCCAGTCTTGGGCCGGCCGCCCGTTCGCCTGTCGTTTGCCTGTCCTGACAAAATTCTCAAGGGAAATAACGGGTTGGATTCGACTTTTGAATCTCGCCTGAAACTTCACCCCCGTCCCCGGAGCGGGGCCGCTTCCCGCCCCCCATCTGCGGAGGCTGGATGAGCTAAAAGTGCATAATCACTTGGCTTTCGCCGGCCGCGGTCCGGTGCTATGAGGCGGCGGATATTCAATTTGGCGCCAGCGGCGCCATTCCCGAGAGGCTTCCCCGATCATGGCAAAAATCAAGGTATCCAATCCCGTCGTCGAACTCGATGGCGACGAGATGACCCGGATCATCTGGCAGTACATCAAGGACAAGCTGATCACCCCGTTCCTTGACGTCGAGCTGCTGTATTTCGACCTGGGCATGGAATACCGCGACCAGACCAACGATCAGGTCACCATCGACGCCGCCGAAGCCATCAAGAAGGTCGGCGTCGGCGTCAAGTGCGCCACCATCACTCCGGACGAAGCCCGGGTGAAGGAGTTCAACCTCAAGCAGATGTGGAAGTCGCCGAACGGCACCATCCGCAACATCCTCGGCGGCGTGATCTTCCGCGAGCCGATCATCTGCAAGAACGTGCCGCGTCTCGTTCCCGGCTGGACCAAGCCGATCATCATCGGCCGCCACGCCTATGGCGACCAGTACCGCGCCACCGACTTCAAATTCCCGGGCAAGGGCACCCTGTCGATGAAGTTCGTCGGCGAGGACGGCACCGTGATCGAGAGGGAAGTGTTCAAGGCCCCGGGCGCCGGCGTCGCCATGGAGATGTACAATCTCGACGATTCCATCATCGACTTCGCCCGCGCCTCGCTGAACTACGGCCTGCTGCGCAACTACCCGGTCTATCTGTCGACCAAGAACACCATCCTCAAGGTCTATGACGGCCGCTTCAAGGACATCTTCCAGGACATCTACGACCGCGAGTTCAAGAAGGAATTCGAGGCCAAGGGCCTGACCTACGAGCACCGCCTGATCGACGACATGGTGGCCTCGGCACTGAAATGGTCCGGCGGCTATGTCTGGGCCTGTAAGAACTACGACGGCGACGTGCAGTCCGACACCGTCGCGCAGGGCTACGGCTCGCTCGGCCTGATGACCTCGGTGCTGCTCACCCCCGACGGCAAGACGGTGGAAGCCGAAGCCGCCCACGGCACGGTGACCCGCCACTACCGCGAGCACCAGAAGGGCAAGGAGACCTCGACCAACTCGATCGCGTCGATCTTCGCCTGGACCCGTGGCCTGTCGCACCGCGCCAAGCTCGACAACAACCCGGCGCTCGCCAAGTTCGCCGCGACGCTCGAGAAGGTCTGCGTCGACACCGTCGAGGAAGGCTACATGACCAAGGACCTCGCGCTGCTGGTCGGTGCCGACCAGCGCTGGCTCTCGACCACCGGCTTCCTCGACAAGGTCGCCGAGAACCTCACGAAGGCGTTGGCGTAAGCCACCGTCCGCAATTTCGCCCGACTGGGCCAGACATCATCACGGGCCGCGTCTCTGAGCGCGGCCCGTTTCTTTTTTGAGAGCTTTCGCGGAGACCCCCATGTTCATCAAGCTTGCTGCCCCCACCCTGCTGCTCGCGGCCCTGATCGGGCCGGCCACCGCCGCTGAGACCCTGCCCGACGCCATCGCCGCACCGGGCGAGACCGTCGTGCTCAGCGTTCACGCCGAGGGCGCGCAGGTCTATGAGTGCAAGGCGGCCGCCGACGGCAAGCTTGCCTGGGTCTTTCGCGAACCGGTCGCGACCTTGCTCTCCGAGGGCAAGACCATCGGCCGCCACTATGCCGGGCCGAACTGGGAGCACGCCGACGGTAGCGCCGTGGTCGGCAAGGCGATCGGCAACGCACCGGGTGCGACGGCCGCCGATATCCCCTGGCTGAAGCTGGACGTCGCCTCCCGCCGCGGCAGCGGCGTGCTGACGCCTGTCACCACCGTCCAGCGCATCAACACCCATGGCGGCAAGCTCGACGGCGCATGCGACAAGGCCGGCGATTTCAAGAGCGCGCCCTACTCGGCGGATTATGTTTTCCTGAAGAAGGGCTGAGGCCGATGCTCTTCATGGTGATCGAACGCTTTAGGGATCGCGACCCCATCCCGGTCTACCGCCGGGTGCGCGATGAAGGCGTCAAATTCCCTGATGGCCTCAAATATCTCGGCAGCTGGATCGAGCCCAATTTCGACCGCTGCTTCCAGCTGATGGAATGCGACGACGCCCGCCTGCTGCAGGAATGGGTGCTGAACTGCCAGGGCAATGGCATGACCTTCGAGATCGTGCCTGTGGTGCCCAGCAAGGAGACGCGCGAGGTCGTGGCGCCCTTCCTCGACCGGGCGTGACGGCTACGCGCCGGGGCCCTCTTCCGGTTCGGCCTGCGCCAGTTCGGCCGGCGCGAGATCGCCGGTGTCGGCGAGCCGCGCCTTGGCGGTGGTATGGACGTGCTCGGCCAGCGTCGGCATGCGCTCGATCAGGGCATGAAAATCCTGGGCGTCGAGCACGAGCAGCCGGGTCTTGCGCGTCGCCGTGACCGTGCCGCTGCGTTTCGTTTTGTGCAGCAGCGCGATCTCGCCGAAGAAGGTGCCGTCGGTGAGCCGCACCTGCTGGCTCGGCAGCGCGATCTCGACCTCACCGGCGGTGATGAAATACATCGATGAGGCGGCATCGCCGCGGCGAACCAGGACCTCGCCCTGCTCGATGGTGCGCGCGCGGAGCAGCCGCATGATGTCGGCGATCTCCGAGGCCGACAGATGCGAGAACAGCGGCACCCGCGCCAGCATGCCCCACGTCACCACGAAGTCGCGCCGCTTCACCTCCTCGGCAAAGGCGGTGGAGATGATCGCGACCGGCAGCGCGATCATGGCAAAGCCCGCGATGATGGTGAAGACGGAGATGAACTTGCCGAGCGCCGTCACCGGCACGACGTCGCCATAGCCGACGGTGCCGAGCGTCACGATCGCCCACCACATCGCCTGCGGGATGGTGCCGAGCTTGTCCGGCTGCACGTCGCGCTCGATAGCGTAGAGCAGCGAGGCAAACGTCAGCACCGCACCGATCAGGATGACGATGCAGCCGATCAGCGCGCGCCGCTCGGCATGCACGGCGGCGAGCAGCGAGCGCATCGCCGGCGAGTACCGTATCAGCTTGAAGAACGGCAGCACGCCGAGCCCGGCCAGCGTCGCGTGCCGGCCCGTGGCGAGCACGATCGCAGCGGGCAGGAACGCCATGAGATCGATGATGCCGAGCGCGGAGAAGGCATAAGAGAGCCGGTCGGACAGCGCGGACGCCTTGCGCTGGGTATGTCCGGCCACGGTCCACATCCGCGCGGCATATTCCAGCGCGAACACGATCACGGCCAGGACTGCGACCGTGCTGAACAGCGTGTCGAACCGCGCGTCCAGATCCGGCACCGAAGCGAGGATCATCGCGACCACGTCGAGCACGATGACGCCGATGATCAGCTGGATGAAGCGCGATCCGGCCGAATAGGCCAAGGGATCGTGCTCGAGCAATTCGTAGAGGCGATCCCGCAAGTTGGGATCGCGAAGCCCAATTCCTCGCGGAACGAGGCGCATCGGCGTTTACGCACCCGCCGATTTTTGTTCGAGAATGGCTTTTTCGATCGCCGCGAGCGCCTCGGTGGCCTTGGCGCCGTCGGGGCCACCGGCCTGCGCCATGTCGGGCCGGCCGCCGCCGCCCTTGCCGCCGAGCGCTTCGGACGCAACGCGCACCAAATTCACGGCGTTGAAGCGCGCGGTCAGGTCGGCGGTGACGCCGACCACGATGCCGGCCTTGCCGTCCTCGGTGACGCCGACGATGGCGACGACGCCGGAGCCGATCTGCTTCTTGCCGTCGTCGGCAAGGCTCTTGAGATCCTTCATCTCGATGCCCTCGACCGCGCGCGCCATCAGCTTGACGTCGCCGACTTCGCGCACGCCGCTCGCTGCGCCATTGCTGCCGGCGGACGCGCCGCCCCCCATTGCCAGCTTCTTGCGGGCATCGGAGAGCTCGCGCTCGAGCTTCTTGCGCTCATCCATCAGCGCGGTGATGCGCGCCGGAACGTCGTCGATCGAGGTGCGCAGCTCGTTCGCTGCCGTCTTCGCCAGCGCCATGGTCTCGTTGGCGTGCCGGCGCGCGTAATTGCCGGTCAGCGCCTCGATGCGACGCACGCCCGAGGCGACCGCGCTCTCGCCGGTCAGCGTGATCAGGCCGATATCGCCGGTGCGTCGCACATGGGTGCCGCCGCAGAGCTCGACTGACCAGCCGAGCGCATTGGTGCCGCGCTCACGCGCGGTCCGCCCCATCGAAACGACGCGAACCTCGTCGCCGTATTTCTCGCCGAACAGCGCGCGCGCGCCGGCCTCGCGGGCCTCGTCCACGCCCATGACGCGCGTCGTGACCTCGTCGTTCTCCAGCACCACGTCGTTGGCGATGTCCTCGACGCGGGCAAGCTCTTCCGCCGTGATCGGCTTCGGATGCACGAAGTCGAAGCGCAGCCGGTCCGGCGCGACCATCGAGCCGCGCTGGGCGATGTGATCGCCGAGCACCTGGCGCAGCGCCTCATGAATGAGATGCGTCGCCGAGTGATGGGCGCGGATCGACGAGCGCCGGCCGTGATCGACCTCGAGCTGCAGCGCGGTGCCGAGCTTCAGCTCGCCGCTCTCGACGGTGCCGACGTGAACGAAGAAATCGCCGAGCTTCTTCTGGGTATCGGTGACGCGGAACTTGATGCCGCCCTCTCCCAGCAGCACGCCGGTGTCGCCGACCTGGCCGCCGGATTCGGCGTAGAACGGCGTCTGGTTCAGCACGATCGCCCCTAGCTCGCCGGCCTTGAGGCTGGTGGCTTCCTTGCCGTCCTTCACCAGCGCGGTCACCACGCCTTCGGCGCTCTCGGTCTCGTAGCCCAGGAATTCGGTCGCCCCGAGCTTCTCGCGCAGCGGGAACCAGATCGCCTCGGAGGCGGCCTCGCCAGACCCCTTCCAGGACTCGCGCGCCTTGGCCTTCTGTCGCTCCATCGCGTCGGTAAACGAGGCCTGGTCAACGCCGATGCCGCGCGACTTCAGCGCGTCCTGCGTCAGGTCGAGCGGGAAGCCATAGGTGTCGTACAGCGTGAAGGCGACGTCGCCGTCGAACATGTCGCCCTTCTTCAAGGACGCGCTCTTCTCGTCGAGGATGGCCAGGCCGCGCACCAGCGTCTTGCGGAAGCGGGTTTCTTCCAGCCGCAGCGTCTCCTCGATCAGATTCTCCGCGCGCATCAGGTCGGGATAGGCCTGGCCCATCTCACGGACCAGCGCCCAGACCAGGCGATGCATCAGCGGCTCTTTCGCACCGAGCAGCTGCGCATGGCGCATCGCGCGGCGCATGATCCGGCGCAGCACATAGCCGCGGCCCTCGTTCGAGGGCAGCACACCGTCGGCGACCAGGAAGGCGGAGGAACGTAAGTGGTCGGCGATGACGCGGAACGAGGCCACCGTCTGCTCGTTCGGCCCGCTGCCGAGCGCCGACGACGTCGCGTCGATCAGATGACGGAACAGATCGGTCTCGAACACGCTGTCGACGCCCTGCATGATGCAGGCCATGCGCTCCAGGCCCATGCCGGTGTCGATCGAGGGACGCGGCAGATCCACGCGCTCCTCCTTCGTCACCTGCTCGTATTGCATGAACACGAGATTCCAGAATTCGAGGAAGCGGTCGCCATCCTCCTCCGGCGAGCCCGGCGGGCCACCCCAGATATGGTCGCCGCGATCGATGAAAATCTCCGAGCACGGGCCGCACGGGCCGGTGTCGCCCATCGCCCAGAAATTATCGGAGGTCGGAATGCGGATGATGCGGTCGTCGGAGAAGCCGGCGATCTTCTTCCACAGAGAGGCCGCCTCGTCGTCGGTGTGGTAGACGGTGACGAGCAGCTTGTCCTTCTTGAGCCCGAAATCCCGGGTGATCAGCGTCCAGGCCAGCTCGATCGCGCGCTCCTTGAAATAGTCGCCGAACGAGAAGTTGCCGAGCATCTCGAAGAAGGTGAGATGGCGCGCGGTGTAGCCGACGTTGTCGAGGTCGTTGTGCTTGCCGCCGGCGCGCACGCATTTCTGCGACGTGGTGGCGCGCTGATAGGGCCGCTTCTCGACGCCGGTGAAGACGTTCTTGAACTGCACCATGCCGGCATTGGTGAACATCAACGTCGGATCGTTGCGCGGCACCAATGGCGAGGACGACACGATCTCGTGGCCGTTCTCGGCAAAGAAGTTCAGAAAGGTCGACCTGATCTCGTTGACGCCGCTCATGTTCATCCAATCGGGTGTGCCAGAGCATGATCCGGAAAAGTGTGAAGCGGTTTTCCGGAAAGATCATGCTCAAACAAAGAGCTAAAGCGCGATGACTCTCATCGCGCTTTAGGACCCGCTTTACTGCCATCCAAACCGGTGATTTGGGCTGATATCTGCGGGCCAAAGCGCTTTTAGACAAGGCCAGCTTCGCTGTCCAGAAACTGTGCAACGTGATCAGTGGGTTGCCGTATCAGCGCAATCCCGTTGAAAGGCGCTCGCGCCGCGTTGACAGGCTTGGCCGGCCTGTGGTCTGTACCCATCTGTATCGTACGGCCACGTCGGGAGAGACCGGCATTGGTGCCGGCGCCGAAGGAGCAACCGCCCCGGAAACTCTCAGGCAAAAGGACCGCGTGGCTTTGACGACATCTGGAAAGAGGCGCCGGCGGGCTTAGGTCCGGACTGCGTCCGCCGACGGGATAATACTCTCAGGCACAGCGACAGATGGGGCTTCGACTGGTTGCTTCCGGGGAATCGTCCCCGGGGAACCGCCGAGGGCCCCGTAATGCCAGTGCGCGACGACCAAGATTCCCTGAAAAAAACGCCCCTTCACGGGTTTCACGTCTCCCTCGGCGGCAAGATGGTGCCGTTCGCGGGCTATGACATGCCCGTGCAGTACCCCGCAGGCGTGCTGAAGGAACACCTTCATACCCGCTCCTCCGCCGGCCTGTTCGACGTCTCCCATATGGGCCAGATCGCGCTCAGGCCGAAGTCGGGCAAGGTCGAGGACGCCGCCCGCGCGCTCGAGCGGCTGGTGCCGCAGGACATCGTCGCGATTGCACCGGGCCGGCAGCGCTACGCCCAGTTCACCAATGAAGATGGCGGAATTCTCGACGATCTCATGGTGGCCAACTTCGGCGATCACCTGTTCCTGGTCGTCAACGCCGCCTGCAAGGCAGAAGACGAGGCGCATCTGCGCGCGAATCTCTCCGGCGACTGCATCATCGAGCAGCTTGCCGACCGCGCGCTGATCGCATTGCAGGGCCCGAAGGCGGAATCGGCGCTGGCGAAATTATGTGCAGAGGTATCAGCCATGAAGTTCATGGACGCCGGCCCGCACAAAGTTGCCGGTCTCGCCTGTTTCGTCTCGCGCTCCGGCTACACCGGCGAAGACGGTTTTGAGATTTCGGTGCCCGCCGCCGACGCCGAGCGCCTCGCCAGGACGCTGCTGGACAATCCCGACGTGATGCCGATCGGCCTTGGTGCTCGCGACAGCCTGCGGCTGGAAGCCGGGCTCTGCCTTTACGGCCACGACATCGACACCGAGACCACGCCGGTCGAGGCCGCGCTGGAATGGTCGGTGCAGAAGAGCCGCCGCAGCGGCGGCGCCCGCGCCGGCGGTTTCCCCGGCGCCGAAAAGATCCTCGCTCATTTCGATCACGGCGCGTCCCGACGCCGCGTCGGCCTGCTCGCCCAGGGCCGCGCGCCGGTGCGCGAGGGCGCGCTGCTGTTTGCGGACGCGAGCGCGGGCGAGCCGATCGGAAAGGTCACGTCGGGCGGTTTTGGCCCGAGCCTGAATGCACCGGTTGCGATGGGCTATGTGCCCACCGCAGCGAGCGCGCTCGGCACACAAATCTTCGCCGAGGTGCGCGGGCAACGCCTGCCGCTCACCGTCGCCGCCATGCCCTTCGTGAAGAACACCTACAAACGCTGAGGACAAGACAATGACCACGACGCTGTACACCTCCGACCATGAATGGCTCGCCATCGACGGCGATGTCGCCACCGTCGGGATCACCGACTATGCGCAGTCCCAGCTCGGCGACGTCGTGTTCGTCGAGCTGCCCAAGGTCGGCCGCGCGCTGAAGAAGGCGGAAGCCGCAGCCGTCGTGGAATCGGTGAAGGCCGCTTCCGACGTCTACGCGCCTGTCACCGGCGAAGTGCTCGAGACCAACGCCGAGCTCGCGAGCGAGCCCGCGCTGGTCAATTCGGACGCGCAAGGCAAGGCCTGGTTCTTCAAGATCAAGATTGCCGACAAGGGCGAGCTCGGCGGCCTCATGGATGAAGCCGCGTACAAGGCCCATACGGCGTGAAGATATGAGCCGAGCCGTCGCCACGGACTCCCTGTCATCGTCCGCGAAAGCGGACGATCCAGTACGCCGCGGCCCATCGGCCCAATCACTACTGCCTGCGTTTACTGGATGCCCCGCCTTCGCGGGGCATGACAACGACATCTAAAGCGAGGACCCATGATGACCGCGCACCGCAAATCCAACGGCGACACCGCCACTTTCGTTCGCCGCCACATCGGCCCCTCCGCGCGCGACGTCACCGCGATGCTCGAGACGGTCGGTGCCAAGAGCGTCGACGCGCTGATGGCCGAGACGCTGCCGGCCTCGATCCGGCAGGCCGCGCCGCTCGATCTCGGCAAGCCGCTCAGCGAGACCGAGGCGATCGCGCATATGGCGGAGCTCGCCGCCCAGAACCAGGTCTTCACCTCGCTGATCGGACAAGGCTATTCCGGCACGATCCTGCCCGCGGTGATCCAGCGCAACATTCTGGAGAACCCGGCCTGGTACACGGCGTACACGCCCTATCAGCCCGAGATCAGCCAGGGCCGGCTGGAGGCGCTGCTCAACTTCCAGACCATGATCTGCGACCTCACCGGGCTCGACGTTGCCAACGCCTCGCTGCTCGATGAAGCAACCGCAGCGGCCGAAGCCATGGCGCTCGCCGAGCGGCACTCGCAGGTCAAGGCAAAGGCCTTCTTCGTCGACAAGGACGTGCATCCGCAGACGCTGGCGGTGATGCGCACCCGCGCCGAACCGCTCGGCTGGCATCTGGTAGTCGGCGATCCCCTCACCGATCTCGACACATCAGACGTGCTCGGCGCGCTGCTGCAATATCCGGGCTCTTCGGGCGCGGTGCGCGACCTCCGGCCCGCGATCGCTAGCCTGAAGGCCAAGGGCGCACTCGCAATCGTGGCCGCCGATCTCCTGGCACTGACGCTGCTCGCCTCGCCCGGCGAGCTTGGCGCCGACATCGCGATCGGCTCGGCGCAGCGCTTCGGCGTTCCCATGGGTTATGGCGGGCCGCACGCGGCCTATATGGCGGTGCGCGATGCCTTGAAGCGCTCGCTGCCCGGCCGCATCGTCGGCCTCTCCGTGGATTCGCGCGGGATGCCGGCCTATCGCCTCGCGCTGCAAACCCGCGAGCAGCACATCCGCCGCGAGAAGGCGACCTCCAACATCTGCACCGCGCAGGTGCTGCTCGCCGTGATCGCCTCGATGTATGCGGTCTATCACGGCCCCGAGGGCCTCATCCAGATCGCGCGCAATGTGCATCGCCGTGCCGCCGTGCTTGCGGCCGGCCTGCGCAAGCTCGGCTTTGCGCTGCAGTCGGACAGCTTCTTCGACACGCTGAGCGTCGATGCCGGCGCCAAGCGCGCCGAGATCGTCGCGCGCGCGGCTGCCGAAAAGATCAATCTCGGCGTCGGTGATGCCGACTTGCGCATCGCGCTCGACGAGACCACCACGCCCGCGACGGTCGAAGCCGTCTGGCGCGCCTTCGGCGGCACGCTTGCCTATGCCGAGATCGATGCCACCACGCGCGAAGCGCTGCCGGAGGCGCTGAAGCGCACCACCGGCTTCCTCACCCATCCGGTGTTCCACGCGCATCGCTCGGAGACCGAGATGCTGCGCTACATGCGCAAGCTCAGCGACCGCGACCTCGCGCTCGACCGCGCGATGATCCCGCTGGGGTCCTGCACCATGAAGCTGAACGCGACCACCGAGATGATGCCGCTGACCTGGCCGGAATTCGGCTCGCTGCATCCGTTCGCTCCACGCGAGCAGGCACGCGGCTATCACGCGCTGTTCGCGCGGCTGGAACAATGGCTGTGCGACATCACCGGCTATGACGCGATCTCGCTGCAGCCGAACTCGGGCGCGCAGGGCGAATATGCCGGCTTGCTTGCGATCCGCGGCTATCACGCGGCGCGTGGGCAGAGCCACCGGAAAATCTGCCTGATCCCCTCCTCCGCCCACGGCACCAATCCGGCCTCGGCCGCGATGGTCGGCATGGACGTGGTGGTGGTCGCCTGCGAGAAGAACGGCGACGTCGACGTCAATGATCTCCGCGCCAAGGCGGAAAAGCACGCGAACGATCTCGCCGCGGTCATGATCACCTATCCCTCCACGCACGGCGTGTTCGAGGAGCACATTCGCGAGATCTGCGACATCGTCCACGGCCACGGCGGCCAGGTGTATCTGGATGGCGCCAACCTCAACGCGCAGGTCGGTCTCTCACGGCCCGGCGATTACGGCGCCGATGTCAGCCATCTCAATCTGCACAAGACCTTCTGCATCCCGCATGGCGGCGGCGGCCCCGGCATGGGTCCGATCGGCGTTAAGGCGCATCTTAAGCCGTTCCTCCCCGGCCATCCGGCGACGCAGGGCGATGCACCGGTGGGGCCGGTCTCGGCCGCACCGTTCGGCTCGGCCTCGATCCTGACCATCTCCTACATCTACATCCTGATGATGGGCGGCGAAGGCCTGAAGCGCGCCACCGAGATTGCGATCCTCAACGCCAACTACATCGCGGCCAGGCTCGATGCGCACTTCCCGGTGCTCTACAAGAACGAGAAGGGCCGCGTCGCGCATGAGTGCATCGTCGACCCCCGCGCGCTGAAGACAACCAGCGGCGTCACCGTCGACGACATCGCCAAGCGCCTGATCGATTACGGCTTCCACGCGCCGACCATGAGCTTCCCGGTGCCGGGCACGCTGATGATCGAGCCGACCGAGTCGGAATCGAAGGCCGAGCTGGACCGGTTCTGCGACGCCATGATCGCGATCCGCAAGGAGATCGCCGAGGTCGAGGCCGGCCGATTCAAGATCGAGGCCTCGCCGCTGCGTCATGCTCCGCACACCGTGCATGACATCGCGGATGATGCGTGGAATCGCGCCTACACCCGCGCCGAGGGCTGCTTCCCCGCAGGCAGCTCACGCACCGACAAATATTGGAGCCCTGTGGGGCGCGTCGACAATGTCTATGGCGACCGCAATCTGGTGTGCTCCTGCCCGCCGGTGAGCGATTATGCGGAGGCCGCGGAGTAAGGGATTCGCAGGGTGGGCAAAGCGGCTCGTCCGCCGTAGCTCGAAGAGCGAAGGCGGAAGCGTAAGCGTGCCCACCACCTTTGTCTGTGTTGAAATAGGGTGGGTACGGCGCTTGCGCGCCTTTGCCCACCCTGCGGCCTGCAACGCAAAACGAAACGGGCCCCGAAGACGTCGGCAACTCAACGTCCTCAGCGCCCGCTCCTCGCGAAAAACTCTTCGCGTTAAGGCTTACTCGTCCGCCGGCTCTTCGCCGTCGGCATCGCGCTCGGGGGTGCCGGCTAGAATCTGTTCGGCGATCAGGCCGGAGTTCTGGCGGATCGCGGTCTCGATCTTGGCGGTGATGTCGGGGTTGGCCTTCAAAAATGCCTTCGAGTTCTCGCGGCCCTGGCCGAGACGCTGGCTGTCATAGGAGAACCAGGCGCCGGACTTTTCGACGATGCCGGCCTTGACGCCGAGATCGAGGATCTCGCCCATCTTGGAGACGCCCTCACCGTACATGATGTCGAACTCGACCTGCTTGAAGGGCGGGGCCAGCTTGTTCTTCACCACCTTGACGCGCGTGGTGTTGCCGACCACCTCGTCGCGCTCCTTGATCGCGCCGATGCGGCGGATGTCGAGGCGGACGGAGGCGTAGAATTTCAGCGCGTTGCCGCCGGTCGTGGTTTCCGGCGAGCCGTACATCACACCGATCTTCATGCGGATCTGGTTGATGAAGATCACCATGGTGTTGGACTTGTTGATGGAGGCCGTCAGCTTGCGCAGCGCCTGGCTCATCAACCGCGCTTGAAGTCCCGGCAGCGCATCGCCCATCTCGCCCTCGAGCTCGGCCTTCGGCACCAGCGCCGCGACCGAATCGACCACCAGAACGTCCACCGCACCCGAGCGCACCAGCGTGTCGCAGATTTCCAGCGCCTGCTCGCCGGTGTCCGGCTGCGAAATCAAGAGCTCGTCGATATTGACGCCCAGCTTGCGCGCATAGACCGGGTCGAGCGCGTGCTCGGCGTCGATGAAAGCACAGATGCCGCCCTTCTTCTGCGCTTCCGCCACCGTGTGGAGCGCCAGCGTGGTCTTGCCCGAGGATTCCGGCCCATAGATTTCCACGACGCGCCCCTTTGGCAGGCCGCCGATCCCAAGCGCAATGTCGAGCCCCAGCGAGCCCGAGGACACCGCCTCGACATCCATCGAACGGTCGTTCTTGCCGAGCTTCATCACCGAGCCCTTGCCGAACTGGCGCTCGATCTGGGAGAGCGCGGCGGCCAGAGCTTTACTCTTGTCCATGGAAGATCCTTCGACGATACGCAGGGCAGTGGTGGACATTGGGTCGTGCTCCTTATGGCGAGGATTCGCTAGGGGGACAAACGATTGGCGGGGCGGGCCGGCGATAAAAGCAATGTACCCTATTTGTTCCAGGTTCGCAATATGTTCTTTTGTGAATCTGGGGCTGTCCGGTATTGAGCCCCAGTGTCCTAAGTTGAATTTTGAAGTGTCCAACTTAGATTTGGCTAGCAGGAGAAAGGCAGGTCGCTCATGACCAAACTTTTGAGTGTGCCGAAAGCCTCCTAAGCGGGAGCGCCACCTCGTCGGCCGCAGTGCGAGCGGAAATTGAGGAGCTTGGTTCTTGCGCAGAGCGCAGGGCTGGCCGTTGAGATCTGTCCGGAACGAGCATCGCACCTCGGAAGGGACAGATAGAGGCGGCAACGGAATGGGTGCGGTTCATGGGAGCGCTCTTGTGTTTCCCGTATGGGCTCAAGAGATGCGTGGGTTCGAATCCCACCCGCATTTTCATTTAGCTTGATGGCCGCCTCAGTTGGCGGCCTCTCTCATTTTTTCATTCGTTAGGACACCGTACAGACCGCTCAGCGCGCGCCAAGTACCGCGCAGCCTTGTTGACGCAGCCCTCTCTGTCGCGCCCGCGCTGCCCCGCTGCGATGCCTCTGAATTGGCGCCGGAGCCGGAAGTTCGCAGTGGCCTCTTTCGAGCCAGTCCCCCGGATTTGGGCAGATATAATGCTCTTCGAGCAACCGGACTAAATCGATTACATTTATCTGCCACAACTGGCCCTAGAGGGCGGAGGCAGGCATGGACGGCGCGCTATTCTCGCTTTTGTTTTTCTTCTTCGTCCAGATTTCCGCCGGGGTCGCACCTATGAGGTGGCCCGAATGCAAATGGCTCGCGGGGGTAATATTTTGGCTCTCTTCGGCAGGAGCAACGGCCTGCCTGATTTGGTACGGTTATTCTCAGGATTGGTATTCAGCGGTGATAAACATGGTCGGCAGGCAGGCCTCTGGAGTGCTGATCCTTATTTGCGGAGTGGCCATCGGCATTGTGGGCCTTTCGCTAATTGCGGCCGGAGGTCCAACTCCAGCAAATCGGCCCAACAAGACCACGGAAGCGTCAGCAGATCTGGTTGGACTTGAAGAGGCCTCCCGATTAGCGAGGATGAACTTAGGAATGTTGAGTCGGTTCAGCCTCGGTGAAGTAGCCATTTTCGACAAGACCGAAGATAACATTCTCAGTTACTGGGCCAACGTCGTAGTTGGGCGCGGCGTACCAATCTATCGCCCCGATGGATCGCGTCTTGATTCTGTGCCGAGACCTATAAGCGCTCGCGATGGCAAGTTGATCGCGAGCGGCCTTGGCTACCTGATGGTGAATAGGAACGAACTTGAAACCTTCATTGAGCAGGCGAAAATCGATTATCCAAATCCCCAACCCGGCTCAATCACAATGCACGATTCCGGAGGTTCCGAGATATCGAGGAATGAGGCGGCGTCAATCGCTGTATCTAAGAGCCCAGTCACAAAGGTGACTGAGAATATAGTCGGAAGGCCCTCTCCAGATGTGATTTATCAGGCTGGAATCGTAGTTGGCCATGTATTCGGCGGCAGGAGGGATCCAACTGACGCTACACGTTTTACCTTTGTTGAGATCACTCAAAGCAGTCAGTTTAACTCCAGCGCGCCGTTTCAATTTCAGGGTCTCTCTATGAGAGCGGAGAGCATAGATTCTCGTACAGGCTTGAACAGTTCGCGCCCGCAAGATGGAACAATTCACGCGGGTGTCACTGCACGAGTAATCGAAAAATGAGATCGATCCTGTGAAGGCCCAGAAAAATTAGAACCATTCCGGCCAGCTCTTGCAGACGATAATCACTCAACCCGCACCCGGGGGAACGCCTGCAAAAAAGTTCGAACATCAAAGCAAGCTGGCGCCGCAAGTTATGCGCGATACTCGAACTCGCGAAGGTAAAGCTGCAAGTGCTTCTTCGAGACCCAAACGTAGGTCGCGTTGATCCCACGCGTTACCTGAGACCAGAGCGACTCGATTGAGTTGGAGGGCGCAATTACCCACTAATAAGAACAAGCTCAGCCTCGTGGCCGCCTCAGGGCGGCCTCTTCCATTCCATGCGTTGATCCATTTCGAGCCGAGCGGCCGTTGTTGCCTCATCCTCCGTAGGTGCTTGCCCTCTAAATATCAGGCGCTGGACTGCCTCCAACCCCAGCGGCCTGGTTTTGAAATTCACAGCGACCTGGTTTGAAATGTTCACTTCGGAACAGAACGCCCCGCCCCTGCGTAGTAAGCTGGCAATAACTCAAACCCAACGGTTAGGACCCGTCAGCCTGGAGATGGTGTCATGCAGCGTCGCCGTTTCAAACAGACTGTTTCCCTTGAACAGCGTCTTGCCGAAGAAGCAAAACGCCTCCGCGAACAAGCCAAAACCCTTCCCCACGGTCCTCGACGCGAGGACCTCCTCCGCAAAGCCCGCCAGGCCGAGACCGGCTCGCACATGAGCGAGTGGCTGAGATCGCCCGGGCTACAGTCGCCGGAGTGAGCAGTTTTGCTCAGCCCCCGCGGTGTGGATATGCAATGTGTGCAGCCGGGATCAGGGGCGCCCGACCATTGACAGACATGCCGCCAACCAAAAGCAGCGATGCGAGCTCATCATCGGCGAGCATCTCTGTTTCCGAGGCCATGACCCTGACGATGGACCGCGTCGGCCATCCCTGCATGTTCAATTTTGATCAGACCTCGAAATAAAGGCCGCCTCAGCTGTGTCGATTGGCACTGTCCCAATTCGGTTGCCGGAGCGAGGCTCGACACCATCGGTTCCTATGTCGGGAACAAGACATAAATGCTATTAGCCTGACATCACCGACCGGACCTCGGCGATTATCGGTGACTGAGAGCCCCTTGCGCTCCCGCCTGATCAAGAGCGGTGAGGCCGGCTGAGATGACAGACACGGACAAGGCGGATGTGTCTCGGGCCAACGGCCCAAAGTGCCCCTCGTGCTTCCTGGCGCTCGGGCAGCGGATCCTGACACTGTTCGATCCGGCCGCGAACCGAAACGTGCAACTCTTCCAGTGCAGCAAATGCCGCAAGCACGTCTGGGAAGATGACGTCGCCTGAGGCCGGGCGGCCGGCTGACTGTCTGCAACACCGACCACGCAGCCAGTTGCACGCGCGTTCGGCCGGCGTCGTCATTCGGGCGAGTGAACCTTTGCTCAATCGCACGGACCAACAATTATCGGGATTTTACTCTCACCCTCCCGGGGCTGGAATGCCGCCGTCCGCGCTCATTTAAGCGGGCGGCGTTTTTATTTCGATCGCCGCGATCGGCCCCAGCGCTCAGGGGCTGGAGGCAAGCGCCGGGGCCTTCGGGTGGCCGAATGGCTTCAAGGCCACACAAGCGCAGTCAAAACCCAACCTGAACTTTTGTCTGTCCGGTCCCGGACGCAATGACGGCCTCCGGGGCGTGATGAGGACGGCACCAGGAGGCGGGCCTGTCCGTCGTCGACCCCATTTTTCCCGACTTGAATTCGGGGCCTCCCCATCTTGAATTTAATGCTACAATATGTAACGCTTACATTTGTAGCGTTACATGACGTCTCGTTCAGGCAATCTCGGGAGGAGTGATGAAGTCGGTTCTGAAATTCGCTCTGGCACTCTCCATCTTCGCCGGCTTGATGGCGGCGCAGGTGGAGACATCGCAAGCCGCAACGACATCGGGCACTTTGAAACCCGGTCCCAAAATTACGCGGAAGTGGCAGCTGCACGACGGCTGCCACAGCCGGTACGCCCAGATGAAGGGGAAACCTTGCCACTAGGCCGTTGGCGCGGAGATGACGAGAGGCCGGTTCGATTGGTGGCCTCTCGCGCTGCTGCGTCACCCCGGATGTCGGGCGGCTCAAGCTACCTCCCCCGGCTCAAATGACGCCGGAACAACCTGACATTTGTTAAGTTGACCCTCGTGAAGTCGAGAGGGTTGCCATGCCGGAGGATGAGCTGACGAGCAAAGCGGAACGCGCCCTCGTCACGGCTGCGCTCGGCACCGTGATGCTGATCATGTGCTTGGGCACCTTGTTATACAGGTAAAGCGACGCAACGCCTTTCGTCCGGGCTGCATCATTTTCGCGGATCGCTGAACAGCATCAGCTCGAGGCCGCCTCAGTTGGCGGAAGCCGGGATCTTCGCGTCACCAAGGATCAACAACGCCAGAGGCGCCAATGGGCCGACGGCCACAGCCACCCAAAGCCACGCCTTCATCGACCTGTTGCGCTCGCGTGCCATCGCCCCGGCGAGCGGGATCGATCCAGTCGTGATGATGACAAACAGCCAATAGTCCATGGCCGTCTCCGATGGGTGCAGAATGATAGCATGACAGCGGCCCGCGCTCCCTGCCCTCCGCAAAAAGTGAGGCACGACGTTCTCAGATCGTCGCCTGAAGCTGACGCGCATCAAAGACAGGCGCGCCGGATGCCGTCATGATTCCGCAAGCGGCATTGAACTTTTGCGCGGTCTGCGGCGTTCTGTCGGGTTTGGACCGCAACAATGGGAAGCCTCGGCCATGACGGAAAACACGCAGCATGACGCAATCAAGCGCAATCATTTGCTCGAGGCCGCGCATGAGGAGATGATCAAGTTCGAGCGGAAGGAAAACGAGTTCCGCAGGAAGGACCGCGAAGAGCGCGCCGCCGAGCTTCGTCTGCCCCTCGACACGATCAAGGTGCATTAGGCCGTCGTCGGGTATCTAGATACCTCTACTAACTCATTGATCGGCCGCCACAATTGTCTGGCGGCCTACTGTGCATGGGGTTGTTTTCGACTTTTTGAAAGGCGTCCATGACGCCAGCCGCGACCGGCCCGCGCGGTGGCTGGACCCGGGGTGTCCGCGCGCGCCGCCCTACAGCAGCGCCAGCAGCACCAGGCCGATCACCAGCACCACAAAGCCAGCCGCCGTCGCGGCGGCAAATGACCGCTCTACGTTATCCATGATGCCACCCCGCTCTCGGCGTGCCACGTTTCCCCCATGGCGGCGCCGAGCAATGCGGAATCTCGCCTGCGGCTGTGTCGTGAGTGGTGCGATCGGGTGGCCAAATTGGGACGGGTGCAGGGCCAGTCTGCGGCCTCCCGCATCAGGCTTTCGCAGCTGCCGTCAGGCACCTGTCAGCTGAGTCGCCTAATGTCGTCGCGCCCGGTGGACCAACATCGGGCCTCCATACCCAGTCGACGACCCCGCTCCACCCCGAGCGGGGTTTTCTGTTTGCAGGCGTGGACAAGCGCCGCGCGGAATCGGATCTGCCGGCTTTGTCAGGCTGTCGTAAGCTCGGCCAGCTAGGGTCATTTGGCTATGGTGTTGCAGCCCAGCACCTCAGCCTCCAATAACCTTCTCCCCGCTTGGCTCTCCCCAAGCGGGGTTTTTTCATGCCTCCCGGCCGCTCTCCTCCTGCGTCAGCCGCAGCGAGAAGGCGCGGATCGCGGGCGCCGCCAGCACCACCACGGGCAGCATCGCGGCCCATGCGATCAGCCACGACATCATCCAGTGGAGGACGAAGGCCACCGCGCCGTCGGCGGGCAAGCTGGCGATCCCGGCTGCGATCAGCGAGGTCAGTCCGGACTGGATCACGCCGAAGACGAAATGACTGTAGCGGCGGGGAATGCCGAGCATGATACGCCCATGTTGCTTGCGGTGATCACGCCAAGCAAGGCACATGCCGTCACGCGCATCGAGATAGGTCCGCGTCGGGATTGCCGGCCCTGGATCAGTGCCGCGAATCCGGCAGCGGCGCGCGCCGCCTCGCGTCCGCGCGATCGGCCCGGCACGACAATCCTTCGAAGCGCCAGAAGGTGACGACACTGCTCTCGCCGCACGCTTCGCAGACGAGCGTCTCGTCACCGAGCCTGTAGCGTCCGCGCCTGAATGCCGGAGACGACGCGGGGTGCCGGCAATGCGGACAGACCAGCGGAAAATTGCGTGCACCCCAGCGCAGCATAAGATGTCTCAGCCAGTTCACGCCTTCCTCTTTCGCGACGTCGTGGACGTGCTCATCGAGGTCACCAGAGCATAGATGCGCCGCACGCAAAAGTGGAAAAGAGTGGAACACGCCTACTCACTTCGAACGGCCGCGCCGGTTCCACAACGGGACGACGGAACCGCTCGCCTGCAGCCATCAGCACGACGATTCCCGTCGCCGCAGCCTTACGTCCAGCGCCGCGATCTTCACCCCGGGACCATCGCCCCCTCCGTGGTTCTCCGACCATGAACAAAGTTCCTCCGCCGCCTCCGCGCCGGGGCGACGGTCGCGCGCCGCCTTGCGGGCCGGCATCTTTCGGAATCCGATTTCGTTTGTTTCGGAGCGCGCGCGGTTTTGAGATTTCCGTGAACTATCCAAGGCTTACCAGCAGATTTTGCTTGTCCCGGGAATATTATGACGCCCAACATGTTTCAATGATCGAAGGTGGATCGTGGGGAGGTGACCATGAATCACAGGGGCGTTGAGTTCACCGTCACCAAGACGGCAATTCCTGGCATCTGGCAGTGGCAGTTCCGCATCGGCGATCAGCTCAGGACTGGCAAGACCGAGACCAAGATCGACCTGTTGGCGATCCGGCGGGTGCAGCTGCGCATCGATCGGGAGCTGAAGGCTATCGGGCGCAAAACGGCCTGAGAGAGACGGCCTGAACCGGCCGGACCGAGATCGGCCGCGTCACGGCGTCCTTGGCGTCGCAGCACGTCATGGCTTGCAAGGGGGGGGCCGCAGCGCCCCCGGCCTATCCCGTAGCCGCCCGGAATTGATCTGCCTGTGGTTTGGGATTGCACTGTGCGCCCGTGGCCTTGGGGGCGGGGCCGTCACGCGATCGGTGCCAGCTATATGCCGCTCTATTTCTTTCGAATCCGGAACGGCCGTTATTCCGGCTGTGCGGACCAGGCGACGGAATTTGCCAATCGCGATTCGGCCTGGAAGGAGATGACCAGCGTCTGCGCCGACATGGCCGCAGGGATCGCCCGCAAGCTCCAGCAGAACTCTGAATGGCACATGGAGCTGCTGGACGAGGCCAAGGAGCCCGTGCTCCGCATCCGCATCGTCGCCGAGACGCTCGACTAGGCGTGGGCCCTTAATCCGCGCTGGGCAGCCGCCGCATGGTGAATTCGATCTCGCCGCCGGGCAGCTCGCGCCAAGTCTCGACCATGCTCATATAGCCAGCCTTGGGGTAGCGGGCGAAAAAGGCCTCTGCCCTCGCCCGCGCCGCCGCGCGCGGCAGGGTGAAGGTCTCGCGCAGATAGCCGTCACCGCTGCGCTCGGCCGGCCTGTCGCCGATCTTGCGCCGGCGCGCCATCCGCTCGGCCAGATCCCGCGGACGATCGGCCATGACCTTCCAAACCAAGTCCTGCCCTCCTCTACGCAACACCTGCTAGCAATGTAGGGAGCGGACCGACCTATGAGGAGTCCCGATCAGAGGCGTCAGCCACCTCTGGTCGGGCCACGGTTAGTTCGCGGTCGTGCCGGACTTCTTCTTCGGCGCGCTGGTTGCAGCCGCCTTCGGCGCGGGCTGCTTCGGCGGATCGGAGCGCATGCCGCCCCAGGGGTCGTTGGACGCCTTGGCGTCGGGGATCTTCTTCAGCGTTTCCTTGTAGGCCTTTTCACGCTCGGCGTCGGCGGCCTTCTCCTCAGGGGTCTTGCCCGGGCCGTCCTGCAGCAAATTGAGATTGGGCATTTGCGCGTAGGCCGGAGCCGCCAGCACGGCCAGCAGCACCGCCGCCATACGGAAAACCTTCATCATCTACTCCTTGATCATCCATAAGGGGCGGATCAACCGCGCCCTGTCGTCCCTGTCAACAGCCCGCCGGGGCCCAATCCCGCGCTAGAGCCGGTCCGATCGGCACGATTTCGGCGCGTGCAGCCAGTCGTCCCAGATCGGGCCGCATCTGGTGCAGCCGTCCAGCACAAGGCCGAGCGCCACCAGCGAAAACACGAGGACACACCGACGCAACATCGTCCACCCGCTCCCAAGTAGGGCATCATATCGGGCGAAGTCAGGCATTTTCAAGCCGACGGACCGGCGCCAGGCCGGGTGACTTTGCCGCGCCGATGCGCGCAGAATGGCCGAAACATCCGGCAACAATGGAGGGAACGACTGCAATGCCATCGCAGCCAGAAGCCGAGTTCGGCATCATCGATGCCAGACGCATCCTCGGCGAGGTCTTCGCACCCTGGGTCCAGGATCTCAACCTCTCGGTCGAGCGCATCGAGCACGTTGCTCCGCCGGATGCGCCGGACTGGCAGCCGGGCGCGCTGCTGCGCATGCCGTTCTCGGAGCGGCTCTGCCGCAACGGCGGCGTGGTCTGCGGCCAGGCGCTGATGGCACTCGCGGACACCGCGATGGTGATCGCGAACCTCGCCGCCAACCGCGGCTATCGTCCGATGACGACGGTCGACCAGACCACGCATTTCATGCGCGCGGTCTCCTCGTCGGACGTGCTGGCGGATGCCCGCGTGGTGCGGCTCGGACGCACCATGAGTTTTGGCCGCGTCACCCTGCTCTCGGCCACCGACAACAAACAGGTGGCGATGGTATCGAGCGCGTTCGCGATGTTGCCGGGCTGAGCCCATAAGAAGAGAGCCGCGTGAGCGCAAGGCGCACCGCGGCTCTCGATGACGATTGTATCGAAGCAAGATGCTGAAGCGCGATGATCATCGCGCTTCAGACGTTGCGCAGATGACTTGACGGATTACTTGCCGAGCACTTCGTCGGCCGCGGTGACGATGCTGACGTTCGGATTCTTTCCGCAATAGGTCCCGAACTGCTTGGCGTTCTCGACGAACACATCGGTGTCGATGATCGCGTTCTCTTCGTCACCCTTGTACCAGCCGTCCATCCAGGTCAGCACCATCTTGATGGTGTCGTCGCCGCTCTCGAGAAACTGCTTGCAGCTCATGGTCGCGAGATCGAGCTTGGTGGCGTGGGCTGGCATCGACGACAGCGAGAGCGCTGCGGCGAACAGGATCGAAAGCGTGGTCTTCATCGGAATCTCCATCGGCGCGTAACGCCATAAAAGAAAGGCTTGTGAGGAAAGTCGGCGGCAAGTGACTCACCGCCTCAACGTCGTAAACGAAGTCTGAAGCGCTGTGCAAGTAGCGCCAGTATTGAGTTTAGTTCAACGTAATTTCTATGCACTATTTCACAATCATCATTATGGATTAATGCGGATGATCGAGAAGCGTGCAGCGCAGCGTTATCGTGTTTTCAAGGGTGGAACGCTCATCTTTGAAGACAGCGGCATCGCGTGCACGGTGCGAAACATGTCGGTGGGCGGCGCGGCGATCGACCTTGAAGCACCTGTCACGCTGCCGCAATCGTTCACACTCTCGATCGCGCGCGACAATTTCGTGCGGAATTGCCGTGCAGTATGGCGCAACGACAAGCGCATCGGCCTCGCTTTCGTACAGTAGTACATACAGTGTGAATGCTTGTTCGCATCACATGCACAAGACAATTATGAGTGCTTGATACGCTGGCAGCGACGCCAGCGATCGTGCATGCGATCGTCGGCGATGCCACGAGCTCTTCAATTGGGATGATTTTGCCGGCCGTCAGATCGACGGCGATCATCTCGCACCGGACGCGCCACATGGGCTCGCCGCCGTCGCGGTCGAGCGCGACGACCAAGCCTTGCTTGATCTGGGGATCACGACGTCGCGCAGACCATCGCCAGCATCGAGACGCGCGAGCCCGCCGGCCTCGACGAGCAGTGCAGCGATCGAATTGGCGCGTTCGCTATTGCCCCGCCGCCTGTCGCTCCATCACCACCCCAACGCTCTCAAGGCGATGCTTGGCCGCGGCGACGACAAGATGAACGCGATGAGAGCGGTCAAGTGGCACAGGCGCGTCGCGAGCGCCCATCGCGCTTATTTGGGCTTCTTGGCGGGTTCGCTCGGACGGGCCCCGCTCCACGGATCGTACTTCTCCTTGGGCTCGGGAATGCGCTCGAGCGCGGCCTTGTAGGCCTTTTCGTCGACCTTGGGCTTGTTGTCCGGCTTGGCCTCGTTGCCCTGCCGCTTGCTGCCGGCGCCCATCTGCGCCTGGGCGGAGCCGCCCGCCAGCGCGAGCACCGCAGCCGCTATGACCAAAATCCTCATTGGTGCAATCCCCCTCGTCTGGGATACAAACTAGCCTGCAATCCCGTAATAGCAAATGCCGCGGGTTCCAAGCCTTCAGCAAATCTTGATCGGCCCGGACTTCGTCGGATTGTATTCGTGCCTATCTGTTGGCCCGCAGGGGACCTTCACGGATGTTGCGGATCATTGCCCATGCGGCGCTGCTGGCCGGCGCGCTCGCGCTTGGTGGCTGCGGCTTTGCCGACAGCCGCGCCCCGGTGCCGGAATTCATGCGCGTGAAGGAGGTCGAGCAAGCGCCGCCCGAGCCGCCCCCCGACGTCAAGCGCGTGGTGCGCGAGCAGATCGATGTCGTCTTCCTCAACACGTCCTATCCGCGCGAGGTGCACGTCGCCCCGCCGCATCGCGAGGTGCGAGGGCCGGGCTGGACCGCCTGCGTCCGCGCACAGCTCACCTCGGCAACCGGCTCCCCGCTCGGCGCCCAGACCTACATCGTGACCATCAACGGCGGAAAGGTCGTCGATCGCCGCCGCGCGGAAGCCGACGACATCTGCGGGACCGAGACCTACGAACCGATCTGACAGGCGGTCGACGATGCGTCCGCTTCAAGCTTCGCGATCCACGCAATCGGGCGCGGAACCTTCGGTCGTTTTCAGACCTCGTCATCGCGTCGGACTCGCATTGCGAAAGTGCGGCCGCTATAGCGACTCCATGTTCGACTTCGATACCCAGTACGATGCGCTTCGCCGACGCGATGCAGCGGCGGACGGCCTGGTCTTTGTCGCCGTCAAGACCACCGGCGTCTATTGTCGTCCGATCTGCCCGGCACGAACGCCGCTCGCCCGCAATGTCGTCTTCTATCGCAGTGCAGCTGCGGCCGAGCATGCCGGCTTTCGTCCCTGTCTCCGATGCCGCCCCGAGACGGCTCCGTTCTGCCCCGCATGGAAAGGCACCCGGACGACCGTCGAACGCGCGCTGTCTCTCATCGAAGACGGAGAGCTCGATAGGGGCAGCGTGGAGAGCCTGGCCGAACGATTGGGAGTTGGCCCGCGCCATCTGGCGCGCCTGTTCACCCGGCATCTCGACGCATCCCCGCTGCAAGTGGCGCAGTCGCTGCGCGTGCAGCGCGCCAAACGCCTGCTCGATGCAGGCGATCTTCCGATCGCCGCGGTGGCAGAACGATCCGGCTTTTCGAGCACGCGGCGGATGAGCACGGTGTTCACACGGCTTTATGGTCGTCCACCGTCGGCTTTCCGAAGGAAAGCCGCGGCGCAACCGTTCGAGACTCGTTGAGCACAGCAGGGAGAACAGCATGGCGACCAGGACTTACGGGACTGTCAGCGCCGAGCGGCAGCAGCAGATGAGCGGGCTCGAATTCGTCCGGGGCCTCGCGGACGGGACGCTCCCCCTCAACACGATTGCAAAGACGCTCGGCTATGACGTGGTGGAGGCGGAGAGCGGCCGCGTCGTCATCGCGCTGACGCCGACCGATGCACACCTCAACCCGGCCGGAACGGTGCATGGCGGACTGACCGCCACTCTGCTCGACAGCAGCATGGGGCTGGCTATCCAGTCGATGCTCGGCAAGGGGACCAGCCAGACGACACTCGAGTTCAAGATTTCCCTGGTGCGACCCATCACGCCGGAAACCGGTCAGATCAGGGTCGAAGGCAAGGTCTTGAACTGCGGCCGTCGCGTTGGGACAGCCAATGGACATGTGACGGATGCCAAAGGCCGGCTGCTCGCCCACGGGAGCACAACCTGCCTCATCTTCCCAAGTTGACGTCGCAGGGAACATCGCCGGCCCGCCGATCCTATTCCGGGAAAAACATGTAAATCGACCGGAACGATCGCCGCCTACCCTTCTTGTTACGGCAGAGGGCAGTTTCGGAGGAGGACATGATGCGGACATTTACGATTGCACTGCTGGCCGGTGTCGGGGCCCTGGCTGCGGCGGGCGGCGCAAAGGCCGCCGACATCTACACGACCGGTGAATACGTCAGCCCTGAGCTCGTTCAGGAAGTCAGACTCGTCTGCGATGACGCCGGCAATTGCTATCGCACGCGCGGCGGCGCGCGCGTGATCGTGCGCGACTCCTATGATGCCATGCCGCGCGAGCGCTATTACGAGCGCCGTAGCCATCGCGACTGGGACGATGGTCCGCGCGGCGGCGTCGGCATTCGCGCCCCCGGCGTCAGCGTGGGCGTCGGTGTCGGCGGCGACCGCTGGTAATCCATGACGTCATGATCGGCGGGAGCGGACGAGGAAACTCGCCCGGTCCCGCCTCTATGTATGTGTCCGGTCAGCGACGTCAGGCGGCAACTGTCTGCCGCTGAAACTGCTCGTAGGCGGCGATCGCATCCGCGGCATACATCAGCGAGGGCCCACCGCCCATGTAGACGGCCATGCCAAGGGTTTCCTCGATCTCCTCGCGCGTCGCGCCGAGCTTGACGAGGGCTTCGGTATGGAAGCCGATGCAGCCGTCGCAATGCGCGGCAACACCGAGGGCGAGCGCGATCATCTCCTTGGTCTTCTTGTCCAGCGCGCCGTCGCGCGTGGCGGCCTGGGCGAGCGCAGAAAACCCCTTCATAGTGTCGGGGATATCGCTGCGCAGCTTGCGCATGTTGGCGGAGATTTGCCGCGTGATCTCGGGGTAGTTCTTGTCCATGACTTAACTCTCTGCGGTTACTCTAGGTTTCGAGCGGGTCGGCCGGCGTGGCGAAGCGCGTCAACGACGGCAGTTGAGCGATGAAGCGGGCGAGCATCATGCCTGCAGACATTGCAGCGACGAAGATGACGGCGGACACGGAGCCAAATCCGAGCGCGGTCAGCGCCGGTCCCGGACAGAAGCCCGCCAGTCCCCAGCCCACGCCGAAAATCGCCGGACCTGTGATGATCCTTGAATCGATGTCGCGTCGCGTCGGAAGATAAAATCGATCAGCGAAGTACGGACGCACGAGTCGCAGGACGCGATTGAAGCCGGTGAAGGTTACGGCCACCGCGCCGGCCATCACGAAGGCAAGGCTCGCATCCCACGTCCCTGCCGGGATACCGCCAATGTCGAGGAAGTTCAGGACCTTCGCTGGATTCGACATGCCCGAGACCATCAGGCCGAGGCCGAAGATCAGGCCGATCGCAAATTGAACGATTACAGGCATTGCCATCAGCTCCAGTGCCGCATCACGAAGACCGTCGCCATGCCGGCCGTCATGAAGGCAATGGTCGCAACGAGCGAGCGCGCCGAGAGGCGCGACAGACCGCAGACGCCGTGGCCAGAGGTGCAGCCACTGCCCCACACCGAACCGAAGCCCACGAGCAGGCCGCCGATAATCAGGATGGCCGGCCCCGCCTCGATCGTTTGCGCCGGCAGGCTTCCGGTGACGAGTCGCACCAGCACCGGCGCGGCGACGAGACCGGCGACGAAGGCAAGCCGGCCGGGAAATTCGCGGTCCTCGTAAGGCGGAAACAGCCGCGCCGCGATGCCGCTGACGCCGGCGATCCGCCCTGTCGCCCACATCAGCAGCACGGCAGACAAACCGATCAGCGCGCCGCCAACGATGGAGGCGATCGGCGTAAATGATGTCGAGACCATGCGACCTCCGGATACCTTGGTGCGGCCGTGAATATTGTTACTTTATCTCTTTCGTATTTTCGAATATACTAATATATGAGGCGACGATGAAACGCAAGCCCAGGAATCAGGAGTTGGTTGCGCTGGAGGAGAAGGCCGAGGAGGCCTCCCGTCTCCTCGCGGCCATGGGCAATCCCAAACGGCTGCTGGTCCTCTGCAACATGCTCGACGGCGAGAAGTCGGTCGGCGAACTCGCCGACATCGCGGGCCTGTCTTCGGCCGCACTATCCCAGCATCTCGGCAAGATGCGCGCATTGAGCCTGATCAAACCCAGGCGGGATGGTCAAACGATATACTATAGCATTGCGAGCCAGGAAGTCCGTTCGGTGCTGGAGACGCTGTACCGCCTCTTCTGCACCCCCGGATAGGCCTCTCGCCCGCGCAAGACGAGGAGCGCAGGATGACCGACGACACCTTCATCGAGGGACCGCTCTACGAGAAGCGGAAGAAGGTCTATCCGCAATCGGTCCACGGGCCGTTCCGCCGCGCCAAATGGGCGATCCTCTGCGTCACGCTCGGGACCTACTATCTGCTGCCGTTCCTGCGCTGGAACCGCGGGCCCGGCCTGCCGGACCAGGCCGTGCTGATCGACCTGCCGCATCGCCGCTTCTACTTCTTCTTCATCGAGCTTTGGCCGCAGGAGGTCTACTACTTCACCGGCCTTCTGATCATCGCGGCCATGATGCTGTTCCTGATGAATGCGGTCGCCGGCCGGCTATGGTGCGGCTACATGTGCCCGCAGACGGTCTGGACCGACTTGTTCTATGCCGTGGAACGCTGGGTCGAGGGCGACCGGCGCGAGCGCATGCTGGGCGACAAGCGGGGCTGGACCTTCGACCACGTCCGCAGGGTCGCGCTCAAGCATTTCCTCTGGATCATGATCGCCTGGTGGACCGGCGGCGCCTGGGTGCTTTATTTCGCGGACGCGCCGACGCTGGTGAAGGAGCTCGCCACCTTCCAGGCTCCCTTCATCGCCTATCTCTGGATCGGCATCCTGACCGCAACGACCTATCTCTTCGCAGGTCACGCCCGCGAGCAGATGTGCATCTACATGTGTCCCTGGCCGCGCATCCAGGCGGCGCTGACCGACGAGTGGGCGCTTAACGTCACCTATCGCCTCGACCGCGGCGAGCCGCGCATGTCGATGAAGAAGGCGCAAATCGCCCGCGCCCATGGCGACATCGCGGGCGACTGCATCGACTGCCACCAGTGCATCAATGTCTGTCCGACCGGTGTCGATATCCGCCACGGCATCCAGCTCGGCTGCATCCAGTGCGGCCTGTGCATCGACGCCTGCGACAACGTCATGCGCGAGATCGGCCGGCCTGCCGGCCTGATCGGCTACGACACCGACATCAACATGCAACGCCGCCGCGAGGGCAAGGCACCGATCTATCGGATCATCCGCCCGCGCACGCTGATCTACGCCATCGCCATCGCCATCGTCGGCGGGATCATGCTCTACGCACTCGCCACGCGCGCAACGATGGACGTCAACGTGCTGCACGAGCGCAATCCGCTCTTCGTTCAGCTGGCCGATGGCGGCGTCCGCAACGACTACACCGTCCGCATCCTCAACAAGGGCGCGCAGCGGTCGTTTGCGCTCGACGTCTCCGGCCTGCCCGGCGCGACAATTCGCGTCGCCGGCGTCGAGGCCCGAGCCGACGGCAAGCCTCTCGTCGAAGTCGGACAGGATCAGACCCGCGAGATCAGGTTGTCGGTGCAGGTTGGCCCGACGGACCTGCCACAGACCTCGCGCGACATCGACATCCGGATCATCGACAGCGCCGGCGGCGAACGCGCGAGCGCCCGCGACCACTTCGTGCCGGCTGACCGGTAGGTACCTCGGCATCCGGCGACTTGCCGCCGCATGCTCAACGAGACGTTAACAATATCATTCGAATTGAAGCGGCGTCCCAACGGTATTTTCCAATCTTTGCGCTAAGCATGGCCTCCAGAACGGGGAACGACGGGACGTGGTCGACATCGCGCACCAGGCTGCGATCAATCCGGCATCGGCAAAGGATGCTGCGACAGCGCGCGCGCTCGTTCCGCTCGCAGCCATCGATCCCGGCCAATGGCGCGCGCTGGCGCAGCGGGCAGTCGAGCCAAACGGATATTACCTGCCCGCCTGGGAGCTGGCCGTCAGCGCCACTGCGCACGGCCGCACCGATGCCTCGGCGCTTCCCGCATTCGACGGATCTTCGTCGCGGCTGATCGGGCTGATGCCCGCGATCTCGCTCTGGCACGCCCAAAAGATTCCCCTGCCCGCACTGGTGAGCGCGCATCCCTATGGCACGCTGTGCAGCCCGCTGATCGACCGCGAGGCCCCCATCGAGGCCGCCACGCGTCTGCTGCAGCAGGCACGCGACGCCGGCGCGCATGCACTCGTACTGAACGACGTCGCGCTCGACGGTGCAGCGATGACCGCACTCAGTCAGGTTCTGGACCGCGATGGCCTGAAGCCGCGCATTCTCAGATCCTACATCCGCGCCAGTCTCGATGCGACGCAGGATGGCGAAACGCTATTGCATGACGCACTCGGCACCAAGAAGCTCAAGGAGCTGCGCCGTCAGCGCCATCGTCTCGAAGAGCACGGGCCCGTCGCATTCGAAGTCGCGCGCAAGCCCGACGAGATCAGGCCGGCGCTCGAAGCATTCTTGCAGCTCGAAGCCAGCGGCTGGAAGGGCAAGCGCGGCACTGCGCTCATCCAGCATGCGGGCGATGCGACCTTCATCCGCCGCGCGGTGCCCGCACTTGCCGAGACTGCGCAATCCGAGATCATCACACTTCGCGCCGGCGCGACGCCGGTCGCCGCCGGCATCGTGCTGCGCCACCAGGACCGCGCCTTCTTCTTCAAGCTCGGCATCGACGAACGCTTCGCAAAATATTCACCGGGCGTGCAGCTCACGCTCGACCTGACGCGGCACCTCTGCGCCGATCCCGCGATCGCCAGCGCGGATTCCACGGCAAGCGCCGACCACCCCATGATCAACCCGATCTGGCGCGGGCGCTTTGCAATCGGTGACGTACTGATCCCGCTGCGGCGGAACGATCCGGTGGTGGCGCTCATTCACGCCGCGCTGACCGGCCTCTACGCCGCGCACGAGGCCGCGCGACGCGTGGTCCGCCGCCTCCGCAAATAAGCAAAGCTACTCCGCCGCCTGCGCATTGATCTCCGCCGAGACCTCACGGATGGCACGCGCGAGCAGGTTCGGATCCTGCGCGCCGGAGACGGCGTATTTCTGCGCGAACACATAGGTCGGAACGCCGGAGATGCCCTTCTCGGCCGCCTCCTGCGCGTCGGCCGAGACGCGCGCGACGTCCTCATCGGTGGCGAGGCGCTTGCGCACGTCGTCGGCATCGAGGCCGATATCGGCGGCCGCCTGCACCAGCACGTTCACATCGGTGAGATCACCGCCGTCGCGGAAGTACAGCTCCATCAGGCGCTGCTTCATCTCCGGCGCCTTGCCGATCGCTTCCGCCCACAGGATGAGGCGATGGCAGTCGGTCGTGTTGGGCTGGCGCGCGACCAGCTCCGGCTTGTAGACGAGGCCCTCCTCGCCCGCGGCTGCGACGACGCGGCCGGCAATGCCCTTATAGGCTTCGACCGAGCCGAACTTCTTGGTGAGATAGTCCTCCCGGCTGATGCCCTCGCGCGGCACCCAGGGATTGAGGAAGAAGGGACGGAAATTGAGCTTGACGGGAACGTCGGGTACGAGCGCCAGCGCGCTCTCGATCCGGTGCTTGCCGATATAGCACCAGGGACACACCACGTCGGAGACGACATCGATCTGGAGCGGTTTGAGGGTGCTCATGTCAGGCGCCTCCTTCGGGCGTTTCAAGGTTTGCCCAAAGATAAGCCGATCGCGGCGTGAGGCAAGAGCGCCAGAACAAGGCCACTAAGACAGGGCCGCTAGGACATGGCTGCTGCCATCTGTTTCAGCCGCTCAGCGGTGCGCTCGTCCGCCGGAAAGAACGTCTCCAGCGCCAGCTCCGACAGGGTGATGTCCACGGGCGTGCCGAACACCATGGTGGTGGAGAAGAAACTTAGTATCTCCCCGTCAAGGCGCAGCTTGAAGGGGATCGCGACATTGTCGCTCGACAGCGGCGCCGAGCGCGCCGGAATGGGATAGCTCTTGAGATCGTTGTAGAGCTTGATCAGCTCCGGATCTGCGGTGGCCTCGCATTGACGGTGCAATCGCTCCAGCAGATGGCCGCACCATTCCGCAAGATTGACCGTGCGTGGCGCCAGCCCCTCGGGATGGAAGGCAAGCCGCAGCACGTTGAAGGGCTGGCCAAGCAGCCGTTGCGGGATGCCGTCGAGCAGCGGCGCCACCATGCGATTGGCGGTCACCAGATTCCAGTGCCGGTCGTAGGCCAGCGCCGGATTGGGCTCATGCGCTTTAAGGACAAGGTCGATCGCCTGGCGGGCTGATTTCAAGGCGGGATCCTCCAGCGGGCGCTGCGGAAACGCCGGCGCGTAGCCGGCGGCGACCAGCAGCACGTTGCGTTCGCGCAAGGGCACGTCGAGACGCTCGGCAAGCCGCAGCACCATCTCGCGCGAGGGCGCGGCGCGGCCGGTCTCGACGAAGCTCAGATGCCGAGCCGAGATCTCGGCCTCACCCGCGAGGTCGAGCTGGCTCATGCGGCGGCGCTGCCGCCATTCGCGCAAATGGTCGCCGATATGGACCGGCTGGCTGCGTTCGGCCTGCGCCGTGGATGCATGTGCGTTCATGGTTGAAAACCTAGCATGCGGATTTCGGCCCATCCATTACCTGCGGGGTAATGGAATTGAGCTCGCCCTGCGCGCATCTTCGGTCGCAACAGGAGATGACCATGATCGCGCTGCTGCTCTACCGGACCGTCGCAGGCCACGTGTTGCCCTGGGCCATTGCGTTCGCCACCCGGATGCTGGCGCGCGGCCTCAACATGCCGGAGCCACTGGTGCATTCGACCGGCGACTATGTGGCCGCGCGGGTCTCAGCCTTCGAGCATGGCGTCGCCAAGGGCCTCTGCCCCTTCCGCCTCGCCCGCCTGCTCCGCGCCTGGTGGCGCGGATGGCGCTGAGTTTCCCCCAAGCCCGCCCCAACCATGGAGACCTCTCATGATCGACGCATCCACCTTTCTCCGCCGTGCCCTGCTTGCGGACGCCATCTTCAGCGGCGTCGCCGCGCTCGGATTCACTTTCGGCGCCGGCGCGTTCGCGGCGCTGTTCAACATGCCTGAGGCGCTGCTGCGGGAGACCGGCCTGTTCCTGATCGCCTACACCGCGCTGGTCGGCTGGCTTGCATCGCGCAGTGCTGTGCCGAAACCACTCGTGCTGCTGGTCGTGATCGGCAACGCCGCCTGGACGGCCGGCAGCATCGCGCTGCTGCTCTCCGGCGCGGTCTCGCCGAACCTTGCCGGCGAGCTGATGGTCGTCGCGCAGGCGATCGCGACCGGCGTGTTCGCCGAGTTGCAATATATCGGCTTGCGGAAGAGCGGGCGTGCGGTGGCGGCGTGAGGCTGGTTCGCCCACTCATCACGCGCTGTCGCCGCACGGCTTGACCGGGCGACTCGGTCTTCCGAGAAGTCAGCTGGATACGGAGAGACTGCGGCATGCCGCGGCCAAGCCGGGGCATGCAAGTGGAGCTAGAGGCGTACGAGCCAGCTACGCCCGCGCGCGGCCGTTGGCCTTGCTGAAGGCGTGACCGTTGAGTTTTTTCTTTTTGGCACCCTTGGTGCCCGCCTTTTTAGCCTTGGCTTCCGTGCGCGCCTTCACCTTGGCGCGTTCGGCCCGCGCCTCGGCGCGCTGCTTCTTGCGCTTGGTCTCGCAGGACGGGCACTTGCAGCCGATCGGCTTCAGATAGGCTTTGAAATAATCGGTGCCGTAATCGTAGTTGATCTCGTCGCCCGGCTCGATGTTCCTGATGGCGCGGATGAAGACCTTGCGCTCGCGCGGACGCACGTCCGACTCGGCGTTGGGCCGGCAGGAATGGTTGATATAGCGCGCGAGGTTCTTGCGCACCGAACCATCGATGGTCCAGCGGCCGTTGAGCTCGAACAGATATTTGTTCTCGATTGCGTCATGCGCGGGAATCTTGGAGTCCAGGATCGGTCCGAAATATCGGATGATCCGGGTCCCCTTCTTGATCGGCATGGTGGCGAAGAGACCAAGTCCGGTCTTGGAACGACCGACACGATAGGATTTGCTGGATGCGATGGCTGGCATGATCGAGAGAAATGAGGACGCGAACGAGGCCCGATGCCTCAAGCGAAGCCGCTCTTCTAGAACGATTCCGCGCCGCTGTCAGGTCTATCCCCGCATTGTTTGAACCTTGCCCACAATGAAGACGTCTGATGGTACGGAGTTCCCGCAACGTCGAGGCATCATGATGAACCGTATGAGCCGCATCGGCCTGATTGTCCTGATGACCGGCATCGGCGTGGACTGCGCGGCCGCCCAAACCATGGGCAGCACCTACACCTCCACGGCACCAAAGGATTGCCACCAAATCGGAAAACCCAGCGAACTCGACGGCAGCACGACGCGGATCTGCCCGGGCAAGGACGGCCTGACGGTGCTGATCGCCGAGGACGATCTGCGCGAGATCGTCTCGGTCGGCCGCAATCGCAAGGCCGCAAGCGAGGAGCCAGCGGCAAAGGTCTGGTTCGGCCCGTTCAATTCATCGGAGACCACGATCGAATGGCGCGCCGCAGGTCCCAAGCCGTTCGCCATCATCCAGCGCTGGCACATCGCCGATGGCAGCGATCCCGACAGGCAGGGACGGCCGAACACCAAGGCCATGCTGGTGGTGACGCGGCTGCCGCCGGGCCCGGTCTGCCACGTCGCCTATGTCGACGCGATCGCCAATCCCGCCGCCAACGAGCTTGCGCGCAAGGCCGCGGACGATTTCGCCCGCGGCTTCACCTGCGGCAAGGACGAGGTGAAGATCATCGGTGCCAGCGGCCGCGCGGTTGAGCTTGCGACGAAGCGCTAGGACAACGCCCGCCTGAAGGCGCTAGACTGGCAGCTTCGCCGTGACGGGCGCGGTCAGCATCGCCTCGAGCAGCTGTTCGGCCGTCGTCCCCTCGGGCAGCCGGCCCAGGATGTCTTCGAGGCGACCATCGAGCAGCAGCATGGTGAAGCCGTGCACCATCGACCACGCGCGGGCGATGGCGGCGCCCTGGTTCAGGGTCAACGAATCTTCGCTGATCTGCTCCTGCCGCATCATGCCGATCGCATTGGTGAGCCCGGCGAAGGAGGCCTCGGCCGCCTCGTTCAGCGACGGCCGGGAATAGTCCAGCCGCTCGGTGCGGAACATGATGCTGTACATGCCGGGATGGGCTTGCGCATAGGCGACATAGGCCTTCGGCCGCGCCAGCGCGCGCGCGAGCGGCGTCGTGGCGGCGTCGCATGACGAGGCCATCGCCGCGTTGAACTGGCGGAAGCCGACCGCTGCGAGTTCGCTAAGCAGGCCGGTGAGATCGCCGAAATGGTGGGTCGGCGCGGCATGCGAGACCCCCGCCTCGCGCGCCACCGCGCGCAATGTCAGGCCGGCAAGTCCGTCGCGCTCCAGCACCCGTTCGGCCGCCTGGAGCAGCGCCTCGCGGAGCGCGCCGTGGTGATACGGTGTCTCGGTCTTCGCGGCAGCTCCACGCCGCGCGGGACGCGCCGGCGCGCTGGTTCTTTTCGGAGTGCGCGCGACGCGCGCCGTTTCGCTCTTGGTGTCGGTCTTGGCCATTTGCAAGCTATATGACGCAATATTGACAGTGTAAAGATTTCACTTGACCAGAACTGCCGGCACGGCTAATTAATCTTTACGATGTAAAGATAAAGGGAGGGACATGCCGTGCAGCAAGCTGCCGTCACCGAGCGCCGCAACAATCTCGGTCCGATTCCATTCGAGGCCGACGCGCCCTTCCTGAAGATCATCGGCGAATTGCCGCGCGAGCTGAACGGCACGCTCTATCGCAACGGCCCCAATCCACAGTTCGAGGCGCCCGGCGCGCACTGGTTCGTCGGCGATGGCATGCTGCATGCCTTCCATCTCGAGCAGGGGCGCGCCAGCTATCGCAACCGCTGGGTCCGCACGCCGAAATGGCTGGCCGAGCACGATGCCGGCCGCGCCCTGTTCGGCGGCTTTGGCCGCAAGCTGCCGGATGCACCCGCAAACCTCACCGACGGCGGCGTCGCCAACACCAACATCATCTTCCACGCCGGCAAGCTTCTCGCGCTCGAAGAAGCGCATCTGCCGACCGAGATCGAGCCGGGCACGCTGGCAACGCGCGGCTATCACAACTACCAGGGCCGCGTCGCCGGCAGTTTTACCGCGCATCCGAAGGTCGATCCCGTCACCGGCGAATTGGTTTTCTTCGGCTACAACGCGGCGGGGCCGCTGACGCCTGCCCTCTCCTATGGATCGATCGACGCAACGGGCAAGGCGACGCGCTTCGAACGTTTCGAGGCGCCCTATGCCAGCATGGTGCACGACTTCATCGTCACCGCGAACCATGTGCTGTTTCCGATCCTGCCCATCACCGGCAGCATGGAGCGCGCGATGAGCGGACGGCCGCCCTACGCCTGGGAGCCGGACAAGGGCGCCTATGTCGGCGTGATGAAGCGCAACGGCACGGCGAAGGACATCGTCTGGTTTCGCGGTGATGCCTGCTACGTCTTCCACATCATGAATGCGTGGGAGGACAATAGCCGCATCGTCGCCGACGTCATGCAGTTCGAGGAAGCGCCGTTGTTTCCGCATCCGGACGGCCGGCCGACGGATCCGGAGAAGTCGCGCGCGCGGCACTGCCGCTGGACGTTCGATCTCTCGGGGAATACCGACCGCTTCCAGCAGACTTATCTCGACGATCTCACCGGCGAATTCCCGCGCATCGACGATCGCCGCGCCGGATTGAAGAGCCGTCACGGCTGGTACGCCTGCGCCAATCCCAAACTGCCGATGTTCGGTGCGCTGTCCGGCATCGTGCATGTCGACGGCAACGGCAAACGGCTCGGCCATTATTTGCTGCCGGCCGGCGACACCATCTCCGAACCGGTGTTCGTCGAGCGGTCGAAGGATGCGGCGGAAGGCGACGGCTGGCTACTCGCCGTGGTCTGGCGTGCGCGCGACAACCGCAGCGACCTCGCGGTATTCAACGCCACCGATATCGAGGCTGGCCCCGTCGCGCTGGTGCAGCTCGGTCACCGCGTGCCCGATGGCTTTCACGGCAACTGGGTGGGAGCGACGTAGCCGTCATTCCGGGGTGCGACGACGTCAGCGATATGCAACCAAAGAGGCCCGACATGCCCTCGATCACCACAGACGGCCTCGCCGTCCTCGCTCTCGCCTGCGCCGCGCTCGCATTGCAAATGATCCGGCTGCGGCGGAGCAGCCATACCTTCTTCAACGGCGGCATCCTGCTCTCCATCGGCCTTCTGATCGCCGCCGCACTGCCGGTCCTGTCGCGCCTGCCCTGGGCGGAATTGGCCATCGAGGCGACAGACCAAGCCGTTGCAGCTATTCATCTTTTAGAGGTCACCTACGTCATTTTGACACTGTAAAGATTTCGCTTGACCCGGCATCGCCCCTGAACTATTGATCTTTACATCGTAAAGATCAGCCAGACCGAGGCGGCCCATGACGATTTTCCTGATCCTTGCGCCCTACGGCGCCTACACGCTCCTGATGCTGGTGACGTCGGCCACGATCAGTGTGTTTGCCGCATCCGCGATCTGCCTCGCCACCGTCGCGATCGATGTCGCGTACGGCCGCTCGGTGAAGATTTTGGCTGTGGGCTCGGCGATCGTGTTCGCCGCCATCGGCCTCACCCTCGCACTGATCGATCCGGCACTAGGCACGCTCGGCGTCAAGCTGTCGGTCGATATCGGCATCTTCGCGATCTCGCTCGGCTCGATGCTGGCTCGCCGTCCCTTCACGCTGCAATATGCGGTTGAAGCGGTCCCGGCCGAGACCGCGGCGATGCCCGGCTTCCTCACCGCCAATTACATCATCACCGGCGCATGGACCGTGGCCACGCTGTTGATGGCGGCCGCCAACATCGTGCTGCTCTACTTCCCCGGCCTGCCGCTCTGGTCGAGCCTTGCAGTCGCCTTCGCCGCCCGCAACAGCGCGATCTATTTCACAAAGTGGTATCCGGAATATCGCCAGATCAAGTACGCTAAGCCGGCCGCCGCACTGCCCCATTCCCATTGAAGACAGGACAGACGATGAAAGACGTATTCCGCCGGCTCGTCTCTGATTTCCTCTCCACCATCGTCTTCCTGGTGATCTATCTCGCCACCGACAACGTCATCCTCGCGACCTCGGTCGCCATCCTGGGCGCGATTGCTCAAGTGGTCTGGTCGCGGATCAAGGGCCAGGCGCTCGGCTACATGACCTGGGCAAGCCTCGGCCTCGTCACCGTGCTCGGTGGTGCGACACTGCTCACCAACGACCCGCGCTTCGTGCTGGCAAAGCCCGCGATCGGACATATCGCGATCGGCATCATCATGCTCAAGCGCGGCTGGATGCTGCGCTACCTGCCGGCGATCGTGACCGAGACAATTCCGGAATACGTCACGATGGCGGGCTACGCCTGGGCCGCGCTGATGTTCGTGCTCGCCGCGGGCACCGTCGCAGTCGCCATGACCGGGGACATGAAGCTGTGGGCCTTCTATATTTCGGTGGTCCTGATTGGCGCAAAGATATTGGCGTTCGCGATCCAGTACGTCGCCTTCCGTCTGCTTGTCGGCAGCCGCATCCGCGCGGCCCGCGCCTGAGGCCGCGTCAAAGAGAGCGTTAGGCACGCCCCGCGAGTTGGGCTATAGGCGTCCCCGGCCCACCTTGCGGATGGTCGCAGGCGCCGGGAAAAAAGTTGGGAGATGCGAATGGCCGTGGACGGCAACTGGACTCTGACCATGACGACGCCCATGGGCGAGCGCAAGGCGACGCTGAGCCTGAAGGCCGCGGGCGGCACGCTCACGGGCACGCAGGGTGCGGAAGGTAATACCGCCGAGATTTTCGACGGGACCGTCAGCGGCGACGCGGTCAACTGGAAGGTCTCGATCACCAATCCGATGCCGTTGACGCTCGAGTTCATCGGCACCGTCTCCGGCGACAGCATGAGCGGCGAGATGGGCATCGGCCCGATGGGCAGCTTTCCGTTCACGGGCGCGCGCGTCTAAGCGCGCGCTGCATCGATGCGCGTATTCCGTGTCATCGCGGCAACGATCTTCTGTGTTGCGACACAAGCGCGCGCGGATGACAACGAACCGGCGTGGCGCGCAAGCGCGCTCGCCATGGTGCCCGCGGGCTATGTCGCAGGCCTCGCCTACCGGACCGATGGCTCGACCGGTTATCTCGCCGTTGATCCCGCGACATCGAATGATCCGAAGACACCGGCCAGCGTGTTCGCTGCGCGTCAGAGCCTCGTGGTCACGCTGACGCCCAATGCGACACGCGCCGTCTCAGCCGAGCTGAAGCCGCGCACCGGGACCGATCCTGGCAACGACGACACCGATTTCGCAAAGCTGCACGCCGATCTCGCGGCGAAGCGCGCAACGCTCCCTGAGGGCACCGAGCCCTGCGATCTCGGCGCGTGGTCCATCGACAAGGATCCTGATGGACTCAACGTGCGCGCCGAGCCGTCGGTGAAAGCGCGCGTGCTCGGCACGCTGCCGTCACCCTACCGGCTCAAGCTCGGCGGCGCCGAGAACACGCCCGACGGCGGCTGGCTCACCGAATTCCGCATCATCGGCTTCAAGGGCGGCTGGTTCCTGATCGAAGGCGCCAAGCCGCCGGGCAAGGATTACGAGGACGAGAAAAAATATCCGCGCAGCGCGCCAAAACCCTATGCGGGACGCGGCTGGGTCGCCTCCAACAAGGTCGGCGCCGCCTATGCCAATGGCGCCACGCGCATGGGCGGCCTGTTTCAGGCGCCCTTCGTCGATGCCAAATGGATGCCGGCCCAGCGCGAGCTCGGCGGTCCCATCGACACCGACGGCGGCCCGAAGCGCATCCTTGCCTGTAGTGGCCTGTGGGGCCTCGTCGAGAGCCAGGACGGCGTCCGCGGCTGGTGGCGCGGGCTGTGCTCCAACCAGGTCACGAATTGTGGTTAGAACGCTGAGGCATCCGCATCGTCATGGCCGGGCTTGTCCCGGCCATCCACGTCTTCCTCGCGGCACCAAGAACGTGGATGCCCGGGACAAGCCCGGGCATGACGGTCGTGGTGTGGCGCATGCGCAATCACTCGCACGCAAGTGCGAGTGGGGCAGCTAGCCCAAATTCAACTCCTTGAAGAAGTCGTTCCCCTTGTCGTCGATGATAATGAACGCGGGGAAATCGACCACTTCGATGCGCCAGATCGCTTCCATGCCGAGCTCGGGATATTCGAGCACCTCGACCTTCTTGATGCAGTGCTCGGCGAGGTTCGCCGCGGCGCCGCCGATCGAGCCGAGATAGAAGCCGCCATATTTCTTGCAGGCCTCGCGCACGGCCGGCGCGCGGTTGCCCTTGGCCACCATCACCATCGAGCCGCCGGCGGCCTGGAACTGATCGACGAAGGAATCCATGCGGCCCGCCGTAGTCGGGCCGAACGCGCCGGAGGCGTAGCCTTCGGGGGTCTTGGCTGGGCCTGCGTAGTAGACCGGGTGGTTCTTGAAGTAGTCCGGCAGCGGCTCGCCCCTCTCAAGGCGCTCACGCAGCTTGGCATGCGCGGAATCGCGCGCGACGATCATGGTGCCGGTCATCGAGACCCGGGTCTTGATCGGATTCTTCGAGAACGTCGCCAAGATGTCCTTCATCGGCTGGTTGAGGTCAATCTTGACGACCTCACCGCCGAGCGACTGCTCGACCTGCGGCAGGTACTGCGCCGGGTTGTGCTCGAGTTCCTCGAGATAGACCCCGTCCTTGGTGATCTTGCCGAGCACCTGGCGATCGGCCGAGCAGGACACGCCAAGCCCGATCGGCAGCGAGGCACCGTGGCGCGGCAGGCGGATCACGCGCACGTCGTGGCAGAAATACTTGCCGCCGAACTGCGCGCCGACGCCGAGCGACTGCGTCATCTTCAGAATTTCCTGCTCCATCTCGAGATCGCGGAACGCGTTGCCGTCGGGCGAGCCGTGGGTCGGCAGCGCATCGAGATAACGCGCGGAAGCGAGCTTCACCGTTTTCATGCAGAGCTCGGCCGAAGTGCCGCCGATCACGATGGCGAGGTGATAGGGCGGGCATGCCGCGGTGCCCAGCGTCAACACCTTCTCCTTCAGGAAGGCGAGCAGCCGGTCCTTGGTCAGCACCGAGGGCGTGGCCTGGAACAGAAAGCTCTTGTTGGCGGAGCCGCCGCCCTTCGCCATGAACATGAACTTGTAGGCGTCATCGCCCTCGGCGTAGATCTCGCACTGCGCAGGCATGTTGTTGGCGGTGTTCTTCTCCTCGTACATCGAGAGCGGCGCGACCTGCGAGTAGCGCAGATTGCGGCGCAGGTAAGCATCGCGCGCGCCTTCCGACAGCGCGGCTTCGTCGTCACCATCGGTGATGACGTTGCAGCCCTTCTTGCCCATGATGATCGCTGTGCCGGTGTCCTGACACATCGGCAGCACGCCGCCGGCCGCGATGTTGGCGTTCTTCAGAAAGTCCAGCGCGACGAACTTGTCGTTCGGGCTGGCCTCGCCGTCCTCCAGGATCGCGCGGAGCTGCTTCAGATGGCCGGGCCGTAAGTAGTGGTTGATGTCGCCAAAGGCCGCCTCGGACAGCGCCCGCAGCGCCTCGCGCGACACCACCAGCATGTCCTTACCCAGGACCTTCTCGACCCGGACGCCCTCGGCCGAAATCTTCTTGTAGGGCGTCTCGTCCTTGCCCAGCGGAAACAGCGGCGTGTGCTTGTAGGGCGGAACGGGCTTTGCGGGGTCGGGGAAGGCGGTGGGAGCGTTCATGGGGGTGGATCCAGGGGTTTTGGAGCCCTCGCGGGCCTCTAAGCATAGAAGCGTTCTAAGCTTTTTTGCCGCAAATGGAAGGCGTTCTGGCGCCGCCGGGGCATCCCGATTCGGCGGCATGGCCGCCCCTCTTCCGGCGGCTACCGGCCGGGCCGCGAGCCCATCCTGATGCTCGGGAAGACTTGGGCGGCCCCCTTGCACTCAGCGCGCGCCGACGCTTGAATGCGCGCCTCCAAGGGGCTTTTCATCATGATTTTCAAACTGAACGTCCGCGGCGCGATCCTGGTCGCCGCCGCCATCACCGGCCTTGTGACCCTCACTTCGCCCGCGCGCGCGGACCGCTGTGACGACAGCGCCAAGGAGCTGGCGAACCAGGTCGATCGCCTCAAGGTGAATTTCCGCGCCGCCAACATCGTCTACCTCACGCACCCGGCGGCGAAGGAGCTGTCCGTGGGGTGCCGCGGCGACAAATATTCGATCGAGCTCTATGCCAAGGGCGATCGCAAGCCGACGCCGGAGTTCTTTACACTGGTCGGGTCGATGGCGGCGATCGTCTTCACCGTGACCAAGGACGACACCACGACGGGCGCGACACGCTGCCTGAAGCGGATGGGACTTCTGCGCGGTGACAAGGTCAGCATGCGTTACCGGCGGCTCAACATGGAATGCACCCGCACCAAGACGGACGCATCCATCGCGATCACGCGCGGCAAGGACGAATAGTAAGGAGCGTTCGCTCCAACGCGCGCGCAGTGTCCCCGCGACGCGCACCGCCCGCCACACACTCCGTCATTGCGAGCGCAGCGAAGCAATCCAGAGTGTTTCCGCGGAGGGATTCTGGATTGCTTCGCTGCGCTCGCAAGGACGGATGAGAGAGTTCGCGTTTCTCGAAACTGCACCATCAAGGGCGCTAAGAGGACGCCATCCCGCCGCACCAGATCCCTCGCATTTTAACGATTGCCTTGAAGGAAATTTTGCTCCTTCCGGGACAGGATCAATTGTTTCCATGTGTGAGGATTTGTGGATGAGCGTTTCTACCGTTGCGCCGCCGCCGATCGCGATCGTGGTGCCAAGCTACGACACGACCAAGCAGCAGGACGATCAGACCAAGACCAAGGACACTGACCCGACCTACAAGCCGCAGCCGGCTGCGCCGCTGCCGCCGGGCCAGGGCACGCGGATCGATCAGCTCGCCTGATCCGATCCTTCCCAAGTTGAAGCGCCCGATCCCGGTCGATCGGGCCTTTGGCATGTCCGGCCGCATCTTTGCCGGATAGCAGAGCAATATCATGCGACATTGCCCGGGAAGCCGCGCATGATCGCAAAATTTCCGTTGCAGAACGCCGCTCGTCACCGTCGCAATGGACGCGGCTATTCCTCCCCAGATCCGCCCTGCCCGGCGCTCCAGCACGAGGCAGCCTCAACAGCGTCCGCGAATGCCGGGCTGAACCGGGCGGGCATCCGTCCAGTCACATCAAGTGTGATCCGGCTCATCAAAGCCCGGTATCCGACGTGCTCATTTGTGAGGCCGAACGAGCCCGTCGATGAGTCTGTGGGACAAGCCAATGGAACTGAATGAAAAGCTGCTCTCGCTGGTGGCGGACATCTACGATGCATCGCTCGACGATTCCCGATGGACCGCAACGCTTGGCAGCATTGTCGCACTGGCGGGCGGCCAGAGTGGCGGTCTGGTCCGGATCGGCGCAGCCGGCGAGGCCGTGATCTCGCATGCCGTGGGTGTCGAGCCCGCCTATATCAGGTCCTACATCGAGACCTACGAGCCGTTCGATCCGTCGCGCGGCGTGCTCCACGCGCCGATCGGCCAGATCCAGACGATCCGGGACTGGATCGATGTCGACGAATTCCGGACGACCACATTCTACAATGAATGGACGCGGCCGCAGGGTCTCGAGGACGCGGCCAATATCCTGCTCGACAAGTCTGCCGAGGGCATATCCCGCCTCTCGATCATGAAAGCCGGCGGCCCTGTCGATCGCAGGATGTATCAGGTGATCTCCCACATCACGCCGCACATGCAACGGGCCATGCTCGTCAGGCAGAAGCTGCAGCAGCAAGACGCGTTGGAGACGGCGTCGGCCCGGACGCTCGATGCGCTGCGAACCGCCGTCCTGCTGCTCGATGCCGACGGCCGTATCACCCACTCCAATGAAAGCGCCAGAGAGATTCTGGACGAGGCCGACGTGCTTCGTTCGGTCCATGGCCGGCTCGTGACATCCAACCTGAATGTCGATCGGGTGTTGCGGCAAGCGCTGGCGGGGACCGTTCTCGGCGACCGGGCGGTCACGAGCGCAAGCATCTCGCTGCATCTGATGGCCCGCGACGGCTCACACCATGTCGGACATCTGCTGCCGCTGACCGCCGGGCGCCGGCAAATGTTCGGGGAGAGCTATGACGCCTGCGCCGTCCTGTTCGTCAGCAAGGCGGCGCTCGACACGATCGTCGCGCCCGACCTCATCCGCAAGCTGTTCAAGCTGACACCGGCCGAACTGCGCGTCTTCCTGTCCATTGTCGAGATCGGCGGGGTTCCTGACGTCGCCAGAAGCATGGGCATCGCCGAAACGACGATCAAGACTCACCTCACCCGAATCTTCATCAAGACCGGAACCAAACGGCAGGCGGATCTGGTTCGGCTCGTGGCGGCCTTTTCGCCGCCGATCAAGATCTGAAGCCGGCCTGTCGCGCCGGCCACACGATGGCCGGAAAAATGCTATCGGTTCATCGGCGCGGGATGGAGCCAGATCGACCATGATCGTTCGACTGCTGTTGCAGAATACGATCTTCACCGTCGGGATGGGCGCACTGTTGTTCGTGTCCGCCGGCACGCTGCACTGGCCGTCGGCCTGGGGGTTCCTCGTCACCTCCGCCGTGCTCGGCCCGCTCTGCGGCTGGTGGCTCTACCGGCTCGATCCGGCACTGCTCGCCGAGCGTCTGCGTCCAGTGATCCAGCAAGACCAGCCGCCGGCCGACAAGGCCTTCATCATTGCGTTCATCGCGGCGATGCTGGCCTGGCTGGTCGTGATGGGGCTCGACCGGCGTGCTCTCGCTTCTGACATGCCGCTCGCCTTGCAGCTGCTCGGTTTCGTGCTGTTCCTGCTCTGCACGCTGTTCACGATGTCCGTGTTCCGCGAAAACTCGTTCGCAGCTCCCGTGGTGAAGCTGCAGGCCGAGCGCGCACAGCGCGTGATCTCGACCGGGCCCTACGCGCATGTGCGCCATCCCATGTATAGCGGCCTGATCCTGTTCTTCGCCGGCGTGCCGCTGCTGCTGGGCTCATGGTGGGGACTTGCGATGGCGCCGCTCTTCGTCGCGCTGCTGGCGGTACGCATCGGCATCGAGGAGCGCACGCTGCGCGAGGGACTGCCGGGCTATGCCGACTATGCGGCGCGGGTGCGCTATCGCCTGCTGCCCGGCGTGTGGTGAGTCCGCATCACTGTCCCGTGCAAAAAGAAACTCTCCAGAAAAGCGCTCGCCCTCCTCCGATCGACTGACGTCGCCGCTACCGAACCTCGCTAGAGGGAACCCCGCACCACGCAACGGGAGACGCGACGATGTTCTGCAAGCCCCCCTGCCCCGACGAGCCTGATCTCGCTTCCGTTTTCGACTCTTCAGACGATCGACTGGCCCCGAAGCCTGCAAAGGTGCTTGTGAGCCACGACCCGTTCGGGCGATTGATCGCGCCCGAAGCGGCCGGTCCGGAACGGAAGCTGCCGCCGGCCTCCGTCCGGACCGGCTAGAGTTTTCATTCGACGCGTTTTCTTCACGCGAAGCCGGTATCCGCTTCGCTCGAAAACGCTTTAGCTGTCGAGTTCCTTGTAGCGGCGGAAGATGCCCTGCTCGTTGAAAGGAATGCGCCGCTCGCTCGCCAGATAGGCCTTGATGTTCGGCCGCGCGGCAATGCGGTCGTGCAGGCCGACGAGACCGGGAATGTCTTTCTCGAACGCCTTCATGCGCTTTGGGAAGGCATAGCGCAGCCCGGCAACGATCTGGAACAGCGAGAGATCGACATAGGTCAGCCGGCGGCCGGTGACGTAAGCGCCACCATTCCCAGTGAGGAGCTGCTCGAAATAGCCGAGATATTTCGGCACGCGCTCGCTCCAGAACTCCGCCGTGCGCTTCTTGGCCGCCGGCTTCTGGTCTTCGTAGTAGAGCGAGGGCCCGAGCGGATGATGGGTGTCGTGGATCTCCAGCACGAAATCGGTGATGGTGAGCTGAAGCTGGTGCACCCAGAGTTTACCGGCTTCCGTCTTCGGCGCGAGGTCGTGGCGGGCGCCGAGATAGAGCAGGATGTTGGCGGTCTGGCCGATGACGAGCTTGCCCGCTTTCAGGAACGGCGGCGCAAAGGGCGGCGTGCCGTGTGCGTCCATCATCTTCATCATCGCAGCCGTACCGCGCGCACCCCGCGCGACGTCCACGTAAGCCGCGCCCGCCTCCTCCAGCGCCAGCCGTACATATTCGCCGCGGCCCTGGATCTCGGGCCAGTAATAGAGCTCGTATTTCATGGGAAGGGTCCGTGAACGTGGGGCGTGCCGACCAATCTAGCACGCGGCGGCGCGGTCGCCCCGAAGGCCATGTCGATTAATTGCTTCCCGAGACCGGAGTGCCGGGCGAGCATACCAATGTGGCCGATCCTCAAGCGATCGCCCGGGGGAGGACGCAGGAGTCTGTTGCGGAACCGTTCAGGGCGGTGTCCGCGATCACATCGGGGCTGCCGCCGGGTGCGGCGCGAGGGGAGATCGTCATGCACTGGAACACCGTCCGCCGCCAGTTTAGCAGGCGTTGCGCGGCAATTGCCGGCTATGCCGCGCTTTGCTGGCTTGCCATTGGTCTTGCCATCAGTCCGGACTGTGCCTCGGCCGCGGAATTGCTCAAAGCCCGGCTTGCGCAAAACCTCGGACCGATCTCCGGCCTTGCGATCGTCGCCAAATCAAAGGGAATCTTCGAAAAGAACGGACTGGACATCACGGTCTCGAACTTCACCTCCGGCAAGCAGTGCCTGGACACGGTGATCGGAGGCGGCGCCGACATCGCGACGACGGCCGAGGCGCCGGTCACCGCTTCGGCGATGGCAAATCAGCCCATCGCCTTCGTCGCCGGCATGGAATATTCCGACCTCAAGACGGTCGTCGCGGCCAAGGCCGGCGTCAAGACCAAGGCCGATCTTCGCGGCAAACGAATCGCATTCACGGCCGGCACCGGCAGTGAGGTTTACACGGCGACTTTGCTGAAATCAGCGGGATTGACTCCTAAGGATGTCACCCTCGTCAACCTGCGGCCGCAGGAAATGCTGCCGGCACTTGCAGCGGGAAGCATCGACGCGATCGACACTTGGGAACCCCACATCGCCAATGCGAAGAAGGCCCTGGGAGAAGCCGTCGCTGAGCTCGATACAACGGGCACTTACTCCGAGACGTTCAACATCGTCGTCATGAGGTCCTATCTGGATGCCAACCCTGCACTGGTCGAGAAGTTCATCGCCGCACTGATCGATGCCGAGGTCTGGATGAAGGCACACCCGGAAGAAGCGATCACGGTCGTGGCGGACGCGGTCGGCATGAAGCGGGACGAACTCGCGCCCATCTGGGCCGACTATGTTTACCGGGTGCGTCTCGACGACCGGCTGATCGAGATTCTCAAGACCCATTCCGCATGGCGCCTGGAGAGCGGCAACCATCCTCCGGGAGCGGCGATGCCCGACTTCAGCAAGGTCGTCGTCACCGAGCCGCTGAAGAAGATCGACCCCGCACGCGTCACCCTTTCGTGGAAATAGGCGCCCGCACGACCATGCAAGACGGCACTTCAGCACGACAAGAGATTGCTCTCCGCTTTGACGGTCGTGGTCGGCGGCCGAATTCAGCCCGTCTTCGCCGCCTCAATATTCTGGTCGGGGCGCTTTCGCTTCCCTTGTTCGTCGTCCTCTGGGAGCTGGTCTCCCGTTCTGGGGTCGTCAACATGGTGCTGTTTCCGCCGCCGACGGTGGTTGCTGCGGCCGTCCTTGAGTGGATACGAAGCGGACAGTTCCTGGGCGATCTGCTGGCCAGCCTCTTTCGCGTCAGTACGGGGTTCATCGTGGGCGGCGCGCTCGGCATCCTGCTCGGTATCCTCACCGGCCAATTCCCTGTCGTTTCGAGCTTGCTGTCCCCGCTATTCCATATCCTGCGGCCCATTCCGCCGATTGCTTTCGTGCCGATCGTCATCCTCTGGTTCGGCCTGTCGGAGACGGGAAAACTGTTTCTCGTCGTATGGGGCGTGTTCTTCACGGTCTGGCTTTCGACCCACATCGGCGTGCAGAAGGTCGACCGCGGCCTGATTCGGGCGGCGTTGATGCTCGGCACGCCCCGGCGGCAGATGCTCCAGGAGATCGTGCTGCTGGGCGCGCTTCCCTACATCGTGGTCGGGTTGCGCACCGCCGTCAGCATCTCCTTTTACACACTTGTCGCGGCCGAGCTTGCAGGCGCTTTCGCCGGCATCGTCTACAGGATCGAGATTGCGCAGCAGAATTTGCAAACGGGCCAGGTCATGGGCGGACTCGCAGCGCTCGGGCTGATGTCATTCATTGCCGACCGGCTGTTTTCGGTTCTGGCCGAACGTGCGGTCTGGTGGCGTTGATGTCGGGACCTCGATCGATCGTGAAACTGGCTCTGGCAAGCTCGCCTGCCTCCGTCGAAGCGGCGCGGCAACAACCGGCCATTCAGGTCTCGAACCTGAGCATCGTCTTTGACGCCAACCGCGGGCAGACCATCGCGGTGGATCGCGTTTCCTTTGACGTGGCGCCAGGCGAGTTCGTCTGCATCGCGGGGCCGTCCGGCTGCGGCAAGTCGACATTGCTCAACACGATCGCCGGACTGGAAGTGCCGTTTGAAGGCGACATCCTGGTCGAAGGCTCGCCTGTCTACAGCCCGCGCCCCGATGTCGGCATGGTGTTCCAGCAGCCGCATCTTTTCCCATGGAAATCCGTCCGCAGGAACATCGCGCACGGCCCCAGGATGCTTGGGAAGTCCAGGACGGAAGCGAACGCCATCGCCGACGATCTGATCGCGATGGTCGGGCTCAAGCGTTTCGCCGACGCCTATCCGAACACGCTGTCCGGCGGCATGCAGCAGCGCGTGGCGATCGCGCGAGCATTGGCCAATCAGCCCCGGGTGCTGCTGATGGACGAGCCCTTCGGAGCCCTCGACGCGCAGACCCGGGCGGTGATGCAAGACAATCTGCTGGAGCTGCGCGACCGGATCAAGGCGACAATCGTGTTCGTCACGCATGACATCGATGAAGCCATCGTGCTGGCCGACCGCGTTCTCATCATGAGCGCAGGACCCGGCCGCATCCTGCGTGAAGTCGCGGTCAGGCTGCCGCGCCCGCGGTCGAGTTCTGTCATGCTCGAGCCAACCTATCTTTCCCTCAAGAAGGATTGTCTCGACGTCATCCGCGCAGAAGGGTTGCGGGCGTTCAATCAGTCGGACGCGAGCTGATCGCCAAGAACTCACAGAGAACGCGCAGATCGAGAAGCGGATCGCGGATCGCTGGCATGGTTCTTGAATGATCGATGCTGGATCTCACAGCGGAGCCGGCGATGCACAGGGCGAACTGCGCGATAGCGGCAGGTGTGATGCTGGCCGAATCGGACGATCTCGTCAGACCACTGCCCGGCCTGCTGGACGGTCTCAACCGCGCTGATTGCAATCGCTTGCGTGCGATCGGACGCGAGAAGGTTCTGGAAGCCGGCCAGCTGGTTTGGTCGCAGGGCGACGCACAGGCCGGGATCTACCTGATCAGCGAGGGGCGCATACGCAGCTACTATGCGGCGCCGTCGGGGCGCGAGGTGACGCTCGCCTACTGGTTTCCCGGCAACTTCGTCGGCGGCCCCGATATATTCGGGACGGGCCCGCACATGTGGACATCGGTTGCGGCCGAACGCAGCCGGTTGACGTTCATGCCCGGGCCGGCGCTGCGGCGGCTTGCGCTGGAATCGCCGGCGATCGCCGTCGCCTTGCTGGATGCCCTGGCATTCAAGGCGCGATGCTATTCGGCGATGGCCCAGATGCTCGGAACGCGCTCGGTGACGGAGCGGCTACACAGCCTGCTGATCTTCCTGTCGCACGTCTACGGCGTGAAGCGCGACAACGAGATCGTCGTCGGCATGCCGTTTACCCACGGCGATCTCGCCAATCTCATCGGATCCACCCGCCAATGGGTGACGGTGCAACTCGCGCGGCTCCAGGACGAAGGCGTGATCAGGTACGACAGATCGGTGATTTCGATCCTGGATCTTTCGACGCTCGGGCAGGAGGCGGAATAATATCCGCGCTTCAGCCGCCAGACTTCAATTCGAACGCCGCCTGGCCTGCACTGGCCTCGAACCGCCGCGCCAGTCCGATCAGCGCGCGATCATGCCAGGCCGGCGCCAGCAGGGTCACGCCCATCGGCATGCCGTTCGGCAACGTCGCGTTCGGAACCGCCACGCCGCAGAGATCGAGCAGATTGGCAAAATACGAGTAGTAGCCGAGGCGATTGTTGAGGGTGACCGGATCGCGATCCATCTCCTCCAGTGTGAACGGCCGCGGTGCGGTCGGGACCACCAGCGCATCGATCCCCGCAAAGATCGCCTCGGCGTCACGGCGAAGCCGGTGCAACCGGTGAATGGCACCAAACGTGTCGATCGCCGAATAGCCGGTAGCTGAGCCCAGCACGGCCCTCGTGACGTCAAGCAGGGACCCGGAATCGATGTCCATCAGCGAAGCAATGGCCGAGTGCCGCTCCGCCACCCAGGGTCCGCTGAACATCAACTCCCCGGCTTTGCGGAACGGGGCGAAGTCCACCTCGATTGCCGCTCCTCCGATCTGCGTGAAACGCTCGCAGGCGCGCTCATAGAGTTCGCCGCATTCCGGCATGCCGAAGCATTCGAGATCGGCGGACGCAAGGCGGCCGAACCGGAACGACGACACCGCCCCGCCGGCGAAAGAAAAGGCCCTGGGCAGACGGCTGTAGGGATCTTCGAAATCGAACCCCTCGATAATATCGAGGATCGCCTCGCCATCGCTGACGGTATTGCAGAACACCGAAACGCAATCGATCGTCGGACAATTCGGCACCAGCCCGCGCGATGACACCAGCCCGACGGTCGGCTTGATTCCGACGATGTTGTTGAAGCCGGCAGGTATGCGGCCGGACCCGCCGGTATCGGTGCCGAGCGCGAACGCGACGTGCCCGGCCGCCACGGCGACCGCGGACCCGGAACTGGAGCCGCCCGCAACATAGCGCGCATCGGCAACCGACGCGCAGGGGCCATAGGGCGAACGCGCGCCGGACAGGCCTGTGGCGAACTGGTCGAGATTGGTCTTTCCGAGGCAAATTGCGCCGGCCGCGGTGAGGCGTTCGACGCTGCGCGCGGAATGCCAGGGCGTGTAGCTGAACGCCGGGCATGCGGCAGTGGTCGGCATTCCCTCGACATCGATATTGTCCTTCACACCAAAGGGGATGCCGAGCAGCGGAAAATTTTCGCCTGTCCGCGCGCGCGCCACGAGCTTGCGGCATGCCTCGAGCGCCTCCTCCCGCGGGCGGAGATAGATCCAGCAATTGCGGTCGCGCTCAGCCTCGATCCGGTCATACGCCGCTTCGATCGCCTCCAGCGGCGGGGACGAATTCCTGACGATGGTTTCGTGATTTGTCCTGGAGCGCGCGACAGACTGACTCACCCAATATCTCCCTCTCTCACCGGCAGGCGCGAAATTGCGGGAGCTCTGCGCGGTCAACAAGCAATTAAGTGCTTCGCGCAAATGGTCGGCCGCATCAGGATATACGCGGCTCAAAGAAAAAGGCGCCGTGCCGAAGCACGACGCCCTCTTTTGTCACGTGACGCGCGATCAGTTGGTCTGCTGGATCGCCGACAATTCCCAGGCACCGCCCGGACGACGGGCGAAGGTCCAGACTTCGGTGGCCTCGCCCGGCTGCTCGCTGCCGGCGACGATCGCGCCGGTGTTGCGGTCGAGCGTCTTGTCGGTGAGCGCGAAGCGCAGCGCCACGGTCGCGTAGTCGGTCTCGCCTTCGCGCCAGGCTTCCGCGAGGTCGCCCTGCAGCAGCTTCACGTTCGTGACCTTGTTGACGACGTTGCGTGCGCGGTTCTCCGCGAGATCCTTCTCGAAATAGGCGACCATTTCCGGCGTCGCGAGCGTGTGCAGCTTGGCCACGTCCTCGTTCGACCATGCGGTCTGGACATCGCCGAGCAGGCGCTCGAACGCCTCATAGTCGTTGGGCTTGATCTCGAGCGGCGCGTTGTTGTTGCCGCCGAAACCGAAGCCGCCAAGACCACCACCAAGAGCACCGCCACCGATGCCACTGCGATAGTTCGGCTGCGGTCCCGGACCGGCACCTGCATCAGCGTTGGCGTAGGCCGCCTGCGGCGTGTGGCGGCGCTGCCACCACGACATCGCCAGCCGCACCACGACCACCACCAGCACGATCTGGATGAGCAGGCCCAGGATCGACGACAGGCCGCCGAGACCACCGAACAGGCCGCCGCCGAACAGCATGCCGAGCAGGCCTGCGCCGAGGAAGCCGGCCGCAAGGCCGCCCATGAAACCGCCGGCACGGCCGAACAGGCCGCCACGCGCGGGTGCGGCGGCAGCCGAGTTCATGCCGGCGCCCGGCTGGGTGTAGGTGCGGTTGAACTGCGAGGCCGAGCCCGGTGCCGTCGTGGTCGACGGCGGAGCGGAGTAAGTCCGCGAGCCGCGCGAACCCGACGACATGCCGCCGCCGACGCGGGCGTCAGCGGACGAGATGGCGAGCGCGGTCGACAGCGCAAGCGCCAGCACGACGGCAATCGCCTTGAAGAGAGTGCGGGACCGTTGCGAGAACTTCATGTGGGTTTCCCAAATCCCCGGTATGGGGACGTGTCCCTAAGATGGGCAGACTTCCCGAAAAGTGAAGACGGTTTCGGAACCCGCAGCTGCGGCCCTCAGTCGCGGGGATGTGGCAAAAGCCCATATTTGACGGGGGTTTGGCCGGGATGGCGGGGGAACCGTGGTCGCCGGTTACCGGTGGGTCCTGGACCGGATTTCCGCTTTCTCCCCGCTCATTGCGAGCGCAGCTCTCGCAAAGCCGTCATTGCGAGGAGCCCTTGCGACGCAGCAATCCAGACTGTTTCCGCGGAGGCAGACTGGATTGCTTCGCTGCGCCCGCAATGACGAGCGCGCGCGGCGGCCTCACCCCTGCTTCGCCATCGTCTCCTTCACGGCCGCCACGAGCTGGCTGAGCGTGAACGGCTTTGGCAGGAAGTCGAACTGCTGGCCCTCAGGCAGGCTCTTCTCGAACGCGTCCTCGGCGTAGCCGGAAACGAAGATGAACTTGATGTCGGGGTTCTTCTCGCGCATCGCCTTCAGCAGCGTCGGGCCGTCCATCTCCGGCATCACGACGTCGGAGACGACGAGATCGATGCCGCCGCTCTGCTCTTCCAGCACTTCCATCGCCTCGACGCCGTTCTCGGCCTCGACCACGGTGTAGCCGCGCGAGCGCAGGCCGCGTGCGTTGAGGGCGCGCAGGCCTTCCTCGTCCTCGACCAGCAGGATGGTGCCCTGCCCGGTGAGATCGGTACGGGGCTTCGCCTCCGCTGCGGCAGCTTCCTTCGCGGCACCATTGGTCGCGCTGACCACAGCTGCGGGCTGCTCGACCTGCACCTCCGGCTCGGCGTGATGGCGCGGCAGGAAGATGTGGAACGAGGTGCCCTGCCCCGGCTCGGAATCGACGTAGATGAAGCCGCCGGTCTGCTTGACGATGCCGTAGACCGTCGAGAGCCCGAGGCCGGTGCCCTTGCCGACTTCCTTGGTCGAGAAGAACGGCTCGAAAATCTTGTCGCGAATATCGGCGGGGATGCCGGTGCCGGTATCGGCCACCTCGATCCGCACATAGTCCGCGGCCGGCATGCCCTTGTAGGCGAGTTTGCCCGCTTCCTCGGTGGTGACGTTGGCGGTGCGGATGATCAGCTTGCCGCCGTCGGGCATGGCGTCGCGCGCATTCACCGCGAGGTTGACGATCACCTGTTCAAACTGGGAGACGTCGACTTTCACCGGCCACAGGTCGCGGCCATGGATCGTCTCCTGCTTGACCTTCTCACCGATCAGCCGCCGCAGCAGCATCGCGAGGTCAGAGAGCGCATCGCCGAGATCGAGCACCTGCGGCCGCAGCGTCTGCCGGCGCGAGAACGCGAGCAACTGCCGCACCAGCGTGGCGGCGCGCGTCGCGTTCTGCTTGATCTGCATGATATCCTGGAACGACGGGTCGGTCGGCTTGTGCGCGTTCAGCAGGAAATCGTTCGCCATCATGATGGCGGACAGCACGTTGTTGAAGTCGTGAGCGATGCCGCCGGCGAGCTGGCCGACCGTCTCCATCTTCTGCGACTGGTTGATCTGGTTCTCCAGCGCGCGCCGCTCGGTGGTCTCGAGCATGTGCACGATGGCGGCTTCCGCTTCGTTCTCGGCCGCGTCCACCGGCGTGACGAAGAACTGGCCCCAGCGCTCCTTGGTTCCTTCCAGCGCCACCTCGACCGGCGCGATGTCGGCATGGTTCTCGGCGGCCTGGTTGATGGCCGCGATCAGCAAATGACGGTCGCGCGCATTGACCGCGCGGAAGATCGACTTGGAGGCGCTGTCGAGCCCGAGCGCCTGCCCGAGCTTGGCGTAGCGCGCATTGGCACGCACGACATTGCCGCCACGATCGACGGTCGCGATCGCCATCGGCGTATGGTCGAAGAAGCGCATGAACCGCACTTCGGCGGCGCGGTCCGGATCGCTGCGCTCGTCGCGGGCGCGGCTGATGACCAGTGTGCGCGATGGCCCCGGCGCGCCGTCGGCGCCGAAGGCGAGCTTGTGATAGAGCCGCACCGGCATGGTCTTGCCGGTACGCATGCGCAGGTCGATGTCGAAGACCTCGGTCTTCACCTCGCCCGGCACCGCCACGATCGAGGTGAGCAGCGAGGCGCCATCGCCGGAGACGATATCGGTGAGCTTCAAGCCGCCCGAACCGATCTCGGCGAGGTCGTAGTCGAGCCAGTTCGCCAGTGTCGCGTTGACATAGGCAAGCTCGCCGGCCGGATTGACCGAGAAGAAGCCGCAAGGGGCGTGATCGAGATATTCGATCGCGTGCTGGAGCTCCTGGAACACGTCCTCCTGGCGCTCGCGGTCGCGGGTGATGTCGGCGATCGACCACACCGCGTATTTCGACTCGCGCTTGCCGGTGCCGAGCGGGCGCACCCGCATGCGCAGCCAGCGGCCCTGGCTGCCGTCATGGCCGGCGATGCGCACCTCTTCCTGCTGGCGCTTGCCCTCGCGGGCAGCTTTCAGCAAACGGAACACGGCCTCGGAGACATCGGGATTGCCGATGAAGACGCGCTCGACCGGACGCACATCCTGCCGGCCGGTGGCACCGGTCAGCGTCAGATAGGCCGCATTGGAATAGACCACATGGCCGCGCGGATCGGTGACCGCGAGCCCGTCGAAGGCGTGATCCGCGATACGCCCCATCACGGGATCGTCGAGATTGCGGTCGACGAAGCGGATGATGCCCGCGGCAAAGGCGAACAGGTTGAACAGGCCGACCATCGCCAACACGGCGAGGATGCCGAGGATATAAGGCTGTGCCTGCGCGCGGCCGAGCGTCATCAGCCCGACGGCAACCGCAACGAGGGCGGCGGCCACCAGCAGCACCAGCGCAATGCTGCCCGAGCGCGGCGACGGCTCGTGCGCCGCAACGGGCTCTCGCGTGAGGTCGTGGTCGGTCTCGGCAGTCATCTCAAACTGGCGCAGCCTGTCGGCAGAGAATCAACGCGCTACGGGGCACGCGGGGTCCTCCCTGCCTGAATCGGACCCGCAGGCGCAAGGGCAGCAGGAGCGAAAGGTACGCTGATTCCCAGATTACGGCCATTTCCGGTACTTTTCGGGCATATTATCCCCGCCCGGCGCCGAATCCGCGCTTCAGCCGCATGACGTAGCCGATGACCTCGGCGACCGCATGGTAGTGCTCGGTCGGGATTTCCTGGTCGATGTCGACGGTGGCGTAGAGCGCGCGGGCGAGCGGCACGTTCTCGACGATGGGGATGTCGTGCTCGCGCGCGATCTCCCGGATCTTGAAGGCGAGGTTGTCGACGCCCTTGGCGACGCAGATCGGCGCCGACATGCCGCGCTCGTAGGACAGCGCAATCGAATAGTGGGTCGGGTTGGTGATGATCACGGCGGCCTTGGGAACCGCGGCCATCATGCGCTTCTTGGAGCGCTGCTGCCGCAGCTGCCTGATCTTGCCCTTGATGTGGGGGTCGCCTTCGGACTGCTTGAACTCGTCCTTGATCTCCTGGAGCGACATCTTCTGCCGCTGGAACCAGCTCCGATACTGGAAGAAATAGTCGCCGATGGCGATGATCGCGAGCGCCGCAACCACCGCACCGAGCAGGTGAATGGTCAGGCTGGTGGTGGCGCCGAGCATGGCGGCCGGGTCGAGCTTGACCATCGCTTCCATGCGATGCCGCTCCGGCCACAGGATCGTGGTCATGACCGCGCCGAGCACGATCAGTTTGCCGAGGCCCTTGAGGAAGTTCGCCGCCGCCTGCTTGCCGAAGATGCGCTTGAGGCCCTCGGCAGGCGACAGCTTGCTGAATTTGGGCTTGAGGGATTCAGCCGACCAGACCAGGCGGTGCTGCAGCATGTTGCCGGCAATCGCCGCCAGCACCAGCATCAAGAGGGGCACGCCGATCGCCGCCAGCACCGCGACTTCGATCTGCTGCATCAGCGCGAGCAGAGCCCTGCCGTCAGTCTTGATCATCCAGGAATTGGCGAGCAGGTTGCGCATCGGCGTCATCAACCCGGTGCCCACCGACCCTGAAAAGGTCGAGACCACGAGCGTGCCGCCAGCGATCATGAACCAGGTGTTGATCTCCTGGCTCTTGGCAACGTCACCGCGTTCGAGCGCCTCTTCGAGACGTTTTTGCGTCGGGTCTTCTGTTTGACTCTCTGGATCGTTGTCTTCCGCCATCGATCACCTACTTGAGCGGCATCATCTGGTGCATCACACCGATGAAGTAGTCGAGATAAGTGCCCATCATGGCCGTCAGCACCACGCCGAGGACCAGGAAGCCGGCGAAGATCGACAGCGGCACGCCGACGAAATAGACCTGCATCTGCGGCATCAGGCGCGCCAGCACGCCGAGCCCGATATTGAAGACGAGGCCGAACACCAAAAACGGCCCCGAAAGCTGCAATCCGAGCAGGAACGCAGCGGAAAAGGCCCGCGTCGCGAGCGAGGCGACGTCGCCGCTCGACACGGTCTCGCCCGGCGAGAAGATCGCGTAGCTGTCGTTCAGCGCCGCGATCACCAGATGATGGCTGTCGGTGGCAAACAGCAGCGTCACACCGAGCATGGTCAGGAAGTTGCCGACCAGCACGCCTTGCTGTCCCTGCGTCGGATCGACCGAGGTGACGAAACCAAGCCCCATCTGCTGCGCGATCACCGCACCCGCGACCTGGAGCGCCGACAGCGTCACCCGCGCGGTTGCGCCGAGCACGATGCCGATCACGATCTCATGCAGCATCAGAACCAGCAGCGGCGCGATCGACTCCATGTCGACATGATAGGCATTGCGATGCAGCGGCAGGATGATCAGCGTGAGCAGCAGCGCGATCGACAGCTTCACCCGCGTCGGGATGTTGGTCTCGCCCAGCCCCGGCAACAGCATCACCATCGCACCGACCCGGGCGAAGGCGAGCATGAAGGAAGCGGCGAGCGCCGGCAGCAGCGAGACGTCGATGCGCATGGTGAGCGCATTGTGCCTCAGCCGCCGATGATTCGCGACGAGATCCGCAGCATGTGGGAATGAAGCGCGTCGGCCATGAACGGCAGCACCAATAGCATCGTGGCGAAGATGGCCAAAATCTTCGGCACGTAGATCAGCGTCTGCTCCTGGATCTGCGTCAGCGCCTGGAACAGCGACACGACCACGCCGACCACGAGGCCGACCACCATCAGCGGCGACGACACGATCACAATGGTCCAGATCGCATCACGCGCGACGTCGAGGGTCTCGGGTCCGGTCATTTCAAACTTCCTTTATTCGAGCTTCATCCCCGCCACTTCGGCGAGGAACAGACGCCCTCTCCCCCGTCATTGCGAGCGAAGCGAAACAATCCAGACTGCCGCCTGCGGAAAGACTCTGGATTGCTTCGCTTCGCTCGCAATGACGCTCGGGGCGAGCGCCAGCGCCAAATCAGATCGGCATCTTCATGATGTCTTCGTACGCCGCGATCACGCGATCGCGGACCGAGACCAGCGTGGACACCGCAACGTCGGTGTCGGCGACCGCCGTCACCACGTCCATCACGTTGGCCTTGCCGGCGGCCATCGCCACCGTCTGCGCGTCGGACTTCTTGCCGGACTCCATGACGCTGCCGACAGCGTCCTTCAGCAGCGACGCAAAGGACTGCCCACTCGGCTCGCTGCCCTTGCCGGCGCCGCTGTTCTCCAGCACGCGGGCAAGGTTGGCATAGGCGTTGGCTGCGATTGACGGTGATGCCATGGCTCAGATGTCCTGTTCAGCTCTTGAGGATGTCGAGCGTGCGCTGGATCATCCGGCGCGTCGCACTGATGATGTTGAGATTGGCCTCGTAGGACCGCTGCGCATCGCGCATATCGGTCATCTCGACCACCGAGTTCACGTTGGGATATTTGACGTTGCCGGTCGCATCCGCGGCCGGATTGTTCGGCTCGTATTTGACGCGGAAGTTGGACTGGTCGGGTTTGATCTTGCCGAGCGTGACCACCTGCGCGTCGAGGGTGCGGTCGAGCGCGGAGGAGAAGGTCGGCACCTTGCGCCGGTAGGGATCGCCGCCGGCGCTCTGCGAGGTCGAATCCGCATTGGCAATGTTTTCCGAGATCACCCGCATGCGCCCGGCCTGCGCGCGCAGGCCGGAGGTCGCGATGGCCATCGAGCGGGCAAAATCGCTGCTGTCATTCGCCATGATGCGCCTCCTCTAGCTCTTCTGTTCCCGGACCATGCTCTAGCCCTTGCCGATCGCGGTCTTGAGCAGATGCAAGCTCTTCGAATAGAGCGACGTCGCCGCCGCATAATCCATCTGGTTGCTGGCGGCCTTCATCATCTCCTCTTCGAGATTGACGGCGTTGCCCGCAGGGCGGGTCTCGAAGCCTGCATTCTTGTTCTGGTCGAATCCGGAGGCGGCGCCAGACGGCGTCATGTGGGAGCCGCTGGTGACGGTCATTGCCAAAGGGCCCATCGAGCCCGTGACCGCGCCTGATTTGTCGAGCTTCGGCTCGACCAGGTCGCGCGGCCGGAATTTGGGCGTATCGGAGTTGGAAACGTTCTCGGACAGGACGCGCTGGCGCTCCTGGTGCCACTGCATCTTGGTGCGAAGCGCCGACAGCACCGGGAGGTCATTGATGGACATCGTCGCGGCTCCTTCCGCCCTCGGACCTGTGTCCGAAGCTAGGCAGAATTTGCCGCGTGTATGGTTAACAGGTGGTTAAGGATGCCACAGATCCCTGTCTCCCGACGGGACACGACCTCGAGCCCCGTGATTCTACGCTTCCAAAAGTGGCATTAACCCAACCGCTTGGCGGCGCATGCACGGGCCAAGAAGTCGTTTTGGATCGAGCGATTCATAGGTTATTAAGAGTTGGGGACGGCAAAACTTGCCGTGGGACATTAAGAAATCGCAGTTTGGGGCATCCTACGCCGATGGTTGGCGCATCTGACCATGGGCACGAAAGAAGCGCCATTTGCCGGGGACAGGTATGAACGGTAGCCCTATCACCTTCATTGTCGCGTTCATCGTCGTTCTGGCGTTGATCGGCGTCGCCGCTTGGCTGGTCCGTCGATTCGCGACCACGCGGCTCGGCGCCAACACGCAGCGCGGCAGGATGCCCCGCCTCGCCGTGATCGATGCGGCCGCGGTCGACGGCCGTCGGCGCCTGGTGCTGGTCCGGCGTGACAATGTCGAGCATCTCCTGATGATCGGCGGCCCCACCGACATCGTCGTCGAACCCAACATCGTGCGCGCCGCGCCCGGCCGCGACCAGCTCCCGCAGCGTTCCAACGCGGCCGAACCGCCGCGCCTCGCGCCGATGCCCGATGCCGGCAGCTGGGCGGACGAAGCCCCGCGCCCCGAACTGCTCGATCATCCCGAGCCGCAAATGCCCGAGCCGCCGCCGCGGCCCGCGCGTCCCTCCTTCGCCGACGAGGTCCGCCGGCCCGCCCCCACTTTGGCCGAGCGCCGCAACGAGCCGCCGCTGGCCGGGTTTTCGCCCGAGCCGCTTGCGCCGCGTCCCGAGCGCGAGCTGCGGCCCGAGCCGATGCCGCCACGCGTTGCCCGCAGCGAGCCGCCGCTGATGCCGCGTCCGCCGCGCCAGAGCGAGCCGGTGAAGGTACCGCCGGTGCGCGCCGAGCGCGCGGCTACGCCGCCGCCACCTCCGCCCGTGCCACAGGCTCCGCCCGTGCCTCCGCCGGCACCCGCGCCTGCCGCACCCTCGAGCGCCGAGCAGAATCTTGCCGAAATGGCGCAGCGGTTAGAGGCTGCGCTGCGCCGCCCGGCCGGCGAAACGGTCGCGCCTCCGGTTGCGCCGGAGCCGCCCGCCGCGCCCCCGCGCGCGGTACGCGGCGAGCCGCCGGCGCCACCGGCCCCGCCGCCGAAGCCTGCCGCGGAGAAGACCAGCTTTGAAAATCTCGAAGACGAGATGGCCTCACTGCTCGGCCGTCCGAAGCCGTCTTCGTGAGGCTGCCGGCCCTCCCGCGTAGAGTTCTTTTTCTTTCTGTCCTGATCGGCGCGGCTTCGCTCGCAGGCCTTGCGCATGCGCAGGACATCAGCATCAATCTCGGCGGCGGGGGCCCTGGCGGTGGCGGTGTCACCGAGCGCGCGATCCAGCTGATCGCGCTGCTCACGGTCCTGTCGATCGCGCCGTCGATCCTGATCATGATGACGTCGTTCACGCGTATCGTGGTCGTGCTGTCGCTGTTGCGTACCGCAATGGGCACGGCGACCGCGCCACCGAACTCGGTGATCATTGCGCTCGCAATGTTCCTGACCTTCTTCGTGATGGGGCCGGTGCTGCAAAAATCCTACGACGACGGCATCCGTCCGCTCGTCGCCAACCAGATCGGCGTCGAGGACGCACTCCAGCGAGCCTCCGTTCCCTTGCGCGGCTTCATGCAGAAGAACGTGCGCGAGAAGGACCTGAAGCTGTTCCTCGACCTCTCCGGCGAGCCACCGCCGGCGACGCCGGACGAACTCGCGCTGCGCATCCTCGTCCCGGCCTTCATGATCTCCGAGTTGAAGCGCGCCTTCGAAATCGGCTTCCTGCTGTTCCTGCCCTTCCTGATCATCGACCTCGTCGTCGCCTCGGTCCTGATGTCGATGGGCATGATGATGCTGCCGCCGGCGACGATCTCGCTACCGTTCAAGCTGATCTTCTTCGTGCTGGTCGACGGCTGGTCACTGGTGGCGGGAAGCCTGGTGCAGAGTTACGGGGGGTAGCCGGGCTGATGCATCCACCACGCACCCAGCGATAACCTCTGCCCTCTCCCCGTCATTGCGAGGAGCCCTTGCGACGAAGCAATCCAGATTGCCGCCGCGGAAGCAGTCTGGATGGCTTCGCTGCGCTCGCAATGACGGAGCATGTGGCGGCCGGCCGGGCCGCGCTTCGCGCGGCGCTCGCCCCTACCCCTTCACGTCATACTGCTTGCGGAGGTGATCGCCGATCTGCACCAGCATGGCGACACTTTCGGGAAAGCCGGGCCGGTCTCGCGTCGCCTGGTCGGCATCGGCGCGGAACTCCCAGCTGTCGCCGTCGCGGATAATCGAGATGGCGAGTCCGTCGGGGCCGTCGACATGGGCCTTCAATTCGGCCCGCGCCATGGCGATGAGTTCGGCTTCGGTCTTGGCAGGCTTGCTCATATTCCTCTCCCGGCATGAAGGGGCGGCAGGTTGCCGTCTTGCGCGGCACCTGTCGAGAGGACTGGAGGTAGCAGGGTTCCTAGCGCGTGATCTTGATCTGCCGCACGACCGGGATCGTGGGCAGCGAGCCGGTATGCTCGGTCTCGTCCTTGGCCTGCGGGGCGGTCGGTGCGCGGGCGGTCGCGTCGGGGAAGCGCTGCTTCATCTCGCGCAGGAAGCCGTCGAGCGTGTCGACGCTGGCGGCGAGCTTGGCGATCTCGGCGAATTCGGCGCTGGAGGCCGCGGCCGGCTTGCTCGCGATGTCGAAGGCGAGACGGTCGGCGCTCTCGCTCATCAGCGGCGCGTATTTCTCGCGAAAGCGCGACAGGCCGATCGAGTCGTCCGCAAGCGCGTAACCGACGGCGGCGCGGATGATGTCGCTCTTCTCCACCGCATTGAGCGGCTTGAAGTCGCGAAAGCGCTCGCCGTAATAGAGCTCGATCTGCTCGGCGGATTCGCGCCAGCGCCGCGCCGCCCAGAAGATGTCGGAGCGCAGGCGGAGCACCTCGCGCCCATTGACGTTGGAGACGATGTCGAGTGCGAGGTCGTGACGGCCCACGTCGCTCTGCGCACGGGCTTCCAGCAGCAGGCGCTGCTGCCTGAGTTCGCCGGAGAGATCGCTGATGCGGCTGGCGCGCAGCGCCGAGATCGCCATGTCGGGCTTGCGGTTGGCGAGATAGATCATGGACAGGCGCGCGGCGACTTGGGCGCGGGCAGCGCCTTCCAGACGGTGGTCGACCTGATACTGCAACAGCTCGGCGGCCTGGTCGAGCAGGTCGATCGAGGCGAGACGGTCGGCGAGACGCCGGATCAGTTCGTCGCCGCGGCGGCCGATCGGCGTCAGCTCGCGGAACTCGTAGAACATCCCGAGTGCCTCGACCGGCGGCAGTTCATCGCCCTTCGGGCCGAGGAAAATCTGCGTGAACAGATCGGAGGCGAGATCCTGCGCCTGGCGCGAGGCCTCGGCGTTCGGCTGAAGCCTGGTTGCCGTACGCGCCGCGGTGAGCGCGTCCCGGTAGCGCCCGTTCTCGGCATACATCTGCGACAGCATCTGGAGCGTCTTGACCTCGATCGAGTCGCCGCGCCAGGTCATCGACAACGTCTCGAGCTCGCGCAGCGCGTCTTCCTTGCCGATCTCGTCGCGCTTCTGCCGCAGCGCCACCTCGAGCTGCTTGGCCTCGGCCGCCGCCGGCCGGTCATTCGAGGCGACCGCGAATTTGTAGTCGTCGAGCGCGTCCTTGTCGTGGCCGAGCGCCTCGGCAAGCCTGCCGCGCAGCACGGCGAAGCCCGGCGAGGCCTCGGGCGAGACGCCGACGATCTCGAGCTCGCTGCGCCGCTTGGAGGCGCCGGCATAGTCCTTCACCTCGAGCGAGGCACGCATCGCATCCATGGTCACGATGCGCTGGACGTCGAGCGGCAGCGAAGCAATGGCGAATTCGACGTTCTTGAACTTCTCGCGCGCGTCCGCCCATTTGCCCTGGCGCGCATAAGCGAGCGCCTTCCAGAGCTGGGAGTCGTGGCTGTTGCCGATCACGGGATTGGCGAGGTCCTTCAGGCCCTGCGCCGGCCGGCCGATCAGGATGCTCGCGATCGCATGCATGATCAGCGCGCCGCTCTCCTCCTTGTTGAGCGGATCGCTCAGCATCAATTCGGTCACGGCCTTGGCCTCGTGATACATCGCGCGCGACATGTAGAACTGCGCGAGGTCGAGCCGCGGCAGCGAGCGCAGCGCCGGTTCGACGGCCGAGATCGCCGTGATCAGATCGCTCTGGCGCGTCACGAAGTTTTCCGACTGGCCCTTGCGCCAGCCTTCGGGGCTGAAGATCGGGCGCACTGCGGTCGGCGCACGCTCGGCGGAAATGTCGACCGGCGACAATGTCAGCCCGCCCTTCTTGCCGAGAATGACCTTGTCGGACCCGACCTCGACACCGACGTCGTCGGAGTTCGGCCGGATCGCGATGCCGTGGGCGGATTCCAGCAGCGAGAGATCGACGAGGTCCTGCCGCTTGATGAAGCCGCGCACCGGCCGCTGCGCGGTGACGACATAGAGCATGTCGCCAGCATCGGGATCGGTGAGCTTGTGCAGGAGGCCCGGATTGGCGAAGGGGATCGCGATGTTGGCGAGCGCGGGATCGGTGATGTTGCGCGACATCATCAGCGGCAGCGGCGTCGCCTGGATCTTGTCGGCGAGCGTCAGCAGCCAGTTGGTCTCCTTGCCGACCTCCTCGCTGGTCAGCGAGTAGACCAGCGGCCGGGTGAGACGGATGCGCACCGCCTGCCCCTTGTCGAGCGGGATGCGGCCGACCTCGCCGATCATCGCGCCGCCCCTGGTGCGGATCGCCTCGACATCGATCGGCTTCGGCGTGTCGAACACCAGCCAGACGGTATCGCCGCGGCGGAACGCCGCCGCAGGCGTCGAGACCTGAAGCGGAAACGTGACGCGCAAGCCGTCGCTGTCGCGGCGCGCATCGACACTGGCCACGGGCGGCGCCTCGGCGGGCGCGGGCTTGGCCTCTACTTTCGCGTCTGCGTTCGCCTCTGTCTTGGCTGCCTCTTTCGGCGTGTCCTTCGCGACCTCCTTGGGCGCTTCGGCAACCGCGGGTTTGGCGGGCGCGGCCGGAGCTTCGGCCACGGGCGGCGCGGGCTTCGCGACCTCCTTGACCGTTTCCTTCGGTGTTTCCTTCGGTGTTTCCTTGGGCGTTTCCTTGGGCGCTTCGGCGGCAGGAGTCTCCGGCTTCACCTCGGGCTTGATGTCGATCCTGGCCTCGCGTGCGATCGTCTCCGAGGTCGGCGGCGCGATCTCGCGATGAGCGTCCTTCGGCTTCTCGGCCACCGGCTTCTCAGGCGCCGGCGCAGGCCCGTGGCCGGCAGGCTTGGCGGCCGCGATCGCCGCCTCGGGCGTTGCGGCCATCTTGCCCTTGTCCGGCTGGAAGGAGACGTCGACGACGTAGTTCTTCTCGTCGCGGAAGGAGTGCACGTCGGAATCACCGATCAGGGCGATCTCGACATTGGTCTGGTCGATGTCGGCCTTCTGCTTGATCGAGGCGACGTTCGGCGGCGCGGCAACGACCGCGTCAGCCAGGTCGAAGCTGAGATTGGCGTTGAAGGCGAGCGTCAGCTTCTGCTCGTTGAGCACGGAGGACACGCCGACGCCGTCGGGCATCTCGAACACGAAGCGCACAAAGGTCGGCTGCACCGAGGCGCGCACACGGATCGGCGGACGCTTCTTGGTCTCGGCCGCGGCGCGCTGGGCGCGCAGCGCACGTTCAGCGACGCGCGCGCGCTCGGCGAGTTCCTTGACCACGTCCATGGGCAGGCTCGGCGGTGGCCCCTTCCAGCCCTCCGGCAGCAGGTCGATGAAGGTGCGCTCGCCGGCATTCATGGTGTTGACGGTGACGCGCCGCGCCAGCGACAGGCGGATGGCGCCGCCATCGGGATCGCGGCGGGCGGAGTTGACGTAGTCGGGCGCGCCTTCCGGAACGCGGTCGACGGGAACATCGACCGCCCGGTCGAAGCGGATGATCAGGATGGAGCCGGCCGTCGTCACCTCGGAGGGAACGTCCTCGCCAAGCTTGATGACGAGACGGGCAAAGCCGCCGCCGGCCGAGAAGGTCGCCTCGCCCCGGACCGTATCGGCGGCCCGGACCGGCGCACCGAAGCCGATCAGCAGGCAGGCCGCCACCAGCGGCGCCGTGCGGACATGACGCGACAGCCCCCGCGCCAAAGCGCGGGCTCGCGACCACAATCCATCGGCAGCCTTCTGCGCCATTGGCGGCATGTCTTCCGTTTCGACGGCCCACGCCGGCACTGCTGCCGGCCCATGCCGTCGATTGTAGGTTTTGCCAATTAAGGGCTTCTTAAGTATGAGCCCTCAATTCGGCTTTTGCGTCGGCTTGCCGTCGATCTTGGGCAGATCTCCGGCCGCGGCGGACTGATCCCCGCCGCCATTGGCCCGGCGGGCCATTTCGACCGTCAGGCGCTCGGCGGCCTCCGGCGACATCACGCCCATGATGTCCGACATCTTTCGCGGCGCGATCGCCGAGGCGATCTCGATCAGCACGCCCATCTCGAGCCGGTCGAACACCCGCGCGGCGTCCTTCGGCTTCATGCCCTCATACATGGTGACGAGGCCCTTCATGCGCTGGGCTTCGGCGGCCTTCTGCTCGGCCTGGGTCGCGGAGATGCGGGTTTCCACCGCCTTCATCTCCTCGACCTTGTTCTCGATGCGCTTCTCGGCGGATTTGAGCAGGCTCTCGCGGATGTCGATCTCGCGCTGGCGGGCCTCGATCTCCTGGCGGCGCGACTGCAGGCGTTCGAGGATGGCGCGCTCCGAGGCCGAGACCTGCGGCTGGGCCTCCTCCACCTTGACCACGGTACCTTCCGGCTTGGTCTCGGGAGCAGCCGGCTTGGGCGCCTCCTTCGGCGCGCCATGGGTCGATCCGGTGATGTCAAGATCCTCGCGGCCGGTCGGGAAGTTCAGATTCTCCTGCGCCCAGGACTTCTTGGCTTGGTTCGGCTTGTAGTCGAACACATAGCCGCCGTTGATCACGAGGCCCGCGACCTTGAGCGTGGCAAGACCTGCGACGGCGAACAGGACGACCGGAATGACGCGGATGTTACGAAAGGACTTCATACCCTGACTTTATGCGGCGAGGCCGTTGGATCGTCGGCGCTCGGAGAAGGCCTCGGCCGCAGCCGCCACTGCCTTTGCCGACGAGGGCTTGGCCGTGGGCACGGCGACCGTTTCCGGATTGGTCACGGGGCGCGCGGCGATCGCGATCTTGGACAGGCGCCGCACCACGTTGTCGGCTTCGCCCAGCTGCTTGTAGAGCTGGTCCGACATCTGCGTCGCCGCCGCAAGCTGGCTGCCGAGGTTCTCGTTGACGTCACGCACCGCGAGCTTCAGCCCGCCGATCGCGCGCTCGGCGATCTCGGTCGCCGTGATCAGCTCGGCGATGACGGCCTTCAGCGAATGCTCGTCCGCCTTCAGCCGCGTCAGCCGCTTGTTCAGCAGGATACAGTAGCCGATCGTGAGCATCAGCAAGATAGCCACCAGCGTCTCGATCGCCATTCCCAGGGAGTGGTTCATGGGGCCTCCATCATCTTGTTCTGCTCGTCAACCTTCTCGAACATCGCAAGTGTCGTACTTGGCTTGCGCAGGGGTTTCGTCACGCGGATCGCGACGCGGTCGCCGACCCGGCCCATCCGCCCTTCGGTCAGGGTGACGTCGCCGCAGCGCACGGTCACGTTGGCGTCGGCGCGCATGTCCAGCGGCAGCGTGTCGCCGACCTTGAGCCGCATCAGCTGCTTGAGCGGGATGTCGGCCTCGTAGAGCACGGCATCGACGGCGATCTCGGCCTGGCCGATCTCGGTGGCGAAATGGCCTTCCCAAACCGGGTCGCGGCCGAACTTTTCGCCCATGAACATCTGGAGCAGGACGCCCCGGATCGGCTCGATGGTCGCATAGGGCAGCAACAGCTCGATGTTGCCGCCGCGGTCTTCCATGTCGATGCGCAGGCGCACCAGGATCGCGGCGTTGGCGGGACGGCTGATCGCGGCGAAACGCGGATTGGTCTCGAGCCGGTCGATCGTGAAGGTGACCGGCGACAGCGGCCGGAACGCCTGCTCGGCGTCGATCAAGACCACCTCGACCAGCCGCTTGACCAGCTCGGTCTCAATCGTGGTGTAGGGCCGGCCCTCGATGCGGAGCTGGCTCGAGCCGCGGCGGCCGCCGAGCAGCACGTCGATCATCGAGTAGATCAGGCTCGAATCCACCGTCGCCATGCCGAAATTGTCCCACTCCTCGGCCTTGAACACCGAGAGCACGGCCGGCAGCGGGATCGAGTTCATGTAGTCGCCGAAGCGCACCGAGGTGATGCGGTCGAGCGAGACTTCGACGTTGTCCGAGGTGAAATTGCGCAATGACGTCGTCAGCAGCCGCACCAGGCGGTCGAAGACGATTTCGAGCATCGGCAGACGCTCGTAGGAGACCATCGCCGAATCGATGATCGCGCGAATGCCGCTGTGGTCGTCGAGCGTGACGTCGCCGACCGCGAAGCCGAGCAGATTGTCGATCTCCTCCTGCGACAGCACCCGCTCGCCGGAATTCTTGCCAGCGCCGAGATCGCGGCTGCCGTCCTCGACCATGGCCGCCCATTGCAGGGCCATGGTCTCGGATAATTCGTTTTCGGCAGCAGCCTTTGCCGCCTCCGCGGGATCCTCGGAATCGAGCGACGCCTCCCATTGGGCGGCAATCGCATCCTGGTCCATTTGCTCGTTGCCGGCCATGACGCTAGCCTGTTACCTTCCGCAGCATCATCACTGGATCACGACTTCCTTGAACAGCACCGCGCTGACCTGGATCGGTGCGACCGCCGCGTTGACACGCTTGGTCAGCTCTTCCTTGAGGCGGAAGATGCCGGCGGAGCCGTTGAGGTCGGAGGAGCGCAGTTCGCGCACATAGGTCTGGAAGATGTCGGTGACGCGCGGCATCGTCGGCTTGATCGCCTCGATCTGCTTCTCTTCCTTCAGCTCCAGCACGATCTTCAGCTTCAGATATTGCACGCGCTCGCCCGGCGCACCGGCGAGGTTGACCATGATGTCGGGCACGTCGACGAAGGCCGGCGGCTTCGGCGGGGGGGCCGCCTCGGCATGATGCTCGTCGTCGCCGTGACGGAAGAAGAAGAACCAGGTTGCAGCGCCGCCGCCGAGAACGGCGAGCAGGCCGACCGCCATGATGATGAGCTTGAGCTTGTTCTTCGGGGGAGCGGCTTCTGCGCCCTCAGCGGCTGCGCCGCCTTCCGCTTCATTCTCTGCCATGGGTCGCCCGGCTCGCTCATCTCTTAAAGGAATCGAAAGAGCGAGCCCCCTGGCAGACAGTGACGCGATACAAATGCCCCAGCGCAATGCGCTCCTATTACTCGCAAACGCTACGGTAATAATGGTTAACGGTTTCTTTCGATTGGGCCTCCACTAGGAAAAATCTGCCGGGCAAACATGGCTAACAGAACCTTTCTGCCGCCTGCCCGCGCCCTCGAAAAATCATCAACACGTTGATATTAAATAATTTTTCGAGTTGGCACGGCTTTCGCTGAGAGAGGACCGAGACCGAACGGTTTGGGAGAACCTGACAGTCTCGTTCACGGGGTCCGCCTAGGCGCTTGGGAGAGCGAGGAGGCAGATCTCACTCAGGGGAGATTTCCGATGCAGAACGCGCTTCTGATCGGCCTGTCACGGCAGATGACGTTGGAACGGCAGATGGATGTCGTCGCCAACAACGTCGCCAATGCCAACACCAACGGCTTCAAGGCCGACCATTCGCTGTTCGAGGAGTTTCTCAACTCGAACGCGCGTGAGGACAATTTCATCGGTTCCGACCGCCGGGTCTCCTATGTGCAGGACCGCGGCACCTTCCGCGACGTCGGCCAGGGGCCGATGGAGGCGACCAACAACCCGCTCGACATGGCGATCGACGGCAACGCCTTCTTCGCGGTGCAGGCCAACGGCACCGAGCGCTACACCCGCGACGGCAAATTCTCGCTCAGCAGCACCGGCCAGCTCGTCACCTCCGACGGCAACCTCGTGCTCGGCACCGGCGGCCCGATCACCTTCCAGCCGACCGACCACGACATCAACATCGCCCCCGACGGCACCGTCACGGTGCTCGAGGGCACGGCCAAGACCGACTCGATCCGCGGCAAGATCCGCATGGCCTCGTTCGACGATCCGGCCAAGCTGACCAAGCTCGGCGCCAACCTCTATGCCGCCGGCTCCGCCACCGCCCAGGCCGACACCAAGTCCGTGGTGCGCCAGGGCTACATCGAGAAGTCGAACGTGAACTCGGTCGGCGAGATGAGCCGCATGGTCGAAGTCATGCGCAGCTACACCGCCATTGCCAACCTGCTCCAGCAGCAGAGCGACCTCCACAAATCGGCGATCGAAAAGCTCGCCGACGTTCCGGCCTGATTAGGGGATCACTGACATGCAAGCGCTCCACACCGCTGCGACCGGAATGGCGGCCCAGGAACTCAACGTCCAGGTCATCTCCAACAACATCGCCAACCTGCGCACCACCGGCTTCAAGAAGCAGACCGCGGCGTTCCAGGATCTGATCTACGAGCACGTGCGCCGCGTCGGCGCGCAGGCCTCGGACCAGGGCACCATCGTGCCCGTCGGCGTCGACATCGGCGGCGGCGTCAAGACCGTCGGCACACCGCGCAGCATGACGCAGGGCACGCTGTCGCAGACCGGCAACGATCTCGACCTCGCGGTCTCGGGCGAAGGCTTCTTCAAGATCCTGATGCCCGACGGCACCTTCCAGTACACCCGCGACGGCACCTTCCAGATGGACAATCAGGGCCGCGTCGTCACCGCGCAGGGCAACCCGGTACAGCCGACCATCACCATCCCGAACAACGCCTCCGGCCTGACCGTCAACGAGCAGGGCCAGGTCTCGGTGACGCTGCCGGGTTCGACGACCTCGACCGTCCAGGGACAGATCGGCCTGACGCGCTTCATCAACAAGGCCGGCCTCCAGCCCGTGGGCAGCAATCAGTTCACTGAGACGCCCTCCTCAGGTCCGCCGCAGGACGGCACCGCGAACTCCGAAGGCTACGGCAAGATCACGCAGGGCAGCCTGGAGCAGGCCAATGTCGACGTCGTCTCGGAGATGAGCGACCTGATCGCTGCCCAGCGCGCCTACGAGATGAACGCCAAGGTCATCAGCGCCGCCGACCAGATGATGCAATCGACCACGGCGCTGTTCCGCTGAGGTGATGACGATGATCCGAACCACTCTTGCCACGCTCTCCGTCCTGCTCGCACTGGCGCTGCCGGCGCAGGCCGCCGACGACGTCATCGCAGCGCCGACGCTGCGCGCGAACGTCACCGTGACCTCGGACGTGGTGCGGGTCGGCGACCTCATCGACAATGCCGGGTCGGCCGCGCTGATCCCGATCTACCGCTCGCCCGATCTCGGCACCACCGGCGCGCTGCCGGTCGCACAGGTCCTGTCGGTGTTGCGCGCAAAACAGGTGATCGGCGTGATGACCGGCGACATCAAGGAGGTCCAGGTTACCCGTCTCTCCCGCACCCTCGCCAACAAGGATCTCGAAAACGCGGTGGCGTCCGCGCTCGAGCGCCGCTTCGGCCTCGGCGAGGCCGCCAACATCACCGTCACTTTCGACCGCGGCGTCTCCGAGATGCGGCTGGATGCCTCCAACACCGGCGCACTCCAGCCGGTCGCAACCCGCTACGATGCGCGCAGCGGCCGGTTCGACATCGCCTTCGAGGTCAACAACGACAACAACCCGACGCCGACCAAGCTGCGCTTCACGGGCTCGGCGATCGAGACCGTGGAAGTGGCGGTGCTGACGCGCGACATCGACCGCGCCGATCTCCTGAAATCCTCCGACGTCACGCTGGAGCGCCGGCCGAGGGCCGAGGTCGCCGGCGAGGCCGCCTCGCGCGACCGCACCGTCGGCATGCAGCTGCGCCGGCCGATGCGGGCGGGCACGCCGATCCGCGTCGCCGACATCGTCAAGCCCGACTTCGTGCAGCGCGACCAGAACGTCACCATCATCTACCAGGTGCCGGGCCTCTACCTCACCACGCGCGGCAAGGCGATCGAGAGCGGCGCCGAGGGCGACACCGTCAGCGTTGTCAACCTGCAGACCAAGCGGACGCTGACCGGTACGGTCACCGGCCGCGGCCAGGTCACGATCCAGGGCGCGAGCCAGTCCGCGCCGATGGCGCCCGCGGTCGAGCAGACCTCCTCGCTCAAGCGCGACGAGGCGCCCGCACCCGTCGATACTGCAGCCCTCGTCCGGAGCCTGGTCCAGGCCCCCGCGTCGCCGGCTCAAGTCGCACAAGCCCAGATCCCGCAAGTCCGCGTCTCGCAAGCTCCAGCCAAGTCAGAGTAAGTCATGTCCTCGTTCAGTTCGGCTTCCCGTCTTCGTCGCATCGCGATCTCTGCCCTGCTGCTGGCAACTTGCGCGCTGGCAAGCGGTTGCTCTTCGATCGACCGCCTGTCGCAGATCGGCGAGCAGCCGAAATTGTCCGCGATCGACAATCCGACGACGCAGCCCGGCTACAAGCCGGTGCAGATGCCGATGCCGAAGCCGGAAGTCGCCTCCTACAATCCGAACTCGCTGTGGCGCAACGGCAGCCGCGCCTTCTTCAAGGATCAGCGCGCGACCCATGTCGGCGACCTCCTGACCGTGACCGTGAACATCACCGACAAGGCCAACATCGCCAACGAGACCCAGCGCAGCCGCACCAATTCGGAAGATTCGGGCATCACCGATTTCATCGGTGCCAAGACCCTCGGCGCGCAGGCGCAGAAGGTGCTGCCCGGCCGCATCCTCACCGCCGACTCCAGCGCCTCCAGCGACGGCAAGGGCTCGGTCAACCGCACGGAAGCGTTGCAGACCAACGTCGCCGCCGTCGTGACCCAGGTGCTGCCGAACGGCAACCTCGTGGTCGAGGGCAAGCAGGAGATCCGCGTCAATTACGAGATCCGCGAGCTCGTGGTCGCCGGCATCGTCCGCCCCGAAGACATCCAGAGCGACAACACCATCGACTCCACCAAGATCGCCCAGGCCCGCATCGCCTATGGCGGCCGCGGCCAGATCACGGACGTGCAACAGCCGCGCTACGGCCAGCAAGTCATGGACGTGCTGCTGCCCTTCTAACTTTCTCCCGAGCTCCCACATCGTGTTCGCGAACCTAGGCGCGAACGACGATGTACGACGCGGCCCTCGCTAGCTCCCCTGGCGAGGGCCGCATGTATTTTGGCGGTGGTGCGAGCACGGGCCGCGAGCTGCGGCTCAGGTCCTCGCAATCGTAACGACGCCGCCACACCAAGGTCCGTCATTGCGAGCGAAGCGAAGCAATCCAGAAATGCGCCCGCGGAAAGACTCTCGATCGTTCAGGCAACTGCTTCCCGCGACGACGCGCGCCGCGGCTTCTGGCGCACGACCAGATCGACCTTGTAGTCCAGCCGATCCAGGCACCGCACCAGACGTTCGATCGAGAACTTGCCGACCCGACCGGTAACAAGACTGGAAACGTCCGGCTGCTTCAAACCGAGCAAGGTTGCGGCCTTTGCCTGAGTGAGTTTCCGACGCTTGAGAATATCTCGAATTTTACGAACGAGCTTGGCCTTGAGCAGCTCTTCCTCGGGATTGGCAAAGCCGAGATCGGCAAACACATTGTCGCTGCCGATCGTGATGCTTTTGTCATCGCTCATCTGCGGTCCCCTTGCCGTAATTCTCATGGTAGTGAGCCTCCGCGAGCTTTAACCGCGTCCTGATGAGATCAATGTGATGCTTGGGCGTCTCGATCCCTCTCTTCGACTTCTTCTGAAAGGCATGCAGGACATAGATCACGCCTGCGAAGCGAACCGTATAAACCGCCCTGAAGGTATCGCCATCGAAGTCATCGACCACTTCAAGCACGCTCCGCCCGCCAAATCCTTTCAACGCCTTGACGCGCGGATGCTCCAAACCGTTCTGCGCATCGTCGATCGCAAATCCCATGACGCGGCGAACCTCGTCCGGGAATGCCCGCAGATCCGCCAGTGAGAAGCCAATCCAGATTGTCGGCTTACGACCGGGCATTCCCACTCCAGGAATATAGTAGTTTCGCTATTAAAACTCAATCTGCGTGAGCAATTTTCAATTTCAGAATTTTCGGATTTTAGAAATTCTTGTTGACACGCTCCGACCATCTCATTATGTTCCTGTTTCGTTCCAGTCCACAAGAGGGCGTCTCGCGACCGTCACGACACGAGGAATGGAATGCGGTGGCCGCGACGGCGTCGGCGCGCGAGGTTGGCTGCAGGGCGGGAAACCGTGAGCAGTCGCACGCGCGGCACGACACGGCGCTGACAGCGTCTTACGCTTGGTCTCGATGGCGAGCGCACGCCAGCCATCGAGGGGCCAGCGAGGATGTGCGCGGACGGAGAAGTCGTGTGGTCCTGACGCCCGGGGTCTGTGCGTCAAGTCTTGCGGTGATGTGAGTTGCCCGACCGGGCGCGCGCATCAGCCATCTGCAATGGCGACGGGGGCAATAGTGCATCGCTCCCCGGGGAGAGCACGAAGGACACCGTTCAAACCATCGCGCAGGGAAGGCCGGGCGACCGGTTCACCTGTTGTCCACCCCGTGCGCGTTCTCCAGCACACGCGGGACTTCGGGTGCCAGCCGGCGCCCGGCCTTCCCTGCGCCTTCTTGATCTTCAGGGGGCGGAACGATTGCAAAGCTCGGGCGGAAGATGCCGCGAGGATACGAAGGCGTGTCTGCAATTGCGATGTGGATTGAAGGACCAGATAGTGCCCCGAACTCCGTCATTGCGAGCGCAGCGAAGCAATCCAGACTGCCGCCGCAGTGACAGTCTGGATTGCTTCGTCGCAAGAGCTCCTCGCAATGACAGCGGCGAGAGCTCACGTAAACTCCGCCTCCACCACGCCAAGCCCGTCCAGCTCCATCCGGACCTTGTCGCCGGCCTTCAGCCACAGCGTCTTCACCAGGCTCCCCGTCAGCACGAGCTGTCCCGCATGCAAACCCTTGCCGTCGGCGGCGAGATGATTGGCGAGCCAGGCAAGTGCGTTGTGGGGATGGCCGAGCACGTCGGCGCCGGTGCCCTGGCTCACCTCCTCGCCGTTGACGATGGCGCGGCCCTTGACCGATTTCAGATCCGGCACCGACGAGCGCGGAACGGACGGCCCCAGCACACAGCCGGCGGCGAAGAAGTCGTCGGCGATCAGCGTCGGCGCGCCCATCGTCTCCCACTTCACGTAGCGGTCGTCGACGATCTCGATCGCGGGATGGTAGGACTCGACGGCCTCACCGACCCATTCGGCCGTGAACGGCGCCTCGCCAGCGGCAAGGTCACGCTTCAGCCGCACCGCGATCTCGCATTCGACGCCGACCCGGACATATTTGGAGGCGGCGAGCTTCACGCCGCTCTCATGCACGCCCTTCTGGAACACGCCGCCGCCGCAGGGGTGGGGGATGCCGATATACTCCTGCATCACCTGGCTGGTGCAGCCGATCTTGTAGCCGACGAGCGGGCCGACATGCGGCAGCAGCAGATCGTGCAGCGCGCGCTGCACCTGGTAACCCTCGGTCTCGTCGGCCGGAGGAACCTCGAGCGCGGCAAGCGGCGCATGGTTGCGCCGCGCCAGCGCGATCGCCTTGGCGGCTTCGAGAATTTTGTCCATCGGCGCCGCCTCCCACGCTACCCAATCGAGGGCGGCACTTCAGCACCCCCGCTCCGGCCTGACAAGCGCGGGCGGCCGGCGGCCTCATGCCTTGAGGAGGCCAAGCCGGATGAGGCTCTCGGCCGTTGCGAGTATCGCCTCGTCATTGGAACGCGGCTGCCAGCCCAGCAGCGATCGCGCCTTGGCACCGGTGGAATGCCTGACCTTGCCGAGCATCGGCACCACCGCGCGCAGCAGCGGAATCCGGTTGGCGGCGAGCCGCACCAGCCAGTCCGGGGCCTGCCATCGCGGAACCCGGCGCGCCCTCGGCCCGAGTTCCCGCCGCAGCACCCTGGCGATGTCGAGGATCGACAGCGCCTCGCCCGAGACAGCGATGAAGCGCTCGCCCTTGGCCTCCGGCGCGGTCATCGCCCGCAAGTGCAGGTCGGCGACGTCGCGCACGTCGACCACGCCGAAATAGACCCGCGGTACCGCCGGCATGGCGCCGTCGAGCAGCGATTTGACGATCTCGATCGAGCCGGAGAAGTCCGGCCCCAGCACGGGTCCGAAGACGCCGGCGGGATTGACCACCGACAGCTCCAGCCCGCTGCCCTCGCCCGCGACGAAATCCCAGGCCGCACGCTCGGCCAGCGTCTTGGATTTGATGTAGGCCTGCACATCGGCACCGCCGAGATTGGTCCAGTCGGTCTCGTCGAACGGCTTGTCACGCGGCTGGTGGCCATAGCCGATTGCCCCCAGCGACGAGGTGATCACGACGCGCCTGACGCCGGCCTCGCGTGCGGCACGGAGCACCCGGAGCGTGCCATCCCGGGCCGGGATGATCATCTCGTTCTCGTCCTTGGGAACACTGGTCGACAGCGGCGAGGCGACGTGGAGCACGTAGTCGCAACCCGTCACCGCCTCGCGCCAGCCCTCATCCGCCGTGAGGTCGGCGGTGAAGAAGGACAGGCTCTCCGGCGAAGCCGCCCCGCCCTCGCGCAGCATGGCCAGCACGTCGGCCTGCCGCTCCGGCCGGCGCACCGTCGTCCGCACCGTATGGCCAGCGGCCAGAAGTTGCAGGATGACGTGGATGCCGACGAAGCCCGACCCGCCGGTGACCAGAACAGTGCTCATTGCCAAATTCCCCTCGTTGCACGGGCCAGCGAATTGGTTTGGCCACCCTGCTCAAGGCGGCATCTGGTCACTATCTTCGGGAGAGCAAGTAGAATGGATTTCGAGACCGGTATGGAAAACCTGACCAGCCCTTGCGACGGCGAGTGCGATTGCAGCCCCGACCCTGCCCTGCTCGCCGACTTCAAGCGGGCCATCCATGCCCTCGGCGGCAAGTGGAAGCTGGAGATCCTGTTCGCTCTGATGAACGGCGCGGTTCGCTTCGGCGCGTTGCGGCGCTCGATCGGCGGCATCACCCAGCACATGCTGACCATGCAATTGCGCGAGCTCGAGCAGGACGGATTGGTCTCGCGCACCGTCATCGCGTCGAGGCCGTTGCAGGTCGAGTACGAGCTGACGGACGCGGCCTACGGCCTGTTGCCGGCGTTTAAGGAAATATTGAGCTGGTCCAGGCTTTATGGGGATGCACGCCTCATAGCGTCGCATGAAGCCTGATTGCAGCGATGCTTGATGCAGCTGGATCAGCCTCTCAGCATCCGAGCCGATCTCGTTGATGCGACTCGCAAAACCTCCCGCACCTGAAGTGAAGGTAGTTTCTCATCCGAACTCACGTGAGCTCGGAGGAAGTGACTCTAGCCCATTGATCGCGATTCACTTTTGGCGATTCCGCTCGCGCGTTGACGCGCGCGGCGGCCAGCGACAGGCAAAATGCTGATCACGGCGCGAAACCGCGCCTTGCGTCCAAAAACAAAGAGCCGCATCGCTGCGGCCCTGACTCTATTCGTCGCGGTAAACCTTCTCGCGTTTCTCGTGGCGCTCCTGCGCTTCCACCGAGAGCGTCGCGATGGGCCGGGCCTCGAGCCGCTTCAAAGAGATCGGCTCGCCGGTATCCTCGCAATAGCCGTAGGTGTTGTCCTCGATACGCTGGAGCGCGGCGTCGATCTTGGCGATCAACTTGCGCTGGCGGTCGCGGGCGCGGAGTTCGATGGCGCGGTCGGTTTCGGACGATGCCCGATCGGCGAGATCGGGGTGGTTCACGTTCTCCTCCTGCAAGGCTTGCAGGGTGAGCTTGGACTCTTTGAGGATCTCATCCTTCCAGGCGAGGAGCTTCAAACGGAAGTACTCCTTCTGCCGGTCGTTCATGAAAGGCTCTTTTTCGGTCGGTCGGTAGTTTTTCAACTTTTCCAAGGGCGGCCTATCTGTCTAAGCAACGACTCGCAACGGAAACGGGGTCCGTTAAGCCGGGCTTATATAGCGACGTCCTGTGACAGACAATATTTCCCTGAGCGCCCGGCTGGCGCCCCCAAGCCCTTGCACAGGAAGGTTTATCCTGCAGGGCCCGGGGACTCCGAAGGCCTAGTAGCCGACCGTGAAGCGCTGCCTCGGATGGGCCGGCCGCTCGATCTCGTCGGCAAGCGCGATGGCGTAGTCCGCAAAGGTGATCCAGCTCTTGCCGTTCGCATCTGCGAGAAGCTGGTCGGTCCCGAGCCGGAACTTGGCCGTGCGCTCACCCTCGACGAACAGCGCCGATGGCGAGATGAAGGTCCAGTTCAGCTCCTTTTCCTGCCGCAGCAGGTCAAGAAAGGCTCCGCCTGCCTCCGCCTCGGCCTTGTATTGGGCCGGAAAACCGGGGGTTGTGACCAGTTTGACCCCTGGCGCAACCTCAAGGCTGCCGGCTCCGCCGACGACGAGGTAACGCGCCACTCCGGACGCCTTGGCTGCGCCGATCAGCTTGAGCGCATCGCTGGCTAGGAAGTGCACGGAACTCACGGCGGCGTCGTGCCCGGCCCACAGCTTGGCAAGACCGGCCTGGTCGAGCACGTCGCCCTTGGTGGGCGTGACATTCGGCAGGGTCGCGATCTTCTCGGGGTTCCGGGCGATGGCCGTGACCGTATGGCCGCGGCGGGACAGTTCCTTGGTGATCTCCGACCCGGCCCGGCCCGAGGCACCGGCGACTGCGATTTTCATGGAAGGCTCCTTTGCTTCTGTGGTAACTATCGGTAACTAGATATCGCAAAGGGTGCTGGTGTTAAGAGAGCACTTTGTGCTTACCTGATTACGCAGGAGTAACCGACGCGCATCAGCGATGGCGCGCCAGCAAGCGAACCGAACGGATCGTGAGGACCCGACGATGAAGCCAGACGTCTATGCTGCGAACTGCCCCACCCGCCAGATCCTCGATCGCGTCGGCGACAAATGGGCGGTGCTGATCCTGTTGCTGCTGCGCGACGAGCCGATGCGCTTCAATCAGTTGCGCCGCACGATTGAAGGTATCTCGCAGAAGATGCTGAGCCAGGTTCTCAAATCGCTCGAACGCGACGGCCTGATCAAACGCCGCGCCATCGCAACCGTGCCTGTCACGGTGGAGTATTCGATCACGCAGCTCGGGCTGACACTCGCCGCCGCCGTCGATCCCCTGCGCGATTGGGCCGAGCAAAATCTGAAAGACGTCCTCGCCGCCCAGCGCCGCTATGACACGCAGAAGCAGGAGGAAGCGGCGTAGGGCCCTCTCTCAAACATACGCGGTGCGCTCACACCAAATCCCGCTGTCACGCCCCGGCTTCGCGGGTGATGACAGCTTGATATGCCTGACTACGCCTGTCCGGCCTTGGCCAGCTCGACCTCGACACGCAGCTCGATCTCCGAGAGCACGGAATCCAGGCCGGGATCGCCCGAGGACGATTTCAGGTTCGCGGCCGCATCACGCAGCCGCATCACGGTCGAGGCGTCGAGATTGCCGGACAAGAGGCCCATCTTGAGATCGTCGAGCACGTCGAGCGCCGTCTTGCCGCGGGCGACCGAGCGCTTGCGCCGCTCGACCGGATCCTCTTCGATGCCCTGGAGCGCGAGCAGGCCATCGATATTGGTGGCCGCCTTCGGTGCCGCAGCGCTCCGCGTCTCCTGCGCCGACGAGGTGTCGGGCAACACGAAGGTGCCGGAGCTCGTCCGCTTGGCCTGGCTGGCCGGCGTTCCAAGCGTGGTGCCGTTCGGTCCGTAGATGCGCATCGGAAGCAATCCGGGTGATCGATGCGCCACATTCGCTGTTTTATGGTTAACGGCGCGTAAACAGCCCGGCAAAATCTGCCGACAGGCGGCAGTTTCGCTCCCTAGAGACAACGCCCGCTGACGCCGGTCGAAACAGATTTATTCAACCTATTCAGCGACCTACCCCCAACGCCCCGGGTTGGCACAGCGCTCGCAAGGAAAGCGTCGGACCAGCTCGTCATGGGAGTGTCGCAGATGGTCCGAGATTTGAGAAGCCTCGGGGAGCAGAGGATGCCAGGCGTTCGTTGGGTGAGGATTGTTGGGGTGGCCTGCGCCGCGCTGTCAGCGCTGGTGCTCTCGGCCGCGTCCGCAAGCGCGACCTCGCGCATCAAGGACCTCGCCAATATCGAAGGCGTGCGGCAGAACCAGCTCATCGGCTACGGCCTCGTCGTCGGCCTCAACGGCACCGGCGACACCCTCAACAACATCCCCTTCACCAAGCAGTCGCTGCAAGCGATGCTCGAGCGCATGGGCGTCAACATCCGCGGCGCCACCATCCGCACCGGCAACGTCGCCGCCGTGATGGTGACAGGCAATCTGCCGGCCTTCGCCACCCAGGGCACGCGCATGGACGTCACCGTGTCCGCGCTCGGTGATGCCAAGAACCTCCAGGGCGGCACCCTGCTCGTCACCCCCCTGCTCGGCGCCGATGGCAACGTCTACGCGGTGGCGCAGGGCTCGCTCGCGATCTCCGGCTTCCAGGCCGAGGGTGAAGCGGCGAAAATCGTGCGCGGCGTGCCGACCGTCGGGCGCATCGCCAACGGCGCCATCATCGAGCGCGAGATCGAGTTCGCGCTCAATCGGCTGCCGAACGTGCGGCTGGCGCTACGCAATGCTGACTTCACCACCGCCAAACGGATCGCCGCCGCGATCAACGACTATCTCGGCGTCAAGAGCGCCGAGCCGATCGATCCCTCCACGGTGCAATTGTCGATCCCGCCGGAGTTCAAGGGCAACGTCGTCGCCTTCCTCACCGAGATCGAGCAGCTCCAGGTCGATCCTGACCTTGCCGCCAAGATCGTCATCGACGAACGCTCAGGCATCATCGTGATGGGCCGCGACGTTCGCGTCGCCACCGTCGCCGTCGCGCAAGGCAATCTCACCGTGACGATCTCGGAGAGCCCGCAGGTGAGCCAGCCCAACCCGCTGTCGCGTGGCCGCACCGTAGTCACGCCGCGCAGCAGCGTCAGCGTCACCGAGGACGGCAAGAAGCTGGCCCTCGTCAAGGACGGTGTCTCGCTTCAGCAGCTGGTCGACGGCCTCAATGGCCTCGGCATCGGCCCCCGCGACATGATCAGCATCCTCCAGGCGATCAAGGCCGCCGGTGCGATCGAAGCCGACATCGAGGTGATGTGATGCAGACCAACACCATCAACACCCCGCGCGCCGCCACTTCCTCGGCCTTCTCGGTCGAGAGCCGCAACGGCCGGCCCGACTTCGAGCTCGCCGCCGCGCTGCAAAAAGTCTCGCCGCAGCAGCAGTCCAAGGCGCAGAAGACCGCCACTGATTTCGAGGCGATGTTCCTCAACAGCATGTTCTCGCAGATGACGTCCGGCCTGAAGGGCGAAGGCCCGTTCGGCGATACGCCGGGCACCGGCGTGTGGCGCTCGATGCTGACCGAGCAATATTCCAAGAACTTCGCCAAGGCCGGCGGTGTCGGTGTCGCCACCGAGGTCTACCGCACCCTCATCATGCAGCAGGCGAAAACGCTCCGCACGGCATAAGGTCAAACGAGATGAACCAGTTCAACGCCTCACGTCAGCCGATGCAAGCGCAGCGCGCGAACGCGGTGCCCGGCAGCGCCGAGGCGCGCAAGCTCGCCGAAGACCTGATGGATGCGATGAACGCCCTGCTCGGACTGATCGAACGCGAAACCGAGCTGGTTCGCGCCGGCAAGGTCCGCGAGGCGATGACCCTCGAGAGCAAAAAGCAGGAGCTGTCGCGAAACTATGTCAGCGCCGTCAGCCAATTGAAGGCAAACCAGGCCCAGCTTACGAAGTCCGCCCCCGAGCTGCTCTCGACGCTGCACCGGCATCACGATGCGTTTCGCGCGATGCTCCAGGTCAATCTCACCGTGCTCGCAACGGCACACGCGGTCTCCGAGAGCGTCGTGCGCGGCGTCAACGCCGAGATCCAGAAGCGCAACGTGCCGAACACCTATACGGCCGCAGGCCGCCGCGCCACGCCGGGCCCGCGCCACATCACACCGCTCGCGGTCAGCCGCTCGCTCTGAGCGCACGCAAAAAACAGCTGCAATTTTACGAAAAACCGCGCGGCGAAATCGTCGCGCGGTTAGGCACGTTTCCTTACCAGGTCTTCAAACCTGGTGTTCCATGGTTGCGTATTGAGAGGGGTTGGGATTTGACTCACGTGAGGCAACCAGGAGGCTGCCATGAGTACAGATTTCAGCATCAGGCCGGTGGGGATACCGGCTCCTGCGCAGATTGTAACGACGTCGAATTCGGCGGCGAACGAGGCGGTGCAGACTGATTTGCCGGTGAGCCAGACGGTCGCCGCGAGCGATACCAGTGCGCCCGTGCGCAATGATCTCCAGAACAACGAGAACATCTCGCGTCAGGTCGTGTTCGACCAGGCGGCGGCGTCCTTCGTGTTTCAGATGGTCAACGACAGGACCGACGCCGTGGTCAATCAGTTCCCCGACGAAGCCATGCTGCGCCGGCGAGCCTATTTCCATGCAGAGGATCTGAAGTCCCAGCCCTCGCGTCCGCTCAATACGGACCTCAGCGCCTGACGATCAGGTAGCGAGCGTGGCGACGGCGGTGTCGAGATAGGTCGAGCCGGTCGCGTTGTCGGTGACGACGTTCTTGACCTGCGCCTTGCCGATATCGGTCAGCGTGAACTTGGTATTCCCGAAACGGAACGAGCCGTCCTTGATCAGCACCTGCTGGTAGTTTGAGGTACCAGCGCTCTGATAGTGGATCTGCGCGCGAAAGCCGTTGACCTGCGAGACGCTGAGCGAGAACTTCTTGCCGTCGGGATAGGTGCCGGTCCAGCTGCCCTGATAGAGCGAGGAATCGACCGGGACGTATTTCGACGAGCCCGACGTGCTCGACAGAACGTTGGACTTGTACGCGGTCGACAGGATGCTCAGGAGGTCGGCCATGACAGGCCTCTGTTACGGGCGGCCGGACAAACCAGCAGCAATATTCCGGTTGATCTCGATCAGCGGACGGAAGTGATCGAACTGCGGGCTCATCTGCAGCGCCGCGGTCTGGCTCAGCACGAACACGCTGATATTGGCAATCTTCTGCCGGACGTCGAGCGGCTGCGGATTGGTGTCGCGCATGGCTTCGCTGAGGAAGATCGTCCAGAGCTTGCGATTGAACATCAGCGCCTGGGTGGTCTGCTCGCTGAACGGGTCGGCGTTGTTGACAGCGTCCTGAAGCTTGTTGGCAGCCTTGAGCAAGGTCTGCGCCTCGACGTCACGAGGAGAAGCGGTGGTCGTTGCAACACGCGCGTAGGCCGAGGCAGCGGAATTCGACATCAATCACACCTTGGAGGTTACCTAGCTCGTTGAACGCGCTTAAGGATTTCTTTCCCAACCCTAGGCAGCACCGCTTAAGATTTGCTTACATGTGTGCTTGGAAGCACTCCGGATTATTACGGGTCCCGGAGCTCTTCATCGCGAAGCTAGATGCACACATGCACGCTGTAAACACGCCTCGCATGATGCGCATCAATCTCGGCTAATCCTGCCTTAGCGATCTCCATAAAAACGGCGGAGCATGAGCCCCGCCGCGATGTTCCGATCCAGTATCTTGCGCTGCGAAATTAGCGGAGCAGCTGGAGCACGCTCTGCTGCGACTGGTTGGCGAGCGACAGCGCGGAGACCGCGATCGACTGGCGGGTCGACAGCGCCTGGCTGTTGGCCGCTTCCTCGTTGGTATCGGCGAGCGTCAGGTTGGACGAGCCGGTCTGCAGCACGTTGATCAGGTTCTTGGAGAAGTCCTGACGCACCTGCACGATCGAGAGGTTCGAGCCGAGCGCGGAGCCTTCCGAGCGCAGCGTGCTCGAGGCCGCATTCAGGCTGGTCAGCACCTTGTTGGTGGCGCCGTTGTCGATGAAGTCAACACCGTTGACGAGATTGCTGAGGCCAAGGCCCGCCGCGTTGAACACCACGCCGTTGATGCTCAGCGTCGAGCTGCCGGTCTCGTTGAAGACGAGCTTCAGCGTGTCGCCATTGAGCAGGTTGACGCCGTTGAACGAGGAGTCCTGCGAGGTCGTGTCGATCTGCGCCAGGATGTTGTTGAACTGGTTGACCAGGTTGGAGCGCGCGGTCTGCGCGACCGGATCCTGGACCGGCGGCTGGGCAGTCGAGAAGGTCAGTGCGCTGGTGATGGTGCCGCCGATCGCGCCGCCCGCGGAAGCCGAACCGAGCGTCGAGGAAGCGTATTCGTTGACGGTGGTGATCGTGAGCAGGCCGTTGGCGTCGATCGTCGCCGTCAGGTGGTTCGCCTGAAGCTGGTTGTTGAGCTGGTCGAGCGTCTTGACCGTGCCGTTGGTGCCGTCGCCGAAGGTGACGTTGACGGGCGTGCCGCCGTTGAAGGCGGTGAAGGTCAGGGTCTTGCCGTTGATGCCGCCGACGCCGGAAGTGCGTGCCGCGGTGAACGCCGAAGCGGTGCCGGTGTTGCCGGCAAGCCCGAGCGCAGACAGCGCGTTGCCGGTGCTGGTGATGGCGAGATCGGCATTGATGCCGGTCGAAATCTTCAACGCGCCGCTGGCCGCGATGGTGGAGTTGACCTGGCCGGTCGCCGTGGTGAGCGAAGCGGTGCCGTTGACCGTGTTGATCGTCGCGGTCTGCACGCCGGTCGCAAGATCGATCGCGTTCAGCAGGTCGGACGTCGTGGCGGTCTGGAGATAGACGGTCGAGTTGCCGTTGCCGTCGGTGACGATGTTGCCGGTCACGCCCGACCCGGTCGCCGCGGCCGTGGGCTTCGGTCCGTCCTTGAAGGTGATGACATGTCCGTCGATGTTCAGCGTCGAGCCGGTCTGGAGCAGACCCGAGAGGGTGCCTGCGCCCGCGGTGCGGGCAGCCGTCAAGGTCGTGTTGCCTCCGCCCGTCGCGCTGGTCAGGCCGAGCGCATGCAGCAGGTCGGCCGTGCCGGTGACGTTGAGGTCGCCGCCGGTCGAGCTCTCGAGCGAGATCGCACCACCGGTGATGCTGGACGCAGCCTGACCGGTATTGTTGGCGTTCAAGGTGGCCACGCCGCCGCTGATCGTTGCACTGCGCGTGCCGCTGGCGAGGTCGACGGCCTTGAGAACGTCGCCGACGGTCGCAGCCGAATTGGTGGCGCTGGAGCCGAGATAGACGACGGAGTTGCCGCTGCCGTCCGTCGCGACGCTTTGCGTGCCGGAGCTGTCCAGGCCATAGCCGGACGGCAAGGTATTGGGCGAGCCCACGATGTTCGGCGCGGCGCCGGCCTTGAAGGTGATGGTGTGGCCGTTCACGGTGAAGCTCGCGCCATCGACGAACTGGGTGGTGGCACCGGTGCTCAGGCCGCCATTGGGAGCCGACAAGCCGTCGCCGTAGAGCTTCGTGGTCGCGGTGATGTTGACGCCGGTGGCCTGGTTGTCGAGGACCGGAACCCCCGCCAGCACCCCAGCGACGCCGCCAAGCGAGGTAGAGCCCGTTGCGGCCGTCGTGCCGCCGGGCGCGCCCGTGTAGAGCACGTTGCTGCTGGCAATCGCGCTGGCAAAGCTCGTGGTGCCGCGCAGATCGGCCGGCGATGCGCCCGGAATCGTGGTCGAGACGTTCGATTTCGTCGAGTAGCCGACGGTGGTCTGGAGCGCCTGGTTGGCGATCGACTTGGCGCTGTCGATCAGCTTCTGCAACGAGGTGATGCCGGTGTTGGCGGCTTGCAGCACCTGCACGCCGTTGTTGATGCCGTCCAGAAGATTGCTGATGTCGCTTGCCCGGTTGTCCAACCCCTGTGCCGTGAAGAAGTTGGTGGGATTGTCCAGCGCGGTGTTGACCTTCTTGCCGGTCGCGAGGCGCTGCTGCGTCGTGGCCAGCAGGTCGGCCGTCGACTGCAGCGACAACAGGTTCTGGCGAACGGACGCCGAGAGAACGATGTTGGACATTGGCAGGTCTTCCTCTTGAACCGGATACGAATCGGCCGCGCGGGTCTGGAAGCGGGCTTTTGTCCAGTTCTAGGGGTTGTCCTTTAAAGTATGGTTAACGCCGGTTTAAGGGATAGGGTTAATGCCGGGTTAGCGCCCCCTCCCCCGGTTTCGCACGGGTTTTGTGCCAACAAAAAAGCGGCGGAGCCGAAGCTCCGCCGCCGCACTTTCCTGAGTAATTTCAGTCGCTTATTAGCGGAGCAGCTGCAGCACGCTCTGCTGCGAGGTGTTGGCCAGCGACAGCGCGGAGACGGCGATCGACTGACGGGTCGACAGCGCCTGGCTGTTGGCGGCTTCGACGTTGGTGTCGGCCAGCGTCAGGTTGGACGAACCGGTCTGCAGCACATTGATCAGGTTCTTGTTGAAGTCCTGACGGATCTGCACGACCGAGAGGTTCGAACCGAGCGCCGAGGCTTCCGAACGCAGCGTGCTGGACGCCGAGTTCAAATTGGTCAGCACCTTGTTGGTGGCGGCGTTGTCGATGAAGTCGACGCCGACGACCAGCGAAGCGAGGCCCAGGCCGCGAGAGTTGTAGGTGACGCCCGTGATGTTCAGGTTCGACTTGCCGGTCTCGTCGAACACCAGCTTGAGCTGATCGCCGTTGAGCAGGTTCACACCGTTGAACGAGGAGTCGACCGAGGTGGTGTCGATCTGGTTCAGGATGTTGTTGTACTGCGAGACCAGATTGGCACGGGACGACTGGGCGACGACGTCCTGCACCGGGGTCGAAGCGGTGGTGAAGGTCAGCGACGCGGTCAGCGTGCCGCCGATCGCACCACCCGCAACCGTCGAACCAAGCGTCGAGGACGCATAGTCGTTCGAGGCGGAGATGGTGAGCAGGCCGTTGGCGTCGATCGTCGCGGACAGGTTGTTGGCCTGGAGCTGCGCGTTGAGCTGATCGAGCGTCTTGACCGTGCCGTTGGTGCCGTCGCCGAAGGTGACGTTGACCGCCGTGCCAGCGTTGAAGGAGGTGAAGGTCAAGGTCTTGCCGTTGATGCCGCCGGTGCCGGAGCTGCGCGCCGCGGTGAAGGCCGAGGCGGTGCCGGTGTTGCCACCGAGGCCGAACACGGAGAGCGCGTTGCCGGTGCCGGTGATCGCGAGGTCGGCATTGACGCCGGTCGCGATCTTGAGCTGGCCGGAGCTGTTGATCGACGAGGCGGTCTGGCCGGTGGCAGTCGTCACCGTCGCAACGCCGCTCGCATTGGTCGCAGTCTGCACGCCGCTGGCAATGTCGATCGCCTTCAGCAAGTCAGCCGTGGTGCCGGAGCCGAGATAGACCGTCGAGTTGCCGTTGCCGTCGGTGACGATGTTGCCGACGACGCCGGAGCCGGTCGGAACGTTCGCCGCCGCAGGCGCCACGCCGTCCTTGAAGGTGATGACATGGCCATCGACGTTCAGCGACGAGCCGGTCTGGAGGATCGTCGAGAGCGTGCCGGAGCCGGCCGTGCGGGCCGCCGTCGCGGTCGCGTCAGCGCCACCGGTTGCAGCCGTCAAGCCGAGTGCGTGCAGCAGATCGGCAGCGCCGGTGATATCGAGATCGGCGCCGGTCGTGGACTGCACGAGCAGCGAGCCGCCCGCACTGACCGACGACGGCGTCTGGCCGGCGGTGGTCGTCACCGTCGCAGTACCGCCCGAGTTGGCAGCCGTCTTCACGCCGCTGGCGAGGTCGACCGCCTTCAGCACGTCGCCAATCGTCGCCGCCGAGTTGGCGCCGGCCGCACCGAGATAGATGGTGGAGTTGCCGGAACCGTCGGTGATGAGGTTGCCGCTGACGCCCGAACCCGTCGGAACGGTGGCGGCACCGACAGCACCCGCCTTGAAGGTGATGGTGTGGCCGGCAACCGTGAAGCTCGCGCCATCGACGAACTGCGTGGTGGTGCTGTCGGTCAGGCCGGCGGTAGCAGGCGCCAGACCGTCGCCATAGAGCTTGGTGGTCGCGGAGATCGCAGCCGGAGTGGCCTGGTTGTCGTTGACCACGGCACCGGTCAGCACGCCCGAGACGCCGCCGAGTTTGGTGGTGGACGTGGCGGGAGTCGTGCCGCCGGTAGCGCCGGTGTAGAGCACGTTGCTGAACGCCGAAGCGCTCGAATAGCTCGTGGTGCCGCGCAGATCCGAAGCCGTGGCGCCGGCGATCGTGGTCGAGACGGCCGACTTCGAGGAATAGCCGACGGTGGTCTGGAGCGCCTGGTTGGCGATCGACTTGGCGCTGTCGATCAACTTCTGCAGCGAGGTCAGGCCGGTGTTGGCAGCCTGCAGCACCTGCACGCCGTTGGCGATGCTGTCGAGCAAATTGTTGATGTCGCTGGCGCGGTTGTCGAGCGACTGGGCCGTGAAGAAGTTGGTGGGATTGTCCAGGGCCGAATTGACGCTCTTGCCGGTCGACAGACGATTCTGTGTGGTGGCGAGGAGATCAGCGGTGGACTGGAGCGACAGCAGGTTCTGGCGAACCGACGCAGAGAGAACAATACCGGACATAACTCTTACCCTTCTGGTTTACGCGTCTTCGTTCGATCGCTTCTGGATCGAGTGACGGGGACAGCGTGCCGCGACATGGCTAACAAAGGGTGAAACGAGGCTCGCTCGGATAAGCGCCGGTTCACCATAAGCCGGCGGTGAACCTTGGCAGGACCTGAAATTCGACTGAATTTATTGGCGATTTTCCGTGCTTACGCTCCATTAACCATAACCGCGGGTTACTTTCTGGAGCTTCATCAGGACCCCGCGAGCGCTTATGCAAAAAGAAAGCGGCGGGGCCGAAGCCCCGCCGCCCTATCCTGCTTGCGATGTGTCCGCGACTTAGCGGAGCAGCTGCAGCACGCTCTGCTGCGACTGGTTGGCCAGCGACAGCGCGGAGACCGCGATCGACTGACGGGTCGACAGCGCCTGGCTGTTGGCGGCTTCGACGTTGGTGTCGGCCAGGGTCAGGTTGGACGAACCGGTCTGCAGCACGTTGATCAGGTTCTTGTTGAAGTCCTGACGCACCTGCACCACCGAGAGGTTCGAGCCGAGGGTCGACGCTTCCGAGCGCAGCGTGCTCGAGGCATCGTTCAGCTTCGACAACACCTTGTTGGTCGCGGCGTTATCGATGAAGTCGGTCCCGCTGGTCAGCGAGGCCAGGCCCAGACCCTTCGAGTTGTACGTCACACCCGTGATGTTCAGGTTCGACTTGCCGGTCTCGTCGAACACCAGCTTGAGCTGGTCGCCGTTGAGCAGGTTCACGCCGTTGAAGGACGCGTCCAGTGCCGTCGTGTCGATCTGGTTCAGGATGTTGTTGTACTGCGAGACAAGGTTGGCACGGCTGGTCTGCGCGACCGAGTCCTGGACGGGCGTGGACGCCGTCGAGAAGCTGAGCGCGGAGGTCAGCGTACCGCCGATCGCACCACCCGCGGCCGCCGAACCAAGCGTCGAGGACGCGTAGTCGTTGGTCGAGGAGATCGTCAGCAGGCCGTTGGCGTCAATCGTCGCCGTCAGGTTGTTGGCCTGGAGCTTGGTGTTGAGCTGATCGAGCGTCTTGACCGTGCCGTTGGTGCCGTCGCCGAGGGTGACGTCAACCGCGGTGCCGCCGTTGAAGGAGGTGAAGGTCAAGGTCTTGCCGTTGATGCCGCCGGTGCCGGAGCTGCGTGCCGCGGTGAAGGCGGACGACGTGCCGGTGTTGCCGGCGAGGCCGAACACGGAGAGAGCGTTGCCGGTGCCGGTGATCGCGAGGTCGGCATTGACGCCGGTCGAGATCTTCAGCTGGCCGGAGGCGCTGATCGACGAGTTGGTCTGGCCGGTGGCGGTCGTCACCGTCGCGGTGCCGCTCGCGTTGGTCGCGGTCTGCACGCCGGTGGCAAGATCGATCGCCTTCAGCAGGTCAGCCGAGGTGGCCGAACCGAGATAGACGGTCGAGTTGCCGCTGCCGTCGGTGACGAGGTTGCCGCTGACGCCCGAGCCGGCCGTGACGTTGGCCGCAGCCGGAGGCACGCCATCCTTGAAGCTGATGACATGGCCGTTGACGTTCAGCGTCGAACCGGTCTGGAGAACGGACGAGAGCGTGCCCGTGCCGGCCGTGCGGGTCGCCGTCGAGGTGACGGTGGCACCACCGGTCGCATTGCTCAGGCCGAGCGCATGCAGCAGGTCAGCCGCACCCGTGACGTTCAGGTCGGCACCCGTCGTGGACTGCACGAGCAGCGAGCCGGTCGCGCTGACCGACGACGGCGTCTGGCCGGAGGTGGTCGTCACCGTCGCAGTACCGCCCGAGTTGGCCGCGGTCTTCACGCCGCTGGCAAGGTCGACCGCCTTCAGCACGTCGCCAACCGTCGCCGCCGAGTTGGCGCCGGCCGCACCGAGATAGATGGTGGAGTTGCCGGAACCGTCGGTGATGAGGTTGCCGCTGACGCCCGAACCGGTCGGAACGGTGGCGGAACCGACAGCACCCGCCTTGAAGGTGATGGTGTGGCCGCCGACGGTGAAGCTCGCGCCATCCACGAACTGCGTGGAGGTGCTGTCGCTGATACCAGCGGTACCAGCCGCCAGACCGTCGCCATAGAGCTTGGTGGTCGCGGAGATCGCGGCCGGAGTCGCCTGGTTGTCGTTGACGACGGCACCGGTCAGCACACCCGAGATGCCACCGAGCTTGGTGGTGGACGAAGCAGCCGTCGTACCGCCGGCATCGCCGGTGTAGAGCACGCCGCTCAGCGCAGAAGCGCTGGAGTAGTTGGTCGTGCCGCGCAGGTCCGACGCGGTCGCGCCGGTGATCGTGGTCGAGACGTTCGACTTGGTCGAATAACCGACCGTCGTCTGCAGCGCCTGGTTGGCAATCGACTTCGCGGAGTCGATCAGCTTCTGCAGCGAGGTGATGCCGGTGTTGGCAGCCTGCAGCACCTGCACGCCGTTGGCGATGCCATCGAGCAGGTTGTTGATGTCGCTGGCGCGGTTGTCGAGCGACTGCGCCGTGAAGAAGTTGGTCGGATTGTCCAGGGCCGAGTTGACGCTCTTGCCGGTCGACAGACGGTTCTGGGTGGTGGCGAGAAGATCAGCAGTGGACTGGAGAGAGAGCAGGTTCTGACGAACCGACGAGGAGAGAACGATACCGGACATAAGCTGTTACCCTTCTGGTACGCAACGCAACAAACTTCGATTAGGATTAATCGATGGCCGGGACGGTGAACGTTTGGGGCTAACAAAGCATGAAGCGTGTCGCGCCAGACCTTGCGCGGATTCACCATGAGGGCTTTCGAAGCCGGATCACGCTCTCGTGTATCGCCATGATTGAATGATGTTTTTTCAGGCAGCGAAGGCGCGTTTGCGACTTGTCAACCATAACTCAGAGTGAGCAATTGGCTGCATTCGGAGGCATCGCCTCCTCACTGCAGGACATCTTCCAGTACCCGCGCAAAAGAAAAGCGGCGGAGCCGAAGCTCCGCCGCCCTACTCTTCTGATCGATGTCGTCCGCTGTTAGCGGAGCAGCTGCAGCACGCTCTGCTGCGACTGGTTGGCCAGCGACAGCGCGGAGACCGCGATCGACTGACGGGTCGACAGCGCCTGGCTGTTGGCGGCTTCGACGTTGGTGTCGGCCAGGGTCAGGTTGGACGAACCGGTCTGCAGCACGTTGATCAGGCTCTTGTTGAAGTCCTGACGCACCTGCACCACCGAGAGGTTCGAGCCGAGGGTCGACGCTTCCGAGCGCAGCGTGCTCGAGGCATCGTTCAGCTTGGACAGCACCTTGTTGGTCGCAGCGTTGTCGATGAAGTCGACGCCGCTGGTCAACGAGGCCAGGCCCAGACCCTTGGAGTTGTAGGTGACACCCGTGATGCTCAGGTTCGACTTGCCGGTCTCGTCGAACACCAGCTTGAGCTGGTCGCCGTTCAACAGGTTGACACCGTTGAACGAAGAGTCCTGCGAGGTCGTGTCGATCTGGTTCAGGATGTTGTTGTACTGCGACACCAGGGCCGCACGGCTCGCCTGCGCGACCGAGTCCACGACCGGCGCGGACGCCGTCGAGAAGCTGAGCGCGGAGGTCAGCGTGCCGCCGATCGCACCACCCGCGGCCGCCGAACCAAGCGTCGAGGACGCGTAGTCGTTGGTGGCCGAGATGGTGAGCAGGCCGTTCGCGTCGATCGTGGCAGACAGGTTGTTGGCCTGCAGCTGCGTGTTGAGCTGATCGAGCGTCTTGACCGTGCCGTTGGTGCCGTCGCCGAGGGTGACGTCAACCGCGGTGCCGCCGTTGAAGGAGGTGAAGGTCAAGGTCTTGCCGTTGATGCCACCGGCGCCGGAGCTGCGTGCCGCGGTGAAGGCGGAGGCAGTGCCGGTGTTGCCGGCGAGGCCGAACACGGAGAGAGCGTTGCCGGTGCCGGTGATCGCGAGGTCGGCATTGACGCCGGTCGAGATCTTCAGCTGGCCGGAGGCGCTGATCGACGAGTTGGTCTGGCCGGTGGCGGTCGTCACCGTCGCGGTGCCGCTCGCGTTGGTCGCGGTCTGCACGCCGGTGGCAAGATCGATCGCCTTCAGCAGGTCAGCCGAGGTGGCCGAACCGAGATAGACGGTCGAGTTGCCGCTGCCGTCGGTGACGAGGTTGCCGCTAACGCCCGAGCCGGTCGGAACGTTCGCCGCCGCAGGCGCAACGCCATCCTTGAAGTTGATGACATGGCCGTTGACGTTCAGCGTCGAACCCGTCTGGAGGACGGACGAGAGCGTGCCCGTGCCGGCCGTGCGAGCTGCCGTCGAGGTGACGGTGGCACCACCGGTCGCATTGCTCAGGCCGAGCGCATGCAGCAGGTCAGCCGCACCGGTCACGTTCAGATCGGCACCCGTCGTGGACTGCACGAGCAGCGAGCCGGTCGCGCTGACCGACGACGGCGTCTGGCCGGCGGTGGTCGTCACCGTCGCAGTACCGCCCGAGTTGGCCGCGGTCTTCACGCCGCTGGCAAGGTCGACCGCCTTCAGCACGTCGCCAACCGTCGCCGCCGAGTTGGCGCCGGCCGCACCGAGATAGATGGTGGAGTTGCCGGAACCGTCGGTGATGAGGTTGCCGCTGACGCCCGAACCGGTCGGAACGGTGGCGGAACCGACAGCACCCGCCTTGAAGGTGATGGTGTGGCCGCCGACGGTGAAGCTCGCGCCGTCCACGAACTGCGTGGAGGTGCTGTCGCTGATACCAGCGGTACCAGCCGCCAGACCGTCGCCATAGAGCTTGGTGGTCGCGGAGATCGCAGCCGGAGTGGCCTGGTTGTCGTTGACGACGGCACCGGTCAGCACGCCCGAGATGCCACCGAGCTTGGTGGTGGACGAGGCAGCCGTCGTACCGCCGGCATCGCCGGTGTAGAGCACGCCGCTCAGCGCGGAAGCGCTGGAGTAGTTGGTCGTGCCGCGCAGGTCCGACGCGGTCGCGCCAGCGATCGTGGTCGAGACGTTCGACTTGGTCGAATAACCGACCGTCGTCTGCAGCGCCTGGTTGGCAATCGACTTCGCGGAGTCGATCAGCTTCTGCAGCGAGGTGATGCCGGTGTTGGCAGCCTGCAGCACCTGCACGCCGTTGGCGATGCCATCGAGCAGGTTGTTGATGTCGCTGGCGCGGTTGTCGAGCGACTGCGCCGTGAAGAAGTTGGTCGGATTGTCCAGAGCCGAGTTGACGCTCTTGCCGGTCGACAGACGGTTCTGCGTGGTGGCGAGGAGGTCAGCGGTGGACTGGAGGGAGAGCAGGTTCTGACGAACCGAGGAGGAGAGAACGATACCGGACATTGGGTGTTACCTTTCTGGTAAACGACGCTTACTGTTACGCGTCTGCTTGGATCGAGAGTGATCCAGCGACCGGCGGACCGTGGCGCCGAGAATCTAACGAAGCATGAAATGAAAACGGGGCTTTTGCTGAGTCGCGGGATGATTCGGAAGGCAAACGCCTTCTGCCGCTGCGCTGCCGCACAATTTCGCTATTGAAATGATTGGGATTTTTCGCCCGAAGCCCCGGGATTTACAACTCGTTAACTAGTCTTGAGGGAGTATTGCGCCCTGATCCGCCGCAACACACGCTCGGTTACGAAAGCGTTGATGGAGAACAGGCATGGCCCTCAAGGTCGAGCTGAGACCGCACGAACGCATCATCGTCGGTAACTGCGTGATAACCAACACCGACCAGCGCGCCCGCCTTCTGATCGACGGCGAGAACGTGCCGATCCTGCGCGAGCGCGACATCCTGACGCCCGAGACCGCCGATACGCCCGCCAAGCTCGTCTATCTGGCGGTGCAGCTGATGTACATCTCGCCGGATCCGCAGAGCCAGCACGGCACCTACTTCAACCTGGTGCGCGACATCATCACCGCCGTGCCGAGCGCCTGGCCGATCATCGAAAGCATCAACAACAACATCATGAGCGGCGATCTCTACCGGGCGCTGAAGGACGCCCGCAAGCTGATCGCCTATGAAGACAAGCTGCGTGAGCAGTTCGAGGCGACCCATCCCAAGGATGAGGTCAAGGACGACGTCAGCTCGGCCGCCTGAGCGCTTTCCAACACCTGAAACGAAAACGCCCCGGACCAGGTCCGGGGCGTTTTTTGCTTTATCCCTGACGTCACTGCGCCGCGAGCGGCGGGGCCTCGACCTCGATCACGCCGCCGCTGCGCCGTCCGCCGAACTCCAGCACGGCCGCGACCAGCGCATCGATATCAGTCTCCTCGGTGCGATGATTGACGATCGCGGCTCGGATCGCAAATTTGCCATCGAGCGTAGTGCTCGACGGCGCCGCGATGCCGGACTCCTGCACGTCGGCGACGATCTCGCGATTGACCGCGTCACCGGCGCGATAGCGGAAGCAGACGATGTTGAGGTTCACCGGTGCCAGCAATTCCAGCCGCGGCTCGGCCAGCACGCGCACTTCCAGATATTTGGCCAGCGCGCAGCTGCGCGCGATCACCGCACCCAGCCGATCGGTGCCGAATGTCTTCAGCGTGAACCAGGTCTTCAACGCGCGGAAGCCGCGCGACAGGTCGGGGCCGAGATCGCAGGGCCAGACCGCACCCGCTGCAAGCCCCCTCGCCTCGCGGCTCAGATAGGCCGCCGGCTGGGCAAAGGCCTGCCGATGCTGCTCGCCGTCGCGCACCAGCAGGAAGCCGGCATCGTAGGGCACCTGTCCCCATTTGTGGAAATCGAGCGCAATGGAATCGGCAAGCTCGATCCCCCCGAGCAGCGGCGCGAGCTCGGGTGAAAGAATTGCCAGCGCGCCGAAAGCACCGTCGACGTGAAACCAGATTCCTTCCTCTCGGCACAGCGCGGCGATAGCCTTGAGATCGTCAATCGCGCCGATATCGACCGTGCCGGCGGAGGCGACGACGAGGAACGGCTTGAAGCCGACCTCGCGATCGACAGCGATCTGCGCGCGCAGCGCGGCGACGTCGATCCGATGATCCGCATCGACATCGATCTTGCGCAGCGCATCGGTGCCGAGCCCGGCAATGTCCATCGCCCGCGAGACGCAACCATGCGCAGCCCGCGATGTGTAAGCGGTGAGCAGCGCACCGTCATTGCCGATGCCGTGCTGTCGTGCCAGCGTGCCGAGCGCAGCCGTGCGCGCCACCAGCACCGCCATCAGATTGGCCATCGAGGTGCCCGTGACGAAGATGCCGCTGGCGCTTTCCGGGAAGGCGAACAGGCGGCGCATCCAGTCGACGATCTGGCGCTCGACCTCGATCGGCATATGGTCGCGACCACCGAGATTGGCGTTGAGGCCCGCTGCGAGCATTTCCGCGACCATACCGACCGCAGTGCCGCCGCCATGCACCCAGCCCATGAAGCCGGGATGGACGTTGCCGGTCGCGTAGGGTGCGACATGCTCGGCGAATTCGCGGTAGACATCGGCAAGATCGCTGGCCTCGCGCGGCACGTCGCACTTGATGGCTGCGCGGACGTCCTCGGGGATCGGCTGCCACACCGGGCGCGCACGAATATTGGCGATGCCGTCGATCGCTTCGTCCAGCATGCGATGGGCGAGCGCGCGAAACGCGCTCCAGTCCTGCGGATCAAGCGAGCTGTGGGTGACGGAGCTTTGCGTGTTACGGATGATCTCGTTCATGCCGCACTCTCCTCGCTCGCCTTTGCGTGCCGCGACAGCATCGCGGTGAAGGCGGCAAAGATCTTGCGCATCTGCGGCGGCTTGTAGGGAAACACCGACGGCGGATCCATGTTGTGCACGACGGCGGTGTTGTCGGCCTCGAACACCAGCAGCTCGCCGTCACGGTTCTCGGCGCAATCGACGATGAAATAGTCGAGGCCGACACGCCTGCTCATCTCGTCGAGCGCTCCGCGATGACGCGCGGCAAAGGCGCTATCGAAGTCCTGCATCCAGGTGGCTTCTTCAGCTCGCTTCTCTTCGCTGAACGCCATGTAGGCGTTGAGATACCAGATGTCCCAGCGGTCGGCGATCGCCATGTGGCAGGCGTAAGGCTTGCCGTCGACCATGGTGAGGCGGTATTTGCGGTAAAGCCCATCGGCGCTCGCATAGTTGACGAAGCGCGCGACGAAGAAATCCTGCTCCTGCCGTTCAGCGAGATAGGCTTTGAGCGCCGCGGCATCGTCGATCTTCGCGAGCCCGACGCCGGCATGCGTACCGCGCGGCCGCACGATCATCGGAAAGCGCAATTCGCCCGTGATGCTCTCGCAAGCGATCTTTCCTTCCGAAAGGTCGAACAATTGCGCGCGCGCCGCGTGCGCGGTCACGGGAATGTCGAGACCGGAGATGCCAGCCAGCAACCGAAACAGCTTGTCGCGATCGAGATTGCCGATCAGCTCGGGGCGGTTGAGCAGCGGCCGCGGCCAGCGCGGTGCAGCCTGTGCGATCACGGCGAGCGTCTCGCGGCACTCGTCGGAATCGGAGGCGACCACGATGGCGACGTCGTGATCAGGCAACGTCTCGGGCAAGCCGACGCCCTTGATGACATAAAGCGTCAGCAGCTCGATGTCGGAGCCTTCGAGCAGGAATTCGATCGGGGTGTTGCCGCCCATGTCGATATCGGCCGCGAGCGCGAGCACGCGCAGGCGGGGTTTCGGAACCGCGCAGGGCGTGCGAAACAATTGATGGAAGGCGAGCACCTCGGTCTGGATCACGAGCCCGGCCTCCTTCTCGCCGAGAAGCTGGGCAATCAGCGACAGATCCAGGCCCTCGCCCGCCTCCGCCGTTCCCTCCGCGATCCGCGCCAGAAGATGCTCGCGCAACGGATGCAGGTCGCCGCCTTCGAAGGCCCGGCGCGTCAATTGCGCAAAGCCGATGCGGTCGGAATAGTTCGGCGTGGAAACGGAATGCTGCATCTTAGACCTCGAGCACAGACTTTGCCGGCGCAGTCGCGGCACGGTCAAGCAGCAGCTCGATCTTCACCACGGCATGGGCGATACGATCGAGGATGTGCTGCAAATTGCGTTGCGCCTGCGCGGCGTCCGCCGACCAGGCTTCGGTGACGAGCCGCGCGCCCACGCAGAGGCGCAGCGCGGCCTGCGGTGCATCGTCCTGCCGCTCCAGCCGGACCGGCTGGCCGACCAGGCAGCGTTGTGCGGCAACCTGCCGGTCCGCTGCGCTGCCGCTGATCTCTTCGTTCATGTCGCGCGACAGCGCCCGGTGAACGGCGCCGGTCTCGGCGATCGAGATCGGCTTGCCGCCGCGCAGCAGCGTGAACGGAAAGATCGTGGTTGCCGCGAATTCCTCGTCGTCCGCTCCGGTCGTCTCGCATGCGCGCGGAATGGGACGAAGCGACGGCGAGAGCGCGATCATGCTGTCGATGCCGGCTGCAAGCCCGGCCAGCGCCTGGGTGCGAAATGCACCGGGCACGGAATAGTAGCTGCCGATTTCCGCAAGCGCCGCTTCCCAGCGCAACCATTGCCCGAAATTCGGCCGGCGCTCGAAGCGCGAGCGCAACGCCGTCCAGGCCACCGGCCAGTCGCAGCGACCGGCATAATCGAAGATGCCCGGCGCAATCGCGCCAATCCGATCGATCGATCGCGACAGGCCTTTCGGCACCAGCAGCGCACCGCTGAAGGCCGGCCCGCCGAAGAATTTCGAGCCGGTCATCAGCACCATGTAGCCGCGATCGAGATAAGAGCGCAGCCGCCGGCGGCCGAGCCGCGCCTGGCAGGCATCGACGACCACCTGAACCTTGCGCGGCCAGCGCCGCGCGATCTCATCGAGGCAGGCAGCACTCGGCGCGCGCCAGCCGAGTTTTGACGAATCCATGATGTGCAGAAGAACGCACCGGCCTTGCGCGAGGCTGTTCTCGACCGCACGCATTACGGCTGCATCTGCATCCGCGCGCATGGTGATGTCGGGCGCGGCATCGAGCAGCGGCACCGCAATACTGTCGCCAGCGAGACCCGCGACCTCGCCATCCTTGCGGACCACAAAGCCGCTTGCCGTCATCGTACTGAAATGGTGCCCGCGCGCAGTGTGGCTGGTCCCGCTGCCGGTCTGGTCGGTACCGACCACGATCGTCACCGGCCGCGCGCCAAGCACCGCGCGCGCCAGGAACAAGGCGTGAAGCTGGGAATCGGTGCCGGACGGCGAGAACACGATGTCGACGCGCGGCGAGATCTGGAGATGTCCGCGCAGCTCCTCGCGCATGTCCTCGCAGCGCGCATCGAAGGCGATTTCGACCTCGTCGAACAGGCATTTGTGCATCAGCTCTTCGCGCGCCAGCGCCGCGCGGTCGTAAGCCGCCTGCGAGATCGTGGACGCGGTCGACGAGGCGAAATTCCAGGTCTCGGGCTCCGGCGAGGCCGCACAGCCATAGGCGTTGACGCGGTCGTCCGGATCGAGCGCCAGCCGCTGGTCTCCGCCGGAGACCAAGAGCGTATCCAGCGGCGTGAAGAGATCGCGCAGGCGGTAGCGCGAGCCGCCGTCGGATGCGCGCTCCAGGACTGTCGGATGGGATGCGCCGTTGCTCATCCCGGACGGCTCACGCAGCGTCGGCCGCGGCCGCCACGGGCGCCGGCGCGAATTGCGAGGCGATGTCGCCGTGGAACACCGAGGGCCCGACGTGATCGAGCGAGCTCTGGATGTCGGCCCAGATCTCTCCGCCGATATCGGTCCAGCGCTTGCAGAAGGCGAAGTCCTCGGAGAGGTAGGTGCCCGTCGCCGGATCGATCATGCATTCGAACAGCGCGAACCGGTTCTGGCTCGCCGCCAGCGTGTCGTGCGAGTGCTCGCGGAAGAATTGCAAGGCCGCATAGTCGGGATGGCGACACATTGCCTCCAGCACGTGACGCCGGATCATCAGAAAGCCGGTCCCGGCATAACGCACGCGGGTAAAACCGTTGACCACCACGATGCGGTCGGGATCCTCGATCTCGAGCACGTAGTCGAGCGAGGCGGCCGCCACGTCGGCGCGGCCGGACTGGACTGCCCGCTTTGCCTTGTCCCAGTTGACCCGCTTGATCGGATAGCAGCCGGCGACGACATCCGCGCCGCATTCGATCAGCCGGAACACCTGCTCGGGCTTGAACCCGATGTCGGCATCGATGAACAGGAAATGCGTCGCCTTGGGATCGTCCAGGAACATCGCGGCCAGATTGGCCCGCGCGCGCGTGATTAGCGCATCGCCGTCGCGCAAGTGCACCTTGAGCTCGAGATTGGACATGCCGTGCACGGCACGCTGGAGCGCGAAAATCGAGCTCGCATAGATGCTCGACACCTGCCCGCCGAAGCACGGCGTGGCCACCACGAGTTGCATCTTGTCCGACATCGAAAGCTCCGCCCCGCTCCAATCCTCACCAAGAGGTAAAGAGGCATGGTTAACGGCGCCTTAACGCATCCCTACAGGAACTTGACGAGCGAGAGCTGCGCAAGGTTCGAAGTCACCTGGTAGGAGGCCTGGAGCGCGTTCTGGAGCGACAGGATCTCGCTCGCCACCTGGTCCTGCGGCGCCGATTCCGCCTGGTCGATGATGGACTGGAGCTGCGCCTTGGCCTGGGTCTGGCGTGTGCTCGCGTCCTTCATCGTGTTCTGGGCCATCGCGATGTCGGTCTGGATGTCCTCGATCTTCTGCTGCCCGGGCTGCGACGTCAGCGCCTGGGTCGTGCGCAGGCTGAGCGCAGCCACCTGCCCGCCCGCATACTGCCCGGTCGGCGAGGTCGAGAACGTCCCGAACACGGCGATGGCCTGCAACTGCTTGCGGATCGCATCCTCGTCGGCCTGCGCGCCGTACTGCACCGTGACGGAATCGTCGACCCGCGCCACCGCGGTCGAGCGCGGCGAGCCGGGCCCGTCATTGCCGGTGTACCATTTCACGGTGTTGGCCGAGCCGTTGACCAGCGTCGTCGCCGAACTCGCCGGCGACGAGCCGACGCGCAGCGGCGGCTGCGTCGCCGTCACCGGCGTCGCGCCGAAGCCGAGCGCGCTCAGCGCGCCCGTGTTCGAGGTCGTGATATTGAGGCTCGCGGCATCGTCCGTGTTGATCGTGATCGAGCCGCCATGCACGGTCGAGGGCTTCGACGTGCCGGTGATCGCGTCGATCTTGCTCATCAGCGTCTGGATGCTGTCGCCGACATTGAGCTGATTGCCGGTCGCGCCCGAGGCGACGAAGGTCAGCGTGGTGCCGTTCACGGTGATGCTGTCGCCGGCGACGAAGCCGGGCGAGATCGAGTCCGAGGGGCTCGCGCCGGACAGCGCCGTCGCGGCGGTGACGGGCGCCGGCGTCGCCGCCTGGTTGTTGACCGGCGTGCCGATCGCGGAACTCGCGGTGTTGAAGAAATTGTCACCCGCGGTCACGGCGGATGCCGCCACCAGCGAGGTGTTGGCGAGCTTCGTGATCGCGGTGTTCAGCGCGGTGTTGAGATTCGTGGCGGTGTTGTTCGGGTTGACCGGGACGCTCGCGTCGATCGCAAAGCTGCCGAGCGGTGTCGGCGTGGCCGACGATGCGGTCAGGTCGATCTGCTCGGTCGTGCCGTCCGGCAACGTGAACTGGACGCTCAGCTTGTCGCCGTTGTTGGGGTTGACGCCGTTGAGGTCGACCGAAAACGACACCGGCGAGCCGCTGGGGCCGGTGACGGTCGCGCCCGTCAGCGTCGAGGACACCGCAGATATCTTGAGCCCGAACGGCGATCCCGCGACGTCTTCGGACACCTGAACCGAGCTCGGCGTCGGCTGGGTCTGCACCAGCCGGCCCATGCCGTTGGCGCCGAGGTCGGCGGCCTGGCGCTCCGCCAGCACGGTCTTGAAGCCCGCCTGCGTCGTGGTGCCGTTGATGATGTCGCCGGCATCCGCGACCGACTGCGTGTTGAACGCCGTCCCCGAAAACAGATAGCGGTTGCCCGACTGCGTGTTGAGAACGCCGACCATCGAGCCGAACTGCGCCGCGGCGGTATTCTGCGCGATCGTCTGGCCGTTGACGTTGAGGTCCTGCGCGGTGCTGGCGGAGCCGGTCTGCACCGTGCTGCGGATGGTCGTGAGCGACTGCAGCGCGGTGTTGGCGAGGTTGATGTTGACGTTCACGTTCGTCATCGTGTCGGTATAGGCGGCGATGTTGGAGAGCTGCGAGCGCCCGGCGATCGCGAAGCCCTCGTTGGTGCCCATGCCGGAATAGTTCTGCGACAGCTTGCCGGTCGAGAGCTGCGTCGACAGGTCGGTGAGCTGCTGGTTGATGTTGCGGATCTGCGATCCCAGAACCGACGAGGAGTAATTGATGCTGCTGATCGACATGTTTCAGAGCCCTGTTACTTGTTACACTTGAGCCTGGATCAACGTATTCATCATGCTCTGCACCACCGACATCACGTGGGCGTTGGCGGCGTAGGCATTCTGAAGCTGGATCAGGTTCGACATCTCCGAGTCCAGATTGACGCTGGAGGTCGAGTTGAACTTGGCCTGCAGCGTCGAGACCACGACGCTCTGCCCCTGCTGGAGCGCGGTCGCCTGGGTCGCGGCATTGCCCTGGACGCTCAGGAACTGCTGAAGGTAGTTCGAGACGCTGCCGGTGAAAGGCTGGCTCGCCGAACCGAGACCGCTCTGCGGCGAATAGGAGAACACCGCGCTGGTCAGCTGCGAATAGAGGTAGTCCGAGCGCGTGGTGTCACCGGCCGGCGTCACCGGCGAGGTGCTGTACACCGACATCCGGGTCGGATCGCTGGCCAGCTGTGTGTTGACGGCGATGCGCCCGGCAAGGCCTGTCATCTGCGAGCCCGACGCGGTGATCGCGCCGGTGTAGAGCGCCTGTCCGCCATCGGTGAACAGCGGCATTTGCGGATTGCCCGAGGTCAGCGACGAGATCGTCTTGGTGCTCGAGGCCGAATTGACCTTGACGAGGCCGGTGTTGTCGTCGGTGACCCGCAGCGTCGTCGCCGTCGCCGGCGACGGCGCGGCCGAGAAGGACAGATGCGCGCCGGGCAGCGCGGTGTTGAGCGCCGCCGCGATCCCGCTCATGCCGCCGGAGAAATTCACGCCGATCTGAAACGGGTTGGCGTTGGTGGCGTTCGAAAGCGGCAGCGCCGCCGGATCGGTCACGTTGACGAGCGTGATCTGCTTCTGCGTGTTGGTCGTCGTGTCGGTATACGTGATGTTGACCGTGTTGCCCGGCTGCGCACCGCCAAGGTCGATGTCGAAACCGGCCGGCGGGCCGGAGACGGTGCTGCCGGCCGTGGTCTTGTCGGAGAGCGCGCTCGACATCGTGGCGGCGAGCTGGTCGATCTGCGTCTGCGCCTGCACCAGCGTCTGGTCGCGCAGCTTGAGATCGGCCGCGATCTGGCCGGACGACACCACGTTGTTGGCGATGACGTCGAGCGACGAACCGTTCGGAAGCTTGATGGTGAACGCGCCCACCCCGGACTTGGCCGGATCGATGTTGTATTGGTCGGTTGCCGACAGGGCACCGGCCGACGAGAAGGAGAACTGCGAGGCCAGCCCGGCGCCGACGAGCTGGATGCCTGTGGTGGTGTAGATGTTGGCCTGGTTCGACCCGTCCGTGGTGACGCGGACATCGACGAATTTCGACAGCGTGTTGATGGCCTGGTCGCGCTGGTCCATCAGCGTCGCCGCGGACGGGTCGTTTGCCGACAGGCCCTGGAGCTTGGTGTTGATGTCGGCGACCTTCTGCATTGCGGCGTTGGCCTGCTGCGCCGAAGTGCCGAGGTCCTGCTCGACGTTTGAGCGCAGCGACTGGATGCCCTTGGTAGTGACGTTGAGCTGCTGTGCCAGTGCCTGCGCCGCGCCGACCGCCACCGTCTGCGCCGACGACGATCCCGCGCTGGTCGACAGCGCCTGCAACGCGGTCGTGAAATTGTTCAGCGCGGTTTCGAGCGTGCCGCTGCCGCCGGGGTTGCCGTAGACATTCTGAAGCTGCTTCAGGATGTTGGCCATCTGATCGGCGTAGCCGCTGCCACCGGTTTCGGTGCGCAGCTGGTTCTGCACGTAAGTGTCGAGCTCCCGGCTGACGCCGGTCGTCATCACCGTCGAGCCGAAGTCGCCGGTGGTGACCTCGATCTGGTTCGGCGTCTGGACGACGTAACCCGGCGTCTGCGAATTGGCGACGTTCGAGGAGACGATCGAGAGCGCGGCCTGGTTGGCGCGCAGACCACTCATCGCACTGGCAAGGGCTGAACTCAAACCCATTTTGACTAGCCGCCTTCGGTTACGTCACGCACAAATCAGCGCAACACGTTCAGGAGATCCTGCACCATCGAATTCGCCGTCGTGATCACCTTGGTGTTGGCCGAATAGGCCTGCTGGGTCACGATCAGCTTGGTGAATTCGTCGGCGATGTCGGTGTTCGAGCCTTCCAGCGAGGAGCCGCTGATGGAGCCGGAAGCACCGTCGATGGCCGGCCCCGACTGTTCGGTCGAGGCGTAAGCGCCGCCATCGAGCGCCTTCAGGTAATTGGTGCCGTTGAAGTGCGACAGCGATACCTGTGCGAGGTCGAGGTTCTGGCCGTTGGAGAAGGTTCCAACCACGAGACCGCTGTTGTTGACGGCGACCGAACGGAGCTGACCCGCGGCGTAACCGTTCTGGGTGAGGGTATTGATCGTCACAGCGCCGCTGGTGCTGGCATATTGCGTCAACCCACCCGAGGAGACGTTGAAGGAGACCGAGCCGAGCTGCTGGCCGCTGACGCTGACATTGTTGATGGTGATGCCCGAGCCGCTCGGCGAGGTGAGCGAGCCGTCTGTCGCGAAGGTGAAGGTCTGGCCGGTGTTGACCCAGCCCACCGTGGAACCGCTCGCGCTCGGCTCGGTCTGGTAAAACAGGTTCCAGCTATCGGCATGACCGTTGCCCAGCGATGCGCTGTCGGTCTTGGCCCAGCGCAGTTGCAGGTTCACCGGCGTGCCGGCGGCATTGTAAGCGGTCACCGCGCCGCCGCTGATCGACTCCTTGGTAAAGGTCGCGATGTCGTCGCCAATGACACCGCCGGTGCCTGCGGTACCGCCACCGTCGCGCTTCTTGGTGATCGTTGAAGTGAAGCCGATCGCGGCGAAGGCGGCGCTGTTGGAGCTGGATATTGTCAGATCGCCCGCCGTGCCGGTGTTTATCGTGATGACCCCACTGCTGCTGACGGAAGATCCCGTTGCACCGGTAATGGTGTCGATCTTTTGGAGCAGCCCTGCGATGTTGTCGGTTGTGAGGATCTCGGAGGAGGTGGGAACCGTCGGCGGCGACACGAAAGTCAAAACTTGGTTGTTGACGGTGATGGTGTCGTTGGCCGCGAAGGCCGACGTGACCACCTGGGCGCCGCCGGGCGTCGCCGCTCCACTCAGCACCGTGGAGCCCGAGATTGCGGACGAGGACAGCACGTTGCCGCCACGTGTCGTGCTGCTGAGGCCGAGAGCATTGGCTGCCTGGCTGCTCTGGATCGTCACGTCGGTGCTGGTGCCGGTCGAGATGACGATATTGCCGCTGGTATTTATCGAAGAGGTGACACCCGTACCACCGGCGTTGTCGATCGCAGTCAGGATGTCGGACACTTTGGCCGAGGAGCCCGAACCAAGATAGATTGTACTGTCGCCGCCGGAGGTGACGAAGCTGTTGCCGCTGCCGTCGTCGGGGGCGCTGGAGAACGTGATCGTGTGGTTATTGATTGAGAGCGTCTGCCCGGTCAGCAGGCCGAGAACGGATGACGCGAGGTGAGTTGTTGCGGTGCCGTCGAGAGACGTGCCGGTCGATGCCGCGGCCGAAGAGTTGTTCTGTAGCGCAACCGAGCTTGTCACACTCGTCGACGAATAGGGCGAGCGGATATTGCCGGTCGCTGCGGACCCGGAAGCGATCGCATTGGTATAGGGCGCGGGCGGCGTGCCCACAGGGAGCGGATTGGCGATGAAGTCCGACGGGTTCAGGCCGCCGGCCGCCAGCAGCGTCTTGCTCGCCGCGGTCTGGCTCGCCGGCGTGTTCGGCACGCTCGGCAGGTTCGCGGCGTACTGGATCGAAGTCGTCGCCTGCGCCGGGATGAAGTTGTTCTGGAATTTCAGGACGGTGGCGACGTTGCCGGTCGGGTTGCCGGTCTTGGGGTCGACCGTGGTGCCCATCAGATAATAGCCGGCGCCGTTGACCAGATTGCCGTTGGCATTCAGCTGGAAATCGCCGCGGCGGGTATAGTAGGTGACGCCGCTGAACACCGGAGCGTTGTCGACGACGCCGGTCGCCTTCTGGATCGAGAAGAAGCCGTCGCCGGTGATCGCCATGTTGGTGGCGACGCTGGAGCCGGAGATCGTGCCCTGTGTGGTGATGGTGGCCTTCGCATTGGCCGTCACGCCGCCCGCAACCTGCTTGCTCGGCACCGAGGCGTCCGGAATGAGATCGACGAAGCTGGTGCCGATGCCCTTGTAAGCGGTGGTGGATGAGTTCGCGATGTTGCCGGAAATGTTCTGCAGCGCGTAGGACTGCGCCTGCAGGCCACCCACCGAGGTGTTCATTGCATCGAAGATACCCATAACTTTGTCTCCAGATCCGATCTCGGCGGCCGGTCGACCATGGCCGCAGTCGGAGGAGACAGTCGCAAGGGCTATGCCAATGCGGGTCTTCTCATGAAATCAATGACTTAAATAGGAAGGCCCCGGTCGGATGACCGGGGCACAATTGCCGGGCCGGCAACAATTGCCGGGATATCCTGTCGTTCCGGGGCGGTCCGCAGGACCGAACCCGGAACCTCGAGATTCCGGATTCGATGCTCACGCATCGCTCCGGAATGACAGCAACAAAGCCTACGTCGCCGACGCTGCCGCCGGGTGGAAGACCAGCCCGAAACCGTCGATGCAGTAGCGTAGTCCGGTCGGCTTCGGACCGTCGTCGAAGACGTGGCCGAGATGGCCGCCGCAGCGCCGGCAATGCACCTCGGTGCGGAGCATGCCAAAGGTGCGGTCCTCGGTCTTGCCGACATTGCCCTCGATCGGCTGGTAGAAGCTCGGCCACCCCGTGCCGCTCTCGAACTTGGTGTCGGACGCAAACAGCGGCAGGTCGCAGCCGGCGCAGGCGAAGACGCCCTTGCGGTGTTCCTTGAGCAGCGGGCTGGAGCCCGGCCGTTCGGTACCCTCCTTGCGCAGAATTTCATATTGCTGCGGGGTGAGCTGGGCGCGCCACTCGGCGTCCGTCTTCTCGATCTCGAATTTCTGTGCGGCTTTCTCTCCAGCCTCGGCAGGTGTTCCTCTCAGCCAGCGGAAGGCCGAAAGGCCGAACAGGCCGGCGACAGTCGTTAGCAGGATGCGGCGGTCAAACATCTCATTCTCCGTGCGCGGGGAGTCCCACGCTCTGAGATACGGGCTCTAACGGCCGACGTTACACTTCCGGGCGGAGTTTTTCTCAACTTATTGCGAGACGCCCTGGTCGTGGGAGGCCGGCTCCGCGCCCTCAGCCTTATGTTCCGGCGCAGCCGCCGGCCGGGGCCGGACGCCGGGCGGTGGACGGCGCGGACCGGTGCCGGCGGCCCGGTTGGCTTCGGCCAGCCGCGCCTCGCGTTCCCGGTCCTTGACCCGGGCCCGCTCGCGGTAGCGGGCGAGCGAGCCTGCAGCTGCGGAACTCGCCCTGCCCCAGACCCCGACCAATTGGCCCGCGACACGCCCCGTGGCGCCGCCCGCCCAGACCAGCTCGAACGGCGAGAACAGCTTCCAGCGCTCGTCGCCCCACAGGATGCTGCGCGCGATCAATTGCCCGGCCATGGCCGAGGTGTTCATGCCCTGGCGGCCGAACCCGCTCGCCACCCACAGGCCTTTGCGCAACTGGCCGATCTGCGGCATGCCGTGCACGGTCTGGCCGGTGACGCCGCCGAACGTGTCGGTGATCTCGACATTGCCGAGCTGGGGGAAGATCGATCCGATCCGCCGCCTGACGCTGCCGGCAAAGCGCTGCGGCCGCGCCGCCCAGGTGGTCTCCGGGCTTTCCCACATCAGCCGGTCGCCCTCGACGATGCGGAAATGGTCGACGCCATCAGAATCCATCACCGATCCCTTGAAGGCGATGATCTCGTGCACGCGCTCGCCGAGCGGCGCAGTGATGCCGGCATAGCGCCAGACCGGCAGCAGCGTCTCCGACAGGCGCTTCAAGGGCGCGCCGAGATGGATGTTGCCGGCGAGCACGATGTGCGTCGCGCGCAGCCGTGCCGACGGCGTCACGATCCGCTTGCGGATGCCGGAATGGTCGATGCTGACGACAGGCGTATCCTCGAAGATACGGGCGCCGGCGCGCCGCGCCAGCGCCGCCAGGCCGTGCACGTATTTGCGGCCATCGACCTGGAACGCCCTGGGATAGTACACGCCGTGGAAGTAATGATCGGTCTTGAGCGCCTCGCGAACGCGATCGACCTGCCAGCCCTCGACCTCGGTATCGAAATCCTCGTTCAGCATCTGCAAGCGGCTGATCAGCCGGTCGCCGGCGTCGACATTGGAGACTTCCAGCACGCCGTCGCTCGGGGCAATCCCGGGCATATTCTGCTCGGTGGCGTTGGCCCGGACGAATTCGGCACCCTCCTTCGACAGCGTCCACAATTCGCGCGCATCCTCGAAGCCGATCCGCTCGATCAGCTCGGCGAGCGGCAGCGCAAAGCCCGGCATCACGGTGCCGAGCTGGTTGCCGGAGGCGTTCCAGCCGATATGGCGCCCCTCGAGCACCGCGACGCTCGCCCCGAGCCGGGCTGCCTCCAGCGCGATGGAGAGCCCGGCAAGCCCCGCCCCGATCACACAGATGTCGGCGTCGAGATCAAACGACAGTCGCGCACGTTCACGAAAGCCGGCTTCTTCCTGGGACACGCTTGTGAAAGTCTCGCTCATGTCGTTTCTTAGAGCATGATCCGGAAAAGTGTGAAGCGGTTTTCCGAAAGGATCATGCTCTTTAATGGACCGATCGGGCCCTTGTCACCTTGTCCTCAACCGGCGCCTGTAGATTACTCTGGACGCGTAACGATTCGAGAATGCCATGCGCCGTTTGATGCTGCTGCGTCACGCCAAGACCGAGACTGACGCGCCGAGCGGCCGTGACCAGGACCGCCGGCTCGATGACCGCGGCCGCAAGGATGCCGCCGAGATCGGCGACTGGATCGCCACCCACCCCCCCTTCCCCGAGGCCGTGCTGGTCTCGCACGCCGTCCGGGCCCGGCAGACCTGGGACATCGCCTGGGAGACGATGAAGGACCGCGTCGCTGCGCCGCAGGTGGAGGTCCTGCCGGAACTCTACGGCGCCGATCCGGCCCAAATCCTGGACTCCATTCGCACTGCAACCAGTCCGGCCGATCCGAAGCAATTGCTGCTGGTCGGCCACAATCCGGGCATGCACGAGATCGCCCTGATGCTGACCGGCGGCGGCGATCCGGCCGGCGCCAAGGCGCTCGCTGACAACCTGCCCACCGCGGGGCTTGCGATCTTCGACTTTGACGTCGAGGATTGGGGGGACGTGGCCTACCGCCGCGGCAAGCTGGTGCTGTTCGTCAGTCCCAAATTGCTTCGATAGCTAAAGGTTGCTTCGATCGGGTTGATCGCGCGACGTGCCGGCAAGACGTCCTGACTGGAAGATTTGGAGGCGCAGATGTTCAAGTCCATCCTCGTGCCCATCGACCTCGCCGACACCGATCTCGCCAAGCCGGCGCTCGCGACCGCGACAACGCTGTCGCAGACCTGGAGCGGCACAGTGCGCCTGCTCAACGTGCTGCCGATGACGCCGGTGATGCTGGCCGAATACGTGCCGGCCGATTTCGACGAACAGCAGCGCCAGACCTCGGAGGAAGCCCTCGCCATCGTCGCGCGCGAATCCGGCATCGAGGCCGGGCGCATCTCCAGCGTGGTGCGCCAGGGCGGCATCTACCACGAGATCCTGGAGGAAGCCGTGCACATGAAGGCCGATTTGATCGTGATGACCTCGCATAGGCCGGCGATGCGCACCTATTTCCTCGGCTCCAACGCGGGACATGTCGTGCGCTACGCCAAGTGTTCGGTGCTGGTGGTCAGGCACTGAGCTCGGAGCATCCTCCGCTCTCGTGCCCCGGACGCTGCGCAGCACGAAGTGATGCGCTGCAGAGCCGGGGGCCCACACATCAGCGAGTGCTGCGGCCTGCTGGGTCCCGGCTCTGCGCAGCAACGCAAGGGCGTTGCAGCGCGTCCGGGACACGAGAGCTTCGTCGTCCGGATGGAGCGAAAGCAGATCGTGGCTACTAGACCTTGCGTTGCCCGTCGGGCAAAACACACGAGAAGCCGGTCAACCCGCGCCGCCAAAAATATTCCACTTTACCGAAATTCGGAAACGGCGTATACATCGCCTCACTCCGGCCCAAGGAAGAGGGGCGTATCGCGATCGTCACGAACGCGGGCCGGACGGCGGTGGACGCAGGCCACATCGGCGCGAAGGGTTTCGCAGGGCGGGCAACCGTGAGCGAGGACGTCGCGCGCACGACCGGTGTGATCGGCGTACGGCAAAATCGTGTGGTCCTGGCGCCCGGGGTCTGTGCGCCAAGTCTTGCGGTGATGCACGCTGTCCAACCGGACAGGCGCATCAGTCATCGGCGAGGCGACGGGGGCAATAGTGCAACGCTCCCCGGGGAGAGCACGACATAAGCCGTAAAACCACTGCGCAGGGAAGGCCGGATGTCCTGGCTACACCTGTATGCCGCTGTGCAGATTCTTGTTGCCACCTTTCGCACAGTGGACCGTGGGTGCCCGGCCGGCACCCGGTCTTCCCTGCGCCCTCTTTCTTTTGAGGTGACGCGACGAAGCATAGCTCGGGCGAAATCAGCCGCGAGGATGCGAAGGTGTGCCTGCAATGAAGATGCGACTTGAAAGAGCGATGGCATCACCACGTCATTGCGAGCGCAGCGAAGCAATCCAGAATCCCACCGCGGAAAGACTCTGGATTGCTTCGCTGCGCTCGCAATGACGATGTTGAAACAGATGTGCGCGAAAACTCAGGTCTCGTGCCCCCGGACGCGGCGCAGCGCGAAGCGGTGCGCTGCAGAGCCGGGGCCCACGCAGCAGCGAATGCGGGGCCTCCTGGGTCCCGGCTCTGCGCCGCAGCGTAAGAACGCTGCAGCGCGTCCGGGACACGGGAGCAAGCTCACAGATACCGCGACAGCTCGGCCTTGAATTGGCCGTACACCGCATCCTCGATCTGGCTGCGGTTGATCCCGATGTCGCGCAGGGCGCGGTCGTCGAGTTCATTCAGCGTCTTGACGGCGGAGCGGCGCTCCAGGCGGTCGAACAGCGCATAGGCGGCAGTGACGAGCGTGCCAAAAAATCCGCTCGACGAGGATGGGCGTAAACTCCGCCCGGCAGTTTGCGAGATCGTGGTCATTTTCTTCTCCGGCCTGTTGCCCACGCGGCGAAGCGGATGCCGTTGGCACAAACGCTGGAAGCGTCTGCACCTCATTTGCCGTCGGATTGCTCTCGCTCACCTCGGCTCAATCGTGGATCTTGATGGAACTTAAATGCTCCAGTACACTACTCGGAGCAAGTAAAACATTGCTCTCGGTGCAATAATGTCCAAGTTCGAGTACGTGAAGCTTGCCGATGCAATTGCCTCGGATATCTCTAACGGCACGTTAAGGCCCGGCGACCGGCTGCCGCCGCAGCGCAATTTTGCCTATGATCGCGGCATTGCGGTCTCGACCGCGAGCCGGGTTTATACGGAATTGCTCCGCCGCGGCCTCGTTGTCGGCGAAGTCGGCCGCGGCACCTTCATCTCCGGCGACATCAGGCGCGAAGTCGAGGCGCTGAGCGAGCCGCGCGACGCTCGGATCGATTTCGAGGTCAATTATCCGTTATTGCCGCAACAATGGGCGATGATCGCCAAGAGCCTTGCGGGGCTCGAGCGCGTCGACGCGCTGGAATCGGCGTTGCGCGTCTCGACCAGCACCGGCACCAAGAGCGCGCGCAATGCGGCCGCCGCCTATCTCGCGCGCAAGGATTTCGCACCGCAGGCCGAGCAGATCGTCTTCACCGCGAACGGCAAGCAATCGCTCGCGGCCGCGCTTGCTGCGCTTGTGCCAACGGGCGGACGCTGCGGCGTCGAGGCGCTGACCTATCCTTACGTCAAGAGCATCGCCGCGCGGCTCGGCATCACGCTGGTCCCGATTCCGATGGACGAGTTCGGCGCGCGGCCCGATGCGATCCAGAAGGCGCATCGCGAAGCGCATCTGTCGGCGCTGTATCTCCAACCCATCATCCAGAACCCGCTCGGCGTCACCATGAACGCCACGCGGCGCGCCGACATCATGCGCGTCGCCGAGAAGCTCGATCTCACCATCATCGAGGACGCCGTCTACGGCTTCCTCGCCGACGACACGCCGCTGGCCGCGCTCGGACCGAACCGCTGCATCGTGCTCGACAGCCTGTCCAAGAAGGTCGCGCCGGGCCTTGCGCTCGGCATCCTCGTCGCGCCGCCGCATTTGCGCGAGAGCGTGATGAGCGCGGTGCGCACCGGCGGCTGGATTGCCTCCGGCCACGCGCTCGCATCCGGGCAACGGCTGATGGCCGACGGCACCGTCGCCGAATTGACGCGGCTCAAACGCATCGACGCCGCGCGCCGGCAGCAAACCGCGGCACGGCTGCTGGCCGGCTACCAGCTCGCCGCCGACCCGCGCTCCTATCACCTCTGGCTGACGCTGCCGTCACACTGGCGCTCGCAGACTTTCGTGGCCGCTGCCGCCCGGCGCGGCATCGCGCTGACCCCGTCCTCGACCTTCGCCATCGCCCATGGTCACGCACCGAACGCGGTGCGGCTCGCGCTCGCCCCGCCGACCCTCGAGCAACTCGATTCCGGCCTGCGCACGCTCGTCTCGCTGCTCGGCACCAAGGAAGAGGATTTTGACTCGACGGAGTAGCGTCCCCGTGCCCGTCAGCCCTCCGGCCATTCCGCGATAAAACCTCTCGCCTTGTACGGCTCGATCTTGTCCCATTCGTGCAGGACACGACGGCGAAACTCGGTATCAAGGTGCCAGAGCCCGCGTGGTGTCGCGAAGCTGTCCACAGTGAGAAGCATCTTCTCGACCTCCGGCCAGTGCCGGTGCAGCGTCATCGGATAGCGGCGCGCGGTCCAGGTGTTGCCGAGGCAGATCACACTGCGGATGTTCTGCAATCCAAGCGCCGCATCGATGATCGGCAGCGAGAAGATCACGTTCTCGCCGGTGTTCATCGCGCGATCCTCCCCGAGGATTCTGTCCGCCGGAACGCCCGCTTCGACCATCGCAGCCTTGATGATAGTGCACTCGGATTGCTCCGAGCCCGGCGTCACACCGCCGCTGACAATCGACCAGCGGAACAAGCCCTCGCGCCACAGCCGGGCGGCGGTGTCTGCGCGCAAGCCAACGTCCTCGCGGGTGCCGAACATGAACAGCAGGTCGGCGGGCCGGAGCGGCGTATCGATCAGATGCGTGCGGTTGATCCTGGCGATCTCATCTGCGGTCGGCAGACGCGTGCTGCGGTCCATGACTGACATGTCCGCAAGATGCGACACCGGCACAGGGCCGCGAAGTCACGTTTGATTGCGGCCGATTGCAGCCAGGGCAGCAAGGCCTGTTAGGGCAACAGGGCCTTGGGCACACGATCGAAACTGTAGCTCTGCGGCTGGTTGCGGCGGACGAAGCCGCCGACCTGCCAGGCGAACAGAGCGGCAAAGCCGAGGATGAACAGCACGCCGGCGAACTCGCCGATCAGGAGCGCGCGGATCAACAGGCCCGTCATCGCCACCGTCAGCAGCGCCAGGAACGCCAGCACCGCCGCATAGGTCTTGCGGCCGAGCCCTGCAGTCAATTCGGCGCGGCTACCGGCCTTCGCCATCCGCGCGTGGAGCGCGACAATGAAATCGCGAAAGCCGTTGTCCTGCGGCGCCATCAGGGCCGCGGTCTGCCAGCTTGTCGACAGGATCGCGATGCGGCCGCCACCGCCGCGGCTGACATCGGCGCGAAAGCGATGCTGCTGCATCGACACCGGACGGAACGACAGCCTGACGGCGCTGATCTCGTCATAGCGCCAGACACCCGAGCGGCCGGCAATGTGCCAGGAAAGCCCCTCGTCCGTCAGCTCGAAGCGATGCGCCGAGCCGATCAGCGACGCCTTGTAGGCGTAGCTCGCACCCGAGGCGGCCTGCGCGTCCGAAACCTGCATCGTCCCCATCAATCCCGTCCGCGATCCGCTTGCACGATCGCCCTGGCCCATCCTACAAGCGAGGCATGGCTGAGACGACCTTTTTTCCGCGCCGCCTGATCCTCGGTGCCGCCGTGATCTCCGGCGTGCTGCTCGCACTCGCGGTGCACATGCTGGGGGCCCGTTATGGGCTCGACCTTGGCGGCCTCTGGCGCTCCGACACGCATGAGTTCATGCCGGCGGGCGCGGCGATCGCCTGGTGGCTGATCGCGACGGTTGGCTTCTCCGGCGGCTATTTCACCGCGACATTGATGCAAAGCGCCGCCGACGGCCAGATCCCGCACCGCATGCGGCAGTTCCTGATCGCGGTCGGTGTGCTCCTGCTCGCCGGCGCAGGCCAGGTGGCCTCGGCGCCGAGCGCGGTCCCGACCACCTCCGGCCTGCTGGCCGCGCTCGCCGCGCTCTGCCTCGGCGCGGTCATGGCGTTCTGCGGCGCGCATTTCGCCCTGCGCCGCGGCTAACCCCTTATGCCGACGCGCGCAGCCGCGGTCGTTCCAGCATGATCGCCACGTCCGAGGCCGGCCGCGGCTTGCTGAACAGATAGCCCTGCGCCTGGGTGCAGCCCTCGCGCCTGAGTAGCTCCAGCTGCGCATCGTTCTCGACGCCTTCCGCCGTGGTGACGATGCCAAGGCTGCGGCCAAGGCCGGTCACGGCGCGGATGATCGCCATGGAATCCTCGCGCGTCGCCAGCTCCGCCACGAAGGAGCGGTCGATCTTGATCTTGTCGAACGGGAAGCTGCGCAGATAGCTCAGCGACGAATAGCCGGTGCCGAAATCGTCGAGCGATATCCGCACACCCATGGCGCGGAGCTCATGCAGCGTTGTCAGCGTCGCCTCGCTGTTCTGGAGCAGCACGGATTCGGTGATCTCGAGCTCGAGGCGGCGCGCCGCCAGTCCCGAGGCGGCCAGCGCCTCGGTCACGGATGCGATCAGATTCGGGTTCTTGAACTGTACCGGCGACAGGTTGACGGCGACGTCGACATCGTCGGGCCAGGTGGCCGCGTCAGCGCAGGCGGAGCGCAGCACGAATTCGCCGAGCTGGACGATGAGTCCGGTCTCCTCGGCCAGCGGGATGAAGCTGATGGGGACGATCAGGCCGCGCTGCGGATGGTTCCAGCGGAGCAGCGCCTCGAAGGCGACGACGCGACCGCTGGCGACGTCGCGGATCGGTTGATAGTACGGCTGGAATTCGTCGCGTTGCAGCGCCGCGCGCAGATCCATTTCCAGCAGGCGCCGCGCCTGTGCGCGCGCATCCATGCCGGTCTCGAAGAAGCGATAGGTGCCGCGGCCGTCGGCCTTGGCGCGGTACAGCGCAAGGTCGGCATTCTTCAACAGCTCGTCCGGATTGCTGCCGTCCTGCGGCGACAGCGAGATGCCGATCGAGACACCGATGATGATCTGATGGTCGTCGATCTCGTAGGGCGCCGATATCGCCTCGACGAGACGGCCGGCAAGGGCTCTCGCCGCAGCTTCCTCGGAACGTCCGATCTGGACCACGGCGAACTCGTCGCCGCCGAGCCGCGCCACGGTGTCGTTCTCGCCGACGGTTGCCTTCAGCCTGCGGCCGACCTCCTTGAGCAGCGCATCGCCGATGGGATGGCCGAGCGAGTCGTTGATGTCCTTGAAGTGGTCGAGATCGAGGCAGAGCACCGCGAGCTGGTCGTCCGAGCCCGCACGGCGCAACCCCTGCTCGAGCTGCTCGTGGAACAGCACGCGGTTCGGCAGGCTGGTCAGCGCATCATGGCGCGCCATGTGCGAGATCTTGGCCTGCGCCTCCAGCCATTCGGTGATGTCCTCGAAGGTCGCGACCCAGCCACCGCCCTGCATCGGCTGGTTGACGACGCGGATCGAGCGGCCGAACCGGTTGACGACCTGGCTGGTGGTGCGGCCGTCGCGTGCGTCGGCCACGAGGCGCGCGAAGAATTCGTCCGCGTCGCCCTGCCACTGGCCCTTGGCCTGCTCTTCCCTGAGCACGTCGACCAGCAGGCGGCCGCTGAGCGCGATGTCGGTGCGGCCGAGCATCGCGGCGTAGCGCTCGTTGAACAGCTGGATCTTGCCGTCGGCATCGAACATGCACAGCCCCTGCGACATGTTCTCGAGAGCGGTGTCCAGCACGACCTGCTGGCGCCCCAATTCGCCCTTGGCTTTACGGTCGAGCAGCGCCGAGACCAACGCGATCGCGATGATCGCAACCGCGGCGCTGGCGGTCAGGAAGGACATCGAGCCCGGCGGGATCGACAGCCCGCTGATCGCGAGCGTCGGATCCGGCGTCAGCAGCACCGCGCCCATCGCGGTGAAATGATGCGCGACGATGGCAAGCGTCAGCAGCGCGGTCGCGCTCAGCGCATGGGAGAGATCATCGCGGCGCGCAGCGACGAACAGCGCCAGCGCCGCAAACACGATGCCGAACAGGACCGAGGCGACAACCGTGCCTTCGACCCAGTCGATGCGTGCGGGAATTTCCAGCGCCGCCATGCCGGTGTAATGCATCGCCGCAACGCCGCCGCCGACGATAGCGCCGCCGAGAACGATCCAGGGCTTCCGGGCGGACGATACCGAGATGCTCAATCCCACAAAGGTCACAGAGATCGCGAAGATCAGCGACAGGATCGTCACCGGAATGTTGTAGGCACCATCGGTCCCCGGCCCATAGGCCAGCATCGCGATGAAATGCGTCGCCCAGATGCCGCATCCGCTGACGACGGCATCCAGCGTGATCCAGGCCAGGCGCCCGGAGCCCTGCGTCGCGCGCGCCCGGTGAAACAGGCTGATGGCCGCAGCGCTGGCGAGCAGGCACACCGCGCCGCCGAGCGCGACCAGACGCCAATCATGCTGGTCCGTGAGACAGTAAAGAACTTGATACATTGCCGGCCCCTATCGACCAGCACTTGAACCGACAGAGATGGACAGTCGGTAACCGGCTATGTGCTGGTTCGGGGGATGGTGAACGGAGGATGTGTGCGCTCGCTCACATTGTTCATTTGCGCGAGGGTGCGCCGATGCCGATCACGGCGGCAGCGAGCAGCATCCGGTGTCATCGCCCGCGCAGGCGGGGAATGACAACGGATGGAGTAACACCACAACCCCGCGCGGCTGAACCGCGCGGCACTTCGTGGCTGCGCTTGGCCTAGCTCGCCGCGCGCAGATTCACCTTGCTCTCGGCGAGCGCCGTGAGCTTCTTGTCGGTCGCCTTCTCCTCATCGAGCGTCTTGGCGAGCACGGCGGCGCAGTCGCTCCGGCCGAGCTGCTTGGCCCAGGCAATCAGGCTGCCGTAGCGGACGATCTCGTAATGTTCGGCCGCCTGCGCCGCATTGATCAGCGCAGCGTCGAGCACAGCCTTGTCGGCCACTTCGCCGGCGGTCTCGTCGGCTTCCTCGATGATACCGTCGATCGCCGGGCAGTCGACCGCCTTCACCTGCGTGCCATGCATCTTGAACACTTCCTCGAGCCGCTTGACGTGCTGTTTGGTTTCTTCGAGGTGCGTCAAAAAGCCCTGCTTCAGCTGCGGATCGGTGGCCTTGTCTGCCATTTTCGGCAGCGCCTTGGTGAGCTGCTGCTCGGCGTAGTAGATGTCCTGAAGCTGATGCACGAACAGGTCGTTCATGGTCTTGATGTCTTTTGTGAACAGTCCCATCGTTCCGATCCTCTCGGGTTTCGGGAACACGGAGGCACCGGCTCGTACGAAAAAGCCGCATATTCCGCCATGTTCGGTTGCTGATGGGGCGCTAACGGGTATGCGGCATCGGCGTTCCAAAAAAGCCCGCGCCGCTTGCGCTGGAACAATGCCGGGGCGGTACGATATGCCAACATGCGACCACGCGATCCGGACCGGCCTGACGACTCATATGCTTAACGCGCGCCCGATGTGAACCGCATATGACGAAAGTGGCGGTGTGGCGCAGAACCTATTCTTGTCAAGGGCTGCACAAGTCACCGTTTTTGCCTTAAATGAGCTGGATGATGCCTAGCGATCGACGCCTGCCTTTGGCAACCATCGCGCCCGACTGGCCAATGCCCGGCCCAGTCGGTCTTGCCCCCCGCCGGGAGGATGAATGCACGGACTGCTGCCCGCGTTGAAGCGCGGCTTCAAGAGATGGGTCGGCTGGCGACGGCTCGGCATTGCCGCGAGCGTCTTCATCATCGCCTTTGCGGTCACCACGCTGGTACGGACCCTGAGCGGGATCGATACCGGCGTCATCCTGACCGCGCTGACCGAGATTCCCCGCGCCAATATCGGGCTGGCGGCGATCTGCGTCTTCTTCGCGTTCTGTACGCTGACCTTCTACGACTTTTTTGCACTGCGAACGATCGGCAAGAAACACGTCCCCTACCGCATCGCAGCGCTTTCCAGCTTCACGTCCTATTCGATCGGCCACAATATCGGCGCCACCGTCTTTACCGGCGGCGCGATCCGTTTCCGGATCTATTCGGACTATGGGCTGAACGCGATCGATGTCGCGAAAATCTGCTTCCTCTCCGGCCTGACCTTCTGGCTCGGTAACATCTTCGTGCTCTCGATCGGCATGGCGATCCACCCCGATGCCGCCTCCTACATGGATCAGCTGCCATCATCCATTAACCGGCTGATCGCGTTCGGCGGCCTCGCCTCGATCGGCGCCTATCTGGTCTGGCTCTGCATGGGCGAGAAGCGCCGTGAGCTCGGCCAGAAGGGCTGGAAGGTGGTGCTGCCCTCGGCGCCGCTGACGCTGGTGCAGATCCTGATCGGCGTGGTCGATCTCGGCTTCTGCGCGCTGGCGATGTACCTGCTGGTGCCGGCCAGCCCGCAGATCGACTTCCTGTCGCTCGCCGTGGTGTTCATCCTGGCGACGCTGCTCGGCTTTGCCAGCCATGCCCCCGGCTCGATCGGCGTGTTCGATGCCGCCATGCTGGTGGCGCTGCCCGAATTCGGCCGCGAGCAATTGCTTGCGACCCTGCTGGTCTTCCGCATCCTCTATTTCGTGATCCCGTTCGGCCTCGCCATCTCCATCATGGGCACGCGCGAGCTCTGGATGAACGTGGTCGAGCCCTGGCAGGAGCGGCGGCGGCTGGCGGAGGCCTGCGCGCAGGCCAACCTGCCCAAGCAGGTGGCAGCGATGGAGCGCGAGCGGTCGCTGCGACAGGCCAACAAACGCTAAGGCGCTGGACGGCGGCGGCAAAGAGCGACAGACAAAGGTTGCGGACGGGAGAGCAATCCTCTCTTATTTCCGCCTCAACTTTGCCTTTGAAGACGCGGGCCATGATTTCTGTATTCCTTCGTATCTTGTCCGCAAGCGCCGTGCTGCTTGTCGGGATTCTGACCGCTTTGCCGGTTCCGCGCGCAGCCGCGCAGGACGCCGGCGCCATGCAGATTTCCTGGGAGGTACGCAACCGCTTCCGCCTGTTCCGCGAGGAGCGCGACTTCCTGCTCCATGTCGAGAACGCGCGCAACCGCAGCGTTCTCGCCGCCGAGCAGTCGCTGGAGCTCCAGAGCGAGGGCCGCGGCTGGGCTCGCAACATGGTCAACCGGCTCTGCATCGACCTCCAGGGCCGGGTCAATCAGCCGTGCACCCGCGACAACGTCAAAGAGAACTACATCACCCCGATCGACCATCCGGTCACCGTACGCCTGGCCGGCGCGGTGCCGGTCGGGGCCACCTGCGCCTGGTCGTTTGACGACGGCGACGGGCCGCAGCAATCGACCTTCGATTGCGCCGAGCCCATCAACCTGCGCGTCCGCTATGGCAAGCAGACGGTGGCGACGGTCGACGTCTCCTCCGGCTCCGATCCGACCCAGCGTGTCCAGACCGAAATCCAGGTCCGCGACGTCTTCGTCGCAGGGCTCGGCGACAGCATCGCCTCCGGCGAAGGCAATCCGGACCGGCCGCTGGCGCTGTCGGACGAAGGCTTCTGCTTTCGCTCCTATCTCGGCACCGCGGGCGCGCAGTACTACCGGCCGAGCCGCGCCGGCTACAAGGGCGGCCGCGCCTGCGAAGCGCCGGATACGCTCGCCAACTGGCAACGCTACGGCGCGCTCTGGTTCAACTCGCCCTGCCACCGTTCGCTCTACAGCTACCAGGCCCGCACGGCGCTGGCGCTCGCGGTGCGCTACACCCACATCGCCGTGACCTTCCTGCCGCTCGCCTGCACCGGCGCCAGCATCGGCGACGGGCTGCTCGGCTCGCAGCGCGCCCGCGAATGCGCGCCGAACAAGAACGGCACCTGCCAGACCAGCGTGAACGCCCAGGTCGCCGAGTTGCGCGAAGCGCTCACCGCTGCAAAAAGACGCCAGCCGGACCGCAACCTCGATCTCGTGCTGCTCTCGGTCGGAGCCAACGACATCTACTTCTCCGGCCTCGTTGCCGACGTCATCGTCGAGACCGCGACCGAGCGCGCGCTGTTCCGCCGCTCCGGCGTGATGGCGAGCGTCGACGATTCCCGCGACGCGCTACAGCGCGAGCTGCCGCAGAATTTCGTCAAGCTGCGCGAGGCCCTGAAGCCGCTGGTCGGCGGCGATCTCTCGCATGTGGTCTACGTCTCTTATGCCAATCCTGCGCTTGCCGATGGCGGCGTGCCCTGCCGCGGCGGCCGCGGCGGCTTCGACATCCATCCCGCCTTCAACGCCGATCCGCAGCGCCTCGCCCGCGTTTCGACCTTCGTCGACACCGAATTCCTGCCGCAGTTGAAGGCGCTCGCTACCTGCACGCGCGGCGCGCTGTGCCGCGATCCCGAGGCCGACCGGATGACCTTCGTCGACACGCATCAGGCTGCGTTCGCCGATCACGGTTTTTGCGCACATTCGGGCAATGATCCCGAATTCGACCGCACGTGTTTTGCCGAGAACGGCCAGAGCTTCAATCCTGATATCGTCAGTGCGGCGAGCCAGCCGATGCTGTGCGGCCGCGGCGCCTCGGAATATCGCGCCTACCTGCCGCGCGCACGCTGGATCCGCGACGCCAATGACAGCTATTTCGCCGCGATGACCTATCCGCAAGGCTTGCCGGCGGCGAGCCAGCCGACCGACATCCACGACGCGACCTGGGGCGTGCTCTCCGCCGTCTATGGCGGCGCCGTGCATCCAAGCGCCGAAGGCCATGCCGCGATGGCGGACGCCGCGCTGCCGGCCGCGAGCGCGGTGCTTGGGCTTGATGCGGTGCCACCGGGCGTGACGCGCGGATTGCTGGCGCCGTTGTTGCCGAGCGCACGGCAGTAGCGCACGGCGCTGAAACAGGAACGCACCGCGCACGATTACGCTTTGCTCGATCGGTTGCCTGGGGCGTGAGCGCCTGAAGAGTCGCGCATCTGCACAGCATTGATGCCGAGCGCCGGCTCCAGATGCAATTTCACCCAGCCAGCAATCCGGTGCTGCCTGACGCGGCAAGGGCACAGATCGAAGCGACGCCCGACGTCCACAGCTTTCCGTTCGATATTGCGGTCGCCTTCGAGCAGGACTCAGCGGGCTCGCGACACAATATGTGCGGACCACGATCACGCGTGGCGCGATCGCTGCCCGCGAATCAACCGCAGGCACTGTGATGACTTCGGCCGGCGCTTTCTCGCGATCGTAACGGTATCTCACGCGGCGACGTAACAACCGCATCGCAAATTTCGGGCGATGATCCGCGCCAGAGCTTGGAGACGGCATCGCGCGTCAGCCACTCATGCTGCAACGCTACTGTTACGGCGTAGCATCGGAAATCGATGTGTGAAAGGTTGTTACATCAACGGCGCAAGTCAAATAGCGATTACGCCCGTGTCAATTCAAAATCCAACGATCGCTCTCAAAAATGATCAGAGAATGGGCAGTAAGGCGGTGAAGATTTTCGTCACTGCCTGTTGCCTGGTCAGTCCATCCACTCCGTGTGCAGGCATTTGAGTCGACGGGACCGCAGCCCGCGTGGAAAAAGATATGAGAATTTGGAATAGGGTATCAGTCTTTGTCTGGGAATACGCCGTCTGCAACACCCCCGGCCGATCGGGCCGCGATCATCAACGCTCTCAACACTCTCCTGGAAGATCCGGCCTTCGAGGCGTCGGCGCGCAACAAGCGCTTCCTGCGCTTCGTTGTTGAAGAAAAGTTGGCCGGCCGCGGCGACCGGATCAAATCCTACACGATCGCAGTCGACGTCTTCGGGCGCATGCCTGATTTTGACGGATCGGTCGATCCGATCGTCAGAATCGAGGCCAGCAGACTGCGCAACTCGCTGGCAAGCTACTATGCCAATTCCAACAACAAGGCCCGGATACAATTTTCGCTCCCCCGTGGCAGCTACGTGCCGGAAATCAAGGACATCGAAAATCCCCCGAGCAGTCACGACGACGGGCGAATGCCGGCCGGCGCGTCACGCTCCGGCGGCGACCCGCGGCCGGCTTTCGGATCTGCGTGGCGGAAATTCCGCAAGAGCAGGCCAGCACGGTGGATGCTCCCGGCGGGACTGGCAGCGATTGCCGCGGTTGCGATCACCGTCGGCATAAAACCCTGGCTGGTTCGGCCGACACCCGTCCTCGAGCCCTTGCTTTTCGTCGATCAGGTCGAGCCGCTGACGGATGACGAGCCCACGCGACTCCTGGCGCGGACGCTCAGCCAGTCGCTGATCTCAGCGCTCCAGCAATTCGACGGCCTGGCAATTTCAGCGAAGTCGGGCGGCGACAGCCACGCGATCGTCCAACTGCTCGCAGAGAATCCGGGCCGATCGGTGTATATGCTCGCATCGGAACTCCGGATCGACCACGATACCGTGCGTCTATGGTGGCGCCTCAGCGATCAACGCACTATGGAGGTCTACTTTACCTCGACCCAACAGGGGCCCTGGAATCAGAACGAGACCTCGACCGAAGAGCAGATCGCACAGAAGATCGCTACCGCGATCGGCTATCGCAACGGCCTCGTGAAATCCTTCGAAGCCCGCACACTGCCGGATCCGCCGCCGCCGGGATATCTCTGCGTGCTTTGGGCGCAGCGTTACCCGCTATCGATGAATCAAAAGACCCATGCGACCACGCGAGACTGCCTGGAGCAGACGGTCGCCCTCCTTCCCAACTACGCCGACGCCTGGGCCTACCTCGCGACCATCTACGCCGACGAGGCCCGTAACGGTTACAACCTGAACAGGGCAAGCGGACAGGCACTCGCACAGGCGAAGGATGCCACAGCCAAGGCACTTCGGCTGGCACCGTTCGCCGCATCGAGCCATGTGGCGTCGATGATCGTGAGTTTTCAGGAAGGCGATTTCAACGGGTTCGAGGAAGCTGTTCGGCGCGCCCTCGAAATCAGTCCCGCCGATCCGAAGGTTCTTGTGATCGCCGGCAACCGGCTTTGGGCGATCGGGCACTTCGAGGAGGGCACCAAGTTGCTGAGCAAAGCGCTGGCCATCAACAAGAACCCGGGGCCGTTCGACAATCTCGTATTGGCCTCAGACGAATATCGGCAGGGACATTATCAGCAGGCGATCGCCATGCTGACGTCCAAGCCGGTCGGTTTCTACATGACCTCCGCAATGCTCGCGGCATCCTACGGCCAACTTGGCGATCGCAACGCCGCTCGCCCGCATGTCCGGAAGCTGCTCGAGCTGCGTCCCAACTACGCGCGCGAGATGCGCGAGGATTTTCGTGACCGCCATGTCGTCGACTCCGTTACGGACACGATCGCTGACGGGTTGAAGAAAGCGGGCCTCGAGATTGTCGACGCCGACGCCCGTCCGGCGCCATGACAGCTGCTCGAACCGTCGTCGCGCTCGTCAGCGATCCTCCCGACTTGCGCGGATCGCGTGCCAAAGCCTCTCTGGCCACGTCTCGAAGACGGCTCACCTACCTGCCCGACCCAATTTGCCGCGGCGAGAGAGTCACGACGGCCTCCTCCAGAAGGCCACTGAACTCGACCAGAAGGATCGCCAGGTGTGGCAATCGTTTCAACTGGTCGTCGACGGCGGCAATCGAGCGCTCACCCCGAGCGAATCGCCGAAGCAAGCGCCATTTTCCGAAGGCAACCTTGTGAACGTTTCCGGAAGCGTATTCGACCGAACCCCACAATTGCCTCGACTCGATCAACAGTTCGCCGGCGATCTTGTCCATCAGCACCACGAGCGTCATGATGTCCCCGATCGCGACGGCGGCCCCGCGCAACCGCCTCGACGGATTGTCACCGGCTCGCAAATTGATAGGCGTTTCCGCCGACACCCTTTCGTGCATTTCGCCCAGCAGGGTCAGCAATGTCGCAAACCGGTCGCGTGCGGCGTGAACAAGACCTTCCAGCAGCGAAAAATGGGCCTGCATGGACACCGGCACGACGACATTCGGTTCGCTCAATTCGGGTTTCATCAAATCCTCCGCTGAAGCCTCAAGTATGGCTGGCGCTGCATCGCAGCATGCCCTGCGGAAATTTCATGGATGTGCGTCGATTGGACAGTAACCGAGCCGAAACATCACGCAGATCAACCGTTACGAGGCCGACAGCACTCCTTGCATTTACGAATTCTTAGTCGATCCGTCCGCTATCACCCTTTGGAGTAGACCGAGAGACCGCGATGCAGAGAACTTCCTTGGTGGTCCTGGCGAAAGCCACGACCACCAAGGTGCAAGGCCTCGGCTCCCACACCTCCCAGCGTTTTCACCCGCCGTTCCATCAATCCAAAAACGGCATCGATCGATACCCCCTTCAACTTGGACACTTTGCTGCGCGCGCCTCTAGGAGTCGTCGTGAGGAAACGTTTCGAAGTTCAAGGAGGCGCCTGATGAGCGCAGTGGTGTCCGCAGCGGACGTGAGGAGGTCTCGCGTCAGGCTGTTCATCGTGACCATGCTGTTCCTGGTCACGACCGTGAATTATGCCGACCGCGCCACGCTGTCGATCGCCGGCCCCGCGCTTTCGAAAGAGCTGCATCTCGATCCCGTCGCCATGGGCTGGATCTTCTCGGCGTTCGGCTGGTCCTATGTCTTGGCGCAGGTGCCGGGCGGCTGGCTGCTCGACCGCTACGGCTCGCGCCTCGTTTATGCCTTCAGCATCATCGTCTGGTCGCTGTTCACGATGATGCAGGGCTGGGTTGGCTTCCTCAGCGCCGGCGCCGCCATCAGCGTGCTGTTCGCGCTTCGCCTCCTGGTCGGCGTCGCGGAAGCGCCGTCCTTCCCCGCCAATGCCCGCATCGTCGCCGCCTGGTTTCCCGGCAATGAGCGCGGCACCGCGTCGGCTTTCTTCAATTCCGGCCAGTATTTCGCCACCGTGATCTTCGCGCCGCTGATGGGCTGGATCGCGCACGATTACGGCTGGCGCTACGTCTTCTTCGTGATGGGCGGGCTCGGCGTCATCATGGGCCTCGTCTGGATCAAGACCGTCTATGGCCCGAAGGAGCATCCCGGCATCAACGAGGCCGAGTTCGACTACATCAGGGAAGGCGGCGCGCTGGTCGATCTCGATGCGCCCAAGAACGATCTGATGCAGCAGCGTGCGCCCGAAGCCGGCTCCGGCTGGGATCACATCCGCCAGCTGCTCTCCAACCGCATGATGCTCGGCGTCTATCTCGGCCAGTACTGCATCAACACGCTGACCTATTTCTTCCTGACCTGGTTCCCCGTGTACCTCGTCAAGGAGCGCGGCCTGTCGATCCTGCAGGCCGGTTTCGTCGCGACGCTGCCCGCGCTGTGCGGCTTCATCGGCGGCGTGCTCGGCGGTGTCATCTCCGACGCTATTCTGCGCAAGACCGGCTCGCTGACGCTGGCGCGCAAAATCCCGATCGTGGGCGGCATGCTGCTGTCGATGTCGATCATCGCCTGCAACTATGTCGATGGACAGGCCCTGGTGGTCGGCTTCATGGCGCTCGCCTTCTTCGGCAAGGGCATCGGCGCGCTCGGCTGGGCCGTCGTCTCCGACACCTCGCCCAAGGAAGCCGGCGGCGTCTCCGGCGGCCTGTTCAACACCTTCGGCAACCTCTCCTCGATCTCTACTCCAATCGTGATCGGCTACATCCTGGCGGCGACCGGCTCCTTCAACGGCGCGCTGGTGTTCGTCGGCGCCAACGCGCTGGTGGCCGCATTCGCCTATCTCGTGATTGTCGGCAAGATCGAGCGGGTGGTGCTCAAACGTTCCTCCTGAGAGCTCCGGGACATCGGAGCGGACCAGGCAACTCAACGGCGGCTTCAACAGCCGCCGTCTTTGTTTTGGGGATGATCGATGCTAGAAGTGCCGGGGAAACGCCTTATTCATCTAAGGCATGTATCGATGTTCGACCTCAACCAGCTCCGCTGTTTCGTGACAGTTGCGGAGGAATTGCACTTCGGCCGCGCCGCCGCGCGGCTGAACATGACCCAGCCGCCACTGTCGCGACAGATCCAGGTGCTCGAGCACATCATCGACGCGCCGCTGCTGGAGCGCACCAGCCGCTCGGTGCGGCTGACGCCTGCCGGCCGCAGCTTCCTGCCGGAAGCGCGGCGCATCCTGAAGCTTGCGGAAAGCGCCTCGCAGGTCGCCCGCCGAATCGCGCTCGGCAAGACCGGCTCGCTGAAGATCGGCTTTACGGCCGCCGCCGCCTACGGCTTCCTGCCGGAGCTGGTCGCGGCCTGCCGCGCCAAACTGCCCGAGGTCGATTTCTCGCTGAAGGAGATGGTGTCGGGCGACCAGTTTGAGGCGCTCAGCTCCGGCCAGATCGACGCCGGCCTGCTCAGGCCGCCGATCGCCCGCCCCGAAGTGGCCAGCCGCCGCGTCGTCGCCGAGCCCCTGCTCGCCGCGATCCCCAAGAAGCATCCGCTGGCGAACGCCGACAGCATCACCATCAAGGATTTCGACGACCAGCCCTTCGTGATGTATTCGCCCTATGAAAGCCGCTACTTCCACGATCTGCTGGTGGCGCTGTTCACCCGCGCCGACGTGCTGCCGCGCTATGTCCAGCATCTGAGCCAGATCCACTCGATCCTGGCCATGGTGCGCGCCGGCCTCGGCCTTGCCATCGTGCCGGCCGCGGCCGCGAGCCTGAAAATCTCCGACGTCCGGCTGCGGCCGCTAAAACTGCGCAACCGCGTCCCGGTCGAGCTGTTCATGGTGTGGCGCCGCGACGACGAGAATCCGCTGCTCTCGGCGCTGGTCAAAATCGCCAGTGAATTGTCCTCCGCGGAGGTGGTGGAGGATTGATGCTCAATCCGCATCGGTCGATATAGGCTTTAGCTTGGACGCGCATCGAACCGTCTCCTAAACCACGGCGCATGGACGCGTAGCCTTGCGTCCTCCACAACACGCAATAGGGAGCAGCGCCCATGAGCAAGATGACCCCACAGGAAATGGCCCAGAAGATCGGATCGGGCCTCCTGTCCTTCCCCGTCACGCCTTTCAAGGCGGACCACTCCTTCGACGAGGCGACCTATCGCTCCAACATGGACTGGCTGTGCGGCTATGATGTCGCAGGCCTGTTCGCCGCCGGCGGCACCGGCGAGTTCTTCTCGCTGACGCCCACGGAAGTCCCTGAGGTGGTCAAGGTCGCGGTCGAGGAAACCAAGGGCCGGGTGCCCGTGCTCGCCGGCACCGGCTATGGCACGGCGATCGCCCGCGAGATCGCGATCGGCGCGGAAAAGGCCGGCGCTGACGGCCTGCTGCTGCTGCCACCCTATCTCACCCATTCCGAGCAGGACGGCCTTGCCGCCCATGTCGAGGCGGTCTGCGCCGCCGTGAAGATCGGCGTCATCGTCTACAACCGCGACAACGCCATCCTCCAGCCCGACACGCTCGCTCGCCTCGCCGAACGCTGCCCGAACCTCGTCGGCTACAAGGACGGCATCGGCGATATCGAGCTGATGACCCGCGTCTACACCAAGCTCGGTGATCGCCTGACCTATGTCGGCGGCCTGCCGACCGCGGAGACCTTCGCGCTGCCTTATCTGGACATGGGCGTGACGACCTATTCCTCGGCCGTGTTCAACTTCGTGCCGGAATTCGCCACCAACTTCTACGCCGCCGTGCGCAAGCGCGACCATGCGACGATCCAGGCGGGCTTGAAGAATTTCATTCTGCCGCTGATCGAGATCCGCAACCGCAAGAAGGGCTATGCCGTCTCGATCATCAAGGCCGGCATGAAGGTGATTGGCCGCGATTCCGGTCCGGTCCGTTCGCCGCTGACCGATCTCACCGAGCAGGAGATCGCGGAACTGGCCGCGCTGGTGAAGAACCTTCCCGCCATCCGATCGTCACAACAGGCTGCAGAATAACAAGACAACAGGGAGGAGCGTGCGATGGCCCAGACTGACATCTCTGGTGCACCAATCGTCACATCGATGCAGGTGATTCCGGTCGCGGGCCGCGACAGCATGCTCCTCAATCTGAGCGGCGCGCATGCGCCGTTCTTCACCCGCAACATCGTCATCCTCACCGACAATGCCGGTCACACCGGCGTCGGTGAGGTGCCGGGCGGGCAAAAGATCTGGCAGACGCTCCAGGACGCGCGCGATCTCGTGATCGGCAAGACCGTCGGCGCGATGAACAACATTCTGGCCGACATCCGCACCGCCTTCGCCGACCGCGATGCCGGCGGCCGCGGCAAGCAGACCTTTGACCTGCGCGTGATGATCCACGCGGTCACGGCGATCGAATCTGCGCTGCTCGATTTGCTCGGCCAGCATCTCAACCTGCCCGTCGCCGCCCTGCTCGGTGAAGGCCAGCAGCGCAACAGCGTCGAGACGCTCGGCTATCTCTTCTTCGTCGGCGACCGGCGCAAGTCGAAACTGAACTACGTGCAGGGCGAGACCGCCAAGCCGGAATGGTTCAACCTCCGCCACCAGGAGGCGATGACGCCGGAGACCGTGGTGCGGCTCGCCGAAGCCACGCACGATCACTACGGCTTCGCAGACTTCAAGCTCAAGGGCGGCGTCTTGCGCGGCGAGCAGGAGATCGAGGCGGTTACCGCGATCGCAAAGCGCTTTCCCAGCGCGCGCGTGACCCTGGACCCGAACGGCGCATGGTCGCTCGACGAGGCGATCGGCCTCTGCAAGGACATGCACGGCATTCTCGCCTATGCCGAGGACCCCTGCGGCGCCGAGGCCGGCTTCTCCGGCCGTGAGATCATGGCCGAGTTCCGCCGCGCCACGGGCCTGCCGACTGCGACCAACATGATCGCGACCGACTGGCGGCAGCTCTCCCATGCGCTGCGCCTCGGCGCGGTGGACATTCCGCTGGCCGATCCCCATTTCTGGACCATGCAGGGTTCAGTGCGCGTCGCCCAGACCTGCCGCGACAACGGCCTGACCTGGGGGTCGCACTCCAACAACCACTTCGACATCTCGCTCGCGATGTTCACCCATGTCGGCGCCGCCGCCCCCGGCAAGGTCACCGCGATCGACACCCACTGGATCTGGCAGGACGGTCAGGCGCTGACCAAGGAGCCGCTCCAGATCAAGGGCGGCAAGATTGCAGTCCCCGACAGGCCGGGTCTGGGTATCGAAATCGACAGGGCGGCCATCGACGCCGCGCATGACCTCTATAAGCAGCATGGACTTGGCGCCCGGGATGACGCTATTGCCATGCAGGACTTGATCCCTGGCTGGACGTTTGACGACAAGCGCCCGTGCCTCGTGCGTTAGAAAATTCAGGCATGATCCCGGAAAAGTGGACACCGGTTTTCCGATAAGGATCATGCCTCCCAATAAGGAGGAAGAGATATGACTGCGATCCTGAAGAACTTCATCGGCGGCGAATGGGTCGACGGCTCCGGCGTCACGAAGAATATCAACCCCTCCAATACCAACGACCTCGTCGGCGAATATGCCAAGGCCGACAAGGCACAGACCGAGAAGGCGATCGCCGCCGCCAAGGCCGCCTTCCCCGCCTGGGCGCAGTCGACCCCGCAGGCACGCTATGACGCGCTGAACAAGATTTCGCTCGAAATCATTGCCCGCAAGGAAGAGCTCGGACGCCTGCTCGCCCGCGAGGAAGGCAAGACGCTGCCCGAGGGCATCGGCGAGGTCGCGCGCGCCGGCCAGATCTTCGCGTTCTTCGCCGGTGAAGCGCTGCGCCTGATCGGCGAGAAGGGTGCCTCGGTGCGCCCCGGCCTCGACGTCGAGCTCACCCGCGAGCCGGTCGGCATCATCGGCATGATCACGCCCTGGAATTTCCCGATCGCGATCCCGGCCTGGAAGATCGCGCCCGCGCTCTGCTATGGCAACACGGTCGTGTTCAAGCCGGCCGAGCTGGTGCCGGGCTCCGCGCATGCGCTGTCCGAGATCATCACCCGCTCCGGCATTCCGGCTGGCGTGTTCAACCTCGTGGTCGGCTCCGGCTCGGTGGTCGGCCAGACGCTCCTTGAGCATCCGGATGTCGCCGCGATTTCCTTCACCGGCTCGGTGCAGACCGGCCGCAAGATCGCGCAGGCCTGCGTGCTCTCGAACCCCATGAAGAAGTTCCAGCTCGAGATGGGCGGCAAGAATCCGCTGGTCGTGCTTGACGACGCCGACCTCAAGACCGCCGTCGAGGTCGCCGTCAACGGCGCCTATTTCTCCACCGGTCAGCGCTGCACCGCCTCCTCTCGCCTGATCGTCACCGAAGGCATCCACGACCGCTTCGTTGCCGCTGTGGCCGAACGCCTGAGCGGCCTGTCGGTGGACGACGCGCTCAAGGCCGGCGTGCATATCGGCCCGGTGGTCGACCAGAGCCAGCTCGACCAGGACCTGCGCTACATCAAGATCGGCCAGGACGAGGGCGCCAAGCTTGCCTTCGGCGGCGAACTGCTCAAGCGCGAGACGCCCGGCCACTACCTCCAGCCGGCGCTGTTCACCGAGGCCAACAACAACATGCGCATCGCGCGCGAGGAAATCTTCGGCCCCGTCGCCGCCGTCATTCGTGCGAAGAATTACGACGAAGCGCTGGCGATCTCCAACGACACCGAGTTCGGCCTCGCCTCCGGCATCTGCACCTCGAGCCTGAAATACGCCTCGCACTACAAGCGCAACAGCGAGTCCGGCATGGTGATGGTCAATCTGCCGACCGCCGGCGTCGATTATCACGTCCCGTTCGGCGGCCGGAAGGGTTCGAGCTACGGCGCCCGCGAGCAGGGCTCCTATGCACGCGAGTTCTACACGACTGTGAAGACCGCCTATACGTATCCCGGCTGATAGCTATCATCGTAGGGTGGGTTAGCGCAGCGTAACCCACCTCTTCTGGTTCGACGGATGCAGACAGTGGTGGGTTACGCTGCGCTAACCCACCCTACAAATCCCCGGAGTCCTCCCATGGACCAGGACGTCGCAGCGAAAGAGCAGCCCCGCTACATCAAGCTCAACGAGCGCGACAATGTCGCGATCGTGGTGAATGATTTCGGGCTTCCCGCCGGCTCCCGCTTTACCTGCGGGCTGACGCTGCGCGCCTTCGTGCCGCAAGGGCACAAGACGGCGCTGGTCGACATCGGGCAGGACGCGCCGATCATCCGCTATGGCGAGGTGATCGGCTACGCGCTCTCGCCGATCCTGGCCGGCGAATGGGTGGACGAGGCCCGCATCCGGATGCCGGAGGCTCCTGACCTCGACAAGCTGGAGATCTCCACCGCCGTCCCCGCGCCGTTGCCGCCGCTCGAAGGCTTTACCTTCGAAGGCTTTCGCAACACCGACGGCTCGGTCGGCACCAAGAACATCCTCGGCATCTCCTCCTCCGTGCAATGCGTCAAGGGCACGATGGAATATGCGGTGAAGCGCATCCGCGCCGAGCTCCTGCCAAAATATCCGAATGTCGACGACGTCGTGCCGCTGACGCACGCCTATGGCTGCGGCGTCGCCATCAACGCGCCCGATGCAGTCGTGCCGATCCGCACGCTGCAAAACCTCGCACTCAACCCGAATTTCGGCGGCGAGATTCTGGTCATCAGCTTGGGATGCGAAAAGCTCGCGCCTGAGCGACTGGTGCCGGAAGGCATCAGCGATGCCATCGTCCGCATGCAGGACGAAGCCTTTGACGGTTTTGGCGCGATTGTCGATGCGATCATGACCCAGGCCGAGGCCCGCCTGAAGATCCTCAACAAGCGCACCCGTGAGACCTGCCCGGCGGCCGATCTCGTCATTGGGCTACAATGCGGCGGCAGCGACGCGTTCTCCGGCGTCACTGCGAACCCTGCCCTCGGCTTCGCTGCCGACCTCCTGGTGCGCGCCGGTGCCACGGTGATGTTCTCTGAAGTCACCGAAGTGCGCGACGCCATCCAGCTCCTCACTCGCCGCGCCATCAACGAGGATGTCGGCCGCGCGCTGGTGCGCGAGATGGCCTGGTACGATGCTTATCTGGCCCGCGGCGGCGCCGATCGCAGCGCCAACACCACGCCCGGCAACAAGAAGGGCGGCCTTGCCAACATCGTCGAGAAGTCGCTCGGCTCGATCGTCAAGTCCGGCTCAACCGCGATCACCGGCGTTCTCTCCCCCGGCGAGAAGGCGACGCAGAAGGGCATGTTGTTCGCGGCGACGCCGGCGAGCGACTTCATCTGCGGCACGCTGCAACTCGCCTCCGGCATGACGCTGCAAGTGTTCACCACCGGCCGCGGCACGCCCTACGGCCTTGCAGCTGCGCCGGTCATCAAGGTCGCGACCCGCAGCGAGCTCGCGCGGCGCTGGAAGGATTTGATCGATTTCGATTCGGGCAGCATCGCCACCGGCGAGCAGACCATCGAGGAATGCGGCTGGGACCTGTTCCGCCTGATCCTCGACGTCGCCTCGGGCCGCATCAAACCGTGGTCGGACCGCTGGGGCATCCACAACGACCTCACGCTGTTCAATCCGGCCCCGGTGACCTGAGCGCCAGGACCAGCGCCTGCAAGACCAAGAGGACCTCAATGTCCCGCATCACGACCCTGCGCACGATCCGCATCGACGAGCGGCCGAACCTGATCTGGGTCGAGATCGAGACCGACGAGGGCCTGACCGGCCTCGGTGAAAGCTTTCGCGGCGCGCAGGCCGTCGAAGCCGCGGTGCATGAGCTCGCAGCGCCGCTCGTGCTCGGCCAGGACTCCCGCCGCATCGAGGCGATCTCGCGCCAGTTGCTGACGCCCTATCTCGGCTTCCACAGCGTCAGCGCCGAGGTGCGCGCCGCCAGCGCCATCGACATCGCGCTGTGGGACATCAAGGGCCAGCGCCACGGCATTCCCGTGCACGAAGCGCTCGGCGGTGCAAGCCGGCTCGAGATCCGCGCCTACAACACCTGCGCCGGCTACGCCTACAACACCAAGAGCGCCAAGCGCCGCGAGATCGGCGCTGACGACGCCGCGCGCGGCCCCTATGACGACCAGATCGCCTTCATGCGCGACGCCGGCGCGCTGGCCGAAAGCCTCTTGAGCGAAGGCTACGGCGCCATGAAGATCTGGCCGTTCGATCCGTTTGCCGCGAACGGCGGCCATTCGATCTCGCTCACCGATTTGAAGACCGGGCTGGAGCCGTTCCGGAAAGTCCGCGACGCAGTCGGCGACCGCATCGAGATCATGTGCGAGTTGCACAGCCTGTGGGGCGCACACACGGCCGAGCGGATCTGCCGCGCGCTCGAAGACTACGGCGTGTTCTGGGTCGAGGATCCCCTCAACAAGATGGACGATGTGCAGGGCCTCGCCGACCTCAGGCGGCGGGTGAAGACGCCGATCTGCGGCAGCGAGACGCTGGCGGGAGCCGCCAGCTTCCGCAATCTGCTCGCGGCCGACGCCGTCGACGTGGTGATGCTCGACATCGCCTGGTGCGGCGGCTTGAGCGAGGCACGCAAGATCGCCGCGCTTAGCGAGGCCTACAACAAGCCGCTCGCTCCGCACGATTGCACCGGCCCGGTCGCGCTGATGGCGGGGCTGCATCTGGCGCTGCATGCGCCAACCGCGATCTTCCAGGAGGTCGTGCGCGCGACGCTCTCGACCTGGTATCGCGATCTCGTCACCGCGCTGCCGGCCGTGAAGAGCGGCATCGTGTCGGCACCGGCGGCGCCCGGCCTCGGACTCGCGCTCAATCCCGACATACGCCGCCGCACTGATGCGATGGTGCGAGAGTCCAAACTCGGCGCTTAGGCCGGGATCAACGGCCTCCCGTGAAACCGTCCGGAAACATCGGCGCGGAAAACTTCATCCTTGTTTCATCCTGCCGTATCACGCAATCAAATAGACCGCCGGTGGCGATCGAATGTTCGCATACAAGCGAACCCGTTGGGGCTGTGCAGCGACCAAATCTCCGATTGCCATCTTTCACGGAGATTTTCCAATGCGTGTTCTCTCAATGATTGCCGTTGCCGGCGCCATGATTGCGAACTCGGCCGGCGCGTTCGCCGGCGAGCTGCCCTCTTACGAAGTGAATTCGTTCCCGATCTCGGCGACGCAAGTGCAGGTGCTCGGCGGCGCCGGCATCGAGGAACAGTCGACTGCGCCCGCGATGATCGTCGCCGGCATGCCCGCCTCGCCCGCGCAAATGTCGGTGCTGTCACCGCGGATCAAGCGGCTCGCGAGCGCCAACGCCGCGAGCGAAGAACGCTAGTCGGCGCTGCGCAAGGCGCACCACGTCGTCCTCTCATTCACCCATCCGCGCGCCGCCATCAAGCGGCGCGCGTTCTACTTATACGTATACTAATTCCAAATCTGATGATTGAGGGACCATTGCGTCCCTCCTGCACTTCAAGCCATCGACTGCGCTTGTTAGTCGTCCGCTCCGCAAATGATGGGGTCGCGAATGACTACATATCTCCGAACGACGGCAGGATTGATCGGTGGCGCACTGCCGCTGCTGGCAGGCTTGCTGGACGCATCGCCGGCCGAGGCGCAATCGTCGCCGCAGGAGCTGCCCCCCGTCGTGGTCGAGCAATCGTCGCGGCCGGCGGCGCGCGCACGTCCGGTTCGCTCCCGTCACGCCGCACAGGCGGCAAGCCGCCGTCGCCAGGCCGAACGGGCGCCGTCGAGCGCCGAGACTCAAACGGCCGGCGCGGGCACGGCTGCGGAGACCGCGACAGGCCCCGTCCACGGCTACGTCGCGACCCGCAGCGGCACCGGCACCAAGACCGACACGCCGCTGCGCGAGACACCGCAATCGATCAGCGTGGTCACCGCCGACCGCGTCACCGACCAGGGCGCGACCACCGTTCAGGAAGCGCTGCGCTACGTCCCCGGCGTGTTCGCCGACGCCTACGGCGCGGACTCGCGCGGCGACTATCCGCGCATTCGTGGCCAGGACCCGAACATCTATCTCGACGGCACGCGCATGGTGAACACCAACAATTTCAACGAATGGCGGCCGGAGCCCTATACGCTGGAGCGCATCGAGGTCTTGCGTGGTCCCTCCTCGGTGCTCTACGGCGACACCTCGACGGCAGGTCTCTTGAACCTGATCTCGAAGCGTCCGCAAGTGGAAAGCGCCAACGAGATCGGCGTGCAATATGGCAGCTTCAACCGCAAGCAGGTGCAGCTCGACTCCACGGGCAAGCTGACCAAGGACGGCGAATGGCTCTATCGCTTCGTCGGCGTCTACCGCGACAGCAACACGCAGACAGATTACGTCAAGGACGATCGCATCGTGCTCGCACCGTCGCTGACCTGGCGGCCGACCAACACCACCAGCTGGACAGTGCTCGGCACCTATCAGAAGGACACCACGGGCTCCTCCACGGCCTTCCTGCCGCATGAGGGCACGCTGTTTGCCGGCCCCAGCGGCTACATTCCGGTGCAGCGCTTTGCCGGCGAGCCGGGCTTCGACAAATATCAGACCGAGACCGGCGCGATCAGCAGCCTATTCGAGCACAGCTTCAACGATGGCCTGAAGGTCCGGCAAAACCTGCGTTACGCCCATATCGAGGGCATCTACCGGTCGACCTGGCCGGATCTGAACTTCGTCGATCCCAGCGATCCGAACTATCCGTTCCTCGATGCCAGCCGACGGACTGTGGCCCGCAGCGTATGGAGCCGCGAGACGGTCAAGGACAACTTCACCTCGGACAGCAATGCCGAGCTGAAATTGCACACCGGACCGGTCGCACACAAGGTGTTGTTCGGCGCCGACTACCGCGAGGTCAGGGAACGCGCGCAATCCGGCTTCACCACGGACCCAACGCCGTTCGATCTCTACGCTCCGGTTTACAGCGGCGTGACCGCGCCGGCGATGTCGCCCGAACCGGATCTGCGCCAGAACCAGCTCGGCCTCTACGCGCAGGACCAGTTGCGACTCGGACCGTGGCTCGCCGTGCTCGGCCTGCGCCACGACTACGTCACCAGCGACACCCAGGGCTCGCCGGTCGAGCATTACCAGGCGACCACCGGCCGCGCCGCGCTGATGTACGAGCTGCCGTTCGGCGTCACGCCCTACGTGACCTATGCGCAGTCGTTCAATCCGGTGTTCGGCAGCGGCGTCTGCGCCACGGTCTGCGCGCCGCAGCGCGGCGAGATGGTGGAGCTTGGCTTCAAGTACAATCCGACGCCGGGCAATGCGATCAACGGCGCGATCTTCGACACCACCGAGCGGAACCGGCTGACAAGCGACCCCGACGATGACCGCTTCTCGATCCAGACCGGAAAGGTCCGCATCCGCGGCGCCGAGCTCGAGGTGCTGGCGCGCATCACGCCGGATCTCGATCTGATCGCCGCCTACACCTATCTCGATGCCCGCGTGGAGAGCGGCGACAATGCCGGCAAGCATGTCGAGACCGTACCGGATCACCAGGCCTCGCTCTGGGCGAAGTATCGCCTGTCCCTGCTCGGCCTGCCCGGCGTCACACTCGGCGGCGGCGTGCGCTACGTCGGCCAATCCTGGGACGGCACCGACACCCTCCGCACGCCCGACTACACCTTGTTCGACGCCCTGGTCCGCTACGAGACCGGCCCCTGGCGGCTTCAGGTCAATGCCAGCAACCTGTTCGACAAGCGCCACATGACCACCTGCCTGGCGCGCGGCGACTGCTTCCTCGGTATCGGCCGCACGGTGCTCGGCAGCGTGACCTACAAGTTCTAGGAGCGATCGCTACGTCATGCACCCGGGTGTGACGTAGCGATCGGTTTCCGGAAGCCTGCGTCGAGCCGGCGCTTGAATCTTGACGCCTTCTCCTGCAAGCCAGTTGGCAACACCCGCAGGATTTCATGCCATGGCCCAGATGAAGGCAGCAGTGATACGCGAGCCCGGCGGCCCCGAGGTGCTGCGCATCGAGAGCTGGCCCGTGCCGACGCCTGCCCCGGATCAGGTTCTCATTCGCGTCAAGGCCTTCGGCCTCAACCGGTCCGAGCTCTTCACCCGGCGCGGCCTGTCGCCGGGCGTGAGCTTTCCGCGCGTGCTCGGCATCGAAGCGGTCGGCCTGGTCGAGGACGCACCGGGCGGCCGGTTTCGCAAGGGCCAGATCGTCGCGACGGCCATGGGCGGCATGGGACGGCAATTCGACGGCGGCTACGCGGAATATGTCTGCGTGCCGGCCGTGCAGGTCCAGCCTCTTGAAACCACCCTGCCGTGGGAAACGCTCGGAGCATTGCCGGAGATGCTCCAGACAGCCTGGGGCTCGCTGTTCACCGCCTTGCAACTCAAGCGCGGCGAGCGGCTCCTGATCCGCGGCGGAACCACCTCGGTTGGCCTTGCGGCCGCGGCCATCGCGAGCAAGCACGGCGCCGAGGTGATCTCAACCACGCGTAGTCCTGCGCGCATGGAGCTGATCCGCTCGGTCGGAGCGGACCTTGCGGTCGTCGACGACGGCCGGATCGCCGACACGGTCAAAACTGCAAGCGGAGGCGGCGTCGACAAGGTGCTCGAGCTCGTCGGCACGACCACGCTGGCAGACTCCCTGCAGTGTGCGCGGGCGAACGGCATCGTCTGCATGACGGGTATGGTCGGAGACAAATGGTGGTTCGATCAATTCAGCCCGATGGAGATCATCCCCAACACCGTCAACCTCACGGTCTATTCCGGAGGCCCTGACGACTTCATGCAGACGCCGTTGCAGGATTTGGTCCGGCAAATCGAAGCAGGCACACTTCGCGTTCAGGTCGGACGCGTCTTTCACCTCACGGAGATCGCCGAGGCTCACCGCTGCATGGACGCCAACACGGCCGGCGGAAAGATCGTCGTGCTGACCGATTGACGATGCGCTCCGCCACGAATGAGGGCAGACGGCTACGTCATGCTGCCCGGCATGAAGCAGCGAACGCGCGGATGGCCATCGATATAATGCTTCCACACCATGGTGCGACCGATCTTGTTCGGCTCGGTGATCACGGCGCCGTCGGGCACGACGACCCATTCGTCGTCGAGATGCACGCGGTAACGCCCCTTGTCGGATTCCCAATCGACGTCGGCGACCACGTAGCCGTCGGCGTCCGAGCAGCATTGCCCGTACTCGCTGTGCAGGCTCTCGAACCAGGGTTTGAGCGGCGAATTGGCGTAGCGGCCGTCGTCGCGTGCCAGCGCCGATGTCGCCAGCAGCGCCGTCAGCCCGAGCAGCACCGCCGCACACGGTCTTGCAAGTCTCATGTCGTCTTCCCGCGGATCGCAATCAGCGCCGCGAGGGACAGGCGCCGCCGTCCGCCTTCCGCATGACGGCGGCAGGCGTAAAGACGGCGACTCGCTCCCCAGCGGCTTTGCGACAGCTATGCAAATCCGGCGCCAGCGCGCATTCCGGGGAACTACTGCCGCAGGCTGTTGCCCACGACTATGCGCGTGCGCACTTGCGCGCTGGGACGGGCGATTCCGTGTTCCACAGTGCGGGGAGAAGCTGCGGCTTACTGGATTCCCTGCCTTCGCGGGGAACGACAGCGGCGCATGAGGAGAGCGCCGCGCGGACGACGTTCAGAACGCGGAAACAGCCTACTGCTTCGGCGCCGGCGCCATCATCGCGCCGCCCTTCTTCGCGGCAGGCGCGGGCGCCGGCTTCGTCGCGGCGGTCGCCTGCGCAGGCAGATATTTGGCGACGATGGCGGGATCGACCTGGGCGATGTTGGCGTCGGGCAGCCGCGTCCAGGTCTCGTCCTTGCCGAACAGGGAGATGCCGAGAAAGCCGCGCATGGTCAGGGTCTGACCGTCCGGGCTCACCGTCATCTTGGCCTTCCAGATGTTGCCGTCGCGCGGATTGACGACGTTGCCGCCGTCATACTTCAAGCCGTCGCGCTTCATGTCGCGGATGAAGGAGAGCCCGAGCACCGGCGCGTTCTTGCGATCGTCGGCGCATTTCGCACAGATCTCGTTCGGGTCGTCGCCGGGCCGCGGAAAGGTCTTTGCGATCACGCCTTCGAAGATGCCGTTGTGGTCGATGAAGAGGAACCATCCCACCGTCTTGCCGTCCTCGACCTTCTGCCAGAGGCCCGCAGCGGTCGGCTGGGCCGGCACCGCAGCCGGAACTTGCGCCGCAGCCGGGCTCACCGCACTCAACGACAGCGCGAGCGCGAGGAGCGAGAACAGCCGAAAGCTGAAAAAGAGATTCCGCATTATGATCACCTTGCTAAGCCGCCACTGCAATGGCCGCAGACTACGGCGATTTCGCGAACGGTTCCAGCACCAGAAACATGGGGCATCGCCCGCCCGTTCCCGGTGCGGTTAGTTGACACCGAGTTTCTTTTGCAGGCTGGAGGACGAGGTCGTGTACTGGAACACGAGCCGCTTCTCCGGATAGACGTAGCGATGGGCTTTTTGCGACATCAGCGCGCCCTCGTGGAAGCCGCACAGGATCAGCTTGATCTTGCCGGGATAGGTGTTGATGTCGCCGATGGCGAAGATGCCTGATACATTGGTCTCGAACGCACTCGTCTCGACCGGCACCAGATTGTTTTCCAGCGCAATGCCCCAGTTCGCGACCGGACCGAGTTTCATGGTGAGCCCGAAGAACGGCAGCATGGTGTCGCACGCGATCTCGGTGACGTTGTTGTCGTTGCCCTTGACGGTCGCGCCAGTCAGCTTGCCGTCAGTGCCTGAGAGCGCGGTGACCTGGCCGAGCCGCAGATCCATCTTGCCGTCGGCCACCAGCGCGCGCATCTGCTCGACGCTGTGAGGCGCGGCGCGAAAATCGTCGCGCCGGTGCAGCAGCGTGATGCGCTTGGCGAGCGGATGCAGATTGAGCGTCCAGTCGAGCGCGGAATCGCCGCCGCCGACGATGAGAACGTTCTTGTCGCGGAAATTTTCCATCTTGCGCACGGCGTAGTGCACCGAACTGCCTTCATAGGCTTCGATGCCGGGCACCGGCGGACGCTTGGGCTGGAACGAGCCGCCGCCGGCCGCAATCACCAGCACCTTGCATTCGAACACCTTGCCGGCATCGGTGGTGCAGCGGAATCCGGGATCGCCGATCTTCTCCACCGTCTCGATCATCTCGCCGAGATGGAAGGTCGGATGGAACGGCTTGATCTGCTCCATCAGCGCATCGGTGAGGCCCTGCCCCGAAACCTGCGGAATGCCGGGAATGTCGTAGATCGGCTTTTCCGGATAAAGCTCGGCGCACTGGCCACCGACCTTGTCGAGGATGTCGACGAAATGCACCTTCATGTCGAGAAGGCCGAGTTCGAAGGCAGCGAACAGGCCGCAGGGGCCCGCGCCAATAATCAGCACATCGGTTTTGATCACGTCGCTCATGTCGTCTCTTTATCGATGGTTATCGGTTGGACGGCGCCCGGTGGGCAGAGGTGACCCTGCCTGTCTAGCCAACGGGGATGGATCAGGGAAGGCATAAAAGCGGGAGCGCCCCGCAGCCGCGCCCACTTGCCGGGCCAAAATAACTGGGCTGTAACGAGGATGGATATGACGGAGATCAATCGGTGAACGCACCAAGCCGCCTCGACACGACGCCGCGCCTGGAGGACTTCCCTTTTCGCCTCAGCGACAACGTCCGCTTCGGCGATCTCGATCCGAACCAGCACGTCAACAACGCGGTCTACGCCACCTATTTCGAGACCGGCCGTGTCACGCTGATGAAGCTTCCCGAATACGGGCTGACCCCAGCGGGCTTCGCCTGGATCATGGTGCGGCTCGACATGCATTTCCGCGCCGAGCTGCACTGGCCGGGCACGATCGAACTCGGCCTCGGCGTGGTGAAACTGGGACGGACGTCAGTGACGTTCGAGCAGGTCGTGTTCTCGAACGGGACGTGCATTGCGTCAGCGACGTCGGTCGGCGTCTTGCTCGACGAGGCGACACGGCGGCCGGCGCCGCTGACCGCCGAGGTGATCGAGAAGTTCAGACCCTGGCACAAGCGCGGCATCGAGGTCGCGCCGCCCGCCGCATCGACAGGACGTGTTCAGGCCTGACGTTCCGGCGTCGCCACGACCAGCCCGTCGAGCTCGTCGGAGACCTTGATCTGGCACGACAGGCGCGAGTTCGGGCGCACGTCGAAGCCGAAGTCGAGCATGTCCTCTTCCATCGGCGTCGGGCTGCCGACCTTCTCGCGCCAGGCTTCGTCGACATAGACATGGCAGGTCGCGCAGGCACAGGCGCCGCCGCATTCGGCTTCGATACCGGGAATGCTGTTGCGAATGGCGGCTTCCATCACGGTTGCGCCGTTCTCGACTTCCACCGTACGGGTTTCGCCCTTGTGGTCGACAAAGTGAATCTTGGCCATGTGTGCTCGTGCTGCCGCGAGGTTGGGAATGAAGGAGGGTCTGGGCTGTCCTATAACGGGTCGGTTCGCCGGGCGCCATAGCGTTTTCGCGCGAAATGGACCCCGGTTCGCGCGAAGAAATCGCGTCAAAACAAACGACTAGACCCTGATTTTGAGCGAGTCAAAACCCTAAAGCATGATCCGGAAAAGCGCGCAGCGGTTTTCCGAAAAGATCATGCTCAAACAACGACCTAAAGCGCGATGACGATTCATCCCGATCTCGTCGCGCCTCAGTGCTTCAGGATCGTCTCGATGGCGGCACGGACCTCGGTCACGGCCTCCTTCAGGGCGGCGAAAGCGTGGCGCTGGTTGTGGCCGATCCGGATCGCGGTCTCCAGGCTGGCGGCGGCGTCCGCCACCGCGAACGCACCGATCCCGCGGGCCGAGCCCTTGAGCTTGTGCGCGAGCGCACCGGTCTCGGCCGGCAGCGCGGCCATGGCCGCCAGCAGGCGGACGGCCTGCTCGGCGAACATCGCGAGCACTTCCTGTTCCAGCTCGGTGTCACCGAGCGTCATCCGGGAGAGATGGTCGAGATCGAGCGGGCTGTCGATCGGCGCAAGCGGGGGCGAGGGCATCCAGTCCATCCGTTGCAGTTCAGGCGTCATGGCGCAGGCCCCCGGCATCGCGCGATAGTCCGCCGGTCCGGCGGTCAGGTTCCCTCAGCCAAGCATGGAAATGGTTAACGAAATGTTTGCGCCGTTTTACCTAATTCCGCCCGTTTCTTGACGAAAAGTTGCCGCAATCTGGCGAGTCCCGTGGAGAATTGCATTTATTGCTAAGGCGTTACGGCGCGATCCTGTTAACGATGATTAAGATTGTCTTAATCGCAGGCATTTCATTCGCGACGCTCTGCCAATAGGATGTTTTGGAAATTGGCGGACAAGCCGTCCGGGTGGGGACGGCTCGGAGATCCGCGCAAGCGGCATGATCCGGTCTGTGAGCTTGCGTAGCGCGCGGGGCTCGCGGGGGGACGCGTACAAGTAACGAGGGCTCGGACTGAACATGGCAAACACTCCGAAAAAGGTCAAAGACCCCACAGAAGTTGCGCTTTCTGCGATCCAGGAAGCCCTGAACATCAGCGACACCGCGGCCGATACCAGCCGCAGCGCATCGATGCGCAACGAAACGGCATCTTCCGTGGCGCCGCCAGCGCCCCCGATGTTCGACGAACCGAGCTTCGAGGCCCGCCCCGCCGCCAACGAACGCGCCGTGTTCGACCCGATCGAGGAGCCGCGTTCGTCGCGCCGTGCCGCCAACGACGACCGTGCGACCATCGGCCAGCTCTTGCAGACGTTGCAGACGGGACGCCCTTCCCGCAACATCTATACGGGCGCAACGATCTTCACCGTCATCTGGCTGGCCGCGTGCGCCGCGCTGACCGTTGGCTTCCTGCCCTCGATCCAGGCGGCGATGGGCCAGAGTGGCGGTGTGTTGGCCATCGCCGGCCTCGTCACGATGTTCTTCGCGCCGATCATGCTGTTCTTCTTCCTGGCGAGCCTGGTCTGGCGCGGTCAGCAGATGAGTGCAGTCGCGCAGGCAATGGCGCAGGTCGCGATCCGCTTCTCCGAGCCCGAGGGCTCGGCCTCCGATTCCATGGTCACGGTCGGCCAGGCCATCCGCCGCGAGGTCGCGGCGATGGGCGACGGCATCGAGCGCGCCATCGCGCGCGCCGGCGAGCTCGAGACGCTGGTCGCCAACGAGGTCGCGGCGCTGGAGCGCGCCTATTCCGACAACGAAGTGCGCATCCGCGCCCTGCTCCAGGACATCGCGCACCAGCGCGACAATCTGGTCGGCCAGGCCGAGCAGGTCCGCAGCGCCATTTCCGGCGTGCAGATCGATCTGCGCCACGACATCGCGCTGATCTCGGACGCGATCGCCTCGCGCGTCGACGAGGTCGCAAAATCCATCACCGGCGCGCTGGAAGAGCGCGGCGCCCACATCACGGGCGCGCTGAGCAATGCCGGCGACAACATGATCCTCGCGCTCGGCGAGCGCGGCGGCGACCTGCTCGACCGCCTCGAGGAAGCCAGCAACGAGACCACGCGCGCCGTGCTCGATGCCAGCGAGCGGCTGACCACCAGCCTCAATTTCAAGACCGGCCACGTCCACGACGAGTTCGTCGACCTCGCCGACCGCGTCCACGAGATGCTGAACGAGCGCATCGACCGCATCACCGGCGAGTTCGAGCAGCGCTCCGCCGCGATCGTCGACGGCATCTCCGAGCGCACCGAACAGGTGCACGACTCCCTCAAGAATTCGTCGGACTCGCTGCTGCTCGAGCTCGAGCTGCGCTCCAACGACCTCTCCGCCAAGATCGACGACGCCGGCAACCGGCTCGCAACCCAGATCATGACGTCCGGCGACAAGGCGAGCGACGCGCTCGACGCCACTGTCAACACCCTCGTCGCCAAGGTCGTCAGCCAGACCGAGACCGCGCACGACTCGCTGTCGCTCCAGATGAGCGCGTTCGACGAGCTGGTGAAGAACCAGGGCACCGAGCTGGTCGAGAAGTTCGCCCGCGACTCCGGCACGCTGGGCGCTCTGATCACCCGCCACATCTCCGAGTTCGACCGCACCGTGAAGACGTTCGGCGGCGAGATCGTCGAGCGCATGGGCCAGCGCACCCACGACATCCATGAGTCGCTGAAGACCTATGTCGACAATTTCGACACCCGCTTCACCTCGAACGGCGGCGCGATCACGGCTGTGCTCGATCAGCGCCTGCTGCAGTTCGAGACCACGGTCGGCGAACGCGTCAGCAATCTCGACACCTCGCTGAACGGCAAGATCACGAGCCTCGACAGCACGATCGAAGGTCACATCAAGACCTTCGACGAGCAACTCGTCGGCCGCGTCGCCGCGCTGGAACAGTCGTTCGATACCCGCGCGAAGTCGGTGACGGAGACCATTGACGGCCGCCTCAATACGCTCGCCACGTCGCTCACCGATGGTGCCGCCCAGGCGATCCAGTCGGTCGATACGCGGTTGACGCACCTCACGACCACACTCACCGGCGGCGCGTCGCAGGCGCTCGAGTCCATCGATTCCCGTCTCACCAACCTTACGACGACGCTCACCGACGGCGCTTCGCAGACGATCCAGGCGATCGATACGCGGCTGACGCACCTCACGACGACGCTGACGGGCGGCGCGACGCAGGCGCTCGAATCCATCGACTCCCGCCTCACCTACCTCAACACCGCGCTGACGAACGGCGCCTCGCAGGCCGTGCAGTCGATCGACACGCGCCTCACGTTGCTGACCTCGACGCTGACCGACGGCACCGCGCAGGCGATCGAGGCGGTCGACCGCCGCATCACCGGCGTCACCGAGATGATCGACGGCCGCAGCACCCACCTGACCGACACGGTCACCGCGCGCTTCCAGGACATCCACCACGCCATCGAGACCAAGGTCGGTTCGGTCGCCAGCGACATCGACGTGCGCGTGGCGCAGTTCGAGGACCTGCTCGGCTCGCGCGTCGAGGCCGTCGCCGGCCGCATCGAGAGCAGCGGCCGTCAGGCCAGCGAGGACATGATGTCCCGCGCCGAGATGATCTCGACCGCGATCCGCTCGCATGTCGAGGACGCCGAGCGCTCGCTCACCAACCTCGTGGTCAACACCAGCGAGACGATCCAGACCGGTGCGCGCACCGCCCAGCAATCGCTGATGACGGTCTCCTCCGACGTCAACGCCCAGCTCAAGATGACCTCCTCCGAGGTCGAGCGCGCGCTGACTGCGGTCGGCACCGGAGCAGCGAACTCGATCCTGACCAGCGCCCGCGAAGCGCAGTCGACGCTGGTCGCCGCCTCCGGCGATGCCTCCAACCAGATCAAGTCGCTGTCGGCCGACGTCGAACGCACGCTGTCCGCAGCGGGCTCGGCGACCGCCGCCTCGATCCTGGCCGGTGCCCGCGAGGTGCAGACCACGCTCGTCACGGCGTCTTCGGATGCTGCCAACCACGTCAAGACGCTCACCGCCGACGTGCAGCGCTCGCTGTCGCTGGCCGGCACCACCACGGCGGAATCGATCACCGCCGGCGCCCGCGATGCGCAGAGCGCGCTGATCGCGGCCTCGAGCGAGACCGCCAACCAGATCAAGGCGCTGTCCTCGGACGTGCAGCGCTCGCTCTCGATGGCGGGCACCGCGACGGCCGAGACCATCATGTCCGGCGCCCGCGAAGCCCAGAGCACGCTGGTCACGGCGTCCTCGGATGCGGCGAGCCAGGTCAAGTCGCTCGCGGCCGAAGTGCATCGTTCGCTCTCGCAGGTCGGCCAGTCGACCGCCGAGACGATCACGACCAGTGCCCGCGACGCCCAGAGCACCCTGCTCTCCGTCTCGGCCGAACAGACCGGCCAGGTCCGCTCGCTCGCGGCCGAGATGCAGCGCGCGCTGGCGACCGCCGGCGGTGCCACCATCGAGGCGCTCACCAGCGGCGTGCGCGAGGCCCAGGGCACGCTGATCTCCGCGTCGACCGACGCGGCAAGCCAGATCAAGTCGCTGACCACGGATATCGAGCGCACGCTGACGGCCGTCGGCGCCGACACCGCCTCGACCATTCTCAACAGCGCGCGTGAGGCCCAGACCTCGCTGACCTCGACCTCGGCGGATGCCGCGAGCCAGATCCGCACGATCTCGACCGAGATCGAGCGCGCCCTGAGCACGGCCACGACGAATGCGACCAGCGACATCCAGACCAGCGCGCTCAACGCCCAGAACGCGCTGATCAACGCCTCCAACGAGGCGAGTTCGCGGGTCAAGTCGAGCTCGGCCGACGTCGAGCGTTCCGTGCTCGCCGCCAGCAGCAGCTTCGGCCAGGCCATGACCGGCAAGACCGACGAGATCGTCACCTACGTGCAGCAGCAGGCCGACCGTCTGTCGAACATGATCGACGCCAAGCGCGGCTCGCTGGTCGACGCGATCGGCTCGAAGACCAGCCAGCTCACGCTCGACATCGACCGCGTCACCTCCGACGCGCTGAAGTCGATTGAGACGCGCGGCCACGCGTTCTCCCAGACCCTGATGGGCAACGGCTCGGAAGTCGCCCGCACCATCAACGCGGCGAGCGAGATCGCCACCGGCGCGGTCGGCAAGTCGCTCAAGGACCTCGAACAGGCCTCGCGCTCGGCGATCGACCAGTCGCGCCAGGTCTCGATCGCGGCCGTCACCGAGATGCAGGAGACCAGCAAGATCCTGCGCACCGACACCGTCGCCCTGTTCGAGCGCCTGCGCGAGGGCAACATCCTCCTCCAGGAGGTGCTGACCGGTGCGCACGACAACCTCAACTCGCTCGAGCGGGCGCTGGTGACGCGCGTCGCCGACTTCGTCTCGGCGATGAACGACGTCACCTCGCGCAACGGCGCTGCGACCCAGAACCTGGAAGACCAGCTCAACGTCTTCAACACGAAGACCACGCGGGCGCTCCAGGATCTCGGCGAGTTGTCGACGCAGTTCGACGCCCACGGCAAGGCGCTTGTCGAGGCCGCCCAGGTCGTCGAGCAGAGCAACAAGAACACCACCGCCTCGCTCGCCGAGCGCAAGCAGGCGCTGGAATCGCTCGTCACCACGATCGACCTGCGCACCACCGATCTCGACCAGCGCCTGTCGCGCTTCACCGGCCTGCTCGATGAATCGCTGGCCGCGGCCGAAGAGCGTGCCCGCGACATCGCCCGCGTCGTCGCGGAGACCGCCGGTGCAGGTTCGGCCGCGATCACCCGCCAGTTCGAGGCGGTGCGCGCGGCGTCCGAGGAAGAGCACCGCCAGACCCTCGACGCCATGCACGACATCTACCGCCAGACCACGGATGAGGCGGATGCGATGTTCAAGCAGTCGACCGAGAAGTTCGGCAACCTCGTCTCCAGCATGAAGCAGATGGCGTTCGAGATGCACAACGAACTCGAAGCCACCCGCAACGAGCTACGCCGCGGCGTGCTCGAGATGCCGCAGGAGGCCGCCGAGAGCACTGCGCAGATGCGCAAGGTGATCGTCGACCAGATCGAGGCCCTCGCCGAGCTCAACCGCATCGTGGCCCAGCATGGCCGTGGCCTCGACGTCTCGACGACGGGCCGCGCCTCTGTCGCCGTCCAGCGCCAGGAAGAGCCGATGATGGCAACTGCGGGCGGTCGTGGGACCGAGACCCGCATGCGCGACACCGGCAGCGCCTCGACGCTGCCGCCGCCGGACCTCGGCATGCCCGCTCCCTCGCGCCGCACCGAAGCCCCGCCGGTTGCGCCTTCCAGCAACGACCAGGGCCGTGACGGCTGGCTGTCGGACCTGCTCAACCGCACCGACGCCAACCAGGGCGCCCCGACCGGCCGTGAGGCTCCCCGTGGCCGCGCTGCATCCGCTCCGCAGCAGCCGCAGGCCCCGCAGGCTAGCAGCAATCCGCTGGAATCGCTGTCGCTCGACATCGGCCGGCTGATGGACCGCAACCTCGCCGCCGAGATGTGGGACCGCTACCAGCGCGGCGAGAACAAGGCCTTCACCAAGCGCCTGTACACGCCCGCCGGCCAGAAGGCCTTCGACGAGGTCGCCCGCAAATATCGCGCCGACCGCAACTTCAAGGGCACGGTCGACCGCTACGTCGCCGAGTTCGAGCGCCTGCTCGACGAAGTCGCCCGCGACGGCCGCGGCCCGCAGGAGCTGCGCAACCACCTGACCTCGGAGACGGGCCTGGTGTACACGCTGCTCGCCCATGCGGCAGGCCGGCTGGGGTGAGACTCGGATAGCAATCACGAATAGAAAACGGAGGCCTCACGGCCTCCGTTTTTGTTTGAGCGCGTCGTTGCAAGAAGAAACCGTAGCCCGCATGGAGCGCAGCGGAATGCGGAAACGCCGCCGGATTGCGCTTCGCTCCATCCGGGCTACGAAGCAGGCGCATTGGAAACTGCGGCGCCCCTACAAGCACCGTCATTGCGAGCGAAGCGAAGCAATCCAGACTGCCTCCAAGCAAGCAGTCTGGATTGCGTCGTCGCAAGAGCTCCTCGCAATGACGAAGGAGAGAGAGACGCGGACTAACCGCCTACTGCCGCTTGCGCTCGTTCGCGGGTGCGGGCTTCGGCGCTTCCGCCGGCGGCGGAGCTGCGGCCGGCGCGCTGTTGCTGGCACCGAACAGCACGCGGGTGGGGTTGCGGTCGAAATTGTTCACGGCGCGGCTGATATCGCCGAGGGTGCGGCGGCCGTCGGCCATCAGCGCACCGGAGCGCTTGTCGAAGTCGTCGGCGAGCTCACGGATCGACTTCACCGCCTGGAACAGCTCGCCGCCGTCCTTGCCGCCGGCGAGCGTGTTGAGGCCGAGCATGAGGCTGTCGGCCTTGAGCATCACGCCGTCGACCTTGGCCATCACGACGTCGATCTTCTCGGAGTTGCGCGCCAGCGAGTTGGTGAAGGTCTCGAGGTTCTTCAGCGAGTTCTTCACCGATTCCTGATTGTCGGCGACGATCTTGTTGATGTTCTGCAGCGTGCCGCGGATCGCCTCGGTGACGTCCTGGAGCTTGTTGGGATCGGCCGTCAGCGTCGGGATGCCGTCTTCATCCAGCGGCGGCGGCGGCGCGGCCTCCTCACCGCCCTTGAGCGAGATCGCGGCAACGCCGGTCAGGCCCTGGAATTCGAGGCCAACGAGGGTGTCCTTGCGGATCGGGGCGTTGTTCTCGACCATGGCGAGTGCGACAACCCGCCGCGGGTTGTCCAGCTTCACCGAGACCACTTCGCCCACCCGGATACCGTTGAAGTTGACGCTGCCACCGTTGCGCAGGCCCGCCGCCGGGCCCTCGAAGACCACGCGCAGGGGGCTGCGCTGCTTGGTGGTGTGCAGCGACTGGAACCACAGCACGAAGCCGATCGCCGCGGCAATCACTGCCAGCGTGAACGACCCGATCAGTACGTAATTCGCCCGCGTTTCCATCAGGTGCTCCGGCTACTCAACCCAGATACTCAACCCATGACCGCGCGGGCGCGCTTGCCATGGAAATACTGCCTCAACCAGGGATGCTGCGAGGCCTGCATGTCGGCGATCGACCCTGCCGCAATGATCTTACCGTTCCCTAAAACGGCGATGCGGTCGCAAGCTGTGTAAAGGCTGTCGAGGTCGTGCGTTACCATGAAAACGGTCAGGCCCAAAGTGCGCTGGAGCGTCCTGACCAGCTCGTCGAAGTCGCCGGCGCCGATCGGGTCGAGGCCCGAGGTCGGTTCATCGAGGAACACGAGGTCCGGATCGAGCGACAGCGCGCGTGCGAGCGCGACGCGCTTGATCATGCCGCCCGAGAGTTCCGACGGGAAACGCTCGGCGACCTCAGGCTTGAGACCGACCATGGTGAGCTTGGCCATGGTGATCTCGTCCATCAGCCGCTGCGAGACGCGCAGATATTCGCGCATCGGAAACTGGATGTTCTGCCGCACGGTGAGCGAGGAGAACAACGCGCCCTGCTGGAACAGCACGCCCCAGCGCCGCTCGACGTTGCGGCGCTGCGAATTGTTGGAAGAATCAAGATCGACGCCGAACACCTCGATGCTGCCGGCAATCTTGGGCACGAGGCCGATGATGGTGCGCGTCAGCACCGATTTGCCGGCGCCTGATGGTCCGACGAAGCCGAGGATCTCGCCGCGCTGGACGTCGAGGTTGAGGCCGTCGAGCACGCGCGTTGCGCCGAACTGCACGGTGATGTCGCGGACGCGGATGATGGGATTTTGGATCTCGCCTGCCATCGTCACATCCCGATCGAGGCGAAGAAGATGGCGAAAACGCCGTCCATGACGATGACGAAGAAGATGCCCTTCACCACCGACGCGGTGGTGTGCTGTCCGAGCGATTCCGCGCTGCCCTGCACCGCGAGCCCTTCGACGCAGGCGACGATGCCGATCACCGCGGCCATGACCGGCGCCTTCACGATGCCGACGATGAAATGGTCGATCGAGATGGCGTCGCGCAGGCGGAGCAGGAAGGCTTCAGGATCGACGCCGCCATAGAGCCAGGCGACGAGGCCACCGCCATAGAGCGCGGCCATGGCGCCGAGGAAGGCGAGGATCGGCAATGCCAGCACCAAGGCCAGCATGCGCGGCAGCACCAGCACCTCGATCGGGTCGAAGCCCATGGTGCGCAACGCGTCGATCTCCTCGCGCATCTTCATCGAGCCGAGCTCGGCGGTGTAGGCGCTGCCCGAGCGGCCCGCGACCATGATGGCGACCAGCAGCACGCCGATCTCGCGCAGCACCAGCACGCCGAGCATGTCGACGACGAAGATGTCGGCGCCGAACCTGCGGAAATGGAAGATGCCTTGTTGCGCGATGATGCAGCCGATCAGGAAAGTGATCAGCACCACGATCGGCACCGCGCGCCAGCACACCTGCTCCATGTGATGCACGGTCGAGGTGAGGCGGAACGAACGAGGATGGATCAGGATGCGCGCACCCGCCGCGAGCACTGCGCCGAGCATGTCGATCAGGCCGGCGACCGTGCCGGCCACTCCGGCCACGGTGCGGCCGATCTGCTCCAGCATGCCGGTGATGGTGATGGTGCTGGCGTCGACCACGGGGGTCGCCCTGACCCGCCGCACCTCGTCAACGAGGCTCGAATAATTGGCCGAGAGCCCCGCGATCTGCGCCTCGGCCGTGCCTTGGGTCAGGCTGCGGCGCAGCCGCTCGATCAGCCAGGCGCCGAAGGTGTCGAGCTTGGCGACCTCGGAGACGTCGATGAAGATGCTTTGTGAACCGCCGGCCAGCTTCTCGGCATCCGCCACCATCCGCTCCAGGACCGGCGCGAAGCTCGCGGTCCAGGTTCCGGTGGCGCAGAGGGCCAGCGCGTTACCCTTCGCAATCCGTTCCAGCTTCGGATCGCTACTCAAGATGCCCGCTCCCGTGCCGGGGCGGAGAAAATCAGATGGTTGCGCACACGCCCTTACCCGGAGAAGGTATCCCCAACTGGTTAACGTTAGTTGCTAGAGGTAACTAGCAGGTTCAGATTTCGCCAGAGTTCAAAATGACTTCCAGCAAAGTTCCGGCCCTTCGGGCGCGAATCGAGCGCTTTCCCATAGCCGGCAGTTTCACCATCAGCCGGGGCGCCAAGACCGAGGCCGTGACTGTTGTGGCCGAAGTAAGCCAGAACGGCCTGACCGGCCGCGGCGAATGCGTGCCCTATCCCCGCTATGGCGAGACCCCCGAGGCGACCCTTGCGGCCATTGGGGCCATGGAGGCGGCCGTCGCGGGCGGGATGACGAGGCAGGCCCTGCAAGCCGCCATGCCGCCCGGCGCGGCCCGCAACGCGCTGGATTGCGCCCTGATCGACCTTGAGGCCAAGGCAGCGGGCCTGCGGGCCTGGAGCCTCCTGGACCGCCCGATCCCGGGCGAGCGCACCACGGCCTACACGATCTCGCTCGGCACCCCCGAATCCATGGCGGCGGCGACCGCGAAAGCGGCGCACCGGCCGCTGCTCAAGATCAAGCTCGGCGGCGACGGCGATCCCGAGCGGATCGCAGCCGTCCGCAAGGCCGCCCCCGAATCCGAGCTGATCGTCGACGCAAACGAATCCTGGACCGAGGCCAATCTGGCGCACAATCTCGCCGCCTGCGATGCCGTCGGCGTCACCCTGGTCGAGCAGCCGCTGCCATCAGGCAAGGACGACGCGCTGGCGCGGATCAAGCGGCCGCTGATGGTCTGCGCCGACGAGAGCGTGCATGACCGCTCCTCGCTCGCCGCCTTGCGCGAACGCTACGACGCCGTGAACATCAAGCTCGACAAGACCGGCGGCCTCACCGAGGCACTCGCCATGGCCGATGCCGCGCAAACACTGGGCTTCGAGATCATGATCGGCTGCATGGTCGCGACTTCGCTGTCGATGGCCCCCGCCATGCTGGTGACGCCGCAGGCGCGCTTCGTCGATCTCGACGGCCCCCTGCTGCTGGCGCGCGATCGCGATCACGCGCTGCGTTATGACGACAGCCTGGTTTATCCGCCGGACTCTTCGCTCTGGGGATGAGCTTTGAGCCGGTGCCGCGCCTGCCAGATCACAAGCGCGCCGGCGGCGGCCATCGCGGCCATGACGTAATACAGCCCCTCGCCGATGCGGGCGTAGATCGCGCCTGACGCGATCGAGGTCGCCGCGCCCAACAGCCCGTTGCAGGCGGCGTAATAACCCTGCCCCCGCGCGATCTGATGCGAGGGCACGCGTTGCACCAGCAGGTTCATGGTGCCGAGGATGGTCATACCGAAGCTGAAGCCGTGGCCGAGCTGCGCGATCGCGAGCAGCGCGAGCGGCGGCTCGCTGGCGGTGACGATCCAGCGCAGCACGGCGCTCAAGCCACCGATCACCATCAGCGTGGACGGATGCAGCGAGAAGCGCGGCGACAGCGCGAAAACGACGATCTCGGCGATCACGCCCAGCGTCCACAGCCCCGCGATCGTCAGCCCGCCGAAACCATGGAGCTGCCAGCTGATGGCCGAGAAGGTGTAGAAGGCGATGTGACTGCCCTGGATCAGCGCGGCCGAGACGATCACGGCCCAAAAGCCGCCATCGCGCAGCAGCGCCTTGCCGGCAGGCGTCCCGGCGGCCCTTCGCCTGACATCGTCGAGCGGACGCAGCAGCAGGCTGACGAGAGCCGCAACCACCGCCCATGCGACGATCACCCAGATCAGGTCGCGCGCGGCGATGCTGTCGACGAGATAGCCGCAGGCGAGCGAGCCGGCGGCGAAGGCGGCCGAGCCCCAAAGCCTTAGGGGCCCGTAATCGAGCCCATAGCGGGCGACGCCGCGCAGCGCGTAGGCGTCCGTCAGCGGCGTGGTCGGCGTCCACATCATGCAGGTGAGCGCATAGATCAGGAACAGCGCCAGCGGCTGCTGCTGCACGCCGACCGCCACAAAGCCGATCGCGGTTGCCAGCACCGACATCATCATGGCGGCGCGGATGGCCTGTCGCTTTTCGGCAAAGCCGGTGATCTGCGGCAGCGTGGTAAAGCGCGTGATCGCCGGCAGCGCGTTGATGAGACCGATCCAGGCAGCATCGATGCCGATCGCCTTCAGCCAGAGCGGAAAGAACGGCATATGCGTGCCCGACACCGCGAACACCGCCGAGTAGAACAGCGCGAGACTCACGGCGAATCGCCGCTTCACGGCGGCTTGCGTGGGGATTTGTGATTCGCCTGCCATCAAACCAATTGCGATTCGGTCGATATCGTGGTGATCGTTACTCTAACGCGCGGTGATTTGCGCGACGAGATTGTCATGGCCAACGAAGCATTCGCCCTTTCGCCCATGTCTGCCCGCGCGGCCGAGCCGAACGAGCAGGATTACGACGCGATCCGCGAAGCCTTCATGGAGACCGCGCGCGGCCGCTGGTTCCTCGGCGAATATGCCAAGCGCAATCGCAACGCCGACACGAGCATGGTGCTCGATGCGGTCGCGAAAATCGAAGAAACCCTTGCGGCACAGCGACAACCCGTCGTCGAGGACCGCCTGCCCGAGGCGCTGGTCGAGATCCGCCGCGCCATCCGCGAGGCCGAGACCATCGCGATCGCAGCCTTCGATCCCGCGGCGATCGAGGCGAGCCTCGCTGCGATCCCGCGCGGGGTGCGCATCATCAAGGAGATCTCCTGGCGCTGGCGCGAGATCGGCGCCGACGGACGAATCTGCGACCTCATTGATTCGCAGCTCGCCTCGATCGAGGCCGCCTGCGGGCAGATTTCCACCATTGACCCCCGCGTCGAGCTCAAGGCCGCATTCGATCTGCTCAGGGATCGGATCGACCAGACCGACGGCAACGCAACGCCGCAGGCGGCGGTCCATCCCGCGCCAGCTCCGATGCAGGAGGCACCGCCGCCCGTCGCAGAGGCGCCGCCTGTCGAAGCCGCGCCCGCCGCGATGGCGAGCGCAGCCCCCGTGGCTTTTACGGAGACGCCGCAGGACATCGCGGTGGCGGCCGAGCCTGAAGCGGCCGACACCGCTGAAGCGTTCGCAATGGCCAAGCAGGCGATGGACGCGGCCGTCGCGCCGGAGATCGCTGCCGAAAGCCCGATCGCGCTTGAAGATGCCGCGCCCGAAGACACAGCTTTCGAAGAGCCGGCCGCCGAGCCTGCCGCCTTCGCGGACGTCACCGACGAGTTCTCGTTCGATGCCGCCGCGGAGGCCGAGGACGAAGCCGTGCTCGAGGCCATCGCGCTCGAGATGGCCGCGCCCGATCCCGATTTCGACGAGATCATCGATCCGGTCGAGATGGAAACGACCATTCCGGAACCGATGGTCGCGGAGATCGCAGCCCCGATTGCCGCCGAGCTCCCGGAGCCGATCGCACCTGAGCCCGCCGCTGCAGCGGTCGTGCAAGAGCCCGCCGAAGATGCGCCGATCGCAATGGACTCGCTCGCGCGTCTCACCGACGCCATTGCGGAGGCCGCCGCCGAAGTGATGGAGCAGCCCGCCCCGGCCATGCTGGCGACGGCATCATTCGCCGCAGCACCGGCCTCGACACTGCCGATGCCCTCGCCGTTGCCGACGCCCATGCCCGAGCCCTCGCTCGGCGCCAGCATCCTCGCCAGCGGCATACTGCAAAAGCCCCGCACGCCGGCCAACGACCCGCTCGCGCCGATCCGCCGCATGACCCAGGCCGAGAAGATCGCGTTCTTCTCGTAAGGGAACGATCTCCGTCTACCTCGTCATTGCGAGCGCAATCAGCCAATCATCCGCAATTCCAGACCGCGCCGATCGGCGTTCGGGTCCAGCACGGGCCAAAGCTGCCGCCATTGTAGCGACCGCCGCCGAAGCCGGGACGGCCGAAATAGCGCCATTCGCCATCCCAGCCGTAATATTGGGGAACCGGATCGATGTACCAGTGACGCCGGTCATTGCGCGCAAGGCGCCGCATCGCGTCCTTCTGCTTATAGAGCGGAATGCTGTTGCTCAGCGGCTGGCGATAGCCCGGCAGAAAGCCGTAGCCATGCCAGGCCTGCTTGGGGCGCTTTTGAATTGACGCAGCCGGCGCGACGGCGGGCAGCAGCGACAGGACGACAGCAACGAATAGACACATGAGGCGCGACATCAATCGACCATAGACAGGCGGATGCGAGATGGCCATTCAAATTCGAGTGCGAGGCCTTTTGCCGCTTCATGCAACATCGTTCCGACGTTCCGCGACGCTGCACCAACTAGCCCTTGTCAGCTCATCCCGATAGGCTGGAAAGGCACCTGCATATTCAGGAGAGAACGAATGCCTGAAACCCCGCACGTCGGCGCATTCGCCATCGTTCCCAGCAACGATCTTGCTGCGGCGATTCCGTTCTGGGAGCGTCTCGGCTTTGCGCGCGCGGGCGGCGACGCCGGCTACGTCATCATGCGAGGTTGGGGCTGCGAGGTGCATCTGACCCAGGCGGGAGACGGCCCGTGGCGGGTGCCGGAAGAGCACAATCCCTTCGGCGTTTTCATTCGCACGCCCGATGTGGACGCCATCGCCGCGCGCGTGGACGATCTGATCATCCGGCCCGGCGGCGTGCTGCGCCACCGCGAATGGGGAATGTACGAGGTGGGCATCAACGGCCCCGACGGTCTCCTCGTCCGCATCGGCTGGCCGTCCGCGCTGATGACGGCCGCTAGCTGATCACGCCCTTGCGGATCAGGAAGCAGCCATAGCCCCTGCTGTCGCCGACCTGCACGACGCCAAAGCCCGCCGCCGCAGCGCGGTAAAAGTCCGCCCGCGCGAGCTTGCCGGGAGCGACGGTGCGGCCAACAGCACGCTCGATCTCCGCGAGCACCGCGCGCTGCACGTCGGGCACCCGATCGGGATCGTCGACCGGCGCCATCACGCGTACCGGATCGGGATCGAAATCGTCGAGCGGGTAGACCGACATGATGGCGCGCACGGCGGTCTCCATGCGCATGCCCGGCAACTGGATCAGACGTTGCGATGTCGTGCCCTGCGCGATGCGGGTCGCCGGATGATTGGCGTCGACGAAAACGAGGTCGTCGCCGTGGCCCATCGAGGCGAGCAGCCAGAGCAGATCGGGGGTGAGGATCGGATCGATCGATTTCAGCATGAGCAGGCATTTCCCCAAGGCATGTCTTTCGCCGGCAAAACCGGCCATTCACCATAGCAGGTTCCGAAGCGTGATTCAGATCACGCACGATACCATGGTGACAGCGATCACGGACCACCGGCTCGAACGCGGCCAAGCTTCCTCGCAACCAATCTCGCATCGAGATCAGTGCTAGAGGAGCACGCCATGTTCCGCCTAAAGCCTTTCCTGATGACGGCTAGCCTCGTGGGAAGCCTGTTCGGCTTCGCCTGCGGGCCTGTTTCGGCGCAGGTCGCGCCGGCCCCGACCGCGCTGCAAGGCCCGGAACAGCGCGTCGCGCTGGTGATCGGCAATTCCAACTACCAGAACGCGCCGCAGCTTGCGAACCCCGATAACGATGCGGAGTCGATGGCGCAGTTCCTGAACTCGGCCGGCTTCGAAGTGGTCGCCGCGACCGACCTGACCCAGAACGACATGCTCCGCGTCGTCCAGGACTTTTCCGCAAAAGTTTCCGCGCGGGGTCCGAACACGGTGGCGATGATCTACTACGCCGGCCATGGCGTGCAGCTCGCCGGCGAGAACTATCTCGTTCCCGTCGATGCCAAGGTGTCGAGCCAGAGCGAGCTCGTCAGTAACTCGGTGCGCCTCGTCGACGTGATGTCGACGCTGGAGACGATCCCGAGCCGCATGCGCATCGTCATCCTCGATGCCTGCCGCAACAATCCCTTCCCCTCGGTGAACGATGCCGGCCGCGGCCTCGCCATCGTCGATGCGCCGAACGGCTCGATCGTCGGCTATTCGACCGCGCCGGGCGCCGAAGCGCAGGACGGCACCGGCGGCCACAGCCCCTATACGCAAGCCTTCCTCAACGTCGCGCGCGAACCCAACGTGCCGATCGAGCAGCTGTTCAAGCGCGTGCGCCTTCAGGTGAACGAGACCACACTCGGCGCGCAGATCCCGTGGGAGAGCTCGTCGCTGACGTCAGACTTCACCTTCTTCGGCGACACCGCGGTTGCCGCCAACCGTGCGCCGGTCAATGCGCCGGTGGTGCAGATGGCCTCCAACCTGCCCAGCCGCTCGACCCGCCAAGCCTATGACTACGTCGTGTCCGAGGCACGGCCGGAGTACTATCAGGAGTTCATCCAGATGTATCCGCACGACCCGCTGTGCGACCACGTCCGCTGGCTGCTCAACAACCTCCTGCTCACGCAGGCCTGGCACAAGGCGGTGCTGGCGAACTCGCCGCTCGGCTACCAGACTTTTTACGACAGCTATGGCAACAGCCCCTATGCCGTGTCCGCGCTGAAGCTCGCAGCGCAGCCGAAGCTGATCCCCCTGATGCAGGCGACCAAGTTCCTGGCGCCGCAGAACATTGCCCCGACCTTCAAGATCGGCAATCTCGGCCAGCCCAAATACATGCCGCTGATGCAGCAGGGTAATGGCGGGCCGCAGCTGAACGGTAACCTGCCGGTCGTGCAGAAGCCGGGCGACAACAACGGCATCGGCAAGCTCGGCAATGGCGGCCAGATCGTCAACCTGCCGGCAGGCAATCAGCAGAACGGCACGCCGTCGCAGACCCCGGGCAAGATCGTCACCCTGCCTGCGCCGACCAACACCACCACGAACAATGGCGGCACCGGCAAGATCGTGACGCTGCCCGTGGCCAACAATACGCAGAATGGCGGCACCAACAATACCGGCACGACCAATGGCACGACGACTCCTGGCAAGATCGTGAGCATGCCGGTGAATGTCGGCAAGGGTGGCTCGACTGTCGAGGCCAAGCCGGTCAACGTCCAGACGCAGAACACCCCGATCCGCGTCAACAACGGCGTGAAGATCAACAACAACCCGGTGAACAAGGTGCAGGTCCAGAACAACGTCCAGAACACCCGCCCGCAGTTCAACACGACCAACCGCATCGTCAACAATGGCGGCAACAACTTCCGCCAGTCGATGAACCAGGCGCCGAGCATGGGTGGCGGCGGCGGCAATCACCACGGCGGCTTCATGCACTGAAGCGGCGAGAAGGTGCGCTCCCTCCCCCGCGTGCGGGGGAGGGTTGGGGAGAGGGTTTCTCCGCAATGGGACAGTTAGCGACTTAACCGAGAGTATCCCCGTTTGGAGAAAGCCCCCACCCGGCGCTTCGCGCCGACCTCCCCCGCAAGCGGGAGAGGTGCACCGAGCAAGCCGAATCCACCAACCGACAAATACAAAAGGGGCAGAGCGGCGACGCTCTGCCCCTTCTTCGTGTCAAAATCTCAGACGATCAGGCCACCAGCTCGGCGAACAGATCCGCATCGACATTGCCGCCGGAGAGCACGATGACGACGTTCTTGCCGGCGACGTCGAGGCGGCCCGCGAGCAGCGCGGCGAGGCCGACGGCACCGCCCGGCTCGACCACGAGCTTCAGCTCGCGATAGGCGAACGCCACCGCTGCGCCGACTTCCTTGTCGGATGCGGTCACGCCGCGCGCGAGCAGCTTGCTGTTGATCGCAAACGTCATCTCGCCGGGGATCAGGGCCATCAGCGCATCGCAAATGGTGCGGCCCGCGGGCCCATGCGGCTCGCGATGACCTGCGGTCAGCGAAATGCCGTGATCGTCGAACGACTCGGGCTCGGCCACCACGATCTGCGCCTGCGGATAACGCGCCTTGATCGCAGTTGCGACGCCGGCGATCAGGCCGCCGCCGGAGGCCGGCGCCACCACGATGTCGGGGCTGAGGCCGAGCGCCGCCATGTCCTCTGCGATCTCGCGGCCGGCGGTGCCCTGGCCTGCGATCACGAAGGGATCGTCGTAAGGCCTGACCAGTGTCGCGCCGCGCTTCGCGGCGATGCCGCGCGAGATCGCCTCGCGGTCGTCGTTGTAGCGGTCGTAGAGCACGACCTCGGCACCATAGGATTTGGTGCGCTCGCGCTTCGACAGCGGCGCATCCGCGGGCATCACGATGGTCGCCTGCATGTCGAGGATCTTGGCTGCCGCCGCCACGCCCTGGGCGTGGTTGCCCGAGGAGAACGCGACGACGCCGCCGGCGCGCTTGTCCTGCGGGATCGAGGCGACCTTGTTGAAGGCGCCGCGGAACTTGAAGGAGCCGGTGCGCTGGAGCATCTCCGGCTTCAGGAACACTTTGGCACCGACGCGCTCGTTGAGCACGGGAAAGGACAACAGCGGGGTGCGGATGGCGAAGGGCGCGATCACGCGCGCTGCGGCATCGATATCGGCGGGGCCGATCGGGAGGAGCTGTTCGGTCATGTCTGACCTTATCGCGGCCGATGAGGCCCGGGCAAGACACCTGAGCGCGAGGGGTTCGACAGCGTTTTCGAGCGAAGTGGATACCGGTTCGCGTGAAGAAAACGCGTCAAAACAGGAATCTAGGCGACGAAGCGTGGCTGTTCCGCGCCGTTCCCGCCGGGCAGCACCGCGCCGGCCGCCTTTATGCTGTCCACAAACGCCCGGGCGGAGGCCTCCCAGGTGTAGTTGGCGGCGAATTCGACGCAGTCCTGCCGGGAAACGCCGAGCGCCGTGAAGCAGGCATTGCGCAGGTCGTGGTCCAGCGCCCCGACCGGCGCATCGCCGATGACGTCGCGGGGGCCCTTCACCGGGAAGGCCGCGACCGGCAGGCCGCTTGCGAGCGCTTCGAGCAGGACCAGGCCGAACGTATCGGTCTTGCTGGGAAACACGAAGACGTCGGCGGCGGCATAGATGTCCGCCAGCTCCTCACCCTGCTTTTGCCCAAGGAAGATCGCATCCGGATAGGCTTCTTCCAGCGAGGCGCGCGCCGGGCCGTCGCCCACGATGACCTTGGTGCCGGGCAGATCGAGGGCGAGGAAGGCCTCGAGATTCTTCTCCACCGCGACACGGCCGACCGAAAGGAACACCGGTGCCGGGAAGCAGAGATCGATGGCGCGGGGGTGGAACAGGCGTGTGTCGACACCGCGCGGCCACAGCACGACATTGGCAAAGCCACGCTCGCCGAGCTCGCGGGCCAGCGCCGGCGTCGCCGCCATCACCGCCCGGCTCGGGCTGTGGAATCGTCGCAGCGCCCGCCAGATCAGGGATTCCGGAACCGGCACCCGGGCGCGGACGTATTCGGGAAAACGCGTGTGGAAGCTGGTCGTGAACGGCAGCTTGCGCTGGCGGCAATAGCGGCGGACCATCAGGCCGATCGGCCCTTCCGTCGCAATGTGGATGCTGTCGGGGCGCGCTTCCGCGATCAGCTTCGCAATCCGCGCAGGGCGCGGCATCGCGAGCCGCACGTCGCGATAGCTTGGCATCGCAAACGTGCGGAACGATTGCGGCGTCAGGAACGTGAACTCGACGCCAAGACCTTCGATGCCAAGACCTTCGATGCGAAGCGCCTCCGATGCATCAGCAAGCTTGGTCAGCGTCCGAACCACACCGTTGACTTGCGGGTGCCAGGCGTCGGTCGCGACCAGGATGCGCATCAGGCAGCCCTTGCCGCGACCTGTGGGACGGCTGCAGGCTTTTGCGCCTGATCCGCCCAGGTGATGATCTCGAAATGGCCGTCGTCGTGCTCGACCAGCGCGGTGCAGCTCTCCACCCAGTCGCCGCAATTCATGTAGCGGATGCCGCCCTCGTCGCGGATCACGGCATAGTGGATGTGGCCGCAGATCACGCCGTCGGCGTCGTGACGGCGCGCTTCGGCGGCGAGCGCCTGCTCGAACGCGCCGATATAGTTGACGGCGTTCTTGACCTTCTGCTTGGCCCATTGCGACAGCGACCAATAGGGCACCTTGAACATGCGCCGGAAGAAGTTGACGAAGCGATTCATCTGGATCGCGAAGTCGTAGGCCTTGTCGCCGAGATGGGCGAGCCAGCGCGCGTTCTGCACCACGAGATCGAAGATATCGCCGTGGATGACGAGAAAGCGCTTGCCGTCCACGCCGGTGTGGACGGTGTTCTCGACCACGTCGATGCCGCCGAAATGCGTGCCGTAATAGTTACGCAGGAACTCGTCGTGATTGCCGGGGATGTAAATGACCTTGGCGCCCTTGCGCGCCTTGCGCAGCAGCTTCTGGACCAAGTCGTTATGCGATTGCGGCCAGTGCCAGCTCGATTTCAGCGCCCAGCCATCGACGATATCGCCGACGAGATAGATCGTGTCGGCATCGTGGTAGCGCAGGAAATCCAGCAGAAGGTCGGCTTGCGAGCCGCGGGCTCCGAGATGAACGTCGGAGATGAACAAGGTGCGAAAGCGCCTTTCAGGGCTCTCGTCACTCACATCGTAACTTCCCATGCGACAGCCTGTAACAATGTCCCGTGACAGGGGGATGACCATTGAACCTTTGAGGCACCCTCAGATACGAATCAAACCTCGCCTCGCCCTCCCCGCGAATATCAGTCGCATGCGACAATCAGGCGACATGACGCGGCAATGATTGTCCGCAAAAGCCCGGCCCGCCGCCCTATTGGTTACGGCGGCGGCCGTCGCGCGGCGCCTCTCGTCAGTAAAATCTGTGGAAATGATGGACCGGCCCGTGGCCATGACCGACGCTGAAGCGGTCGGCCGCCGCGATCGCCGCGCTGATCCAGGCCTTGGCGCTCCGCACCGCCTGCTCCAGATCCTCGCCTTTGGCCAGCCCCGCAGCAACGGCGGAGGACAGCGAGCAGCCGGTGCCATGGGTGTTCCTGGTGGCGACGCGAGGTGCGGGAAGCGCGATCGTTTTTTCAGCACTGACGAGATAGTCGATGCTCTCGGCGCCCTCGCCGTGCCCGCCCTTGATCAGCACCGCGCGGCAGCCGAGCGCCATCAGGCGGCGCCCCTGGCTCTCGATCTCGGCCTCGCTCACCGCAATGGGCTCGTCGAGCAGAGCCGCAGCTTCCGGCAGGTTCGGCGTGATCACCGAGGCCAGCGGCATCAGTTTTGTGCGTAGCGCGTCCACGGCCTCGGCAGCCAGCAGCCGGTCGCCGGAGGTTGCGACCATGACAGGATCGAGCACGATGTGTTGCGGCTTCCAGCGCGACAGCGCGGCCGCGATCGCATCGATGCTGGCGGCCTGCGCCACCATGCCGATCTTCACCGCGCCGACATCGAGATCGGAGAACACCGCATCGATCTGCGCGGTGACGAAATCAGCCGGCACGGCGTGAATGCCGGTGACGCCGCGCGTGTTCTGGGCGGTCAGGGCCGTGATCGCGGAGGCGCCATAGACGCCGAGCGCCGCAAAGGTCTTGAGATCCGCCTGGATGCCGGCGCCGCCGCTGGAATCCGAGCCGGCGATGGTGAGCGCCACGGGCGTCGTCATCGCCGGAGACATGCGTTTGAGAGGGACATCGCCATGCCCTGTCCTAGCGCGCCCCGGATATGCCAGCAAGTCAGGCCGGCCGCGCGCGCCGCAAATCGCCGGCGGCGCCGGCCGGCCCCCGCGAATCAGCTGGGCGCGATCCCGCGCGGCCTTGTCGACCCACAATCGTGCAAAGGCGCGAAAATAAACCCTTGATGCCTCCTTGGCCCTTGGCGTTCACATCGACGAGTGAGACGTTGGCGATGGAACCGTCCAGCGACGTCAATGTTGCGGGCCGCCCCCGGCCCGCAAGCCTATCGGGGTGGAATCATGTGGGCTTACTTCGAACGTCTCCTCGACTCCTCGATGTTCTCGCCACACGGGATATGCCTGCTCTGGGAGCCCGAGCTGATCTGGCTGCACGTCGTCTCGGACGCCTGCATTGCCCTGGCGTATTTCTCGATCCCGTTTGCGCTCGCGATCCTCGTCACCAAGCGGCGCGACCTCAAATTCGGGTGGGTCTTCTGGGCCTTCGCCGTCTTCATCATGGCCTGCGGCCTGACGCATGTGCTGTCGATCTACACGCTCTGGGTACCCGTCTATGGCATCGAGGGCATCGTGAAGGCGATGACGGCCGTGGCCTCGGTCTTCACTGCCGGTGCGCTCTGGCCGCTGTTGCCGAAGATCCTGACCATCCCCTCGCCGTTCGAGCTCCGGCAGGTCCAGGCCGCGCTCGAGGAGGAGGAGACCAAGAACCGGGATGCGGCGCAGTTGCTCGTGCAGGTCAATGAGGCCCAGCGTGCGCTGCGCGAGAGCATGACGCGCCTCACCGCCGTGGTCGAGACCGCGGTGGACGGCGTCATCCTGTTCGACGCGCAAGCCCGCATTCTCCTGTTCAATCCTGCCTGCGAGCGGTTGTTCGGCTATCGCGCCGACGAGGTCCTGAATCTCGACATCGCCATGCTGATGTCCAATGAGGAGAGGCCCTCGTCCACCGGGCATGCGCGGCGTTTCGCAACCGGGGAAACCACCGGTCTGCGCAAGGACGGATCGAGCTTTCCGATGGACCTGTCGGTGGGCCAGGCGTGGCAGGACGGCGAGCTGATCTACGTCGGCATCGTCCACGACCTGACCACGCGCAAGTTGACCGAGCAGCAGCTTCATCAGGCGCAGAAGATGGAGACGGTCGGCCAGCTCTCCGGCGGCATTGCCCACGACTTCAACAATCTGCTCACCGTCATCATCGGCAACGCGGAATTCCTCAGCGAGCAGCTCAAGGCGCGGCCCGACCTCAGGCGCTTCGCCGACGACATCTGCCAGTCCGGCGAGCGCGGCGCGGAGCTGACGCAGCGGCTGCTGGCGTTCAGCCGGCGCCAATTGCTGCAACCGAGGGCGATCGAGTGCCGCGAGCTCCTGACCTCCATGCACAAGCTGCTCAAGCGCACCTTGCGCGAGGACATCGAGATCAAGACGGCGTTCGGACCGGGCTCCATCCGGGCCTTCGCCGACCGCGCCCAGCTCGAATCCGCCGTGCTCAATCTCGCGCTCAACGCGCAGGACGCCATGCCGTCCGGAGGACATTTGACGCTGAGCACGGAGTTTGCGGCCATCGACGAGGACTATCGTGCCTTGCATCCGGAAGTGGCGGCCGGCAGCTACGCCTTGATCTCCGTCACCGATGACGGCGAAGGCATGACGCCAGACGTCATCGAGCACGCCTTCGAGCCGTTCTTCACCACCAAGGAGGTCGGCAAGGGCTCGGGCCTCGGCCTCAGCATGGTCTATGGCTTCGCAAAGCAATCCGACGGCCACGTCGCGATCTACAGTGAGCAGGGCCTCGGGACCACGGTCCGGATCTACCTGCCGCGCGCCGGCAGCGGACAATCCCTGACCGAGCCGCCGGAGAACGAGGAGGCCGCCGCGCCCAGAGGATACGAGACGATCCTGATCGCGGAGGACGATCCGTTTGTCCGCTCCTCGGCCATTCGCAGGGTGGAAGCGCTCGGATACCGCGTCGTCGCCGCCGTCAACGGCAAGGAGGCGTTGCAGCGGCTGCGCACCGATTCCGGCATCGACTTGCTGTTCACCGATATCATCATGCCCGGCGGCATGAGCGGCTGGGAGCTCGCAGACCAGGCCCGGCGGATCCGTCCTGGCCTGCCGGTCCTGTTCACCTCCGGCTACGCGCTGGAGACCCTGGTCGAGCAGGGCCGGGCGCATGCGCAGGCGATCGTGCTGACCAAGCCCTACCGCAAGGTCGAGCTCGCACAACGGCTCAGGGATGCATTCACTGCGGCGGCGGTGACCTCCTGAGCGCCGGACTGGCGGCCGGCAAGCCCGCTTGCTAAATCAGGGTGGGTTTGGCCTATTGTTCGCCAGATACGCTTTCGGAGTGACTGCAATGGTTCCCTTTTTCGTCCAGATCAAATGCAAGCTCGGCCAGTCCTATACGGTCGCGAACGCGCTTGCCGAAGCCGAGATCGCCTCCGAGATCTACTCCACGGCCGGCCATTACGACCTGCTGGTGAAATTCTACGTCGACAACGACACCGATATCGGCCACTTCATCAACGAGAAGGTGCAGGTGCTGCCGGGCATCCAGGACACGCTCACCATCATCACCTTCAAGGCGTTCGGCACGGGTTAGCTGCCCGCAATTGGCGCAAGCAGAGCGGTTCTCGCAGCCGCGTGCCCATGCTAGCGTGCGTTGTCTGGAATTGATGCGAGTACTGAGCAAGTCATGGCCCTCACGACGTCGGTACCGCTGCTGATCAGCCAGCAATTTGATAGTGAAGTGGTGCTCGCCAACTATCAGAATGGCGTCTACTACAACCTCGATGGCAGCGCCGCGCAAGTCTGGCTCGGCCTCAAGGCCAACCGAACGGTTGAGGAGATCGGCAGCGCCCTGGCCGCCACGACTGGTGGCGACGTGCCGTCCATCACACAACAGGTGCAAGCCTTCGTCGACAGCATGCTGTCCGAAGGCCTCATTGCCGAAGGCGTCACTGACACGCGTGTTGAGATATGGACGCCGGTGCTGTCGGGCGCATTCGTCGCCCCGGAATTCCAGCGCTTCGACAATCTGCGGGAGCTGCTGCTGATGGATCCCGTGCATGACGCCGGCGAGGAAGGCTGGCCGCTGCGCGAGACCAATGAAAGCAAGTGATCTCATCCGGCAGGAGATCGCCTCGGTCTTCGCCAAGGCAACCGTTCCGATCGACGCGCAGGCGCGCTGCGGCCCGTTCGGCTTACGTCTCGGATTTGCCTCGCAGGATTTGGCCGGCATGTTCCTGCCGGCCTACATCCAGAGCACGCTCCAGGCGATCGATCTCGACCTGCGCTTCATCACCGCCGATCACCACGACCTTTCCGCGCTGGTGCCGGAGGCCGCCGAGAAGCCGCGGCTGCTGATCGAGGACGGCATCTATTCGGTGTGGCAGCCGGCCGTCATTCCCGTGCTGTACGCGATCGACCTCACAGCCAAGCGCGGCATTGCCTGGCTGCCGAAGGGTGAAGCGCCACCCTGGATTCGCAGCCGCCCGGCGATCTCGCTGATCCATGCCATGATGCACGACACGCCCTGGTGCGCCGTCCATGCCGCGGCCGTCGGCGGCACATTTGGCTTCACTCTGCTTGCGGGCGAAGGCCACAGCGGCAAGACCACGGCGGCACTGGCCTGCGCGAAAGCCGGCTGGCGCTATGCCGGCGACGACTTCGTCGCGGTCAACAGCGAGACCGGCCGGATCGAGCCGCTGTTCTGCTCGGCACGGCTGCGCCCTGCCCTGGTCGACACGTTTCAAGACTTCATCGGCGACACCACGCCGGTCTCGGATTTCAACGGCGAACCACGCCATGAGCTCAGCCTGGCCGATCTCGGCGAGCGCATCGGCGGCGGCATGCTGCGCGCGCTCTTCATCCCGCGCCGGCGCGGCGCTGTCACGCTCGAATTCACGCCGGCAAAACAGTCGGACGCGTTTCGCGCGCTGCTGCCGACCACGGCCTACGAGCTGCCGGGATGGCCGAACGAGATCGCCGCCAAGGTGGCAAGGATCGCAGGCCTCGCGCCGGTGTTCTTCGCCGACACCGGCACCGTGCCGATGGAGATTCCCGCAGCCTTCGCCCGCCAGCTGGAACGGCTCTGAGGCCGCATGCGCATCTCCGTGATCATCGCCGCCTACAATTCCGAGGCCTATATCGCCGAGACGATCGAGAGCGTACTTGGCCAGACGGCCCCGCCCGACGAGGTCATCGTCATCGACGACGGATCCACCGACGGCACGCGCGGCATCCTCGACAGCTTCGGCGACCGCATCGTCGCGCTCATCCAGGCGAACAGCGGTCAGGCCGTCGCCGTCAACAAGGGTCTGGCGATGGCGCGGGGCGAGCTGATCGGTTTCTGCGATGCCGACGACCTCTGGACTCCGGGCAAGCTGGAGATGCAGTTGGCACTGCTCGAACGTGATGGCGGCGTCGAAGCCGCGTTCGGCAAGGTGCAGCAATTCGTCAGCCCCGACGTGCCGGACGAGCACCGCGCGCGCCTTGCACCTGATGTCGAGACCATGCCGGGCGAGCTGAAGCAATGCATGCTGATCCGCCGCGCCGCCTTGATGCGGATCGGCCCGTTCGACGAGACGCTGCCTGCGACCTTCTTCATCGCATGGCTCGGCCGCGCCAAGCAAAACGGGCTAAAAACCGCGCATGTCAACGACATCGTGGTCCGGCGCCGCCTGCATCTCGGCAATGGCGGCCGCACCAATACCGACGCTCAGAATCTCCAGACGCTGATGGCGCTGCGCAAGGCCATCAAGGCGCAGCGCGATCCGGAGTAAACACCGGCACGCCGTTGACCGACACCGACTTCACGAACAATCCGAGCAATCGGGGGTCGATCGAATGGCCGATGTCCATCGGACGCGCGGTATCGAGCATGCGCAATGCAACGACGACTTTCCGCTGCGCTGTCCCGACGATTGCAGCGTTCAGCGCGATCTTGAACGGCATCGGATCGTTGCGCCCCGCGATCATCTGCGACACCTCGCCCGCGCCGGCATAGGCCGCAAAGCGAAAGCTCTCCGTTCCCGGCGGCAGGAACGGGACCACCGCGAGCTCGACCGCGGCTGATGCCTGCGACTGTCCGTCGATCGCCACTTCGATGACCGCGAATTGCTGCTCCGTCCACCGCCCTTCGTCCTCCGGAATGGAGAAACCCTGTCCGAACCAGACGTCCTGTCCTTGCAGCAGATGCGTCGCGTTCGCCGCCTGCTGCCAGACCCGCTTCAGGATCGCGTCGCGAAAAAGAGGAAAATGCACGACGCTGGCATCGAATGCCGCCATGGCGGCGCCCGGCAGCCGCAGCCAATCCGACCATCGGAACGGCGATTTGAACTGCGCCCGGAGCGAGGCAAAGAAATCGGCAAGGAAGTGCTGCCATTGCGAGCGCTCGGCCCGCGGCACCGACCGAACCGACAGCTCGATGGATTTTCCCGGCGGCCCATGGCGCCACAGCTGCGCGACCAGACCATCAGGCACCAGTGCCGGCATCTCGCGCGCGACGACGTCGAGCAATTGCGCCGCGAACAGGCTGCCGTTGTAGCGGGTCACGAGCGCACGGAAGCGCTCCCAATCGACCTTGTCGCCGTAGTTCTCCAGCACGTGGACGGCCTCGAGCGCCCGGAACACCATCTCCTTCTGGTCGGCAGGCTCCGGCCGCATGGCCGCGATCGCCAGTTGCTCGGCAAGGCCCGGGATCAGAACGTCGTGGGTCAGCAGCTTCGCCCGCTCGGCAGTCCTGAACAGCTCCTCGGTGAAGTCAGCGTCGTCAAGCCAGAAGATCGCGCGCCAGTGCAGGTCGATGGCACGACCGAAGCCGGCCCGCGACATCGCGACTGCATGGATGTCGCGGTCGAAATCGGACTCCGAGAACAGCTCGACCTTCATGCCGTGGCTGCGGAACGCGGCCTGCCGCAGCACGTCGATGGCGCGGGGCGCCTCAACGCGACGAACCAGGAGATCGTAATCCCCCGTCATGCGCTTGGCCATGTAGCTCTCGTCGCGCGCAAACAGCGCGCCGCCCTTGATCAGCAGCGCCGCGATGCCGGCGCTTTCAAGCGCCCTGTTGGCTTCGACGAGATCACGGACCCGCGTCGCGTTCGACAGCCAGACATGCTTGACGACACCGCGCATCCGCTTGGTGTCGGCATCCACGATGCCGGCCCTGTCGAGCGTGGCCAGGAGGAGCGGCATGGTCCGGTAGACGATTTCGTCGGCGGCTTCCAGCGGCTCGGAGGCGCGCCAATCCTGATAGGCGTCGATGGCGGTCTGGCCCTGCCCGAGAGCGGCCCTGAACAGCGTCAGAAAACGTCCATGGAGCACAGTCGGAAGCTTGGCTGTGCCCGTCATCTCAACCAAACGGTTGAGCCGCAAGGCCTGCTGCATCTGGCCCGGCACAATCACGCGTCGAAACGATCGGCATTGCTCGCGCAAGGACCAGACACACCATCGTGACGCAAATTCCAATTCCCAACCGGCAGCAAAGGATGCGGGTACGCCCCCTGCGTGTCAATTGGAAAGGGCCTGCGTCAGGCGCCGCCCTCCTTGCGTTTCGGTCGCGGCGGACCATCCACAGCTGACAGCGACTTCAGATAGTCCGCCATCGCCGCGAGATCCTCGTCCGACAAATGCGAGGTGTTCTTGATCACGCGCGTCATCGCCCCGCCGACGCTGTCGCCATCGGGCAATTCGCCCGTCTTGAGGAAATAGGAAAAATCCTTCGCGCTCCACTCGCCGAGGCGCTTCTGGGTGATGTTCGGCACCCAGCCCTCGCCTTCCGGATTGGGGCCGCCGGCAAAGCGCTCGCCCGCGATGATGCCGCCCAGCGCATTGCGCGGGCTGTGGCATTCGGCGCAATGGCCAAAACTGTTGACGAGATACGCGCCGCGATTGAATTGCGGCGACTTGGCTCCGTCGGCGACGAACGGCTTGCCGTCCAGAAACAAGAATTTCCAGATGCCGACGTTGCGGCGGATGTTGAAGGGAAAGCCGACGTCGTGGTCGCGCACTTTGCCTGCAACGGCCGGCAGCGTTTTCAGATAGGCGAAGAGATCGAGCACGTCCTCGCGCTTTGCGTGCTGGTAGGACGTATAGGGAAACGCCGGAAAATAATGCTGTCCATCCGGCGAGACCCCGTGCATGACCGCGTTGACGAAATCCGCCTCGCTCCATTTGCCGATGCCGTCGGTCGGGTCGGAGGAGATGTTGGGCGCGTAGAACGTTCCGAACGGCGACTTGATCGCAACGCCGCCGCCAAGCCTAGTGCGATCAGGCTGGTCGGGTACGGCATGGCAGGACGCGCAGCCGCCGGCGTTGAAGATCACCTCGCCATTGGCAAGATCAGGGACATGGGCCGGCGTCGTGCTCACGGCGGCCACCACCGGTGCGCTGAGCCACCAATAGACGCCGGCAGCGACAATCGCTGCGAGCAGCGCCACGAAAATTGTTCGTTGCAACATTCAGTCCATCCACGCGTTGGGTCGAGCCTATGACCGTTATCCGCGCGGCTCCAGCCACGAAGAATTTAGCCCGGCCCCCGCGGACACGGGAATAAACTGAAACCGCGGCTGTTGGAAGTTTGGCAGCCCAACGAAGTCACCAGGGAGAATGTTTATGAACAAGACCGTCATCGCCATATGCGCGCTCTGCGCAATTGCCTTTGCAGCCCCCGCCAGCGCCGAAAAGCTGAAAGCAACGCTCGACGGCAAGTCCGAGGTGCCGGCCACGACCAGCAGCGGCACCGGAACGGCCGATCTGGACTATGACGCCGCCAGCAAGAAATTGTCCTGGAAGCTCACCTATTCCGGCCTGTCCGGCCCCGCCACCGCCGCCCACTTCCACGGACCGGCCGAGGTCGGCAAGAACGCCGGCGTCGCGGTCCCGATCCCCGGCGCCGCCAACAGCCCGGCCGAGGGCTCGGCGACGCTGACCGACGCGCAGGCCGCCGATCTCCTCGCCGGCAAGCTCTACGTCAACATCCACACCGCGGCCAATCCGGGCGGCGAGATCCGCGGTCAGGTGACGAAGTAGGAGGCGGCTTCGTCGCGGAAAGGCCGGACGCAACGAGGGAGCGTCCGGCCTTTTCGATTCCGGCCGGACGGACGTCGAACCTCTCAGGCGGGACGCTTGCGCACCGCGACCTGATGGCTTTTGAGGATGACCTCGGCATCACCGTGCCAGGCCAGGAAAGTGTCGACGGCGGGCGCGACGCGTTCCGCGTCGGGGTTGTCAGGCTTCCAGGTGTAGTCGTCCATCAGCATCACGCCGCCGACGCGCAGCAGGCGCCAGGCAGCGAGGCAATCGATCATCACGTCGTCGCGCTGATGGCTGCCGTCGACATAGACGAAATCGAACACCGCGTTCTCTTCGCGCAAGCTGCCGAGCGCCTTGATCGAGGTACCCACGATCTTGCGAAGACGCGGGCCATAGGCGGCAAGGTTGCGGTCGAAGCGCCCGCCATCGTCCTCGGGGAAGAGGTCGACGCAGGTGAGATGCGCGCCCGCGAAGAACTCGAGCCAGAACAGCGCGGATCGCCCCTCCTTGGAGCCGATCTCGAGCACCCGGGTCGTCGTATCGCGCATATCCCTGAACAGCGTGCTCCACACCATCGTGCGGCCGGCGACGTAGTCGCGCCGAAACTCCTTGCCTGCAAAGATGTGCGCATAGGGGTCCTGGGCCCGTGCCAGCTCGACAACCCGCGCACGCAGCTGCGCCTGTCGGGCGGAGGGATCGCTCATGAGCGCCCGGCCCTTGGCTGCGCGACGACGCCAACCATTGTGCCATCGATCTGACGCTTTATGATCGCCTCCAGAGCAAAGGGCGCAACATGACCACTCCCAACGAGAATTATCCCGCCTTCTCCGACATCCTATCGCACCAAGGGGCCCGCCGGAAGCTTGCTCGCACACCATTGCGCATTCTGGCGGGCGTTGTCGTTGCCGCAGCGGCGCTCTCATTCTCCGGACCGGTCGCCGCGCAAAGCGACATGGAAAGGCAGGCGCAATGCGAGCTGTCCGCAATCCGCGATACGCGATCGGCCCTTGCCGTGCAGTACATCCGTTCCGCCTGCAACTGGCTGGCGGTCAACGGTGACTCCGCGCTGAACGCGTCCAGCAAGGGTTATTATGTCTGCCTGGTGCGGCAGCTCTCGGGCGCACAGAGCAACGAGGCTGCCGCGGCGATCATGTCGGCTTGCCGCGCGTCCAATCCGCTGTGAAGCGCGCTCAAGCCGCGTTGAGCGCCTGCCCGAGATCGGCGATCAGATCGGACGGGTTCTCGATGCCGATCGACAGCCGGATGGTGGAATCGAGCACGCCAATCTTCTGGCGGATGTCGGCGGGAACGCCGGAATGGGTCATGGTCGCAGGCAGGCTGGCAAGCGACTCCGTTCCGCCGAGGCTCACCGCCAGCTTGAGGATCTGCAGCGCGTTGAGGAATTTCACGGCCGCCGCCTTGCCACCGACGATGTCGAACGAAAACGTCGATCCTGCCCCGAGGCACTGCCGCGCGAACACACGGCCCGCAGGCGAAGCCTCGTCGTGATGACCGAGATAGTGGACTTTTGCGACCTTGGGATGATCGCGCAGGTAGGCCGCGACAAGGCGCGCATTGGCATCGGCCTTTTCCATGCGCAGGCTGAGTGTCTCGAGCGAACGGTTGATCATCCAGCAGGAATGCGGATCAAGCTGGGTGCCAATGGCACCGCGGAGCTGCTTGATGCCCTTCATGATTGCCTTCGCGCCGAGCGCGGCGCCCGCGATCAGATCCGAATGCCCGCCGACATATTTGGTCAGCGAATACAGCGAAATGTCTGCGCCGTGCTCAATCGGCCGCTGAAACACCGGCCCGAGCAGCGTGTTGTCGCAGGCGATGACCGGCGTATGTCCCTGGGACTTCCCGATCGCGTCGGCGACGCGGCGGATCATCGCGATGTCGACCAGGCCGTTGGTCGGGTTGGCCGGCGTTTCGATCAGGATCATCGAAACCCGGCCTTTGCGCATCGCCTCCTCCGCGGCCTGCTTGACCGCCGTCTCGTCGATGCCGTCGGCGAACCCGACGGCGCCGATCGACAGGCGCGCCAGCGTGTTCGTCAGCAGGGTCTCCGTGCCGCCATAGAGCGGCTGTGAATGCAGGATGACGTCGCCCGGGCGGACGAACGCCAAAATCGTGGTCGAGATCGCGGCCATGCCGGATGAGAACAGCGCGCAGCTCTCGGTGCGCTCGTAGATCGCGAGCCGGTCCTCGACGATCTCGCTGTTGGGATGATTGAAGCGTGAATAAACGAGCCCTGCGCCCATGCCTTCCGGCGGCTCGCGCCGGCCGGCGACGAAATCGAAAAAGTCCTGCCCGTCCTCGGCGGTCCTGAACACGAAGGTCGAGGTCAGGAACACCGGCGGCTTGATGGCGCCTTCCGACAGTTGCGGATCGTAGCCATAGGTCAGCATCAGCGTTTCCGGATGCAGCATATGGTTGCCGATATGGGTCTTCGAGGGGAACGGTTTGACCATGGGCTGTCTCGCTGTTCTTGCTTCGGGGGCGCGCCGCGCGTTGGTGCTTTCGCGATCGTGAGGCAATCAGAATCGGATGCGCCGGTTCCGACGGCTCTCATCGAACGAAGCGAAATCCATTCCTGGTCCCGAACACCGACGAGCGGTCTCGGGGTCGCCAGGATCATATTGGGCGGGCTGGTCCGACCTTCAATGCGCCGCCAACGGCTTCAATCCGGCCTTCGTGATGACGGCCGCGGCCTCTGGGGAGGAGAGGAAGTGCAGCAGGGCGACGGCGGCCTCGGGATGTTGCGTATTCCTGGGCAGCGCGCCGACATACAGGGTCGGCGGCTGCATCTCCGAGGGCACGGTACCGACGAGATCGACGCCCGCGACATGCATCAGTTCGGCGACCTGCTGGAAACCGATCTCCGCCTCGCCGCGGGCGATGACGGCAGCCACGGGCTCACCCGAAGGCGGACCGGGCACCTTGCGCGACTTGGCCGCGATCTCGTCGGCCACGCCGAGCTTCTTGAATCCGATCGTCGACAGGTAGGTGCCGCTCGAACTGTCCGAATAGGCGATGGACTTGGCCGCAAGCAGCGTCTTGCGCAGCGCGTCCATCGTGCTGATGTCCGGCTTGGGCTGGCCTGCGCGCACCACCATGCCGATGAAGGATTCCGCAAGCGGCATTCGGCTGCCGGGCCGCGTCAGCTCGCGCTTGTCGAGGAGATCGACGCCGACGCCGTCCATGATCACGACATCGGCCGCCTCGCCGCGCGCAAGGCGCGTCGGGATCGCTTCGGGCGAATCGCCGATCGAAGGCCCGCGCGTGGTGACGAGCTTGTGTCCCGTCGATTTCTCGAACGCCGGACCAAGCTCATTGTACACGTTGAAGAAGCCGGCCGAAATCATCACCTTGACATCGGCCGCTGTCGCACCTCGCGTCACAACGGCAGTTAGCAGAACGGCAAACAGGCAGGCGACATATCGCGGCACGGTACGGACCTCAAGGAACATTCGGTTGGAGTGTCCTACGAAAGCCAGTCTGCGTCCAGCTTGTCATGGCAGCCGAGCCGCATGCGTACAATGCAACAAAAAAGGCGGCTGCTTGCGCAACCGCCTGTTCTTGATTCCCGGTAGCCCGGATGGAGCGCAGCGCAATCCGGGACGGACCATCAGCTCGGATAGATATCCCGGATTTCGCTTCGCTCCATCCGGGCTACGAGCCTCGCCTCAACCGTTCTTGACGCGGAAGGTCTCGTGGCAGCCGCCGCATTCCTTGCCGACTGTGGGGAACGCCGCCTTGAGCGAGTCCAGATCCTTGATCTTGCCCTTGGCCTCGCTGACGACCTTGGCGAAGCTCGCGACCTTCGCATCGAACCCGGCCTTGTCCTCCCAGATCTTCGGCGAGGCGCTGTAGTCGCCCTCGGGCTTCACGCCCTTGGCGCTCGCCGGAAACAGGTTCGGCAGCTTCTTGGCGGTGTCCTCGAACTGCGCCAGCGCGCTGTCCACCGTGGCCTGGTCATAGGGCTTCTCGCCCTTGACCATCGCCGCCACCGCGCCGGCGTTCTTGCCGTTGCCCTTCATCAGCGTCTGGACCTCCTTGACGGAGTCCTGTTGTGCCCAAACTGCGCCCATACCGAGCAGCAGCGCGCCCCCAACAACCAACACTCGCTTCATTCGCAAAATCCCTTTCCCTGATGCAGGATCGTGCTGACCCCTCAATGGGCCAACACCGCTTGGCAGATTTCATTCCATCCGGAGCGCGATGATAAATTGTCGCGCTCTGGATTGTTCGATGGGCCTGCAAACGCGTTCCGCGTTTGCCCGCAAAACGCGTTCCGCGTTTGCTTGGGATCACAGGCTGTGACGGCGATGGTGCTCGTTGATGGCGATCCACACCCGCTCCGGGGTCGCCGGCATGTCGATGTGGTCGATCTTGTATTCGCGCCAGAGCCCGTCAACGATGGCGTTGACGACGGCCGGACAGGAGCCGATCGCGCCGGCCTCGCCCGCCCCCTTCACCCCCAGCGGATTGGTCTTGCAGGGAACGTTGGCGGTCTCGAACACAAAGGACGGACCGTCGGCTGCCCGTGGCAGCGCATAATCCATATAGGTCGCGGTGATGAGCTGGCCGTCGCCGGGGCCATAGACCACCTGCTCCATCAGCGCCTGGCCGATGCCCTGCATGGCGCCGCCATGCACTTGCCCCGCGAGCAGCAGCGGATTGAGCGTCTTGCCGAAATCGTCGACGATCACGTAGTTGACGATTCTGATGATGCCGGTGGCCGGATCGATCTCGACTTCGGCCACATGCGTGCCGTTGGGATAGGTGCCGTCGGCGCTGGCGAAGGTCGCGCTGCCGTTCAGCTTCGACGGATCGACACCGGGCCGCTTGGCGAGATCGGCGAACGAGATCGAACGGTCGGTGCCGGCGATCCGCACGATGCCGTCGGTAATCTCGAGGTCGCCGGCGCTGGCTTCCAGCGCCTGTGCCGCGATCTCCTTGAGCTTCTGGCCGAGCTCGCGCGTGGCACGCTCGACGCTGACACCGCCGGAGGGAATCGAGGCCGAGCCGCCGGTGCCGAGACCCGTGGCGATCATATCGGTGTCGCCCTGGTGGACGTGCACGCGCTCGGGCGGCACGCCGAACTGCTCGGCGACGATCTGCGCATAGGCGGTCTGGTGACCCTGCCCGCTCGACTGCGTTCCGATCAGGACGGTGATATCGCCGTTCGGGTCCATGCGCACATTGGCGGTCTCCTCGCCCATGGTGCCGCAGACCTCGACATAACTCGCAAGACCGATGCCGCGGATCAGGCCGTTCTTCTTGGCCGCCTTGGCGCGCTTTGAAAACTCCTTCCAGTCAGCGATTTCCATCGCGCGCTTGAGATGCGCGGCGAAGTCGCCGGAATCGTAGACCTTGCCGGTCGCGGTCTTGTAGGGCAGCGCTTTCGGCTGGATGAAGTTCTTGCGGCGGATGGCGTCCGGCGTCATCTCGAGTTTTCGCGCGCAGGCATCGACCAGACGCTCGATGACATAGGCAGCTTCAGGACGGCCCGCGCCGCGATAGGCATCGACCGGCACGCTGTTGGTGAAGATGGTGCGCACCCGGCAATGGAACGCCTGGATGTCGTAGAGGCCCGGCAGCATGCCCGCGCCGCCATGCGGAATGTAGGGCCCGAAAGTCGACAGATAAGCGCCCATGTCGCCCATCAGGTCGCAATCCATCGCGAGGAATTTACCGTCTTCAGCGAGCGCCATCTTCGCGGTGGTGACATTGTCGCGGCCCTGCGCGTCGCCCATGAAGTGCTCGGTGCGGTCGGCCGCCCATTTCACCGTCTTCTTCAGTTGCTTTGCCGCGACTGCCAGCAAGGCGTATTCGCGATATGGGAACAGCTTCGTGCCGAAGCCGCCGCCAACGTCGGGGCAGATCACCCGCATCTTCTCGGTCGGAATCTTGAGCACGTTCTGGCACAGGATGTCGCGCAGCCGGTGGCTGCCCTGGCTGCCGATCGTCAGGGTCAGGTGATCATTTTTGGCGTCGTATTCACAGACCGCCGCGCGCGTCTCCATGAAGCTTGCGACCACGCGCGGATTGACGATGGCGATTTCGGCGACCGCATGTGCCTTGGCGAAGGCGGCTTCGGTCGCCTTCTTGTCGCCGATCGAAACATCGAACAGCACGTTGCCGGCCTTGTCCGGCCAGACCAAGGCTGCGCCCTTCTTCACGGCGTTGACGACGCCGGTCACTGAAGGCAGCGGGCTCCATTTGACCTCGATCGCCTCGATCGCGTCGCGGGCCTGGTCGATGGTCTCGGCGACCACGAAGGCGATGGAATCGCCGACATGCCGCACCTCGTCCCTGGCGAGGATCGGATAGGGAGGCCCCTTGAACGGGTCGGTCTCGAGATTGAACAGGCAGGGCAGATCGCCGAGATCGGCGACGTCGGCAGCGGTCAGAATCAAGGCAACGCCCGGCAAGCCGCGGGCGCGGCTCGCATCGATGGTGAATTTGGCATGCGCATGCGGCGAACGCAGCATCAGGCAGCGCAGCGCGGCCTGCGGCGCATAATCGTCGGTATAGCGGCCCTTGCCGCGGATGAGCGCGTCATCCTCCTTGCGCAACACGCTCTGGCCGACGCCGAACTTGATAGGGGCTGCCATTTGATCTCCACGTCCGCATGGTTGTTTTGCCGGCATATTGCCGTGGAAAAAGTGGCAAGGCAAACGGGTTTAGGCCGGCGTCGACTGCGAAACATTGTCCGGTGCCCTTGCGCTCGGAGCGGGCTCGGTCCGAAGGGTCGCAGCGCGGTCATTTCCCTGTGAAGATCGATGCCCCCGCGGATGTCTTCAGCACGCTCCGTCACGGCCTCGCACTGCAGCGCACACCTGAGAAGCAAGCGGCCGTACTGACCGCCGCTTGTTCTCAGAGCGCATGTCCACGTCTCGCAGTTGATCTTCTACATCCCACCGCGGCTCAACAGATACCGCGTGTTGTCTCTCAGCCTGTCTATCGACCGCTGTGGTGTGAGGCTGTCGACCTCGCCACGCGTCAGGCCGATATCCAGCAGCTCCCTGTCGCTCAGGTCCTGCAAGGCGAGCCGTGGGCTCCGGCGCCGCTGCCGAAACGCAAGCCAGGACCGCCTGAGCAGGCCGAGGACGCTTGGCGTCGATGCGGCCTCTGGACCAGCAGCGTTCTTTGCCGACAAGGCGTTGTCCAGCGCCGCCGCGGACGCCTTGAGACGTGCTGCCAAAGCCTGGTCGACCGCGCTCTTCGCCGACACGATAGAGAGGTTGAGGCTACGCCTTGCGGGGTCGCCCTCGATCACGGGGGAAATATTCGTCAGTTGAGGTGGCATCGGACGCTCCTGCTGTTGTGCCGGCAGGGAGCGTGGCCAAACAAAAGGCCCCGTCCGATGCCGGCGGGGCCTGGTGGAAAAGATGTCGTCGTCGAATTCTAGCGCGCGACTCCTCCCACGGCCCAGCCGAAGCGGGTCATGTGGTTGCAGTTGAGTTTGCGCGACGATTTGATCATGAGATGCCCATAGCACGGCGATCACGCAAAATCAAGAGATGTGCGGAGGTCGGCTGCATCTTGGAGGCGAGTGCCCCGCTCCGCCCTAGCGCGGTCCAGCGAGATCAGCCAGTCACAGCCAGATTGCTGTGACAGTGCACTTGGCTTCTGCTACGGGAGATCAGTTGGGTAAACTGTCACCAGCAACAGACGCCAGATGCGCAACTCAGTTTTTATATTTGCAAGCATCGCCATTTTGATCGCTGCGCCTCCGCCATCTGGCGCACAGCAACCTCCTAATCCAACGGATAATCCTTCGCCCGCGGCGAGGGCCAAAACCTGCAGCGAATTGTTTTCACCGAACTCAACGGCGGAGTTCAACAAGAAGTGCATCGCGTTGGCCGGCCCTCTTGCTGCTATGCGAGATGAGACCCTTGTTCTTCGTATGGACGACGGCAGCCGAAAAATATTCGACAACAAGAAAGGAAGCGGTGCTTCTGAAGGAGGCTTCGGCTTCGGGCTCGCAGATTTCTACCCAGCGAGCCATATCTTTGTCGTTTGCGATCATGGCGTAGACGCAGGCGAATGCAAAGCCATCGACGGAAGAACCGGTCGCGAGCAGAATTTCGGAGATGCATTTCCGCAATTCTCGCCCGGCGGAGAGTGGGCACTCACCGTGGAATATGGCGAGGATGGCCTGACGGCATCAAATTTTACGATCCTGGATGCCAGAAAAGAAAAGCCGCTCGCAGTATGGACGTCCAAAGCGAGCAAGACACGCATACCCTCAAGATCCAAATTCGTCGCATGGATTGATGACAAGACGATCGAACTGGCAGGTCCCGGGCAAAAGGTGTTCTTGATCCAGACCCCTGACGGTCGTTGGGGCGTGAGCAAAACGTCCAGATAAGCGATCAGCACGGCTAGCTGCGCACGAGCGACACCAGCCAGCGGCGGCCGAACAGCATGATAATCGCGAGCGCGTAGACGATCGTGCCTCCGACGGCGAGCAGGACGAGCGTCAGCTCATCGTGGAAGTGCATCACGCCCAACGCAGAACCACTGACCCTCGCGATCAGCCAGAACGCGGCAGCGAGGATGAGGCCGATCAGCAGAAATTTGCCGAGCGACATCAGCCAGGCGCGGTCCGGCACGAGAAAGCCGCGCCGCACGGCGAAGAACAGCACCAGCAACAGATTGGTCCAGACGCCGACGGCAGTCGCCAGAGCGAGGCCGATCTGCGCGAGCGATCCCATCAGGGCGAGTTTCAGCGCGACGTTGACCGCGATGCCGGTCAGCGACGCCCGCACCGGCGTCGCGGTGTCCTTGCGGGCATAGAAGGTCGCGACTGCGCTGCGGATCAGCACGAAGGGAATCAGGCCGATCGCGTAGGCGGCGAGCGTGGCGCCGGCGGCGGCGGCATCGGCCTTCGAGAACGCGCCGCGGGCGAACAGCGCGCGCATGATCTCATCGGGCACGGTGAGGAAGGCGGCGACGAACGGGATCGAGAACAGCAGCGTGAAATCGAAGGCGCGGCGCTGCGCCTTCATCGCGCCGTCATGGTCGTTGGCGGTGATCCGCCGCGACATCTCCGGCAGCAGCACGGTGCCGATGGCGATGCCGATGACGCCGATCGGCAATTGGTTGAGGCGGTCGGCGTAGTACAGCGCCGACAGGGCGCCGGCGGGCAGGAAGGTCGCGATGATGGTGTCGGCGAACAGCGCGACCTGCGTGCCCATCGAGCCCAGCGTCGCCGGCCCGAGCGCCTTGAAGAAACCACGCACGTCCTCGTCGAGCTTCAGCGGCGCAAAGCGCGGCAGGCCGCCATGGCGGGCGAGATCGCCTGCGAGCAGGAAATATTGCAGGAAGCCCGAGATCAGGACGCCCCAGGCGGCGGCATGGCCCGCGGTCGGAAACCAGGCGGCGAGCGCCAGCGTCATCATCATCGCGACGTTGAGGAAGATCGATGCGGCCGCGGCGCTGGCAAAGCGCTGCATCACGTTGAGCATGCCGCCATAGAGCGTCACCAGCGTGATCAACAGCAGATAGGGAAAGGTGATCCGGGTCAGCTCGATCGCGAGCTTGCGCTGCTCGGCATCCTCGCTGAAGCCGGGCGCAAGCAAGCTCATGGCCTGCGGCATGAACAGCCAGGCGACGATCAGCAGCACCACTTGCGAGGCCAGCAGCAGCGTGAAGATGCGGTCGGCGAACAGTCTTGCCGCCCCCTCCCCGCGCTCGCCATGGACATGCGCATAGGCGGGTACCCAGGCGGCGTTGAAGGCGCCCTCGGCAAAGATCGCGCGGAAGTGATTGGGCAGCCGCAGCGCCACGAAAAAGGCGTCGGCCACGGGGCCGGCGCCGAGGATCGCCGCGAGCATGATGTCGCGGGCAAATCCCGTCAATCGCGAGAGCAGCGTGTAACCACCAACCGTGAAGATGCGTCCGAGCATGCGTCTGTTTTAGAGGCTTATCGAACAGAGGTCGATTGCATCTTGCGATGCGCATTGCTGTGCCCTCTCCCCTTGTGGGAGAGGGCAGCGCCGCGAGTAGACACAAGCTCATTGGGGTGAGGGGTTTGTCTCCGCGCATTCCGTGCGGAAACAAACCCCTCACCCGTCTCGCCGCTACGCGGCGAGCCACCCTCTCCCACAGGGGGAGAGGGGAAGAAAAGCAAAATCAGCCCGCAATCGCGCCGCGCACGGCCGCGATGATTCGCTCCTGGTCGGCTTCGGTCAGATAGGCATGCATCGGCAGGCTGATGACGTCCTGCGACAGGCTCTCGCAAGCAGGCAGGCCACCCTCGGCGACCGGATATTGCTTGTAGGCGGTCTGCTGATGCATCGACTTGCCGTAGTAGATCGCGGTCGGCACGCCCTGGGCCTTCAGCGCGGCGGCAAAGCCGTCGCGGTCGGTCCCCTTCGGCAGGCGGATGGTGTACTGCGCCCAGACCGAGGTGTTGCCGGGCGCCAGACGCGGCACGGTAACGACATTCGACAGCCCACGCGCGTAGCGCTCCGCAACCCTGTTGCGGGCGGCGATCTCGTCATCAAAGATCTTCAGCTTCTCGATCAGGACCGCGGCCTGCATGGTGTCGAGCCGGCCGGTCAGCCCGAGGCGGACGTTGTCGTATTTGTCCACGCCCTGCCCGTGCACGCGGATGCTGCGCAAGGTCGCGGCGAGCTCGTCGTCATCGGTGAAGATCGCGCCGCCGTCACCAAAACAGCCGAGCGGCTTTGCCGGGAAGAAGCTGGTTGCGGTGGCAAGTCCGAAGGTGCCGAGCTTGCGGCCCTTGTAGCTCGCACCAAAGCCCTGGGCGGCGTCGTCGAGCACGAGCAGGCCTTCGGCCTTGGCGATCTCGGCGATGGCATCGTGATCGGCAGGCTGGCCGAACAGATCGACCGGAATCACCGCGACCGGCTTGAGGCCGGCCTTGCGCGCGGTCGCGATACCGCGCTTGAGCGATTCCGGGCTCATGTTGAAGGTCGCTTCATCGACGTCGACATAGACAGGCGTCGCGCCGGTCCGCGCCACCGGCGACGCCGTCGCGATGAAGGTGAAGGATGGGCAGAACACGGCATCGCCGGGCCCGACATTCTTCGCCATCATCACCATCAGGATGGCGTCGGTGCCGCTGGCGCAGCCGATCACATGCTTGGCGCCGGAATAGGCCGCGAGCTGCTTCTCGAGCTCGGCGACTTCAGGGCCGTTGACGAACTGGCAATGGTCGAGCACGCGCTTGACGGCCGCATCGAGCGAAGCGCCGAGCCGGCGGCGCTGCGAGGCGACGTCGATGAAGGGAATGGGTTCGGAACGCAGATGCTGGTTCATGGCCTGATTCTTGGCGCCTTGCTGATTGTCTTGCGAAGTTGGAGAAGCCGACATGGAGAGGGATCAGCCGGCGATGCGACGCGGGCCCTTGCGGGCGGGCGACGTCGCGGCAGGACGCGATGGCGTCTCCAGGCACTGCGTCGCGATCTCGAGGCTGGCGACGCCCTCGTCGCCGGTGACCGCCGGAACCTCGCCATGGCGCACGGCCTTGAGGAACGCGATCAGCTCGGCGCGGAGCGGCTCGTCATGGCCGACAGGCAGATGCCGCATCGAATAGCTGCCGTCAGGCTTGAAGCCGAAACATTCGGTGACCTGGCGCGTGAGCAGATCGCCCATCACGTATTTGCCGCGGGTCGCGACTGTGACGCTGCGCGCCTTGAACGGCGTCAGCCAGTTGGTGTTGATGTGGGCGAGCACGCCGTTGGCGGTGCGGAACTGCAACAGCGCGATGTCCTCGCGCTCGGCGACCGCGCTCGACAATTGCGGCTGCACCTCGACGATGTCGGATTCGGTGAACCAGCGGATCAGGTCGATGTCATGCACGGCGAGGTCGATGACGACGCCGACATTGGACATGCGCGGCGGGAACGGGCCGACGCGCGTGATCGCGATGGAGAGAATGTCCTCGCCCGCAATCGCCTGCTTGACGGCGGCGACCGCCGGATTGAAGCGCTCGACATGGCCGACCATCAGCGTGACGCCGGCCTTCTGCGCGGCGGCGACGATCTCGCGGCCTTCCGCGACCGTGGAGGCGATCGGCTTCTCGACCAGCACGTGGATGTTCTTGGCGATGCAGGCGAGCGCGACCTCGTGATGCAGATGGGTCGGCGCGGCGATGGTGACGGCATCGACGCCTGCGGCGAAGAGCTGGTCGACGGTCTCGAAGCCCTGGCAGCTGGCAAGCTCGGTGGTACGCGCAAGGTGCGCCGGAGACGGATCGACCACACCGACGAGGGTGACGCCGGGCAACCCCGCGAGCACGCGCGCGTGGTTGCTGCCCATCACGCCCGCGCCAATGACGCCGACGCGCAAGCCTGCCTTGGCAGGTGCTGACCCTTTGGAACTCATCTGAGCAAACCCCGATTCAACGCAAATCCCCGGGCCGCTTCTAGCACGGGTGCCACATTTGTGGCGAATGCCGGCCTCATTGACCGGACACGATTTGATTCAAAAAGTTACACGTTCCCCGAGCCTTAAGCCACTGAAAGATACTGCTCTTTCGGCCCGGGTCGCGTGATTCGGGGCCTGCTGGTTACGACCTTTGATAGTCGTCTTCAATCCGGATGATGTCGTCTTCCCCGAGATAGCTTCCAGTCTGGACCTCGATCAGCTCCAGCATGATCTTGCCGGGGTTCTCCATCCGGTGCACCGCGCCCATCGGGATGTAGATGGACTCGTTCTCGTGCACCGTCTTGACGGTCTCGTTGACGGTGACGCGGGCCGCGCCACGGACAACGATCCAGTGCTCGGCACGATGATGGTGCTTCTGCAGCGACAGCCGCCCGCCGGGCTTGACCACGATGCGCTTGACCTGGTGGCGCTCGCCATTGTCGACCGACTGATAGCTACCCCAGGGCCGATGCACCTTCAGATGCTCCTCGGTGACCTTCGGTGCGACCGCCTTCAGCTTGGTCACCAGACGCTTCAGGCCATTGGCATCCTTCTGGCGCGAGACGAGAACGGCATCCGCCGTCGCCACCACGACGAGATCGTCGACGCCTTCGAGCGCGACCAGGGCGGCATCGGTGGTGACGTTGCAATTGCGGGAGTCTTCGAACACGGCGGTGCCGTGCGCGGCATTGCCTTGCGCGTCCTTCTCCGACAATTCCCACACCGCGAGCCAGGAGCCGACGTCGGACCAGCCGCAGGACACCGGCACGACCGCGGCGCGCGCGGTCTTCTCCATCACAGCATAGTCGATCGAGATCGCCTTGGCGGAGCCGAACGCCTGCGGCTCCAGCGTCACGAAGCCGAGGTCGCGGCCAGCATTGGTGACCGCATCGGCGATCGCCTCCACGCTTGCCGCATCGACCTTGCGGTATTCGTCGAGAAGAACGGTGGCCGGGAACATGAAGTTGCCGCTGTTCCAGAAGTAGCCCGAACTGACGTAATCAGCGGCCTTCACCGCATCCGGCTTCTCGACGAAGCGCGCGACCGCGTGCACCGTGCCTGATATCACCTCGCCCGGGCTGATATAGCCGTATTCGGTCGCCGGCCGTTCCGGCTTGACGCCGAAGGTCACGATGCGCCCGGCGCTGGCGGCCGTGAGGCCCTCGCGGCAGGCGGCGACGAAGGCGGCGTTGTCCTGCACGACGTGGTCGGCTGCGAGCGCGAGCACGATCGCATCGCTGGCGCGGTTCTGCGCGAACACCGCGCCTGCTGCGATCGCGGGACCGGAGTCGCGCCGCATCGGCTCGAGGATCACGTCGGCCTCGATGCCGATCTCGGCGAGCTGCTCCAGCACCATGAAGCGATAGGACGCATTGGTGATGACGACAGGACGATCGAACAGCGCGGCATCCGAAACGCGCAGCAGCGTGTCCTGGAAGGTCGAGCGTGTGCCGAACAGCGGCAGGAACTGCTTGGGGCGCACCTCGCGCGAGGCCGGCCACAGCCGCGTGCCGGCACCGCCGCACATGATCAGGGGGATGATGCGTTTATCCATCGTCATCTCAAACCTTGAAGTAGTCCCGATACCAGGTGACAAAATTACGAACCCCGTGCGCGATCGGCGTTGACGGGGCAAAGCCGGTGTCGCGCATCAGATCCTCGACATCCGCGAACGTTTCCAAAACGTCTCCGGGCTGCATCGGCAGCAATTCCTTGATCGCCGTCCGACCCAGCTCCTGCTCCAGAAGTCCGACCACATGCATCAGCTCTTCCGGGTGATGGTTGCCGACATTGTAGACCTTCGACGGCGCATTTGCGGCAGCCGGGTCATCGGCGGGCACCCGATCGATCAGCTTGGACACGACACGGGTCACGTCGTCAATATAGGTGAAGTCGCGGCGCATCTTGCCATGGTTAAAGAGCCGGATCGGCCTCGAAGCCATGATGGCGCTCACAAACAGAAACATGGCCATATCGGGCCGTCCCCACGGACCGTAAATGGTAAAGAAGCGCAAGGCGGTGACCGGCAGCCGGTAGAGATGGCTGTAGGACTGCGCCATCACCTCGTTCGCCTTCTTGGTCGCGGCATAGAAGCTCACCGGATGATCGGTCCGGTCCTGCACGGAAAATGGCAGTTTCGTGTTGGCGCCGTAAACGGAGGATGACGAAGCGTAGACGAGATGACGACAGCCGTTGTGGCGGCAGCCCTCCAGCACGTTGAGAAAACCCTGGAGGTTGGAATCGGCGTAAGCCTGCGGATGGTCGATCGAGTAGCGCACGCCGGCCTGCGCCGCCAGGTGCACGACCTCGGTAAACCGGTGGCGCGCGAACAGCGCCGCGATCGTCTCCCGGTCGGCGAGATCGGCCTTGACGAAGGAAAATCCCGAATCCTCTTGCAGCAGTTCCAGGCGCGCCTGTTTCAGCGCCGGATCATAATAGCTGTTGAGATTGTCCAGCCCGACGACGGGCCGGCCTTCGCCGAGAAGCTGCCGGGCGACGTGAAAGCCGATGAAGCCGGCGGCCCCCGTGACCAAAATCGCCTGATCCGTCATCCTGTTCCCAAGGGGACCCAAAAATCCGATCCTGTGCCCACGCCGCCTCTTTAGCCGGTATCGCGGGGGGCGCAATAGCCCCGCGGCCGTTCATGACCGCTCCTTATGACCGCTCCCTATTAACCGCTATTGCAAGATCGACGCCAAAACCATACCAAAGCGGCCGAATTCGGCGCCTCGCGTCGGGTTGCCTCAATCTTCGCAAACCCTGATCATGCGGGCGAGATGCGCCGAATCCTGCTGTCGACGGCCAAGATCCTGATTTCCGGAGCGCTGCTCTATCTGGCGCTGCGCAAGGTCGATCTGACCGAACTGTTGTCGCGCTTCACTGCGACCAGCCTGTTCTGGATCGCCATGGCGATCGCGGTCACGTTCCTCCAGATCTTCGTCGGCGTGCTGCGCTGGCGCGAGGTCAGCGCCGAATGCGGCGCGCCGCTCGAGCTCGGCCGCGCGATGCGCTACAACGTGATCGGCTCCTTCTTCAACCAGACCCTGCCGTCCGCGATCGGCGGCGACGCCGTCCGGCTGTGGCTGGTCGCGCGCGCCGGCGCCGGATGGCGTGCAGCCACCTATTCGATCTTCGTCGATCGCGCCATCGGCCTCGTCGCGCTTGCGATCGTCATCGGCGCGAGCCTGCCCTGGAGCTACCAGCTCATCACCGATCCGCACGGACGCTCGGCGCTGCTGCTGCTCGACGCCGTGGCGCTGGCGGGCGGCATCGGCTTCCTGGTCTTCGGTGCGCTGAAATGGCGGTGGCTGAAGACCTGGTGGGCCACCCACCACATCCATGCCTGCGCCGTGATCGCGAACCGCGTGATCTTCAACGCCCGGCGCGGGCCCGCGATCGCGATCCTGTCGTTCGCCGTCCACGTGCTCGCCGTCGTCATCGCCTGGTGCGTGGTGCAGGCGATCGCCGCCCCGGTCAGCTTCGGCCAGGTCTTCCTGCTGATTCCGCCGGTCATGCTGATCACCCTGATGCCGATCTCGATCGCCGGCTGGGGCGTGCGCGAGGCGACCATGGGCCTCGCCTTCGGCTTCGCCGGGCTCGCGCCAAACGAAGGCGTCAACATCTCGCTGCTGTTCGGCGCAGTCTCCTTCATCGTCGGCGCGTTCGGCGGCCTCGTCTGGATCCTCAGCGCGGAAAAGGCCGCGCAGGGCTCGGCGCCGCTCGGAGTGCCGGAGTGAGCCCGGCCACCGACGCCCTCGCCGTCATGCCCTCGCTGCTTGCCGTTGCGATCGCCGCGCTGATATCGGCCGTCATCACCTGGACCAGCCGTCCCCTGCTCCAGCGCTATGCGCTGGCGCGGCCGAATGCACGGTCCTCGCACCGTATCCCGACCCCACAAGGCGCAGGCATCGCGGTGATATCGGCGACGCTCGTCGTCGCAGCCGCGTGGGGGGCCTCGGCGCATGTCGCGATCCCGCCGGTACTGGTCATTGCAACGATCGTGATCGCGCTGGTCGGCTTCGCCGACGACATCGTGTCGCTGCCGGTGCCGGTGCGACTCGTGCTGCAAGCAGCCTGCGTCGGCGCGGTCGTGTTCACCGCGCCCGAGACCGCACGCATCGTGCCTGCGATGCCGCTCGCCCTGGAGCGCAGCCTCATCCTCTTCGCCGGAATCTGGTTCGTGAACCTCGTCAACTTCATGGACGGGCTCGATCTGATGACGGTGGCGGAAGTGGTGCCGGTCACCGCAGCGCTGCTGCTGCTGGGCTGGCTCGGCGAGCTATCGTGGCCGGCCGCGCTGCTCGCCACGGCCCTGTGCGGCGCCACGCTCGGCTTTGCGCCGTTCAACAAGCCGGTGGCAAAAGTGTTCTTGGGGGATGTCGGCAGCCTGCCGATCGGCCTCTTGCTCGGCTGGTGTTTGCTGGAGCTCGCCTGGCACGGACAGCCGGCCGCGGCGCTGCTGCTGCCGGCCTATTATCTCGCCGATTCCACCATCACGCTGTTTCGCCGCATCGCGCGCCGCGAACAGTTCTGGTCGGCGCACCGTTCACATTTCTATCAGCGCGCGACCGACAACGGCTTCACCGTCCGCCGCGTGATCGGCGATGTGTTCGCGCTCAATCTCGTGCTGGCGGGGCTCGCCATCGTCACCGTCCGCGCCGGCGCGATGGCCATCACGATCGTCTCGCTGCTCGCCGGCGCGATCGCGATCGGCTTCGTGCTGCGCCGCTTCTCCCGCCCTCAGGCGTCCTGAGCCATCAGGGCGAGCCGCAAGCCCTCGTCGAGCGAGACCTGCGGCTGCCAGCCGGTTGCGATCGCCTTGGAGACGTTGAGCTCGAGCGAGCCGATCAGGCTGTCATGCGTGTCCTGCCGGCCGAGCACGCTGAGAAGCGTGCTGAGCAGGTGTGGCGGCATGCCGAACAGCCGCGGGCTCTTGCCGGATGCCTTGGCCAGGCGTGCGATGAATTCGGGCGTCGAGACCTGCTCTTTATCGGCAACCAGGAAGATCTCGAAATTGCTCCCCGCATCCGGGTGAGAGAGCCGGCGCAGGATGAACGACGAGAGGTTCTGCACGGCCAGAAAGGCGCGGTGATTGTGGATCGCGCCAAAGGGCAGCGGCAGCCCCAGATTCACCGCACGTGTCAGCAGCGCAAAATTGCCCTTGGCGCCGGCGCCGTAGACCAGCGGCGGCCTGATCACCGAGATCCTCATGGTGCTGTCGCGCGCGAGCGTCCTCAAGCCGGCCTCGGCCGCGGCCTTGGACATCCCGTAGAGGCCGCGCGGCGTCAGGATGTCGTCCTCGCTGAACGGTGCGCGGCCCTCATTGCTGCGGCCGTGCACGAGAACGGTGCTGACGAAGATGAACTGACGCACGCCGGCCGTCGCCGCGGAGCGCGCCAGGTGCAGCGTGCCGGCGATGTTGACGTTGCGGTAGAGCTGGACCGCGTGCTCCTCGTGCTTGTGATGCACGCGCGCGGCAAGGTGGACGACGGCGTCGACGCCATCGAGCACGGCCTGCCAATCGGTTTCAGGACCGATCGTCTCGATCACGACCTCGTCGTCCTTGCCTTCCGGGCTGCGGACCGCGCGGCGGACCGACCATCCCTGGCTCGCCAGCGCGGGCGCGACATGACGGCCGACGAAGCCGCTCGCTCCCGTGACCAGCACAACCGGCTTGCGCTCGTTCATCGTCGCTCCGAGAGGTCGGGGTTGCGCAGCAATTCATCGATCAGCCCGGCATAGGCGTTCATCGCGGTCGTCCGGTCGAACTTCGAAGCCGCCTTCACCGCGCGTTCGGCAAGAGCGCCGTCGTCGGATCGGGACGCCGCACGGATCGCGTCTGCGAGCTGATCGGCCCGGCCCGGCGTCACCACCCAGCCGAGCCCGTTCTCCACCACCGTCAACGCGGCCTCGGCCTCCGGCTCGGAGACCAGCACCACGGGACGGCCGACCGCCAGCAGATTGTAGAACCGGCTCGGTACCGACACCCCCGCAACGTCCTTCCGGTACGGAATGATCCAGAGATTGGCAGACGCCAGAAACGCCTCGAGCTCGGCATCCTCGACGCGCCCCACGAAGGAGACATTGGAGAGGTTTGCGTCCGCCTGCAACTGCTTCAGCCGCGCGAAGCCGATGCCCCAGCCGGACAGCAGGAAGTGGATGTCCGGCTCGCCCTTCAGGAGCCGCGCCGCCTCGAACACGATCTCGGGATCATGCGTGAAGCCGAGATTGCCCGACAGGCCGACGACGAAGCGCGCGGAGAGCGCTGTTCGGAATGGATTGTCCGGCGACAACGGGCGCAGCGCGGGCACGAGCGTCGCCCAGTTCGGGATGAAGCGGATCTTGTTCCGCCGCATCCCGGAATAGCTCAGCAGCGGCCCCTCGGCGTCGCGGCCGATGGTGATCACGGCATTGAGCGCGCGGAACATCAGGCTGTTGGCGGCGCGCATCGTCCGGGCCACGATCGAGCCGGGCTTCAGAAGTCCCGCCATCACCAGCACGTCGGGGAACAGGTCGTGCAAGATCAGCGCCGAGCGCGCACCCTTGAGCCACGCCGCTGCGGCAACGGCGTAAGGCAGCATGAACGGCGCGGTCACGGTGAGCACGACGTCCCCCGCCTTGAGCTGCCGGATCAGCGCGAAGAAAATGCGCGCCGCAAACAGCAGTTCGGACGCGCCGCGCCGCAGCAGCGCCGCCTTGCCCGCCATCCGGTTCCTGACGGCCACGACGCGCGGCTTGCCCGGACCGGTCTGCGAGGCCGGGAGCGCACCCGGCGAGCCCGACAGCACCACGACCTCGTGCTCCGCGGCGAGACGGCAGGCGATCTCGGCCATGATCGCCGCGGTCGTGCTCGGATCCGGCGGGTAGTGCTGGCTCGCGACGACGACCTTGCCAAAGACCTTGCCATGGGACTGCATGGTCAGGCCGCGGTCGACCCGAATTCCGGAACCGCATCCTTCAGGATGGTCTTGATCGTGGCGCGATCGTCGCGCGCGATCGCCTGCTCGAGCGCCGCGATCCATTTGCGCAGCGTCTGCATCGGCGGCTCGTTCGGCTGGGCGGCCATGATGCCGGCAACGCCGATCTCGCGGGTCGGCTCCTCGGAGGCGAACAGGATCTCGTGCAGGCGCTCGCCCGGCCGCATGCCGGTGAACACGATCTCGATGTCGTAGCCGGGCTGCAGGCCGGAGAGGCGGATCATGCGCTCGGCGAGATCGACGATCTTCACCGGCTGGCCCATGTTGAGCACGTAGACCGAGACGTCGGGACGCTGCGTTCCGAGCGCATGCGTCGCTGCGGTGATGACGAGATCGCAGGCCTCGCGGATGGTCATGAAGTAGCGGACCATGTCGGGATGGGTCACGGTGACGGGGCCGCCGGCCTCGATCTGGGCCTTGAACTTCGGCACCACCGAGCCGTTCGAGGCCAGCACATTGCCGAACCGGACCGAGATCAGCCGCATCGGCGGCTTGCCGCCGCCGCTGCCGGCCGCAAGGTCATGATCGAGCGCCTGGCAGTACATCTCGGCGAAGCGCTTGGTGAGGCCGAGCATCGACACCGGCTCGATCGCCTTGTCGGTCGAGATCATCACCATGGCTCCCGCACCGGCGCTGTGCGCGGCATCGGCCACGTTGATCGAGCCGAAGATGTTGGTCTTGACGCCCTCGCTCCAGTCGCGCTCGAGGATCGGCACGTGCTTGAGGGCTGCGGCGTGGAACACGATGTCGGGCTTGAACTCGGCCATCAGGCGCATGATGCGCTCGCGGTCGCGGATGTCGGCGATCCGTCCCTCGATCTCGGCAAGTGCGCCGTGCGCGGCGAGCGCTTCCGTGACCGCGTAGAGTGCCGGCTCGGAATTTTCCACGATCAGCAGGCGCGCGGCGCCGAAGGCGACGACGCGCTCGCAGATCTCCGAACCGATCGAGCCGCCGCCGCCGGTGACGATGATGGCCTTGCCCTTGATCAGCGCTTCCAGCCGCGCATAGTCGATCTTCTCGCTCGGCCGCAGCAGCAGGTCCTCGACCGCGACGGCGGTGAGGCGCGGCGTATCGCCGCTCTCGAGCGAGGGCATGCGGTTGACGATGACGCCGAGCTTGCGCGCCCGCATCAGGATCGATTCCGGATGCGCCTCCGGATCGAACGCCGACGGCATCATGATGAGGCGCGCGATCGCCTTGTTGCGCTTGGCCAAGTCGCCGATGACGTCCTCGATATCGTCGATGCCGCCGAGCACCGGCAGGTTGCGGATCAGCTGGCCGCGATCCGAGCTCGACGGCGACAGCACGCCGACCGGCCAGATGCGCTTGATGGCCCCGCTCTCGATGCCGCGGAGCAGCACCTCGGCATCCGCGGCGCGGCCGATCAGCAGCGTCGGCGCGGCATCCTCGGTGCGAGCGTGACGCCGCACCCGCGTATAGCGGAAATAGCGGTAGGCCATCCGCAGCGCGCTGAGGAAAGCGATCTCGAGGAACCAGTAGAGGACGATCGTCACCTTGCCGAGAAAGAAGGCGCCGCGGACATTGGGGGCGACGAAGATGTAGTCGAGCGCGAGCAGCGCCACCGTCAGCACGGTTGCGACGCGGATGATGTTCAGCGCGTCGGGCAGCGAGATGAAGCGCCATTTCGTCGTGGTCAGGTTGAAGACGAAGAACACGACCACGCTGAAGGCGAGGAAATAAGGCAGGATCTGGAGCAGCAGCGGCAGGCGGTCGTAGAAGCCCTCGCCGCCCTCGAAACGCAGATAGAACGCCGTGAACAGCGCCGCCGCGGTCGCCAGCAGGTCGTGGAGCGCGATCATGAAATTGCGCAAAGTGAGATGCGAAAGACGCGTCATCCGCCGACCGATGAATATCCCGTTGGGTGCAACCTGACCGCGCTGATAACCCATCTTAACAAGACTTGCCAGCCGCGCGGCCGTTCAGGAACCGGCTTCCCCCATCTTCGCCTCGGCCTGTTGTCCCCGGATCACCATGCCGCCGGCGACGCCGACGCCGATGACGTACATCCAGCCCTCGTGGAAATCGAACAGATGGGAGTTGAACAGCGAGGTGAAGACGTTCTGGACCACGACCAGCAAACCGATCCATTTCGCAAAGCCGTCGCCGCGAAACAGCAGGAAATGAGCGATCCAGATCGCGTAGAGAACGACGATGCCGATGACGCCCCACTGCACGGCGACGTGCAGCGTCTGGTTATGCGGATTCGGAAAGACCCTGACGCCTGGAACCCATGACGGCTCTTTGGCGGCCCGCTCGAACAATCCCTGCGAGGAGCCGGTCCCATGTCCCGCAAGCGGAGCTTGCACGAAGAACTGTGCTGAATGCCGCCAATATTCGAGACGTTCGCCCATCGACGTCGGAACGTTCTCCTCCATGTAGAGCCGATAGTCACGGGAGAATGTGTCCGCGGTCTTGCGCAGTTGCGGTGAGGCCTGCCAGGCAACGGCGGCGCCGGCGATCAGGGCAACGCAGATGATGGCGATGCTGCGCCACCTCAAATGCAGCAGCGCGAACACGGCGAGCATGATGGGCACGGTCACGAGCGCGGTGCGCGAGACCACCACGAAGGCCATATTGACCAGGAAGCTCAGCGCCAGAGCCGTGAGCAGGCCGGCGAGCCAATAACGCTTCTCGCGCAACAGCATCATCACGGGATAGGCGAGCGCGACCGCGCACAGCGTGAATTCCTGGCTCTGGTCGATGTAATTCTTGACGAAGATGCCGCGCTCGAGGGGATCATCGCCCGGTTTCAGCGACAGGCCGGGGTAGAAGGCCACCAGCCACGACATCACCGACAGCAGCGCACAGGACACCAGGAAGGCGATGAACATCCAGTTGCCGCGCGGCGACCGCTCGAAATGGTAGAGCAGAACGGGAAGCACGAGCAGCTTGACGGTCGGCCCCACGGCATAGAGGCGCGCGCCCCAGGCCGCGTCCGACCACAGCGTGCCCGCCAGCGCGAGCACGAACAGCGCGATCGGCGCCGCAGAGATCGGCCGCTTCAGCGATTGCGCGAACGCGCGGACATCGAGAAACGGCACCATGCAGACCAGGAACACGGCGTTGAAAATCGCCACGAGCGAGGTCGACCAGGGCAGCGAGGCCACGGTCAGGATCGCGAACAGGTCGACCGTCTCGCTCCAGGCCGCCGGGCTGCGAAAGCGCCGCCACAGCATCTGGAGGGTCGTCTCCCGGGCCAGCGCCGTCACTTGACCCGTCACTGACCCCCTCCCCGCGCGCGATGGACCAGCGCGGTCGTGCTGAAGCCCTGGAGGATGTCGACCAGCACGACCACCCCGCCCGCGGCTTCGACGACCTCGTGACCGACCACCTGCTCGCGGGTGTAGTCGCCGCCCTTCACCAGCGCGCTGGGCTTGATGCGCGTGATCAGGTCGATCGGCGTGTCCTCTTCGAAGATGACGACGAGATCGACGGCCTCTAACGCTGCCAGCACTTCCGCGCGCGCACGTTCGTCCTGGACCGGGCGATCCGCGCCCTTCAGCCGGCGCACCGAGGCGTCGCTGTTGAGGCCGACGATCAGGCGGTCGCAGGCGCCGCGCGCCGCCGTCAGCACCTTGACGTGGCCGGGATGCAGGATGTCGAAGCAGCCATTGGTGAAGCCGACGCGCAAATCTTGCCGGCGCCATTCGGCGAGCTGCGCCTCGAGCGCGCCGGGCTCGAGCACGATCTTCTCCTCGGCGGCAAGATAGGCGTGCGGCAGGATCTTTCGCCGCAGCTCGGCCGCGCTCACGCTCGCGGTGCCCTGCTTGCCGACGGCCACGGAAGCAGCCGCATTGGCCATGCGCAGCGCCGTATCCCAATCCGCGCCTGCGGCAAGCGAGACCGCGAGTGCGGCGGCGACGGTATCACCGGCGCCGGAGACGTCGCGCACCTTCACTGGGACAGCCGGAACATGAACGGCATCGCCTGTGCGCGGCACCAGCGTCATGCCGTGCTCGCCTTGCGTGACCAGGATCGCCTCGCAATCGGCCAGCCGCATCACGTCCTCTGAGGCATCGACGATGCTCTGCGGCGTGTCGGCGCGGCTGCGGGTTGCTTCCGCAAATTCCTTGCGATTGGGCGTGAGCAGCGTGGCACCGCGATAGATCGCCCAGTTCAGGCTCTTGGGATCGACGATCACGCGCTTGCCGAGCTTTCGCGCAGCATCGATGGTGTGACGGATCACGCGCGCGGTCAGCACGCCCTTGGCATAGTCGGAGAGCAGCACGATGTCGGCGCGCGCGATCTGCGGCAGGATGGCGTCGATCAGCGCGGTCTCGACCGCGTCGGAGGCGGGCGCCGCCTGCTCCCAGTCCGCGCGCAGCATATGCGTGGAAAAATGCTCGGAGACGAAACGGACCTTGCGCGTGGTCGGCCGCGACGGATCGCACACCAGCACGCTTTCGATTGCACCATATTCGGCCAGCGCCGAGGCGAGCCGCTTGCCGGAATCATCCTCGCCGACGAGGCCGACGAAGATGCAGCGTGCACCGAGGGAGGCGACATTGCGCGCGACGTTGCCGGCGCCGCCGATATGGATCTCGCTGCGCTGGGCCACGATCACAGGCGTCGGCGCTTCCGGCGAAATCCGCGACACCTCGCCATAGACGAACTCGTCCAGCATGATGTCGCCGATGCAGAGCACCGTACGGCCACTGATGGTTTGCGCGAGGGAATCGAAATCGAGAATGGGCGTCGCCATGATCAAAAAGCCTCAGCGGAAGCGGTCGGGCCGGTCGAGATAATCCACGACATAGGCCTTCACCGAATCCTCGAGCGTCGTGAAGCCGCCGTTATAGCCGGCGCGGAGGAGACGATCGACCTCGCTCTGGGTGAAGTACTGGTAGCTGCCCCGGATGCTCTCGGGCATGTCGACATAGTCGATGTTGGGCCTGGTGCCGAGCGCGGCATAGGCAGCCAGCATCAGGTCCTTGAAGCTGCGCGCCTTGCCGGTGCCGACGTTGAACAGGCCGGACACCGACGGCGTCGCCAGCAGCCACATGATCACGCGCACGACGTCGTCGACATAGATGAAATCGCGGCGCTGGTCACCATCGGCGATGCCCTCGCGGTGCGACTTGAACAATTGCACGACGCGGCCCGCCTTGACGTCGTCGAACCGGCGCGCCAGCACGCTCATCATCGTGCCCTTGTGGTATTCGTTGGGGCCGAACACGTTGAAGAATTTCAGGCCCGCCCATTGCGGCGGGAGCGGATCGCCGTTTGCTGCGCGCCCGGCGACCGCGAGATCGAACAGGTGCTTGCTCCAGCCGTAGAGGTTCATCGGCCGCAATTTTTTCAGCGCCGGCAGCGAAGCGTCGTCGCCGAAGCCCGTCTCGCCGTCGCCATAGGTCGCCGCCGAAGAGGCGTAGATCAGCGGCACCGCGTTCGCCGTGCACCAGTCCAAGAGGCGCATCGAGAAGCGGAAATTGGTCTCGATCACGAGATCGCCGTCGGTGGCGGTGGTCTCGGAAATCGCCCCGAGATGGACGACAGCATCGAGCTTGCGGCCCTTCAGCCAGTCGGGCAACTCGGTCGGCGGGACGATATCCACAAGCTGGCGCTTGGCGAGGTTGCGCCACTTGCCCTCGCTGCCGAGCAGGTCGCACACCACCACGTCGCTGCGGCCAGCGTCATTGAGCGCGGCCACGACATTCGATCCGATAAAACCGGCCCCGCCGGTCACCAGCAACATTCCGTAATCCCTGCCCGAATTTTGCGGCCCGGTCCTGCCCTAGCGCATGATCCGCCAAAGTGTAAGCGGTTTTGGGCTCGGCGCTTGGAGCGGCTTTACCTGCCGGCCCGGAGCGGCTAACCGAACCGCCACATCAGCGCGCCCCGGTCCTATTAACGAATGAACATAGATTCGCAACTTAGTAGAGATGCAGATCGGAGCGACACCCGCCCGATCCTGATCGTTCCCTACATGTGGATCGGCGATTTCGTCCGGAATCACACCGTGGTCCGGGTCCTCAAAGAGCGCTGGCCCAACCGGCCGGTCGATCTCCTCACGACGTCGCTCTGCGCCCCGCTGGTCGATTACATGCCCGGCGTACGCCAGGGAATCGTATGGGACCTGCCGCGCAGCCGGCTCGCGGTGGGCCGCCAGTTCGCCCTGGCAAAGCTCCTGCGCGAGCGAAACTACGGCACCGCCCTGGTGCTGCCCCGGACCTGGAAGGCGGCCATTGCGCCCGCGCTGGCCGGCATCCCCGAACGGGTCGGCTTCGTCGGTGAGTTCCGGTTCGGCCTGCTCAACCGCTGGCGCTGGGGCGAGAAGAAGCTGCCCCGCTTCATCGACAAGAACGCCGCGCTGGCCCAGCCCGATGGCGCCCCCCTGCCCCCGGAATGGCCGGTGCCGCAATTGCGCGTCCCGGCCGAGGAGATCGTCCGCTGGCGGCAGGCCAACGGCCTCAGCGCCGGCGCTGCCGTCGCGCTCGCCCCCGGCTCGGTCGGCGTCTCCAAGCGCTGGACCTCCTATCCCGAAGCCGCCCGCCTGCTGGTCGAGCGCGGCCTGGAGGTCTGGGTGGTCGGCGGCCCCGGAGAAAAGGGTCTCGCCCAGGAGATCGTCGCCGCTGGTAGCCTTGGCGTCCGCGACCTCACCGGCAACGATCTGCGCAACGGCGTGCTGGCCATGGCCGCAGCCGGCGTCGCTATCTCCAACGATTCTGGCCTGATGCACATCGCGGCCGCGCTCGGCACGCCCACCATGGGCATCTTCGGCCCGACCAGCCCCTACCTCTGGGCTCCGTTGAATGGCCTTGCTGCCACCGTCGTCCAGGACAAGAGCGTGCTGTCGTGCCAGCCGTGCCAGAGCACGATCTGCAGGATGAACGACCACCGGTGCATGCGGGACATCGCGGCGAGCGAGGTGGTGGGGATTGCGGAAAGGGTGCTGAGGGAAACGGGGGTAAGGGCGGAGACGTGAGGCCGTGGAGGCTTCGCCGATGATGACATCATGCCAGTGTTTTGCCCGACGAGTCAAATTGATTTCGTAAAATCCGCAGCATGCAATCCCCCATGGTCAAATCATTGATTCTACTGGCCCCCGCTACTGTGCATGGGGTTGTTTTCGCGATTCTTGTCTTGCAGACCTGCAAGAGGCGCTTCAGCTCAGCGAACCATAGACCTCGCCGATCCGCGCCGCTTCGGCATCGAGGCTGAACTTTGCGAGCACGCGCTGGCGTCCCCGCTCGCCCATCGCGGTTGCAGCAGCGATATCCTGCATCAGCAGGTCTAACGCGGCCGCCAACGCATCAACATCACCAGTCGGGATCAGCACGCCCGTCACCCCGTCATCGACCACCAACTCAGCCGCACCAGCGCGGGAGGCAACAAGCGCACTACCCGCCGCCATCGCCTCGATCAGTGTCAGCCCAAAGCCTTCGTTGCGTGAGGTGAAGGCGTAGATCGTCAGCCGCTGATACCAGCGCTGCACCGCCTCGATCGGCAACTCGCCGGTGATGACGATGCGCGATTGCAGGCCGGCGGCCTCGATGCGCTTCTTCAGGTCGTTCGCAAAGGGCGTCTGCTCTGCCGTGACCTGGCCGACGATGACGGCCGTGAAATCCGGATAGCGCGGCAGCAAGCGGCACATCGCATCGACGAACACGTCGGTGCCCTTCTGCGCACGCACGCGGCCGAAGCAGCCGATGGCGTAGCGGCCTGGCAGCGCGGCCTCCGCGAAGGCCGCGGCACGATCCGGCGGCGGCGCATAGACGTCGGTGTCGACGCCATGCGGGATCACGGTCGCCTTCACCTTCAGGAACGACGCCGAGATGTCCGACGTCGCGATGATCGCGTCCATTTGCCGGATCAGCCAGCGCGTGATCCAGCTGTGATGCCGCTGCGCCGCCGAGGTAAAGACCAGCTTGAACGGCCAGCCGAGCGCGCGCAGCACGACGCCTGCGATCATCTCGTTGTTGCGCCGGGCGTGCCAGATCAGCGGCGTCTTGCGACGCCACAGTTTCAGTAGACCGGCAGCGCTCAGGCGCGATATCCCCTTCGGCGCGTCGGAGCCGAACCATGCGGCGCGGTACAGCTTTGCCAGCCGCGGCGCCACCATCCGGTTGGTCGCGGTGACCCCGGAATAGCGCCTGTGCAGATTTGGCACGATCACTTCGAGATCGCCGGGGGAGTTCGCCACGTCACGCTCCGTTTCGAAAGCCCCCTATACGCAACATTAAGCATAGTGACCAGTTCAGGGCCGCCGATACCCCCTCTTCACCACGCAGACGCTAGCATCCCGCGTTGATCGAAGACGGGTGAGATCATGACTGTGCTAGTCACCGGCGGCGCCGGCTATATCGGAAGTCACACGGTCCTGGCGCTGGCGGAAGCCGGCGAGGACGTCGTCGTGATCGACGATCTCTCGACCGGTTTCTCGGCTTATCTGCCCGAAGGCGTGCCGCTGTTCATTGGCGACGCCGGCGACGAGAACCTGCTCGAAGGCGTGATCGCCCAGCACAACATCGAGAGCATCATCCATTTCGCGGGCTCGGTGGTCGTGCCGGAGTCGATGCGCGATCCGCTCGGCTATTACCGCAACAATTTCATGACCGCGCGCAATTTGCTCAACGTGGCGGTGAAGCGCGGCATTGGCCGCTTCATCTTCTCCTCGACCGCCGCCGTCTACGGCAATCCGGACCTGGTGCCGGTGCCCGAGCACGCGCCGACGCGGCCGCTGTCGCCCTACGGCTCGTCGAAGCTGATGACCGAGATCATGCTGCACGATGTCGCTGCCGCCTACGGCATGCAGTATGTGACTCTGCGCTACTTCAACGTCGCGGGTGCCGATCCGCAGGCGCGCATTGGCCTGGCCACCGTCGGCGCCACGCATCTGCTCAAGATCGCGGTGGAAGCCGCAACCGGCCAGCGCGCCAAGATCGACGTGTTCGGCACCGACTATCCGACCCAGGATGGCAGCTGCATTCGCGACTTCATCCACGTCACGGACCTGTCGCAGGCCCACCGCTCGGCGCTGGCTTACCTGCGCAATGGCGGCGCCTCGACGACGCTGAATTGCGGCTATGGCCGCGGCTATTCGGTGCTGGAGACCATCGACGCCGTGCGCCGGGTGTCGGGCCGCAGCTTCGCCGTCCAGTATGCTCCGCGCCGGCCCGGCGACATCATGACCATGGTCGCCGACACCAGCCGCATCCGCAGCCTGCTCGACTGGAAGCCGCAATATGACGACCTCGAGACTATCGCGGCCCACGCGCTGGCCTGGGAGGACAAGCTGTACCGCGAGCGCCACGGCGAGCTCCGCCACGCCGCCTCGGCCTAGATTCCATCCAGACGCAAGCCCTTAATTGGGCTTGAAAAGCCCGGCTTTAGCGGGCACAGAGGCCGTTCGATCCCTGACGCGCGGGCAGGCTTTTCCCTGTGCCGTCAATGGACTACGGATGGCCCAGTTTCCAAAGAAAATCACCGACGATCCCTATGCGGCAGCGGCCCTGATCCGCCGCCTGGTCACGGAACAGGGGGTCGTCTACTGGCGGCGCTACCTCGTCGCCTTCGCGCTGATGGCGCTTGCCGCCGGATCGACCGCGGGCGCGACCTATGTGCTCGGCCAGGTCATCAACCAGGCCTATGTCGACAAGAACATCCCGGGCATCGCGATGTTCTCAGGCATCACGGTGATCCTGCTCTTCATCAAGGGCGTGGCGACCTACGGCCACATGGTGATCCTGACCAAGATCAGTAACGCCATCCTCGCCACCAACCAGCGCCAGCTGTTCGCAAAACTGATGCGCGAGAGCATCGGCTTCTTCTCCGAACGGCATTCGTCCGAATTCCTGGCACGGCTCACGGCCGGCGCAAAGTCCATCACCGACGTGCTCAACATGCTGGTCAACGCGATCGGGCGCGATCTGCTGATGCTGCTCGCCATGATCGGCGTAATGGTGTGGCAGGATCCGGTGATGTCGTTCATCGGCCTCGTCGTGGTGCCGCCGGCGATGCTGGTGCTGCGCAAGCTGGTCAAGCGCATCAAGGGGCTCGCCTACAACCAGTTCACCGGCACCGCCGACATCATGGAGACGATGCAGGAATCGCTGCAAGGCATCCGCACGGTCAAGGCGTTCACGCTCGAAGAGACCATGCAGAAGCGCATCGACGAGAACATCGCGATCGTCGAGCGCAACGCCAACAAGATGGCCCGCGTCGCCAACCGCTCCAATCCGCTGATGGAGATGCTGGGCGGCTTTGCGGTCGCCGGTTGCCTGATGTACGGCGGCTATTCCGTGGTCGCGCTCAACGCCACGCCCGGCGCGTTCTTCTCCTTCATGACCGCCTTCCTGATGGCAACTGAGCCCGCCAAGCGGCTGGCAAGGCTCAACATCGACCTCAACAGCCAGCTCGTCGGCGCGCGCATGCTGCTCGAGATCGTCGACAGCCCTGCGAGCGAGCACTCCGACGACGACAAGCCGGCGCTGAAACTGTCCGATGCGCGGATCGAGCTGCGCGATGTCAGCTTCTCCTATCGCAACGGCGAGATCGTGCTCAACCGGATGAGTTTTGTTGCCGAGCCCGGCAAGGTCACCGCGCTGGTCGGTCCCTCCGGCGGCGGCAAGTCGACGGTACTCTCGCTGCTGCTGCGCTTCTACGAGGTGACGCAAGGCGACATCGTGATCGACGGCCAGTCGATCGGCGCGGTCTCCCGCAAATCGCTGCGGGCGCAGACCGCCTATGTCGGCCAGGACGTCTATCTGTTCCGCGACACCATCCGCAACAACATCGCCTTCGGCAAGCCGGGCGCAACCGAAGACCAGATCACCGACGCCGCCAAGGCGGCCTGCGCGCATGATTTCATCATGAGCTTCCCGCTCGGCTACGACACGCCGGTCGGCGAGCACGGCACGCAGCTCTCCGGCGGCCAGCGCCAGCGCATCGCCGTGGCGCGCGCGCTGATCAAGAACGCGCCGATCATCCTGCTCGACGAAGCCACCGCCGCGCTCGATTCCGAATCCGAGAAGCAGGTGCAGGAGGCGATCGAGCATCTCTGCCAGAACCGCACCACCATCGTGATCGCGCATCGCCTGCACACCATCATGCACGCCGACGCGATCCTGGTGGTCGAGGGCGGCGAGATCGTCGAGCAGGGCCGCCATGACGAGCTCTTGCGCCGCTCCGGCCGCTACGCCTCGTTCTTCCGCCTGCAACATCACGACGCCGGCGCTCTGGCGCCGATCAGCGCAACCGCATAGAGTTCCCCTCACCCCACCAAGAGCAGCGAGACCGCTCCATGAACGCCGCCTCCTACGTCATCCCGCTTCCGCCCCAGGCTTCCCTTCCCGTCGTCGGGGAGAGCGGCCGTTATCCCGTGCGCCGCATCTGGTGCGTCGGCCGCAATTATCTCGAGCACATCCGCGAGATGGGCAATGACGAGCGCGCCCCGCCGTTCTTCTTCGCCAAGCACGCCGACATGCTGGTGCCCGATGGCGCGACCATCCCCTATCCGCCGCTGACCAAGGACTTTCATCACGAGGTCGAGTTGATCGTCGCGCTCAAGAGCGGCGGCCTCAACATTCCTGCCGACAAGGCGCTCGACCATGTCTACGGCTACGCCGTCGGCATCGACCTCACCCGCCGCGACCTGCAGATCGCCTCGCGCAAGAAGGAGCGTCCCTGGGAGATCGGCAAGTCGTTCGACGGCTCCGCGCCCGCTTCCGCAGTGCAGCCGGCCTCGAAGATCGGTCACCCCTCCAAGGGCAAGATCTGGCTCACGGTGAACGGCAAGGAAGCCCAGACCGGCGACCTCGAGCAGATGATCTGGAACGTGCCGGAGACGATCTGGCAGCTCTCGCAGCAGGTGAAGCTCGCCGCCGGCGACATCATCATGACGGGCACGCCGGCCGGCGTGTCGCAGCTCCAGCCCGGCGACAAGCTCGAATGCGGCGTCGACGGCGTCGGCACGCTGAAGGTGTCGATCGGACAGCCGGAGTAGGCGCAGGACATCCCGAAATCGAAAGGCCCCGAACGCGTTCGAGGCCTTTCGCATTTCTACCAGGCCTTCACCGGCCGGTTGGCGTGGCTTGTCTGCGGCACACCGCGGTTGAGCGACATGTGGGAATGCACGCACAGCCAACCGTCGGCAGTTTTGGAGAACACCATGGTCGCCCGCCCCGGCCGCGGAAACGAACTGCCGTCGGGATGAAAACCCGTGCTCGTCCACGGCGCGATCACGGTTGCCATGGTGCCATCCGGCGACGCCAGAATCGCGGTCTGGTCGAGCACGAAGCGGAAGTCGCTCGTCTTCGGCCAGACGTTATTCCATTGCGTGGTGACCCACTGATCGAGGCCGGGGATGACATCATTATGCGTGCCGAAGGCGAGCACGTCAGGATGAAACAGCGGTCGTGCCGAAGCGTAGTCGACCTCGCGGACATAGCCTGAGAAGGTTTCCAGCCACTGGCGGAAGAACTGCGCTATCTCGGTGTTCGCGGTCGGCAAGGAGGCCATCGCCTGCTCCATTTTGGGCTACTAAATCGCGGCAATCTTGTTGCCATGGGCCGAACTATCCAGCAAGACTCGTGCCTCGGTCAGGGCCGGAGCGTCCGCCGTAGAGAACGCATTGACAATGAGGATGTCTCTGATGTCGACCACAACCACCGAGCTTGAAGGGCTGCTGATGCAGCGCTCGCTCACCGACCCACAGCTTGTCGCAGCAGCAGAGAAGGCTTCGGACTTCCGCATCCTCCCCGATGCAACCGTCATCAAGATCGGCGGCCAGAGCATGATCGATCGCGGCCGCGCCGCGGTGTATCCTGTGGTCGAAGAGATCGTCGCGGCCCGCAAGGCGCATAAGCTCCTGATCGGCACCGGCGCCGGCACCCGCGCGCGGCATCTTTATTCGATTGCGGCCGGACTTCGCCTGCCGGCCGGCGTGCTGTCGCAACTCGGCGCCTCCGTCGCCGATCAGAACGCCGCGATGCTTGGGCAGCTGCTTGCCAAGCACGGCATCTCCGCCGTCTCCAGCGCCGGGCTCTCCTCCGTGCCGCTGTTCCTTGCCGAAGTGAACGCGGTGATCTTCAGCGGCATGCCGCCCTATAGCCTCTGGATGCGACCCGCCGCCGAGGGCGTGATTCCGCCCTACCGCACCGACGCCGGCTGCTTCCTCGTCGCCGAGCAATTCGGTTGCAAGGCGATGATCTATGTGAAGGACGAGAACGGCCTTTACACCGCGAACCCCAAGACGTCGAAGAACGCCACCTTCATCCCGAAGATTTCGGTGGCCGAGATGAAGGCCAAGGGCCTTCAGGATTCGATCCTGGAATTCCCGGTGCTCGATCTGCTCACCGCCTCGCGCCACGTCCGCGAAGTGCAGATCGTGAACGGCCTCGTGCCCGGCAATCTCACCCGCGCGCTCGCGGGCGAGCATGTCGGCACCATCATCACCGCGAGCTGAAGAGAGCATCGTCATGGCTGACACCAACCAGATCAAGCACGTCGCCTCGCCGCTCGCGCGCCAGACCCTGCTCGACGGCAATCTCACCCGCCCCGTTGCCGGCAACCGCCCGATCAAGCTGCTGCCTTGGCTACAGGTCATCAAGATCGGCGGCCGCATCATGGATCGCGGTCACGAGGCGATCCTTCCGCTCGTCGACGAGCTGCGCGCGCTGCTGCCGGAGCATCGCCTGCTGATCCTGACCGGCGCCGGCATCCGCGCCCGCCATCTCTACAGCGTCGGCCTTGACCTCGGCCTTCCCGTCGGCTCGCTGGCGCCGCTCGCGGCCAGCGAGGCCGGCCAGAACGGTCATATCCTCGCGAGCCTGCTCGCGCCCGAAGGCGTCTCCTATGTCGAGCATCCCACCATCGCGAGCCAGCTCGCGATCCATCTCCAGGCAGCGCGCGCGGTCGTCGGTAGCGCCTTCCCACCCTATCACCATCATGAGTTCCCGACCTCGCGTATCCCGCTGCATCGGGCCGACACCGGCGCCTTCCTGCTCGCCGATGCGCTCGGCGCCGCCGGCCTCACGATCGTGGAGGATGTCGACGGCGTCTACACCACCGACCCGAATGGCGCCGATGGCAAGAAAGCGGAGCTACTGAAAGAGACCGGCTTTGCCGAACTCGCAAAGCTGAAGGGCACGCTGCCGTTCGATCCCGCGCTGCTGGAGGTGATGGCGAACGCACGGCACATTGCGCACGTGCAGGTCGTCAACGGCCTCGTTCCCGGCCGCATCACAGCGGCGCTACGCGGCCAGCATGTGGGGTCGATCATCAACACCGGCGCCAAGCCGGTGTGACTTCACGGCGAGGTCTACAAAAACAAAACCCCGGAGCTTGCTCCGGGGTTTTTCGTAGGGCGGATTAACGCAGCGTAATCCGCCAACGCATCGCGCCACGCGGGAAGCGCCAATTGTTGATACATCGAATGGTGGATTGCGCTTCGCTAATCCACCCTACGCACCGACTTCACCGCAGCGCAGATAACACGATGAGGCCGAGGATCAGTGCCGTCAGCGAGTATTTCAGCGTGTAGTAGACGTTGCGGTTCCACTCCTTGACCTTGCGGCTGCCGAGATGGATCTCGTAGAGCTTGCCGAACACCTTGTTGAGCACGCCGACACTCTCACCGTCGACGTTCTGCGTTGCCGACGCCTTGACGATGTGATGGCTGACCCAGCGGTTGATCGCGGTCATGAAGCCGTACTTCATAGGACGCTCGACGTCGCAGAACAGGATGATGCGGTTGACGTCGGTCGCATTCTCCGCGCTGTGGATAAAAGTCTCGTCGAACATGAAGGCCTCGCCGTCGCGCCAGACGCATTCGACGCCGTCGACCAGGATGCGGCACTTGTTCGAGTTCGGCGTGACGAGGCCGAGGTGATAGCGCAGCGAGCCGGCGAAGGGATCGCGGTGTGCGCCCAGCTTGCCGCCCGGCGGCAGCATCGCGAACATCGCGCCATGCACGCTCGGGATCGACTTGAGCAGCTCCACCGTCTGCGGGCACAGCGTGTTCGCCGACGGCAGGAAATCATCATACCATTTCAGGTAAAACCGCTTCCAGCCGCTCTTGAAGAACGAGTAGAAGCCCCAGTCGTTGTTCTTTGCAGCCGCGCGAATGAAGCCCTCGTCGAACAGGCGCACGGCCTCGTCGCGAATGGTCTCCCAGTTCTCACTGAGCGGCTTCAGCTCCGGAAACTGCTCGACCGAGATCACAGGCCTGTTCGGCACGGCCGAGCCTGCATACATCAGCACATTGTAGGGGGCGAGATAGGTCGAGTGATCGCCAAGCTGGCGCGCGAAGCGCAGTCGCTGCTTGCCGCGGAAGTGAACGTAGATCGTCGAAGCCGCAAGCACATACAAAATGACAAGTTGCGGTGCAAAAAGCTGTTTCAGCATTTCCCCAAATCCCGAGTAACCCAGCCGGGGACGTCATCTACTCCGAGCCGGCCCGAGCGGCAAGATATTGGCGTGCATCCTGAGGCTGTTCCGCAGGTTGTGATTGGGGCGGTCCCGAGCCGTGCCGTGCACAATTACAAATCGCGGCTGCCTCCACGTCAATCCCGACGTTGCGGCCGGTTCCCGGCATGTTATCCTGGTCCAACGGGTTGGGAAGTCGGGGTGCGTCTTGGGGATCTGGCGGTTGTTGGCGGGCTGCGCGCTCGCGCTGTTTCTGCTTGGAATGTCCGCATCTGTGAACGGTCAGGGCGCTTCGCCGCGACCGCAGCAGGGCAAGACGCCGGATCCGGCGCTCCGCGGCCAGTGGCTGCGGGCCGGGCAGGGATTCGCCTGCAAGGTCGAAGCCGGTAAGCGCGTTGCCCCGCCCGATCCTGATTTGCTCAGCTTCGCCTGTCAGCGCATGGGGGCGCTCGGCGTTGGCATCTCGGAGGAATCACTCAAGGCCGTGCTCGGCGAGCCGCACCGCAAGCTGCCGCCCGCGAACGACGTCACAAATTACGTGTACTTCCTCGGCAAGGCCGATCAGCATCCCTATCTCGCCGCAACCTTGAAGGCGAACCGCGTCATCGCGCTCCAGATCAGCGGCGAGGCGCCAGTCGCCGGCTACAGCTTCAACCAAATCAATCTCGGCGACGCCACGGAGAAACTCCTGGCGCAGCTCGGAAGCCCGTTCCATGTCGGCCCAAGCGGACTCGATAAGACTGAGCTCTGGACCTATGGGCCATGGCCGTTCTCATTCGAGGTGCGGCAGGACCGCGTCACCTCGATCCGAATCAGCGATCCAACCGTCGGGGCAAAGTAGATTTGATGGTGGGCGCGGGTGTCACGCCCGCGACAGCGCCTGCAGACCCTTGAAGGTCAGGCGCTTGGGGTCGGTCACGCCGGCGAGATAGAGCCGACGGATGAAGGCGATGACGGCATCGCGGTCGCAATCGGTCAGCGCGACGACGGCGTCGACCGCGATCTTCTGGGCTTCCATTGGGCTCACCTCGGCCTTGCGAGTAACCCCGGCCGAGACAGGCTAGGACTCATCCGTTAAATCGGCGTTAACCGTTCCGGAACCATCGCCGATTCACCCCTGCGGCCGTATACGCAAAACAACGCATTGCCAGGCGCGCAGCGGCTCAGCGCGCCGTGACGCTCTTCTGCAGCAGCGCAAACTGCTTCTTCAGCCGGGGCACGGCAGTGCGCGACATGGAGCCACGCCACCACCAGCTTTGCGTTATTCCAGGCGGCGGCAGCCTACGGCGTCTCCTGGATCTACGTGCAGACCCGCGGCGACGATCTGGTCCTGTTCGGGATCGGCGGCGGCGGCGTGGTGCTCGCTCTCGCGATCACGACGTGCAGACGACGGTGACGATCAGGAATACTGCATCACGCCGTCGTCGATCCGGCCGAAGCGCAACGACACAATGTCGAGCGCGTAGTTCTGATACAGCCGCCACGGCTGCTTCGAGCCCTGCTTGGGCATCTTCGCGACCGAGCGCTGCACGTAGCCCGAGGTGAAATCAAGTGACGGCTGCGCGGTGATGGTGGGATCGTCGTTGTGCGGCATGCACTGGCGGAAATTGTGCCGATCCATGTAGTTGATGAGCCGGCAGATATATTCGCAGGTGAGATCGCATTTCAGCGTCCAGGACGCGTTGGTGTAGCCGAAGGCCGACGCCATGTTCGGCACGTCGGCATACATCATGCCCTTGTAGGTCAGCGTCTTGGCGAAATCGACGGCGCGGCCGTCGACGCTGATCTCGAGACCGCCGACGACCTGGAGCACCAGCCCCGTCGCCGTCACGATGATGTCGGCCACAAGCTCGCTGCCGTCCTTGAGGCGGATGCCTCCGGGCGTAAACGCGTCGATCTCGCTGGTGACGACGGAGGCGCGCTGCTCGCGGATGGCCTTGAACAGGTCACCATCAGGCACGAGGCACAGCCGCTGGTCCCAGGGATTGTAGCGCGGCGTGAAATGGGTCGCGACGTCGTAGTCGGGGCCGAGCGCCATCTGGACGCCCTTGAGGATGAGGTCCTTCACCTTCGCAGGCCGACGCCGGCTGAGCTGGAAGAAGAACATCCCCCACATCACGTTGCGCCAGCGGATCAGATGATAGGCCAGCCGCGCGGGAAGATTGCGGCGCAGCTTGTTGGCGAACGGATCCTGCGCGGGGCGCGACACCACATAGGTCGGCGAGCGCTGCAGCATGGTAACCTGCGCGGCCTTCTTGGCGAGCTCCGGCACCAGCGTCACCGCGGTCGCGCCCGAGCCGATCACGACGACGCGCTTGCCCGCGTAGTCGATGTCCTCGGTCCATTTCTGCGGATGCACGATGCGGCCGGCGAAATCCGCAACGCCCGAAAACTCCGGCGTGTAGCCCGCCTCGTATTTGTAATAGCCCGGGCACAGAAATAAGAAATTGCAGGTGAAGCGCACAAGCTCCGTCGCGCCCTCGCCCGTGATCCGCTCGGCCTCGACGGTCCAGCGCGCATCCGGCGTGGACCAGGACGCGCGCTTGACGCGATGGCGAAAGCGGATGTGCTTCTCGATGCCGTTCTCGGCTGCGGTCTCGCGCACATAGTTCAGGATCTGCGGCCCGTCCGCGATCGCCTTCGGGTCCGTCCAAGGCTTGAAGGAATAGCCGAGCGTGAACATGTCGCTGTCGGAGCGGATGCCGGGATAGCGAAACAGGTCCCAGGTGCCGCCGATGCAATCGCGCCCCTCCAGGACGACGTAGCTCTTGGTGGGGCACTTGCTCTGAAGATGATAGCCCGCGCCGATGCCGGACAGACCGGCACCGACGATCAGCACGTCGAAATGTTCTTGTTGCATTGTTTCCTCCGCCACCGGGGATTGTCCGCCCGCCCCTGCTGGCCGTCAATCGGCAATCGGCCGTGCAGAAACTGCGACGGCAGTTGAATTCCATGCGCCGAAACAAAAAAGCCCCGGATCGCTCCGGGGCTTTGCGTCGAGATCAATAGAACCAGCGTCTCAGTAGCGGTAGTGGTCCGACTTGGCGAACAGCGCGATCTGCGCCAGCGTCTGGTTGGTGAAGGACGCCGACATCACGAAGGACGGATGGCCCATCGCGTTGCCGAGGTTCACGAGGCGGCCTTCCGACAGCATGATGATGCGGTGCTTGCAAAATGAAAAACAACCCCATGCACAGTAGAAGCGCGATTGCTCGCCGGCACTGGGGCTACTCGGTTAGGTCATTGCAGCGTCGGGCAAATCGCCCGCGAAGCGGAAAGGCCCGCCGCATCCGCGGAGCGGGTTAGCTTTCGTGACCAGCCGCGCCGCCCGTGGGCGCCGATTCAGATCGATGAAATTTCGTCTTTTTCGAATATCGCTTGATGCGTCGGGCAAAACAGTGGTAGTATGCCATCATTGCACACTTGAAACGCGGCTAGCCAGTCGCCGCGGGCGATGCGCGCGCAATCCCTGCTCCAGAGAGCCGACCTTGCAGACGGGCAGCGCGATATGCACCTGAGCGCAGTCACTGGAATTATCGTGGCTCACTTCAGGGGTGCAGTCCAACAAGGTCACCGTAATACCCCCACCGGTGTCACCGCACCGTAATTCCATGCGCACTTGTTCTTGGCGCAGTCTATCCCCTCTTCAATGTAAGGCACGTATTCCGTCTGAACCGATCGGCCTACAGGTTCCGGAATTTCCATAACCTTCTCTTTGCAGGATAGCAGACTGGAAACTGCCAAATCCCACTTGCCACACTCGATTGCGGCAAATCCCGTGTATAGAAGGCGCTTTGGAGATCGCTTCTTGCCGAAATCCCAGATGCCCTCACGACCAATGGCGTCTTCATCTTCGAGAAGGGTTCGGAACAATTCTTCCGGGTCCTCGAACCGATGGAAGAACGGAAGAACCTTATTGTTGATGGTATCGAGAACGTCCTTTACGGCAGCTTCGTCGCTCGCGCACCAAATCTTGGGAGCCTTATCTGCTCGTTGCGATATTTCGTCCCGGATCGATAGGCGGACCTGGCCAAAACCCTTTTCGGGTTGGAGCCCGTCGGTTGGCGCATGTCCTGCGCGCGGCAGGAAGGGGAAGAGGCAGCTTGGCTCAATACCGAATGACCCCGGAGGCACTCGCCACTTCTCGCTGCGTGCACGTGGAATAAAATCGAACTTGAGAACATCGAATTTCAGATTTGTCCGCCGCCAAATCGTCCTCTCCTTTCGATCAGTAAAGCCCGAAGCAGCCAGTTCGTTCTTACATAATCTTACAACTTCAGACGGGCTCTTTCTCGTATCATCCGCCATAGACTTACCTGAGGACATCATCTTGACGCGCTCATTTGCGACTACGTACAGCCGAATCCGACGCCCCAACCAGACCTCCGATTGCTCCTGCATCTCCTCGACCGAGTATGTTTACTCCAAGGTTGTTGACGCCGGGGAGAAATTTTTGTTCCACAGCACCGCTGTTGATTGGTCCTTGGATGAGAGACACGTCGGTGCTCTCACGAGTGAACACTTGCACAGCGCTAAAGCCGTTTGCAGCAGAGTAGCCCGTAGGGCGGATTAGCGTCGCGTAATCCGCCATGACTACGACATCGCCGGCTCCTGCGCTATCGTACCCAACATGCCCAACTATCGTCGCGCCTTCGTTCCCGGCGGCTGCTGGTTCTCTGCGGTGGCGACCTGGCCGCCGGCAAGGAAGGAAGCGGTGACCTGCCATCACGCAGGTGATGCTCGCGGCGTGGATGGCGGATTACGCTGGCGCTAATCCGCCCTACGGGCTGCCAGTAGCGACAGACGACCCAGACGTCCACGAAGTGCGAGTACTTGTCACCCCAAACCGCCTTCGAGGCATCGAAAGTCAGGCGGATCGGCTCGGAATTGAACTCGACCTTGGTGGGATAGACTCCGTTGGCCACGCTGGCCATGAGCAAACTCTCGATCACCAACGCGTTTGCCTTCGGCATCAAGCACACGGGCCGAAACAAAAAAGCCCCGGATCGCTCCGGGGCTTTGCGTCGATGATCGAGTGATCAACAGATCAGTACCGGTAGTGGTCGCTCTTGTACGGACCTTCCTGCTTCACGCCGATGTAGTCGGCCTGGTCCTTGCGCAGCTCGGTGAGCTTGACGCCGATCTTGGCGAGATGCAGGCGTGCGACCTTCTCGTCCAGCGACTTCGGCAGCACGTAGACTTCTTTCTTGTACTTGCCGTCCTTGTTGTTGGCGTAAAGCTCGATCTGCGCCAGCGTCTGGTTGGTGAAGGAGGCCGACATCACGAAGGACGGATGGCCCATGGCGTTGCCGAGGTTCACGAGGCGGCCCTCCGACAGCATGATGATGCGGTGCTTGTCGGGGAATTCGATCTCGTCGACCTGCGGCTTGATGTTGGTCCACTTCAGGTTACGCAGACCCGCGATCTGGATCTCGTTGTCGAAGTGACCGATGTTGCAGACGATGGCGCGATCCTTCATCGCGCGCATGTGTTCGATGGTGATGATGTCCTTGTTGCCCGTGGCGGTGACGAAGATGTCGGCGCGCGGGGCGGCGTCTTCCATGGTCACGACCTCGTAGCCTTCCATCGCGGCCTGCAGCGCGCAGATCGGATCGACTTCCGACACCATCACGCGGCAGCCGGCCTGGCGCAGCGAGGCGGCCGAGCCCTTGCCGACGTCGCCAAAGCCCGCAACCATCGCGACCTTGCCCGACATCATCACGTCGGTGCCGCGGCGGATGCCGTCGACCAGCGATTCACGGCAGCCATAGAGGTTGTCGAACTTCGACTTGGTGACGCTGTCGTTGACGTTGATGGCCGGCCACAGCAGCGTGCCTGCCTTCTGCATGTCGTAGAGACGATGCACGCCCGTGGTGGTCTCTTCGGACACGCCCTTGATGCTCTCAGCGATCGCGGCGAAATAGCCCTTCGGCTTTTCCTTGAGCTGCTTCTTCAGAAGCGCGAAGAAGACTTCCTCTTCCTCGGAGCCGGGCTTGTCGAGGAAGGCGGTGTCGCCCTTCTCGGCGCGCAGACCGAGATGGACGTACATGGTGGCGTCGCCGCCGTCATCGAGGATCATGTTCGGGTGACCGCCGCCGTGCCAGTCGAACAGTTTTGCAGTGTAGTCCCAGTAATCTTTCAGCGTCTCGCCCTTGACCGCGAACACCGGAATGCCGGCGGCCGCGATCGCCGCGGCGGCGTGGTCCTGCGTCGAATAGATGTTGCAGGAGACCCAGCGAATGTCGGCGCCGAGTGCGGCCAGCGTCTCGATCAGCACGCCGGTCTGGATCGTCATGTGCAGGGAGCCGGCGATACGCGCGCCCTTGAGCGGCTGCTTCGGGCCGAACTCTTCGCGGGTGGCCATCAGGCCGGGCATCTCGGTCTCGGCGAGCGAGAGTTCCTTGCGGCCGAAATCGGCGAGCGAAATGTCCTTGACGATGTAATCGGTGAAGCCGGGCTTCGCGTTCATTGGGGGTTCCTGTTTGTTTGACTCGTCATTCCGGGGCGCCCGTGAAACGAGCGAACCCGGAATCCGGAAGTTCGAGATTCCGGGTTCGCTGCTGTCGCAGCGCCCCGGAATGACGCAAGTGCACTAGAGCGCGCGCTTGAGCGGCTCGACGAGGTCGGTCTTCTCCCAGGAGAAGCCGCCCTCGTTGTCCGGCGTGCGGCCGAAATGGCCGTAGGCCGAGGTGCGCGCGTAGATCGGACGGTTGAGGTCGAGATGGGAGCGGATGCCGCGCGGGGTGAGGTCCATCGCCTTGGCGGCAGCCTTCTCGAGCTGATCCTCCGACACCTTACCGGTGCCGTGGGTGTCGATGTAGATCGACAGCGGACGCGCCACGCCGATGGCGTAAGCGAGCTGAAGCGTGCAGCGATCGGCAAGACCGGCGGCAACGATGTTCTTGGCGACGTAGCGCGCAGCGTAGGCAGCTGAACGATCGACCTTGGTCGGATCCTTGCCGGAGAACGCGCCGCCGCCATGCGGGGCCGCGCCACCATAGGTGTCGACGATGATCTTGCGGCCGGTGAGACCGGTGTCGCCGTCAGGACCGCCGATGAAGAACTTGCCGGTCGGGTTGATGTGCCAGATGGTCTTCGGCGTGATCCAGTCCTTCGGCAGCGCCTCGCGCACATAGGGCTCGACGATGTCGCGGATCTGCTTGGACGAGATGTCCTCGACCAGATGCTGGTGCGAGACCACGATCTCGCGCACGGCGACCGGCTTGCCGTTCTCGTACTGCACGGTGACCTGGCTCTTGGAGTCGGGGCCGAGCACCTTCTCCTTGCCGGAGTGGCGGGCTTCAGAGATCAGGCGGAGGATCTTGTGGGCGTAGAAGATCGGCGCCGGCATCAGATCAGGCGTCTCGTTGGTGGCGTAACCGAACATGATGCCCTGGTCGCCCGCGCCCTCTTCCTTGACCTCGCCCGGCTGCAGCGCATCGACGCCCTGGGCGATGTCGGCCGACTGCGGATGCAGCAGGATCTCGATGTCCGCCTTCTGCCAGTGGAAGCCGTCCTGCTCGTAGCCGATGTCCTTGATCGCGGCGCGCACGACGCCCTCGATCTGCTCGTTGGTGACGGACGATGGACCGCGGGTCTCGCCGGCAATCACGACCTTGTTGGTGGTCGCGAGCGTTTCGCAGGCGGCGCGGATAGCCCAAGGATCGATGCCGGCCTTCGGCCCTTCGCGGTAGAACAGATCGACGATTTCATCGGAGATCCGGTCACAGACCTTGTCGGGATGGCCCTCGGACACGGACTCGCTGGTGAAGAGATAGGACGCGCGCATCAGTAACCCCTTAGTTCCGCCGCTAAGCCGGCGGGCGTTTGCGATGTTTAACCTTGGATGATGTCAGTCACGCCGTCGCGAGATGACGTAGGACTCGTCGAGAAACCAGAGCCCGTTGTACTTCCGCAGCACGTCTCGGGCGGCGTCCAGAGTGCGGCCGTTTTGAGTCATATCTGCCAACCGGTCGTCCTCAATCTGGGCGACATAGACTGCCGCATTCCACGCTGCAAAGGCCGTCGAGGTTCCGATCGTTCCCGTTACCTCGTTGGGCAGAGCTTCCATATCATACCTGAAGATCGAGCGGTTGTCCGCGTAAACATTAAAATTCAGGTCGCGTCCCAACGATCCGAGTTCGTACTTAACGGCGCGCAATAGCTCATGGCGGCTCACTGCGAAAGGATTTTCTCCAGGCCAAATCGCCTGGATCATTTCCATGCCCGGATCCTGGCCATGGGAGTGAATTCCGATCAGGCGGCCACCCGGCCGCAACGCCCGCGCGAGAGGTGCGATGATCCGCTTCGCCCGGAAATTGACCGAGGACAAAGCACGGTATGGCTGGGAGGCAATGACAAGGTCGAAATTGGCCTCGGTCTGGCCCGGCCGCGGAATGGTCGAATCCAGCAGGAACCTCTGGTCCTCGCGGTAGAGCACCAGCACGACCGGCCGCTCGTACAGTGGCATACCGGTACGCGGGCTGATGGCCGCGCGCCAGTTCTGCTCCAGAAACGGCTTCAGCTCCGCAATCTGCGTCTCGAAATCGCCGGATGAGGCTCCCCTTAGCGGCACATCGTGCCACACAGTGGCGGCGGCAGCCGTGGGTGAGTTCGGCGTAAGCCAAGGCGCCTCCGCGTAATGCATGTTGGTGAAAACGAACACCGAGGCCGGATGCTCGAATAGCCGGTCCGGGACCTTGTCCAGCGTGAGCCGGACGTCCTCCAGGCTGAGCTCCTTGCCTGCGACGTAGAACGGCATGTGAGGAAAGCGTTGGTGCATCGAGCGCAGGACGCGCGCCAGCACCGAGCCGTCGCCGACGCCGGCGTCGAACACACGCAGCGCCGGCGGCCGGGGATGGATGCTGGTGAGTTCCAGCGCAACGCGCTCGGCAACCACCCGCTTCTCGCTGCAGGTGTGGACGAACAACAGGTATTTCTGCCGGTTCTCGAAGAAGCGGAAATTGCTGCGCGGATCGCGCTTTTCCGGCGGCACCTGAAGCCCCCGCGGCGGCGGCAGGCCGCCGGTGGTCGATGCGGCGATGTAGGCCTGGATCCGGTCCAGCGTGTCGATGGTGATGCGCTTTCCCTCGCGCAGGCGATGCACGAGCTTCCCATCGTTGACCGCGCGCCGGCCGAACGTCGATTCCGCCATGCCCGCCTTGCGGCAGAACTCCGTGATCTGGCTCAGGATTTCGTCGTTTTTCATCAGTGGGACGACAGTGGGCAGGAGGATTTGAGACTGCCTCTTAACAAATTCTGCCCACTGGGGAAATAGGGAATCAAATTCTTGCCCCTGCGACGGTGCATGGGGTGAACCCCTCAGCGCGGCCGGGCAACAAACAAGCGCTTCTTCTCTGACGGGACGATCACCATGCGCCGCCTGCTCGTCGCGCTCTGCCTGCTTACTGCCGCACTGTGGTCAGCCTCCGCGTTCGCGCAGGCGCGCAGCCAGCTCGGTCCGCTCTGCACCACCGAGACCACGCCGGCCGACCAGATGGTCGACGCCTGCACCAGGATCATCGCGCTGAAGGTGTTTAAGGGCGAACAGCTCGCGACCGTGTATTTCTGGCGCGCCGTGGGCTGGAACAAGAAGGGCGACTACGCCAAGGTCATCGCCGATACCACTGAAGCGATCCGGCTCCAGCCGAGCCAGGCGGCCTACAATCTCCGGGGATCGGCCTACTACGACAAGGGCGACTACGACATCGCGATCACCGATTTCGACGATGCCCTGAAGCTTGGCCCGCCAAGCGGCATCATTTTCCACAATCGCGGCAATGCCTGGCGCGGCAAGGGCGATTACACCAAGGCGATCGCCGACTACGACATGTCGATCAAGTCGGATCCGAGATCGGCGTTCTCGTTCCAGAACCGCGGCATCGCGAAGGAAGCGCTCGGCGACCTCGACGGGGCGCTCGCCGACATCAACCAGGCGATCCGGCTCGATCCGACGCTGCCGCAGCCGCTGATCAACCGCACCGCAATCTGGCGTGCCAGGGGCGATCTCGACCGCGCCATCGCCGATGGAAGCGAGGCGATCCGGCTCACCAAGGAGAAGCCGCCGGTCAACATCATGACGCCGCCGAACAGCGTGCTGATCTCGGGCTACACCCATCGCGCGCTGGCCTATGAAGCGAAGGGCGACTACGCACGTGCACGCGAGGACTACAAGGCGACGCTCGCGATCGTGGCTTCCGATGCCGGCAGCAAGTCCAACCAGGCGACCGCGAAAGTGCGACTGTCGCTGGTGACCGATGCAGCCGTGCCGATTCCGCGCGATGCGCCCTCGCCTCCGACGCAGCCGGCAACGCCTCCTGCCCCGCAGCAGACCGGCGCGGCACCCGCGCCCTCGCCTGCTCCGGTCGTTCGCGGCATCCGCGTGGCGCTGATCATCGGCAATGGCGCCTATGCGCATGTGAAGGCGCTGCCCAATCCGCCGAACGACGCGCGCGCCGTCGCCAGGAGCCTGCGCGACATCGGCTTCACCGTGTCGGAGGGCGTCGATCTCGACCGCGCGGCGATGCAGAAGATGACGCGCGACTTCCTGCGCGAGGCTGCGCGGGCGCAGGTCGCCGTGGTCTACTATGCCGGTCACGGCGTGCAGGTCGACGGCCGCAACTATCTCATTCCCGTCGACGTCGAGCTCAAGCCGGGCACGGGCATGACGGAGGCGATGATCGACATGGACACGATCATGGCCGGCCTCGACGACCAGGTCCGCACCAACATCCTGATCTTCGATGCCTGCCGCAACAATCCGATGGCGCAGCAGGTCGCGTCCGCCGGTACCAATCGCGGCATCGAGGGCGCCTCGGGCCTCGCCGCACCATCGAGCCTCGGCACCGGAGCGACGCTGGGCGCCGGCACGCTGATCGCGTTCGCCACCGCGCCGGGCCAGGTCGCACTCGACGGCGAAGGCGCCAACTCGCCTTTCTCCGCCGCCCTGTCACGCCATATCGGCACGCCCGGGCTGGAGGTGCAGCAGATGCTCACGCGGGTGCGGGCGGAGGTGGTCTCGAGCACGAAGAGCAAGCAAGTGCCCTGGTCGAACTCGTCGCTGCTGGGCGAGGTTTATCTGGCGGAGAAGTGAGGGCGGGTGTCCTCATCACTGTGGAACACCGTAGCTCCACCCTCAAGTGTCATCGCCCGGCTTGACCGGGCGATCCAGTACTCCGAGCCGTAACTGATTGAATCAATAAGCCGCGGCGTACTGGATTCCCCGCTTTCGCGGGGAATGACAGTGAGCCCGCGGAGCCTAGTTGCCCCAAACTTCCTTCGCGATCTCCACCGCAAGGCCGAGCTTGGCCCACTGCTCTTCCTCGGAGAGGATGTTGCCCTCCTCCGTCGAAGCGAAGCCGCATTGCGGGGACAGTGCGAGCTGCTCCAGCGGCGCAAACTTGGAAGCTTCCTCGAGACGGCGCTTGATGTCGTCCTTCTTCTCGAGCTCGCCGAACTTCGAGGTGATGACACCGACCACCACGACCTTGTTGCCCTTGGGCAGGAAGCGCAGCGGCTCGAAGCCGCCGGCGCGGTCGCTGTCGTATTCGAGGAAGTAGCCATCATAATTGGTGCCGGCGAGCATGGTCTCGGCCACGGGCTCGTAACCACCCGAGGAAATCCAGGTCGAGCGGAAATTGCCGCGGCAGACATGCGTCGTCACCACCATATCGGCGGGCTTCTCGGCCAGCGCGTAGTTGATGATGCGCGCATAGATCTGCTGGAGACCGTCTGGAGTGTCGCCGCGCTCGCGCGCCTTCTGCAATTCGTCCGGCGAGCACAGATAGGCCCAGACAGTGTCGTCGAACTGGAGATAGCGGCAGCCGGCGTCGTAGAACGCCTTGACGGCCTTGCGGTAGGTCCTGCCGAGATCCTCGTAGAACGCGTCGAGATCGGGATAGACGTCCTTGGAGATCGCCTTGCGGCCACCGCGGAAGTGCAGCACGGCCGGCGACGGGATCGTCATCTTGGCGGTGACGTGGGCCTGGTCGGCGGACTTCTTCAGGAAGCGGAAATGGTCCAGCATCGGGTGGTCGTCGGGGAAGTCGAGCTTGCCGATCACGCGGACAGCGTCATGACGGGTCTGCACGCCTGCGAACTGGATGCCGGACTCGGGGTGGAACAGCTCGCAGCCGGTGAGCTTGGCGAGGAAGTCGAAATGCCACCAGGAGCGGCGGAATTCGCCGTCGGTCGCGAGCTTCAGCCCGACCGAGGCCTGCTTGTGCACGACCTTCTCGATCTCCATGTCCTCGATCTTGCGCAGATCGTCGGCCGAGATCTCACCCTTCTCAAGACGGCTGCGGGCTTCCTTGATCTTGGCGGGGCGCAGGAGGCTGCCGACCTCGTCGGCGCGGAAGGGGGCTTTGGTTCGCTGCATTCTTGAACTCCCGAGAATTTTTAGTGGGCCGCCGCCCCCGCGACGCCGAGGTGGCGCTCCAGGACCGACGGGTCGGCCTTCAGCGCGGCGCTCGGGGCGTCGTGGACGATCGTTCCGCGCTCCAATATCACAACACGGTCGGCGAGCCCCAGAATCTTTTGCGCATTCTGCTCGACGATAATCGAGCAGATCCCGCCCGCCCGGGTGATGGCCCCGATCGCCTTCAACAGCTCCTCGACGATGATGGGGGCCAGGCCCTCGGTCGGCTCGTCCAGCAGCAGGACTTTCGGGTTAAGCGTCAGCGCACGGCCAATCGCCAGCATCTGCTGCTCGCCGCCGGAGAGCTGGTTGCCAAAATTGCCCCGCCGCTCCTTCAGCCGCGGAAACATCTCGTAGACCCTCTCGACCGTCCAGGGGCCGGGCTGCGCCACCGCAGTCATGTTCTCTTCGACCGTCAGCGAGCGGAAAATGTTGCGCTCCTGCGGCACCCAGCCGATGCCGGCGCGCGCCCGCTGGTCGGGCCTCAAGGCGGTCACATCGGTGCCGGCGAGCGCGACCGTGCCGGAGAAGCGGCGGGTGACGCCGACGATGGAGTTGATCAGCGTGGTCTTGCCAGTGCCGTTGCGTCCGAGCAGCGCCAGCACCTGACCCTCGGCGAGATTCAGCGTCATCTTCGGCAGAACCACGGCTTCGCCGTAGCCAGCACGCAGGGCGTCGATCGCGAGCAGGTCAGACATTGACCGCCTCCTCGCCGAGATAGACGGCCTTCACCTGCGGGTCACGCGCGACCTGCTCGGGCGGACCTTCGGTCAGCAGCGCACCTGAGACCAGCACCGAGATGCGGTCAGCGAAGGAGAAGACGAGATCCATGTCGTGCTCGATCAGCAGCACCGTGACGTCGCGCGGCAGGCTGCCGACGACGGCGAGAATGTCGTGACGCTCGCTCTCGGGCACGCCGGCGGCGGGCTCGTCGAGCAGCAGCACGCGCGGCTTGGCCGCGATGGCGACCGCGATCTCGAGCAGGCGCTGCTTGCCGTAAGGCAGCGTCACCGTCTGTTCGTTCATGACGTCGAGCAGATGGAAGCGCGTCAGGAGATCGGCGATCTCGCCGTTGACGTCGCTGCGCGTGCCCATCCTCCGCCACCAGTCACCGCCATGGCCGAGGCGTTCGGAAACGGCAAGGCCGATGGTCTCGAGCGGGGTCAGGTCGGGATAGAGCTGGTTGATCTGGAAGGTGCGCGACAGGCCGCGCAGCACGCGCTTGTGCACGGGCAGATCGGTGATGTCCTCGCCTTCGAGCAGAATGCGGCCACTATTCGGCTTGAGCACGCCGGTGAGCTGGTTGATGACGGTGGTCTTGCCGGCGCCGTTCGGGCCGATCAGCGCGTGGCGAGCGCCCTGCTCGATCTTCAGGGACAGATCGCGCGTGACGCGCAGGCCGCCGAACTGCTTTTCGAGGTTCTGGGTTTCGAGCGCGATGGTCATGCATCGCTCTCCGGCACGGCGACGACCGCCTTGCGGCCCGCAAACTGCTTGATGATCAGGTTCGGCACGTACAGCGCCCAGCGATGCAGGCGCTGGCGACCGACCAGCACGATCACGACCAGCACGAGTCCGATCCAGAATTGCCAGTATTGCGGGGTGATGGTGGAGAACAATTCCTGGAGCATGCGGAAGATCACCGCGCCGATCAGCCCGCCATAGAGATAACCGGTGCCGCCGATCACGAGCACCAGCATCAGATCGGCCGAACGCTCGAAGGCGAACACGTCGAGCGAGGCGATCGCGGTGGTCTGCGTGAACAGCGCCCCCGCGATGCCGGCATAGAACGCTGCGAGGGTGTAGATCGCGATCAGCCGGCGGTTGACGGGAATACCGATCGCGGCGGCGCGCAGCGGATTGTTCTTGATCGCGCGCAGCGACAGGCCGAACGGCGAATGCACGACGCGGCGGGCGAACAGGAACAGCACGAACAGCACGGCCAGCGAATAGAAGAAGCCGGCCTTGCCGAACATGTCGAACGGGATCTCGCCGAAGATCGGCTGCATCTCGATGCCCTGAAGGCCGTCGGTGCCGCCGGTGATGTTGGAGAAGCGTTCGGCGAGCGCCTCCAGCAGCAGCGCGATGCCCAGCGTCACCATCAGGCGTGTCAGGTCGACGCCGCGGATCACCAGAAAGCTGGTGGCAAAGCCGAGCACCATCGCGGCGAGCCCGGCGACGATCAGCGCCAGCACCGGCTCGTTGACGATGCCGTGCAGCGCCAGCAGCCCCGCGGCATAGGCGCCGACGCCGAAGAAAGCGGCGTGGCCCAGCGAGACGATCCCGGCATAGCCGAGGATCAGATCGAGCGACATCGTGAACAGCGCCAGCCGCAGAATGTCGGTCATGATCAGATAGCGGTTGGGAAATGCAAAGCCGCAGGCCAGCACGATCAGCCAGAAGGCGGCTTCGCCATAATGCCAGCGCGCCTGGCGCTGGGCGTGATAACCGACGTCAGAAGAAGCGCTCATCGGCAAACTCAACGCGCGGCCGTGCGGCCGAACAGGCCGTTCGGGCGCCAGATCAGAATCACGATCATCATGGTGTAGATCACGAAGGGGCCCATCTTCGGCACATAATACTTGCCGGCGACGTCGCCGATGCCGAGCAGAAGCGAAGCCAGGAACGGGCCGGTGATCGAGGACGAGCCGCCGACGGTGACCACGATCAAAAAGTAGATCATGAATTTCAGCGGGAAATACGGATCGAGACCGAGGATCTCGGCGCTGAGCGCGCCACCGAGGCCGGCAAGCCCGCAACCGAATGCGAAGGTGAAAGCGAACACCTGCGGCACGTTGATGCCGAGGCCGCTCGCGGCACGGGGATCATCGACCGCAGCGCGCAGCCGGCTGCCGAAGCGCGTCTTGGCCAGCACCATCTGAAGTGCGACGGTGAGCAGGCCGCAGATCACAATGATCATCAGCCGGTAGCGGCCGATGCCGACGCCGAACAGGTCGAACTGGCCCTGCAGCGCGGCCGGCAAATTGATGAAGACGCGCGAGGAGCCCTGGATGTAATCGACGGCAGCGACCGACATGAACGTCAGGCCGATCGTGAACAGCACCTGGTCGAGATGGCTGCGCGTATAGAGATGGCGGTAGAGCGTGCGCTCGAGCAAAATGCCGATCGCGGCAGCCGAAACAAAGGCGAGCGGCAGCGCGGCGAAGAACGGCCAGCCCATCCGGTTGACCAGCACCATGCAGACATAGCCGCCAGCCATGGCGAAAGCGCCATGGGCGAGGTTGACGAAGTTCATCAGGCCGAGCGTGACCGCGAGCCCGCAGGCGAGCACGAACAGCAGCATGCCGTAGGCTACGCCATCGAACAGGTTGGTGAGGATTGAGGTCATCGCGGGTCGAAGGTCATCTCAAGTGTGGCGAAGGGCCGTGCTGCACTCCCTCTCCCGCTTGCGGGAGAGGGTTGGGGTGAGGGTGTCTCCGCAGAGGGACTCCCAATGAGAAGAGAGCCCTCACCCGACGCTTTGCGCCGACCTCTCCCGCAAGCGGGAGAGGTGCAGCGAGTTCGTGGCGCGCTACGCAAACAACACGTCCCTATTTTTTCGTCTTGCCAAGATCCTTGACGGCTTCGAAGGTCGCGAACTCGACGTTGTAGAGCTCGCCGTCGACCTTCTCGACCTTGCGGATGTAGATGTTCTGCACGATGTCACGCGTCTCGGGGTCGATCGAGATCGGGCCGCGCGGGCTCTCCCACTTCTGGCCCTTCATGGCCTCGATCAGCTTGTCGCCATTGGTGTCGCCACCCGTCTTCTTCAACGCCTCGTAGATCAGGTGGATGCCGTCATAGCCGCTCACCGCCATGAAGCCCGGACGGTTGCCGTAGGCCTTCTTGTAGGCCGCGACGAAGTCCTTGTTCATCGCCGACGGGTGCGCCGCCGAATAGAGGTGCGCGGTGACCGTGCCGAGCACGGCGTCGCCCATGTTGTTCAGCAGGTCGTCGTCGGTGACGTCGCCCGGCCCGATTACCTTGATGCCGGCCTTGTCGAGGCCACGCTCGGCATATTGCTTCATGAAGTTGCCGCCCTGGCCGGCCGGCACGAACACGAAGATCGCGTCGGGCTTGGCATCCTTCATGCGCTGGAGGAACGGCGCGAAGTCGGGGTTGGCGAGCGGCGTCTTGACCTCTTCGACCACCTCGCCACCGCCGGCGGTGAAATTCTGCTTGAAGAAGTTCAGCGCGTCATTGCCGGGCGCGTAGTCGGAGGTGAGCGTCGCCACCTTCTTGATGCCGTTCTTCACCGCCCAGTCGGCGATGATGGTGGAGGACTGCGCCAGCGTGAAGCTGGTGCGCACGATATACGGCGAGCGCTCGGTGATGATGGAGGTGCCGGCCGCCATCACGACTTCCGGAATCTTGGCCTGCGTCGCCAGCGGCGCGGCAGCAAGGGCTGCCGGCGTCACGCCGAAGCCGGCGATGAAATTGACCTTGTCGTTGACGATCAGCTCCTGCGCGGCGGTCTTGGTCTTGTCGGGGATCGCAGCGTCGTCCTTGAGAATGATCTCGATCTTCTTGCCGGCGACGGTGTCGCCCTTCTGCTGCATGTAGAGCTTGATCGCGTTCTCGATCTGCTTGCCGGTCGAGGCCTGACCGCCGGTCATCGGCAGGATCAGGCCGACCTTGACGCTGTCCTCGGCCTTGGCCGGTGCGACGGCCACGAGGCCCGCGACGGCGGCCACCGCGGCGGCCCAAGAAAATTGTTTGCGTTCGAACATCAGAGTGTCCCTCCCCTTGATTCCTGACCTCTTGTGCGGCGAACCGAGTGCCCGGTCCTTGCCTCACTTTAGCTCACGCGCGAGCCCTATCGCGCGCCACATGGCGTCCTCGGCGCCCCGCTTGTCAATCGGACGTTCGGCGACCATTCGGCGCAAGCCGGGCGTACCGATCGCCGACGCGGGGAGCGACGTCGCGGTTACGCCGGGGTAACCCGAACGCCCCGATCCTGGCCGCTTTTATTTGTACGATTGTACAAACAAAATGGACCTGTCAACGAAAAAGCCCCTCTGCCGACCAAGCCAATTTGTCGCGAGCCGCCCGTCGCAGTCTACTGGCGTGGCCGACCGCAGGGATGGAAGATTTCGTCTTTCTTCTGGAGAATTCGCACATCGGCGCGGCCTCGGCCGGCCGCACCTCGGTAGCTGATTACCTACCTCGAATAAGTCTATTTTACCTTGTTGAAGGCTACTCTCCCGGCGCCAGCCCAAGCTGGCGTCCAACTCGCGCGCGCCCACACAATGCCCAAACCTTTCCGTACCCTTCTGATCCTCGCAGCCCTTGCCGCGGGGCTGTCCGGCTGCGGCACGGTCAACGAGAAGCTCTCGGCCGGGATGGGCGATTACGTCCCGCAATGGGCCGGCGGCTTGCCGGCGGACGCGCCGCCACGGCCAGGCACACCGCAATACGAGGCCTACATGAAGGAGCGCGAGCGCAAGCGGCTGCTGCCGGCGGCCGATCGCGAGAAGGAAGAGCAGGCGCAGAAGGGTGCAACGGGCGCCACGTCGTCCGGCGCGGTTCGCTAGCTAGCTACCGACCGGGGTGAGCGAAACGTGGCGAACGCCGAGCCCCAATTGGCGCTTGTCGCTGCTGCCCTGATTGACGTCGCAGGGGCGCAGCGCCTCGCCGTCAAGCTGAACCCGAATCCGATCAGTGCGCCGCCCCAGCACAACCTCCGGAACGCGGGCCTGCAAGACGACCACGCCGCCTTCCTCACCGCGCCGGACTTCGAGCGCAATCCCATTGACCCGCAGCACGGCATTGTCGACCGCCGCCTGCGAGATCGCATGCACGACCTCCCAGCGCACGACATGATCGCCGATGCCTGCGGGTCGGAAGTCGAGCCATGCCGCCGGCTCCAGCCCCGTCCAGGCGAAGCGATTGCGCCCGTCGTTCTCCAGCAGATGCCAGCCCATGCCCGGGATCGGCCGATCGAACTCGAAGGCGTGATTAAGTGGCAGCGCGGCCAGCCAGTCCGCGTCGGGCTCATCGAGCGGCGGCTCGACATAGCGATTGAAGCCCATCCTGTCCTCGCCGTTCAGCAAAACACAGGGAAACGGCTCGCTCACCTTGACGATCGGCACGGTGACCCGGATCGCCAAACCCAGCCGGTTCTCGTTGGTCCGGTTCGGATTGGAGTGATGCAGCAGACGCTCGTTGAACAGGAAGAACTGGCCGGAGCGGAGCGGCAGGGAGACTTTCTTGGTCTCATCGACGAAGCGAGGATCGGACGCCACGCCGCCGAAGCGCAAGGAGAGGTCCGGATTGGTGTCCATCACCGGCGGAACGATCTGGCGATGCGAGCCGGGGATCACCTGCACGCAGCCATTCTGCTCCGTGGCCTCACCGATTGCGAGCCAGGCCGAGATGTTGAGCACCGGCTCCATGTTCCAATTGTAGTGGTCCTGATGCCAGGGATACTCCTCGACCCGATCGGGCGTGGCCGGCGGCTTGTTGAACAGGTTCGAGTTCCACAACACGAGATCCGGACCATACAACGACGCCATGCGACCGAGGATTTCCGGCGAGGAGCAGAGATCGTAGACGGTCCTGCTGTCGAGATGGCGGACGCGCAGGCCGAACGGGCAATAGCGCGTTGGCGTGGTCAATACACGCTCCAGAATGGTCTGCCGCGCCTGCTGCATCCGCTGCGGATCGAAGGCGGTGAACGGTCCGAGATAGCCTTGCGTTCGGAAGGTATCGATCTCCCCGGCGGAGAGCGAAGGCAGAGAATTTGACAGCATCGTCTCAGGCATTTTTGCTGGTCTCATATTTGATGCCGGCTCTGCAACACGCCTCACAGGGTTGAGCTCAGCAGCCAACCCCGCCGGACGCCCTTTGGCAAGGAGGCCGCGCAGCCTTTCGTAGGCCTCTTGGGCTTGCCCGACCTGTCGCTCGGCCTCGCGCAACAGATCCGCACGAACGGCGGGCGCGTCTCGCCAGCCGCTCGCAATGGCTTGCGTCAAGGCGGCAGCGGTGTTCGCCCGCCCCAGCTCGACGATCTCAATGCCGGTGCCGGAAAACCCGGCCTGCAGACCGCGGAACTTCGACCGATAGTGTGACGAGCCGACGAGCGCCACCACCGACACGCCTTGCGACAATGCAAACACTGCCGCGTGATAGCTGCCGGTGATGACCAGGCGGCAATCGCCGGCACGCGCCACGATGTCCTCGGGTGTTCCGAGCCCGCGCCGATCATCGACCCGGTCGACGAAATCGGCGACCACGCTGTCGATGGCGTCGACGTCAGAGGGACCGAATGCCGAAATGGGAACGGAAACGATCGGCGCGTCCAGCGCCGCGATCGTGCCATGCAACGTGCCGCGGAGGTCGGCGATGGTGCCGAGGCCGACACCGGCATAATCGGCACGTCGCAGATTGATACCAAGCCCGCCGCCGAGCGCCGCGGGGCGCCTGTCGAACGCGAAGGCAACGGCTTCGTCGCCGGCGATGCAGAGCCGGTCAACCGAAACGCCGACCGAGCGGAGCACGTCGGGACTCTGAAGCGGCTCGCGGCACACGATCAGGCCGAGCTTCGGCAGGACCGCCAGCATCTTCGCAGTGAGGAGCCGGTCGCTGGTCGGCTCGAAGCCGCAACTCAGAATCGCCGCTGGCTTGCCGAGCCGCAAACCGGCTTCGAGCGTGTCCAGCACCCTATAGGCGTGCGACGCAAAACTGTCGGTGAAATAGCCGCCGCCCGTCGCCAGCACGAGATCGCAATCCCGCAGGAGCGCGGTCCTGGCAGCGTCACAGGCAAGCTCGCTCGCGGAAATCGGCGTAACCCCGGCGCCCCGTGCCCGCTCCAGGTTCGCCTCCGCCGTGATCCAGCGAATCTCGCAGTCCGGCCATACCTCGCGAAGCCGCGCCACGGTGCAACCAAAGATCGCGCGGTCGCCGTGATTGTCGTTGTCGGCGAAATCATTTCCGGACTCGACGATCAGCTTGATGTTCATCTGCGGCGGGTATTTCCAGCGAGACCGACAATACGGGCGTCACTCAATCCATGAACACCACGGTCTTGCGGCCATTGAGGATGACACGGTCGTCCAGATGGTAGCGGATCGCGCGGGCGAGCACACGGCGCTCGATGTCGCGGCCCTTGCGGACGAGATCTTCCGGCGTGTCGCGATGGCTGATGCGTTCGACGTCCTGGTCGACGATCGGCCCCTCGTCGAGGTCGCGCGTCACGTAATGTGCGGTGGCGCCGATCAGCTTGACGCCGCGCTCATGGGCCTGGTGGTAGGGCTTTGCGCCCTTGAAGCCCGGCAGGAACGAGTGGTGGATGTTGATGCAGCGCCCCGACAATTGGGCCGAGAGATCATCCGACAGGATCTGCATGTAGCGGGCGAGCACGACGAGATCGGTCCCGGTCCTGGCGACGAGATCGAGGATCTGCGCCTCCTGCTCGCGCTTGGTCTCCTTGGTCACAGGCAGATGGTGGAACGGGATGCCGCCGAAATCGAGCCCGGCATAGACCTCGCGCGGATGGTTGGAGACGATCGCGGTCGGAACCATCGCCAGCTCCCCGGTGCGCCAGCGGTAGAGGATGTCGACCAGGCAATGGTCGGACTTCGACACCAGCAGCATCACCTTGCGATGCGCGGCGCGATCGCGCATCTGCCACGCCATGCCGAAACGCTCGGCGATCGCGGCAAAGCCGGTCTGGAGCGCTGAAAGCTCCACGGCGAGATCAGCCGCGGTGAACACCACGCGCATGAAGAATTTCTTGGTCTCGACATCGTCGAACTGCTGGGCGTCGAGGATGTTCTGTCCGGAATTCGCCAGGAAGGTCGACACCGCCGAAACGATGCCGGGGCGATCCGGACAGGACAGGGTCAGGACATATTGATGATCGGGCATGGCTTTTGAAGAATTGGCTCAGGATCAAGTTTGTGCAGCAGTGCGCGGAACAACCCGCAATTTGACCCCTGCTCTATCACCGACGCCGCCCTTGCGCCAATCCCAACCGCGGAGCCAGGATGAATGGTCCATTGCAATTTTGACCGACCGGAGCATCCCCATGGCCGACCGCTTGAACGGCACCCGCATCCTGATCCTGGAAACGCGCGAAGAGGCACAGTTTTCCAAGCTTCTGGCCGAGCAAGGCGCCGAGGTCGTGCAATGCCCGATGTTCACCATCGAGGATGCACCAGACCCCGCCCCGGTCGAGGCCTGGATTCGCCGCGCCATCGGCAGGCCGTTTGACGATCTCGTGCTGATGACCGGCGAAGGCCTGCGGCGGATCATGAAGCTCGCGCGAACCCGTGGGCTCGACCAGGCCTTGGTCGCTTCCCTCGCCAGATCGCGAAAGTTCACCCGCGGGCCGAAGCCCGGCAAGGCGCTGCGGGAGATCTCGCTCGAGGCGCAGCAGACCACGGAGCAGCCGACCACCGAGGGCGTGATCGAGATGCTGGGCAAGCTCGACCTGAAGGGACGCCGCCTCGGCCTCCAGCTCTATCCCGACAAGGACCACAACACGCTGACCGGCGCGCTCGCCGCGCAAGGCGCCGAGGTCGATACCGTGCTGCCTTACATCTACGATTCCAAGGCAGCAGATTCCAACATCGTCGCCGCCATCGACGACATGGCGGAAGGACGAATCGATTCCATCGCGCTGACCAATCTCGGCCAGGTCCGCCGCCTGATCGAAGCCGCCAAGGCGCATGGCAGCGAAGCGAAGCTGCGCACAGGCTTCGAGCGCACGCTGATCGCCTCGGTGGGACCTGCGGTCTCGGGCGAGCTCGCCGCGCACGGCCTGCGCACTGACGTCTCGCCGGCCGATGAAGCCTATTTCATGCGTCCGTTGATCTCGGCGATGGCCGCCGCGCTCGCCGAGCGGAAGCCGGCCACAGCCCGCTGATGCGACCTGCCTCTTATCGAAGAGGAGGCGGCGGGAAAGGTGGAGGCGGCGGTGGGCGACGCCATCGGCGACGACGAGGTGGCGGCGGTGGCGGAGGCCGAAAACCGGGAGGCGGTGGAGGTGGCGGCGGTCCGGGCGGAGGCGGAGGCGGAGGAAACGGCTGGGCCTCGACCCGAGCCTCATTCACAACGAGAGCTGCCGCCGCTCCAATGAGCGCGAAAATACCGCGACGCGAGATCTGTTCCAACATACCTCCCGAACTCCCTTCCGCTCTCGGCGCGACGCACCTTGCACGATGTTCATTGTAAGCACGCCCATTGTAACGGGACGTTTCCCTTCGATACTCTTTTGTAAACGCGTGCGAGCGCGACGATGGGCTAGCTAGGAGCCGGACGCGCGGGCGGCCTGCGGCAGTTCCGATTGACATGAACATCGCCAGCGCTACGTTGCCGAACAGAAACAAGAAACAACAAGGGCAAGGGAATCGCCGTGACACCCGTCATCGCGTCGTGAGCACAGGCCTGCGACCTTCCGCACTCGCACCATTCCGCATCCGCAACTACCGCTTCCAGTGGCCGTCCGACCTGCTCACCTCCTGGGCGTTCGAGATCGAGACGCTGGTGCTGGGCTGGTACATCCTGGTCGAGACCGGCTCGGTGCTGCTGCTGACCATTCTCGCCTCGCTGCAATATGTCGGAACGCTGGTTGCACCGGCGCTCGGGATGATCGGTGACCGCATCGGTCATCGCGATCTCCTTGTCATGCTGCGCCTTACCTATACGGTGCTCGCCTCGACCATCATGGTGCTGGCGCTGACCGGCCGTCTGGCGCCGTTCAACGTCATGATCATCGTGACGATCATGGGCCTGATCCGCTCCTCCGATCTCGGCCTTCGCAGCGCATTGCTCGCAGACATCATGCCGGCCGAGCAGTTGGTCGGCGCAATCGGCCTGTCACGCACGACCCAGGACAGCGCGCGCATTGCCGGAGCGCTGACGGGCGCCGGACTGTTTGCCGTGCTTGGCATTGGACTCGTCTATGCGGCGGTCGCGAGCCTTTATTTCGTGGCCGCAATTCTCATGTCTTGCCTGACCCGGCCGCACAGGTCCGTCGTCACGACTGATCTGCCGGCGAACAGCCGTGCCGTTTCAAAATTCCTGGACGAGCTGAAAGAAGGGATCGTCTACGCCTGGAAAGGTCCGGGCATGGGCGCCGCGCTGTGCGTCGCCTTCCTGGCCAATCTCACCGCCTTTCCCTTCACCGGAGGATTGCTGCCCTACATCGCGCGCGAAATCTTTCACACCGACCAGACCGGCCTCGGCTATCTCTCGGCGAGTTTTGCCGTCGGCTCGCTGATCGGCTCGATCACGCTCAGCCTGGTCGGCGGATTGCGCATTGCCCGGCTTCTGATCGGCGCGACGCTGGCCTGGTACGCGATGCTGCTGGCCTTCGTCGAGATCAGGACGATGCCGGTGGCAATGGCCTGCCTCGTGCTCGCCGGCATCGCCCAGAGCATGTCGATGATCTCGGCCGCCGTGATCCTGATGCGCACCGCCAGCGCGCATCTGCGCGGCCGCGTGATGGGCGTCCGCATGATGGTGATCTACGGCCTGCCGCTCGGATTGCTCGCGGCCGGCAGCCTGATCGACATCATCGGCTATTCCGCGACGGGCTCGCTCTATGCCGCCGCGGGCTTCATCGCGATGCTGGCGATCGCAATCCGCTGGCGCGCCGACCTCTGGCCGCTGCACGCGCCTGCCAATGCGCGCTAATCCCCGTACCCGCGCAGCCGCTCGACATCAAGAATGGTGACGCCACCATATTCGAGCCGCAGCAGCCCCTCCTTCTCCAGCCGGTTCAGCGCGCGGTTGGCGTTCTGGCGCGACATGCCGGAAAGCGCCCCGATCTCCTCCTGGGTGATCTCCAGATGAGCGGTCGATTCCGGATAGAGGATCGGGTTGAACAGCGAGGCGATGCCGCGGGCGAGGCGTGCGGTGGCATCGAGCGTGCGGTTGACCTCGAGCATGCCGATGAACTGGCCGAGCCGCTCGTTGAGCTGGCGCACCAGAAAGCGGTTGAAGCCGACGCTGTTCTCGAACAGCCACATGAAGGCAGTGCGATCCATCAGCGCGACGCGGCTGTTGCGCAGCGCGACCACGTCGTAGCGGCGCGGCTCGTTCTTGAGCACACTGCCCTCGCCGAACCAGGCCCCTGCCGTCAACCCGGCAAGGCTCGTCTCCTTGCCGTCGCGCGAGACCCCGCCCATCCGGGCAAGGCCAAAGACCATGCCGGCCCAATAGTCGAACGTGTCGCCGCGCATGAACACGGTCTCGCCGGTGCCGTAAGACCGTTCCGTGATGCCGGCACGGGCGACCTCGATCTCAGCTTGCGTGAGCTCGCGCGACCAGGCGGCGACGCGCTTCAGTTGATCCTCTGAAATCATGATCCCGAAGCCAGCCGCACCGTTCTGATCACTCCACTCTTCTGCTGCACTGCAACATGACCATGCCGACCGCTATCCAACGAAAGATTGGAGGCCGCGGCCGCCCCAAAAACTTTGTCGCAGAATTGTCAGCCGGGAGACATTTCTCAATAGCGCTTTCCCTTATTGAGGGCCACCTCGGGCGATGCGGCTTTTTGATCCCAAACGGGAACGAGAGCGGTGCGGCTCCGGTCGAGACCATCTGCTGCATGGCCTCGCCGGTACGGCCGTACTAGGATTGCCCGCGACGTACGGACGAAGAGCGCCGCTGAATGCGCCATCACCGGGAGGGATTCGTTTGGTGGCTACCAGTCTCGAAGTGCGCGGCGTGTCCTTGCGATTCGGCGGCGTCCGTGCGCTGACCGATGTCAGCTTCGCCATCCGGGAGGGCGAGCTGTTCTCGATCATCGGCCCGAACGGCGCCGGCAAGACCTCGATCGTGAATTGTATTTCCGGCCGCTACAAGCCGACCGAAGGCCAGCTGTTCTATGGCGAGCGTGACATCACCGGCCTGACGCCGAACGCCCGCGCCTCGCTCGGCATCGGCCGCACCTTCCAGAATCTGGCGCTGTTCCACCACATGAGCGTGCTCGACAACATCATGGTCGGCCGCCATCACCTCCTAAAGAACAATTTCCTCACGGGCTCGCTGTACTGGCTCACCGGCGCGCGCAAGGAAGAGCTCGCGCACCGCCGCAAGGTCGAGGAGATCATCGACTTCCTCGACCTCCAGTCGGTGCGAAAAGCCCCCGCCGGCACGCTCTCCTACGGCCTGCGCAAGCGCGTGGAACTCGCGCGCGCGATGGCGCTGGAACCGCGCCTGATCCTCCTCGACGAGCCGATGGCCGGCATGAACTTCGAGGAGAAGGAGGACATGGCCCGCTACGTCGTCGACCTGAACGAGGAGTTCGGGATGACGGTGGTGATGATCGAGCACGACATGGGCGTGGTGATGGACATCTCCCACCGCGTCATGGTGCTGGATTTCGGCCGCAAGATCGCCGAGGGCGATCCGGCCGCGGTCCTCGCCGATCCCCACGTCAGGCGCGCCTATCTCGGCGAAGAGGACGAGGTGCTGGTCGACCCTGATGATGCCCCGCCGGCGCAGGAGAGCGCGGCATGATGGATTACGCAGGCCGCGTTGCGCAGGCCGACACCTATCCGAAGATGCTCCGGCTCAACGCCAGGGAGCACGGCAGCGAGATCGCCTTGCGCGAAAAGGATCTCGGGTTGTGGCGCATCTTCACATGGAATGACTACAACAATCGCGTGCGCGACTTTGCACTCGGCCTCATCGAATTGGGCCTGGGACGCGAGGACGTCATCGGCATCATCGGCGACAACCGGCCGGACTGGGTCGCGGCCGAAGTGGCGACGCATGCGATCAGTGGATTGAGCCTCGGGCTTTATCGCGACGTGCTCGACGAGGAAGCGGCCTATCTCCTCACCTATGGCGAGGCGCGGCTCGTCTTCGCGGAGGACGAGGAACAGGTCGACAAGCTGCTGGCGCTCGCCGAGCGCGTGCCGCGGCTGAAGCACATCATCTATTCCGACCCGCGCGGCATGCGGAAATATGACGATCCCAGGCTGATGTCGGCGGAAACATTCGCCGAACTCGGCCGCGCCCGCGCCGCGCGCGAGCCGGAGCTGTACGATCGCCTCGTCGACGCGACCAAGGGCGAGGATGTCGCGATCCTCTGCACCACGTCGGGTACCACCTCGCATCCGAAGCTGGCAATGCTCGCCGCCGGCCGCGTGCTCGGACATTGCGCGACCTATCTCGCCTTCGATCCGAAGGGCCCCGACGACGAATACGTTTCGGTGCTGCCGCTGCCCTGGATCATGGAGCAGGTCTATGTGCTCGGCAAAGGCCTGCTCTGCCGGATGAAGATCAACTTCGTCGAAGAGCCCGAGACGATGATGAACGATCTACGCGAGATCGCGCCGACATTCGTGCTCTTTGCGCCGCGCGTCTGGGAATCGATCGCCGCCGACGTCCGCGCCAAGGTGATGGACGCCACGCCCTTCAAGCAGCGCCTGTTCGATGTCGGCATGAAGACGGGTCTCGCCGCGCTCGCGGATGGCAAGCGTTCGGGCTTTGCCGATGCGATCCTGTTCCGCGCGCTGCGCGACCGGCTCGGCTTCACCCGCCTGCGCTCGGCCGCGACCGGCGGTGCGGCGCTAGGGCCCGATACCTTCAAATTCTTCCAGGCCATGGGCGTGCCGCTGCGCACGCTCTACGGCCAGACCGAGCTGCTGGGGGCCTACACACTGCATCCCGAAGGCAAGGTCGACCCTGATACGACAGGCGTGCCGATGGCCGACAGCGTCGAGATCCGCATCGACAATGCCGACGTCCACGGCGTCGGCGAGATCGTGGTGCGGCATCCCAACATGTTCCTCGGCTATTACAAGAACCCCGAAGCGAGCGTTGCCGACATCAAGGACGGCTGGATGCTGTCGGGCGACGCCGGCTATTTCAACGCCAACCGCCAGCTCGTCGTCATCGACCGCATCAAGGATCTCGCCGAGACCTCGCGCGGCGAGCGCTTCTCGCCGCAGTTCATCGAGAACAAGCTGAAGTTCTCGCCCTATATCGCCGAAGCTGTGGTGCTGGGCGCCGGCCGCGACGCGCTCGCCGCGATGATCTGCATCCGCTACTCCATCATCTCGAAATGGGCGGAAAAGAACCGCCTCTCCTTCACCACCTACAGCGACCTCGCTTCACGCCCCGAGGTCTATGCGCTGCTCAAGAAGGAAGTCGAGACCGTCAACGCCACGCTGCCGCCGGCCCAGCGCATCTCGCGCTTCCTGCTGCTCTACAAGGAGCTCGACGCCGACGACGGCGAGCTCACCCGCACGCGAAAAGTGCGCCGCAGCGTCATCAACGAGAAATACGCTGGGATCATCGACGCCATCTACCGCGGCGATGCCGACATCCCCGTCGACACAATGATCCGCTTCCAGGACGGCACCACGCAGAGGGTGCGCACGACGCTGCGCGTGGTGGATCTCGGCGGACATGGGCATATGGCGGAGGCTGCGGAGTGATGCGGCCTGCTGTCGCGAACGGTGCTGCTCTTCGCCTCTCCCCGCTTGCGGGGAGAGGCCGGAGCGCGTCAGCGATCCGGGTGAGGGGGAGCCTCCGCGAGGGCGGTGACAATCGTTTCGAGGACGCCAGCCAAGTTGCGCGATACGTCGTTATTCCAGAAGCGCAGGATCCGATAGTTGCGATCGGTCAGCCACCTATCGCGCACGGCGTCGTGCGAGCTGTCCGCATGCTGCCCGCCGTCCACCTCAATGATCAAGCGGGCTTCACGGCAAATGAAGTCTACGGTGTACGGTCCGATCGGTTCTTGTCGAATGAACTTATAGCCATTCAGCCTTCGGGCGCGCAGGCGATACCAGAGCACTCCCTCCGCGTCTGTCGAAGCCGCCCGCAGGCTTCTGGCGCGTTCCGTCTTGGACTCATTTGCACCTCGCATGCGGAGGCTCCCCCTCACCCGCCGCGCTTTGCGCGTCGGCCTCTCCCCGCAAGCGGGGAGAGGCGAAAGGTCCACCATACATGAACACCGCCTTCCTCATCCAGCTCCTGGTCAACGGCCTCGTGGTCGGCACGCTCTACGGCGTGGTCGCGATGTCGTTCGTGTTGATCTACAAGGCGACGCAGGTCGTCAATTTCGCGCAAGGCGAGCTGCTGCTGGTCGGCGCCTGGGTGTGCTGGACGCTGCTCGCCAAATACCAGGTGCCGTTCTGGATCGGCATGCCGATGACGCTGGTGTTCATGTTCGTGTTCGGCATCGCGATCCAGGTCCTGATCCTGCGGCCGATGATCGGCGAACCCATCATCTCCGTGATCATGGTGACGATCGGCCTCTCCACCGTGCTCCAGGCCACGCTGAAATGGATGTTCGGCGTCAATCCGCAGCCATTCCCGCGCGTGTTCGAGAGCCAGTCGGTCAGTCTGCTCGGGCTCCAGATCCAGACCGTCTATGTCATGAGCCTGGTGGTCTCGGTCGCGATGATGATCGGCATGGCCTGGTTCTTCCGCGCCTCCAAATACGGTCTTGCGATGCGCGCCACCGCGTTCAACCAGCAGGTCGCGCAGTCGCTCGGCATTTCAGTCAAGAGCGTGTTCGCGATGGCCTGGGCGATCTCGGCCACCGTGTCGGCGGTCGCAGGCGTCGTCGTTGCCGTCGTCAACGGCGTGTCCTCGGGACTTGCGGCCTACGGCATCAAGGTATTCCCGGCAGCGATCCTCGGCGGGCTCGATTCCGTCGGCGGCGCCGTGCTCGGCGGCATCATCATCGGCCTGCTGGAAAACATCGCGCAATATGTCGACAGCGAATATCTGCACTGGGGCAATCTCTACGAGATCGCGCCGTTCTACGTCCTCATCATCGTGCTGATGATCAAGCCTTACGGCCTGTTCGGCACCCACGACATCGAGCGGATCTGATTCATGGCCGGCCCTGCCCTCATCCCTGCTGGTGATTTCCGCACCTCCTATGCGGCGGACACCACGATCTTCCCGACCACGACCAGCCGCAATTTTGCGATCGCCGGCGTGCTGGCGCTGTGCCTCGTGCCGCAAGTCCTCGGCGGCTACTGGCTCAGCATCCTGATCCAGATCGGCATCTTCTCGATCGCAGCGCTCGGCCTCAACATCCTGGTCGGCTTCACCGGACAGATATCGATCGGGCACGCTGCCTTCTTCCTGCTCGGCGCCTTTACCTCGGCCTACATCTCCAACAACGCGGCGATCCCGGTGTTTTTTGCGATCCCGCTCGCGGGAATCGTCACCGCGCTGGTCGGGCTGGTCTTCGGCATTCCGGCGGCGAGGCTGAAGGGGCTCTACCTCGTCATTGCGACGCTCGCCGCGCAATATATCCTGCTCGACTTCTTCTCCCGCGCGGAATGGTTCACCGGCGGATCGGTGCCAGCCAGCGCCAATCCATTCTCGATCTTCGGCTACACGCTGCGCGGCGACAGGCAATATTTCTACGTCGTGCTGGCTTATGTGGTCGCGAGCTACATCCTCGTCACCAATCTGATGCGCACACGCGACGGCCGCGCGCTGGTAGCGATCCGCGACCATTATCTCTCCGCCGAGATCATGGGCATCAACCTCACCAAATACCGCACGCTGTCATTTGGGCTGGCCGCCTTTTTCGCCGGCATCGCCGGCGCGCTCTATGCACACTACCAGCTCGTGGTGTCGCAGGAAGGCTTCGGCATCGAGCGCTCGATCCTGTTCCTGGCCATGATCATCATCGGCGGCACCGGCTCGATCATGGGCACGCTGATGGGCACCGCCTTCGTGGTGCTGCTGCCCGAGACGATGGAATTCCTCAGCGTCTCCCTCAAGGGCGGCGCGATCGACAAGGCGCTGTCGCTCAACAACAACATCACCTTCCTGCGCGAGATCGCGATCGGGGTGATCATCATCGCGTTCCTGATGTTCGAACCCGACGGCCTCGCGCATCGCTGGCGGCAGATCAAGGCGTATTGGAAACTCTACCCGTTCTCGCACTGAGTGCGGCAAACTCTCTAACCAACGAATAAACAGGAGGAGGCAACCAATGAAGACAAAATCCCTTTTGAGCACCGCATCACTTGCACTGACGATCGCAGGCTTTTCGGCGAGCGCGCAGGCGCAGATCGCGATCGGGCATCTCGCCGATTATTCCGGCGGCACCTCCGACGTCGGCACGCCCTACGGCCAGGCCATCGCGGACACCTTCGCCTGGGTCAACAAGAATGGCGGCGTCGGCGGCAAGCAGCTCAATGTCGACACCAACGATTACGGCTACCAGGTGCCGCGTGCGATCGCGCTGTACAAGAAATGGTCGGCGCCCGATAGCAAGGTCGCCGCGATCATGGGCTGGGGCACCGCGGACACCGAAGCGCTGACCGGCTTCCTCGCCCAGGACAAGATCCCCGACCTCTCCGGCTCCTATGCCGCCGCGCTCACCGATCCCGAAGGCGTCAGCGGCAAGGCCAAGCCCGCGCCCTACAACTTCTTCTACGGCCCGAGCTATTCGGACTCGCTGCGGGCGATGCTGATCTGGGCGGCCGAGGACTGGAAGGCCAAGGGCAAGCAAGGCAAGCCGAAGTTCGTCCACATGGGCGCCAACCACCCCTACCCGAACGCGCCGAAGGCCGCCGGCGAAGCCATGGCGACCGAGCTCGGCTTCGAGGTGCTGCCGCCGCTGGTGTTCGCGCTCGCACCGGGCGACTACAGCGCGCAGTGCCTGAGCCTGAAATCCTCGGGCGCCAACTACGCCTATCTCGGCAACACCGCCGCCTCCAACATCTCGGTGATGAAGGCCTGCAAGACCGCCGGCGCCGAGGTGCAGTTCCTCGGCAATGTCTGGGGCATGGACGAGAACGCCGCCAAGACCGCGGGCGATGCCGCCGACGGCGTGATTTTCCCGCTGCGCACCGCGGTGAGCTGGGGCGGCGATGCGCCCGGGATGAAGACGGTGATGGAGATCTCGAAGATGTCCGACCCGACCGGCAAGGTCTATCGCCCCGTGCACTACATCGCGGCGGTCTGCTCGGCGCTGTACATGAAGGAAGCGATCGACTGGGCCGCCAAGAACGGCGGCGCCACCGGCGAGAACGTCGCCAAGGGCTTCTATCAGAAGAAGGACTGGGTGCCGGCGGGAATGGAAGGCGTCTGCAATCCCTCGACCTGGACCGACAAGGATCATCGCGGCACGCTGAAGGTCGACCTCTATCGCACCAAGATCGCAGGCGCGACCGACGGCGACCTCAACGACCTCATGGCCAAGGGAGCGATCAAGCTCGAGAAGGTCAAGACCGTCGAGCTGCCGCGCAAGGCGGAGCTGTTGGGCTGGTGAGCCCGGCTATTCCCTCCCACACTACCGTCATCCCCCGCGAAAGCGGGGGATCCAGTACGCCGCGGCCTCTCGAAGAATCTCAGGCGTCTCTGGAATACTGGGTCGCCCGGTCAAGCCGGGCGACGACAGCGGAGAGTTACGAAGCATGACCCAGACCGCAGAAGTTGTTCGAACAGCTCCCACCGTTGTCGCGCCGCCGCCCCTCCTCGGCGTGCGCAACATCGAGGTCGTCTATGACGACGTCATCCTGGTGCTGCGCGGCCTCAGCCTCGACGTGCCCAAGGGCGCGATCGTCGCCCTGCTGGGGGCCAACGGCGCCGGTAAATCGACGACGCTGAAGGCGATCTCGGGGCTGCTCAAGACCGAGGACGGCGAGGTCACGCGCGGCGATATCCTGTTCGAGGGCGAGCGCATCAACGGCATCGATCCCGACAAGATCGTCCGCCGCGGCATCTTCCAGGTGATGGAGGGCCGTCGCATCGTCGCCGACATGACGTCGCTGGAAAACCTCAAGCTCGGTGCCTTCACCCGCAGGGACCGCGAGGTCGATGCCGACCTCGACATGGTCTTCAACTATTTCCCGCGCCTGAAGGAGCGCACCGGCCTTGCCGGTTATCTCTCCGGCGGCGAGCAGCAGATGCTCGCGATCGGCCGCGCGCTGATGGCGCGTCCGAAGATGATCCTGATGGACGAGCCGTCGATGGGCCTGTCGCCGCTGCTGGTGAAAGAGGTGTTCTCGATCATCCAGAAGATCAACTGCGACCTCGGCGTCACCATCCTGCTGGTTGAGCAGAACGCGCGCGCTGCGCTGTCGGTGGCGAGCCACGGCTACATCATGGAGCAGGGCAAGGTCGTGCTCGACGGCACCGCGGACGAACTGCGCGACAATGAGGACGTCAAGGAATTCTACCTCGGCGGCGCCGGCGACCAGCGCAAGAGCTTCAAGAACCTGAAGAGCTTCAAGCGGCGCAAGCGCTGGCTTTAACCCAATACCTGCTCCGCTTCCGTAACTGCGCAGAGAACATGATAGAACGACGACGCAGGAATGGTGTCGACCAGCGATTTGCCGTCGCGATCGAATTGGTCGTACCAGCCGCCCTTCGCGGGATGGCTGAGATAATGCCGTTCGAGCCGTACCAGCGCCGCGCGCGCCTCGTCCGCCGCGCCGGCCTCGCCGGATTCGGCCTGCGCGATCCACGCCTTCGCCATCTCGGTCTGCGGCCACAGCCGGCGCGTGCTGCGACGGATGTTGCCGGCAGCATCGCCCTCGTCGACGACGCAGCCGGTGGCCTCGTCGCGATAGCGCAGCGCGGTCGCAAGCAGCTCGGCGCGGCGCTGCCCGGTCGGGCATCCCGTGATGCGCTCAAATCCCTTCAGCAGCCAGACCCATTCCGCCTGGTGGCCCGGTTCGACGCTGACCGGCTCGATCCTCGACCAGTCCTCCTCGAAATATTCGCCGAGCGCGCGCTTCTGCTTGTCGTAGAGATTGGCGAGGAACAGCGCGAAGAACTCGCCGGCGCGGTTCTGGAACGAGAGATCGTGGGTCGCATCGAAACACGCGATCATCGCCTCGAACAGATGCATGTGCGGGTTCTGCCGGCGCGGCAGCGAGACCGGCAGGCTTTCATGCACGCCGCCATGCGGCGAGCGCAGATGGCCGTCGAGGAAGGCGAGCAGCGCATTGATCTCGGCAAGGACCTGCGCGTCATGGTCCATCGCATAGACGGTTGCGAGAGCAAACAGGATGAAGGCGTGGTCGTAAGCATCGCGCCTCGCGTCCAGCACCGCGCCCTCCGGCGTCAGCCGGTGCACATAGCCGGGCTTGCCGTCCGGCGACTTCGCCTTTGCCAGGAAGTGCTCCAGCCCCTTCAGCGCAATGGCGCGGCCTTCCGGGTACCAGCCCATCTGCGCCGCCTTGGCGTAGCACCAGATCTGGCGGGCCTGCACGAACACCCGCCGCGGGGCGGCCGCATCCGCCGTGCCGTCGCGGTGCAGCCGGTCGATGAAGCCGCCCGCGGCATGGTCCCAGCCCACGGTCGACCACAGCGGCAGCGCCTCCTCGATCATGCGGCGCTTCAGGCGCGCGACGACGTCGGCCGCTTCCCCCGCCGCAATGCTTACCTCGTCCGCCATCGCGTCCCCTTCAAGCCTCGCCAATGGCCGTCTGATACCCATGCAAGGGGCGGCGCGCAACGGACGCCAACACGGAAAGACCAGCCATGACCGCCCATTACGACGTCCTTGAGACGCGCGAGCGAGCCGCCCGCGAGGCCGAGCTGTTCTCCCGCCTGCCGGGCGTGCTGCGCAGCGCGATGGCGGCCCCCGCCTATGCCGAGCGGCTGAAAGGCGTCGATCCGGCCGCGGTGACCTCCAGGGCGGCGCTGGCGGGCCTGCCGGTGCTGCACAAGTCGGAACTGCCGGCCCTGCACAGGGCCTCGGCGCCCTTCGGAGGGCTCGTGGCAGCGGCTCCCGGTTCGTTCGCCCGCCTGTTCACCTCCCCGGGGCCGATCTTCGAGCCGGAGGGGCGTCAGGCCGATCCCTGGCGCGGCGCCCGGGCGCTGTTCGCAGCCGGGTTCCGCCCCAATGACATCGTGCTCAACACCTTCAGTTACCACCTCACCCCCGGCGGCTTTATCTTCGATGCCTCGGCGCGTGCGCTCGGCTGTGCCGTGATTCCGGCTGGCCCGGGCAATGCCGAGCAGCAATTCGAGCTGATCGAGGCCTACCGGCCGGTCGGCTACAGCGGCACGCCGGACTTTCTGAAGATCCTGCTCGATACCGCCGCGAGTGCTGGCCGCGACGTCTCCTCGATCAAGCGCGCGCTGGTCTCGGGCGCGGCCTTCCCGCCCTCGCTCCAGGCCGAGATCAAGGCCCGCGGCATCGACGCCTACCAGGCCTTCGGCACCGCCGATCTCGGCCTCATCGCCTTCGAGACCGAGGCGCGCGACGGCATGGTCGTGAACGAGGATCTGATCATGGAGATCGTCAAGCCCGGCACCGGCGATCCCGTGACGCCCGGTGACGTCGGCGAGATCGTGGTGACCTCGCTCGACCCGCATCATCCCTGGATCCGGCTTGCGCTCGGCGACCTCACAGCGGCGCTGCCGGGCCCGAGCAAATGCGGGCGCACCAACATGCGCATCAAGGGCTGGATGGGCCGCGCCGACCAGACCACCAAGGTCAAGGGCATGTTCGTCCGCCCCGAGCAGATCGCCGAAATCGCCAAGCGCCATTCCGCGCTCGGAAGATTGCGCCTCGTCGTCAGCCGGCAGGGCGAGACCGACGCGATGACGCTGAGGGCGGAAACAGCAGCCGCGAATGATGCCCTGCGCGAGGAAGTCGCCGGCACCTTGCGCGCCGTGACGAAGCTCGGGGGCAATGTCGAGCTGGTCAGCCCGGGCGCGCTGCCCAACGACGGCAAGGTCATCGCGGACGAGCGGTAGCTTCAGACGAGCGACCAGCCGAGTTCGCACCTCAATCTGCTTGTTGGAGCCAGATCATGGCTCATCAGAAGCGAAACCACTCGTGTCCATATCGGATCGTCGGCCCTTCCAACCAGCGATAGCTCGCATTGCAAATTGCAAGCGAGGCGATGAGCGCCAGCATCGTTACCAAAGCACCCTGCCAGGTAAGGATGGTGTGGCCGCCGCGCCAGCCGACGGCTGCCGAAAAGAGCAATATCATCGGCATGTGCACAAGATAGAGCGCATATGATATCCGTGCGAAATAGGCGGCGACCTCCGAGCGCAGGAAGGCGAACTTCGCGCTCCCCTTGTTTTGAAGAACGACGAACAACATCGAGCCGAAAAGAACCACAAGGTAGGTGTGGCCCCAAATCGCGTTGACCGAATCGGACCCACGAATGCCCCAGGCAAACACCGGAAAAAACGCGGCCGCGCACCAGAAACTCGCGGTAACGGCACGGCGGACCATCGGCGTAATCCGCTCGAAGGCCTCGAGCCACGCGATGAGTGCGCCGACCGCTAGCACATCCGCGCGCAGAGGCATCAACACATAGTAGGCATAAGCATCCCCTTCGAGCGCGCAGACCACGCGCGCGATGGGACAGATGATCATCAGCGCGAGCAAGAGCCGAGGCAGACGGTTCGGCATGAGACGGACGACCAACGGGAAAAACAAGTAGAACTGCTCCTCGATCGAAAGCGACCATGTCGCGGCCAAAAGCGGAGCACCGTAGTTCTGGTCAATCGCCATCCAGATATTCTGCAAGCCGAACAAATAGGACCACCACGGCAGCACACCGTCGCATAAAAGGTGCCAGTCGAGCTGCCGCCCTATGAGGAAGACCGCCACCATGACGGAATAGATCGGTAGAATCCGCGCTGCCCGGCGGCCGTAAAAGGCCGAAAAGAAACTGGCCGAGCTCCTGTGATCGAGCAGTATCCGGGTGATCAGGTACCCCGACAGCACAAAGAAGAGATCGACGCCGGCTCGACCGACATAAAATATCCGCCAGGTCGCCGAGTCCGAGCCGTCACCGGCCCCCATATAGTGCCAGGCCACCACACTGAGTATCGCGGCGGCACGAAGTCCATCCAGTTCGGAAACTCTTTTCATCGCGATTCAGCAAAAAGCAAGCTTCGGACTGCGGCTGCAACTGCCGGAATGGAAGCTGGTCCGCCCTTCGAAGAGGCTGCCTCGGCAGCGCGCCTGCTGTGACATACAGCTCACGACGGTTCGGCTGATCGACAGTACGCCTGATACGCCCGCCGTAAGCCGTCCTCGAGCAACGTCGTCGCGCGCCAGCCGAGCTTTGCGAGCCGGCTGACGTCAAGCAGCTTGCGCGGGGTGCCGTCGGGGCGCGAGGCATCAAAGGAGATCTCGCCGCGATAGCCGACGACTTCAGCCACGACACGCGCGAATTCGGCGATGGTGATGTCCTCGCCGGTGCCGATGTTGACCAGCTCAGCGCTTGAATAGGTCTTCATCAGGTGCACGCAGGCATCCGCCATGTCGTCGACATAGAGGAATTCGCGCCGCGGCTTGCCGGTGCCCCAGACCACGACGCCCTTCGCGCCCGCCACCTTCGCCTCGTGGAAGCGCCGGATCAGCGCGGCGACGACATGGCTCAGTTCAGGGTGATAATTGTCCCCGGGGCCGTAGAGATTGGTCGGCATCACGCTGATGAAGTCGCTGCCATACTGGCTGCGATAGGCCTCGACCATCTTGATGCCGGCGATCTTGGCGATCGCATAGGGCTCATTGGTCGGCTCCAGCGCACCGGTCAATACCGAGTCCTCGCGCAGCGGCTGCGGCGCCAGCTTCGGATAGATGCAGGAGGAGCCCAGAAACATCAGCTTCTCGGCGCCGTTCTGATGCGCGGCCTGGATCACGTTCGCCGCGATCGCGATGTTGTCGTAGATGAACTCGGCGCGCAGCGTGTCGTTGGCGACGATGCCGCCGACTTTGGCGGCGGCGAGGAACACCACCTGCGGCCGTACCTTCGCAAACCAGTCGAACACGGCGGCCTGGTTGCGCAGATCGACCTCGCGCCGGTCCACCGTGACGAGCTTGACGTCCTCCCGTTCGAGCCGGCGTGCAATCGCGCTGCCGACCATGCCGCGATGGCCGGCGACGTAGACGCTTCTGCCCTTCAGCTCAAACGGTACGTTTGCCACTCGCCGCATCCCGCTTTGCATCGGCCAGATCGCTCGCCATCATCTCCTCGACCAGCTGCGCGAACGTCCGCTTCGGCTTCCAGCCGAGCACGTCGCGCGCCTTGCTGGCATCGCCGACGAGCAGATCGACCTCGGTCGGGCGGAAATAGGTCGGATCGATCTTCACGACCGCCTTGCCGCTGGTCTCGTCGATGCCGGTCTCCTCGACCCCCTCCCCGCGCCATGCGATGCGGCGGCCGACATGTGCGAAGGACAGCTCGACCAGCTCGCGCACCGAGCGCGTCTCGCCGGTGGCGAGCACGAAATCGTCGGGCTTGTCGGCCTGCAGGATCTTGTGCATGCCCTCGACGTAATCCTTGGCATGGCCCCAGTCGCGCTTGGCCTCGAGATTGCCGAGATAGAGCGTCTGCTCGAGCCCGACCTCGATGCGGGCAACGCCGCGGGTGATCTTGCGGGTGACGAACGTCTCGCCGCGGATCGGACTCTCATGGTTGAACAGGATGCCGTTACTCGCGAACATGCCGTAGGCTTCGCGGTAGTTCACCGTGATCCAGTAGCCGTAGAGCTTTGCCACGCCGTAAGGCGAGCGCGGATAGAACGGCGTGGTCTCCTTCTGCGGGATCTCCTGCACGAGGCCATAGAGCTCGGAGGTCGAGGCCTGGTAGAACCGCGTCTCCTTCTCCATGCCGAGGATGCGGATCGCCTCCAGCAGGCGCAGCACGCCGATCGCGTCGGCATTCGCGGTGTATTCCGGGCTCTCGAAGCTGACGGCGACGTGGCTCTGGGCAGCGAGATTGTAGATCTCGGTCGGCCGGATCTGCTGCACGAGACGGATCAAATTGGTCGAGTCCGTCATGTCGCCATAATGCATCAGGAACGGCACGTTGCCGACATGCGGGTCCCGGTAGAGGTGGTCGACACGGGCGGTGTTGAACGAGGACGACCGCCGCTTGATGCCGTGCACGACATAGCCGAGCGACAGCAGATATTCGGCAAGATACGCACCGTCCTGCCCGGTCACGCCGGTGATCAGAGCAACACGTTGAGTCATGGCCAACCTTATTCCCGTAGCATTTGAAATGGATGGATGCACACAAAGCGCCGGGCGAAGCGCATCCCGGCCTTCTTCTTGGCCATATCGCCCCCCGCTGGTCAACCCCGGGAGCGGCCCGGAAACGGGCGAGCCGGGAGCGCAGGGACAGATTGGACCTGGAACACAATCGTGATACTGAGCGCACGGGGCGACCGGGCTGCATTGGCGGCTTGCCCGCCCCCCCGCAGAGAACGCAATGTCGAGCCGAAATGTCCCGAGACCGAGAGAGCACGGCGATCAACCAGGTGCTGCGCCCTGCCGTTTTCCTTGATCGCGACGGTGTTCTGAACGTCGATAGCGACTATCTGTTCGAGATCGATAAATTCCTCTGGATCGACGGCGCCATCGAAGCCGTGAAGGCGGTCAACGATGCCGGCTATTTCGCCTTCGTGATCACCAACCAGTCGGGCGTCGCGAGGGGCTTCTATCAGGAGGCCGACATTCATCGTCTGCACGATTGGATGGCCAAGCAGCTCGCGGCCCACAATGCACGAATCGATGCGTTCGAATATTGCCCGTTTCATCCGGACGGGTTGGTCGCCCCTTACCGGCGCAACAGTGATCGCCGCAAGCCGCAACCCGGCATGATCACGGACCTCCTGAAGAAATTTCCCGTCGATGCGGCCAGGAGCTTCGTGGTTGGCGACAGGCCGTCCGACATCGCGGCGGCCCGCGCCGCCGGATTGCCGGGCCATCTCTTTGCGGGCGGAAATCTGCGTGATTTCATCCTGCCGCTTCTGGCGAGCGGCTAACGTCGTGAAGAGAGCTCCCAACTTCATCCTCGCGACGGAATTCTATCCGCCGGATTCGAGCACGACCGCGACCTATCTCGGTGCGATCGCGAATGCGATCGCCCTCGACATGCAGACGGTCGTCCTGTCGGGGACGCCGGGCTCCGCCAGGCCGGCGGCGACCGGCAGCAATGCGCCCGAGATCGTCGAGATCGCGAACTGGCGACCGCCCAAGCACGCGCTGGCAAAACGCCTCATCGCCAGTTCCATATTGGCGATGCGCCTGTTCTGGGCCGTCTACAGGCGCGCACGGCCGGGCGACGTGGTGATGTCGGTCACGAGCCCCTTCACCCTGCCCTACACCATCACGCTCGCCGCAAGGCTGCGCCGCGCCAAGACGGCGCTGCTGATCTACGACCTCTATCCGGAAGCCCTGGTGGCCGCCGGCATGGCCCGGCAGACTTCGCTGGCCACGCGCGTCCTGCGCCTCGCCAATGGCTGGCTGTTCAGGTCCCTGAACGCGATCTTCGTAATCGGCCGTGACGTGCCTCCGCTGCTGCTGCGCTATCCGCGCGTCCGCGCCGACACCATCCATTTCGTGCCCAACTGGTCGCTGCTGCCGTTCGGATTCCGCGCTCCCGACGATGGCGGCCGTTTCAGGAAGCCCTATGCGGCGAAGTTCGTCGTCGGCCTCTGCGGCAATCTCGGCTTCACCCATGCACCTCGCACCGTGTTCGAAGCCGCACGGCTGTTGCGACATGAGAAGAACATCCACTTCGTTCTGTCCGGCTGGGGTGTCGGCTGGAGCGAGCTGACGACGCTTCAGGCCGCGGAAAATCTGGAGAACGTCACCCTGCTGGATCCCGTGCCCGAGGACCAGCTTGCGGAATTCCTGGCGGCGGCGGATGCCTGGGCCATCCCCTACCGGCGCAACGTCGCAGGGGTGTCGATTCCAAGCCGTCTCTACAATTTTCTCGCCGTCGGGCGGGCCGTCATCGTCGGCACCGAGCCGAATGCGGAGGCCGGGCTTGCAGTCGCCGAGGAGAACATCGGCTGGGTCGTGCCGCCGGAGGATTCCGGCAAGCTCGCGCAAGCGATATCCGAGGCCGCATCCGATCGCGAGGCAACGCTTGAACGAGGCCGCCTGGCGGCGGTGGCCGCGCTGAAATACAGCGAGCACGCTTCGACGCAGCGCTACCGGGACATCGTGCGGCGCCTGCACGAAGACGACCGCTAGAAGTTCTTGATCAGCCGGATGACCTCGTCCTGCTGCTCGCGCGTGATCTCCGCGAACATCGGAAGCGAGAGGATCTTGTTCTGATCTTCAAACGCGCGCGGAAACTGCTCGGGCCGATGTCCAAATCGCGCATAGGCGGGCAGCAGCGGAAGGGCCGTCGGGTAGTTGATCGCCGTCTGCACCCCGTTCTCGCCAAGATACGCCGCAAGCGCATCACGCTTCTTATGCTTGATCGTGTAGAGGTGGTAGACGTGGGTGCGGTCGGGAGCGACGCGGGGCACCTCCACGCCATCAAGTTGATTGAGACCGGCATCATAGATCGCCGCCGCATCCTGACGCGCCTTGGTCCAGGCCTTCAGGTGCTTCAGCTTGGCCGACAGGATCGCCGCCTGTAGTCCGTCCAGCCGGCTGTTGATGCCTTCGATCAGGTGCTTGTGCTTCACGAGGCCGCCGTGACGGGCCAGCATGGTCATGTGCTCGGCAAGCCCGGCGTCGTCGGTCACGACCGCGCCGGCATCGCCGAACGCCCCCAGATTCTTGCCCGGATAGAACGAGTAGGTCGCGGCTGCCCCGAACGTTCCGACCGGCTGGCCCTTGTATTGGGCCAGATGCGCCTGGGCGCAGTCCTCGATGACCCAGAGGCCGTGCTTGCGCGCGATCGCCATGATCGCGTCCATGTCTGCCGGCTGGCCGTAAAGATGCACCGGGATGATGCCGACCGTGCGCGGCGTGATCGCGGCTTCGATTGCGGCGGGGTCGATCGTGAAGGTCTCGCCGTCGGTATCGCAGAACACGACTGTCGCGCCCGCATGCGTGATCATCGCGGACGTCGATATCCAGGAATGCGCGGTCGTGATGACCTCGTCGCCCGGCTTGACCTTGAGCGCCGCCATCGCGAGGTAGAGCGCATCGGTGCCGTTCGCACAGGACACGCAGTGCTTGACGCTCGCCGCCGCCGCGAACTCCCGCTCGAAGGCGTCGACATAGGGACCGCGGATGAACGCGCTGTCGCGAATGACCGCAGCGATCGCACCGTCGATCTCATCCTTGATCGACTGATACTGGAGCTGGAGATCCGCGTAAGGTACCGGCATGAATGCTATTCCCTAGGTCTTGCCCTTGAGGCGGCGGGCGGGATTTCCAGCGTAGGTGCCGGGCTCGGTGATGTCTTTCGTAACGACCGCCCCGGCTCCAATCACGACGTCGTCTGCGATGGACACCGGCATGATGGTGGCGTTCGAACCGATCGAAACCCGGCTGCCGATCTTCGTCGAGCGCCACAATTCGCGGCGGCCCCGCGCAGGTCCGCCGGTGGAAAACGTGTCGTTGATGAACATCACGCCATGGCCGATGAAGCAGTCTTCCCCGATCGACACCAGTTCGCAGATGAAGGCGTGCGACTGCACGCGGGTCCGCGCACCGACGATGGCGCCGGTCTGTATCTCCGTGAAGGGGCCGACGAAGCAGTCATCCGCGATCTCACAGTCGTAGAGATTGCAGGGCTCGACCAGTTTGACGCGCTCACCGAACTTGACGTCGCGCACGGCGACCTGATGCACCTGCGGCTTGCCGCTCACGAGATCACACCGAGCTTGCTCCGCCGCGGCTCGAAGCGCAACGCCACTTCCTGCCCCGTCTCGATCGACTCGTAGAGTGCCGAGATCAGCTCGAGGCTCTTGCGGCCCTGAAGGCCGTCGACCAGCGCGGCGCGCTGATGCAACAGGCAGTCGACGACGTGCTGATAATAGGCCTGGTGGCCGAAGCCGTAGACGTTGGGCGGATTGACCGAGAACTTCTCCACGACGACCTTGTCGCTCGGCAGCTCGTCGACGAAATTCCAGTGCCTGATCTCGTTGACCGCGAAGCCGGCAATCTCCACCGTGCCCTTTTCGCCGAGGATCGAAAGCGAACCTTCGAGGTCCTTCGGGCGAACCGCCGTGGTCGCCTCGATGATACCGAGCGCGCCGTTGCGGAATTTCAGCGTCGCCACCGCGGTGTCTTCGGTCTCGACCTTCACCATGGCCGTCGTCGCCCGCGCATGCACGCTGACGACGTCCCCGAAGAACCATTCCAGCATGTCGATGTGGTGGCTGGCCTGATTCGTCAGCACGCCGCCGTCATAGGCCCAGGTGCCGCGCCAGGCGTCCTGATCGTAATAAGCCTGGTCCCGGCACCAGCGCACCCGCACGGTGCCCAGGATGAGCCGGCCAAACCTGCCGGCGTCCAGCGCCTCGCGCGCCTTGACGACCGGAACGTTGAAACGGTTCTGCTTGACGACGAACAGCTTCACGCCGGCTTCGTCGCAGGCGCGGATCATGTCGTCGGCGTCCTGCAGCCGCAGCGCCATCGGCTTCTCGACGACGACATGCTTTCCGGCGCGCGCGCACGCGATCGCGTGCTGCGGATGCATGCCGCTCGGCGTCAGGACGGCGACCGCGTCGATATCCTTGCTCGCGAGCATATCGTCCAGATCATGGTAGGCGGTGACGCCGAACTTCGCCGCGAATGCATCGGCGCGAGGTTTGACGTTGTCACAAACGGCGACGAGGCTCGCCCGCTCGATGTGATTGCCACCGAGGAGATCCGCATGGCGTTTCGCGATGCGTCCGCAGCCCAGCAAGCCAAATCTGATCATCCGCCCATCCTCTTGGGTAGTCCCTTGCCGGACCGGTTGATTGCGCTTTCCAAGGCACGGACATCAAAGCGTATATTCGAAAAATTCGTTGCCGATCAAGACAATATTGCCCACATGACACCTGTGGCATCCCAGCGACAGGCCAAGTTTTTGTTCCTGCATCCGTTTTTCATGGTACTAGGCACGGAACGCAACCTGCTCACTCTCGCCCACCAATGAATGCCGTTTCCGACGTCGCCGCAGCCCCATTGCCTGCGCGCGATCGATACAGGTTGGGTCTCGCAATCCTCTGTCACATCGTGACGAGTTGCGTGTCCCTGATCTTCGTCGTCGAATACTATCGCCGCCTGCTGCCTCTGGCTCCGAACAGCCTTGGTCTCATCGTATCGGCGGCGATAGGCGCGGCCCCCTTCGCCTTGTGCTCGGTCGTGTTCACGATCAGGCGCTTCAGCTTCGGGTATGCCATCGGCCTTTACTTCTACACCCTCATTCTCGGCTACCTCTGGCTGGTCGCGTATTCGACTTTTCCCTATGACCATCGAACCGCGGCGATTTCCGCATTCGCCTCGGGAATTGCCTTCCTCATCCCGACACTGTTCGTCAGCTCTCCCCTTCCCCGGCGCTTTACGCTGTCTGCAAGACAGCTCGACGCCCTCCTCGCCGTCATCGTCGCCTTGTCGGTCGTCGTCCTGGCGATCGGCATGACGTTCCAGTTTCAACTGGCCCGCCCGGCGGACATGTACAAGTTCCGCAACGACATCGATCTGCCCAGGTGGCTTCAATACGCGATCGGCATCGTCTCGGGCGCGTTGCTTCCGTTCGCCTATGCCTGCTTCGCCCAGCTCAGGCGATACCTGCCAGCGGTGATCTGCCTGGTGCTGCTCGGCCTGTTTTATCCCGTGACCCTGACGAAGGTCTCGCTGCTGGCACCGAGCTGGCTGCTATTCCTTACACTTTTGTCGATCTATTTCGAATCCCGCATGGCCGTCATTCTCTCCCTGCTTCTGCCGATCGTGGCGGGCGTGCTGATTGCCGTGCTCTATCGCTATGGTTTGGTCTCGGACAGGATCTTCGTCTATTTTGGAACCGTCAATTTTCGGATGATTGCGATGCCTTCGAGCGCGCTCGATTTTTACAATGACTTCTTCTCCACCCATGAACTGACCCATTTCTGCCAGATCACGCCGCTCAAGCTGGTCATGTCCTGCCCGTACAAGGACCAGCTCTCGGTTTTCATGGCCGACAGCTATCACCTGGGCTATTTCAACGCGTCGCTGTTTGCCACCGAAGGCATCGCCTCGGTCGGCACGGTGCTTGCGCCCGTTTCGGCTGCCGTTTGCGGCCTCATCGTCAGCCTGGGCAATCGGGCTTCGGCGGGCCTCCCCGGACGGTTCATTCTTCTGTCCAGCGGATTGCTGCTACAGATTCTGATCAACGTTCCGCTCACGGTCGCACTCGTGACGCACGGCACATTGGTCCTGTTCCTGCTTTGGTACCTTGCACCAAGGGACATCCTGGGAGACCAGCGCTCCGGTGGGCCCTAGGGCGGTACGATGCAGATGTCCAGCTATTCCGGCAAACTGAACGGCGGTCTGCTCTCATTCCTGATCGGATATGCGGTGGTTTGCTGCATATCGCTGACAATCGTCGTCCACCTGTATGGCTACCTGCAGATCTTCGCGTTCGAGCCGCGTTCGATCGTTTCAGCGGCGCTGATCGTGCTCTCGCCAATCGCACTGTCGATCGTCTTCGCCTACGCTCCCTTCAGCTTCGGATACCTCACGAGCTTCTATCTCTACACGGTGGTGCTGGGGTATCTCTGGCTCATCCCATTCTCGCTGTTCAGCTACGACCATACCGCGGCCGGACTATTCGCATTGGCCTCTCTTGCCGGCTTCCTGGTCCCGGCCATGCTGATCAACTGGCCGGTGAAGCTTCCGATCAGCTTGTCGCCGAGAGGCATGAACGGGCTCATCGCCGCAATCATGACGATCGCGGTCATCACGCTCGCCGCCGGCATGTACTACAATTTCAAACTGGTGGGTCTTGCCGACATTTACCGCTTCCGCGATCAGCTCGATTTTCCCGTCCCGCTCAGATACGCGATCGGAATTACGCTCGGCGCTCTGCTGCCGTTTGCATTCGCCTGTTTTGTCGAGACGGGCGCGCGTATTTCGGCCTGTGCAACCCTGCTCCTGATCCTGGGCTTCTATCCGATCACCCTGACCAAGACGACGCTGTTCGCTCCGTGCTGGCTCGCGTTCCTGTGGCTTCTGACGAGCTACATGGAGGCAAGGCTTGTCGTGATCCTGTCGCTGCTCACTCCGCTCCTCGCAGGCGTGCTCGTGGCGCTGCTGTACTATGTCGGCGTGATATCGCTTGCTCACCTCATCGACTATTTCGGGTCCGTCAACTTCCGGATGATCGCGTTTCCGTCGATTTCGCTCGACGTCTACAACGACTTCTTCTCGCGGCACGAGGTCACGCATTTCTGTCAGATCTCGCTGATCAGATCGTATATCGGCTGCCCCTATGCCGAACAGCTTCCGGCCATCCTGGCCCGGAATTATCCGGTCGGGAATATCAATGCATCCCTGCTCGCGACCGAGGGCATAGCCTCGGTCAGCACGGCCTGGACACCGCTGAGCGCGTTCCTGTCGGGCCTTGTCCTGTCGCTTGGCAATTGCACGTCGAACAGGCTGCCCGCGAGATTCGTGATCCTGTCGAGTGGGGTGCTGGTGCAGACCCTGCTCAATGTTCCGCTCTCGATTCTGTTGGTCACGAACGGCGCGGCAGCGATATTCCTCCTGTGGTACATCACCCCCGGCCCGTGGCTCACTCAAGTCCGCGGCAAGGCGTGACTCGGAGGACCAGGCTTGATGCGCGTGCTTATCCTGAACGGCGACTATCCTCGCTTTCTGAAGTGGCTCTATGCCGCCGACCCCAATTTGACCACGGCCTCCTACGCCGACCAGATGGCGGCGAGAAACGCGAGCCTGTTCGGCGTCGCCAATTTCTATTCCAGCAACTTCAAGGCACAGGGGCACGAAGCCGCGGAGATTCACGTCAACAACGTATGGCTTCAATCGGCCTGGGCCCGCGAACACGGCATGGCTTTCGACATGTCGCCGGAGCTCGCGGGCAGCCGGAAGGACCGCCTGCCGGGATGGCTGCAACGCGCCGTCGCTCCTCTCAAACCGATGCTGAGGCCGCTTGCAAGGACCATCGGGCTCAGCCCGCGTCTCAGCGAGCAGCTCCAGCGCGTTCTCATCGCGCAGATCGAGGAATTCAAGCCGGACTTCATCCTCAACCAGGACGTATTTTACGTCACGACCGAATTGATCGAGCGCATCAGGGGGATGGGCGTCTCGACGATCGTCGGCCAGGTCGGCATCGAGCCGTCCCGCGGAGAGAATTGGCGTGTCTACGACCTCATGCTGTCGCAATTGCCGCGGGTCGTTCGGGCCTTCCGCGCCGCGGGCGTGGCGGCGGAAGTCAGTCACCTGGCGTTCGAACCTGTCATCCTCGACAGACTGCCTCCCGTCGCTGAGCAGGACGTCGACGTGTCCTTCGTCGGCTCGGTATCGGAGGATCATCGCGAGCGCATTGCGCTGCTGGAATTCATCGCCAACCGTTTCGACCTCAAGCTCTGGGGGAACATCTCGAGTTCCCTTCCCGCCTCGTCTCCGCTCTGGCGCTGCTTCCAGGGCGAGGTCTGGGGCACCGAGATGTATCAGGTGCTGAGACGCTCCCGCATCACACTGAACTCGCACATCGACATCGCGGGCGAAGAGGCGGGCAACATGCGCCTCTTCGAGGCGACCGGCGTCGGAACCTTCCTGCTTACGGACTACAAGCGAAATCTGAATACCCTTTTCGAGGCACCAGGGGACGTCGAGGTGTGGCGAACGCCGGAAGACTGCGCCGCATCGATCGAGCGCTATCTGGGCGACGACGGCGCCCGGCTTGCCATCGCCGCAACGGGGCAGCAGACGACACTTTCGCGACACAACTTCAACCTGCGCGTCCGGGAGATCCTCGACTTCGTCGAGCGCATCAAGCGCTAGCTTTCGCGGTTCGCCGGCGGTCTTGACGGCACCACCGAAAATGGCCAAAGTCATGCCGAACTGCCGCTAACATGCTGCAATTTCTCACATTTTAGGATAAACTCGGGTGGACAGCATCGAACACTGCCGATTCGATGGTCAGTTGTATGCGATCATCGTGCGGGCTTCCTTCCGCCAGCCTGGCATCACGTTCTTTTCGCCGCCGGAGCTGTCGCAGCAGCTTGCCTTCATGAGCCACCCCGAGGGCAAGAGCATCGCGCCCCATCGCCACAACAAGGTGACGCGGGAGGTGCACTTCACCCAGGAAGTCCTGCTGATCCAGAAGGGCAAGCTTCAGGTCGACTTCTACACCGAGGCGGAACGCTATCTGGAGAGCCGCGTGCTTGGCCCGGGCGACATTATCCTGCTGTGCAGCGGCGCCCACGGCTTCCACGTGCTGGAGCCGCTCGAGATGTTCGAGATCAAGCAGGGTCCCTATGCCGGGGAAAACGACAAGACCCGCTTCGACGAAGTGCCGGCATCGGAAATCCAGATCAAGGGTCCGGTCTCGTGAGCCTGGATTTCATTCCGGTCAACACCCCGCTGCTCGACGGGAACGAAGCCGCCTATCTGGCCGAATGCGTCCGGACCGGATGGATTTCGTCCGAAGGACCCTTCATCAAACGTTTTGAACAGGGGATGGCCGAGACTGCGGGACGTCGGCACGGCGTCGCCGTGACCAACGGCTCCGTGGCGCTCGACATCGCCGTGCACGCGCTTAGCCTTGAGCCGGGCAGCGAGGTCATCATCCCGACCTTCACCATCATCAGCTGCGCTGCAGCCGTGGTCCGTGCAGGCCTCGTTCCGGTGGGAGTCGACTGCGATCCCGCGACCTGGAACATGACGATCGAAGGCGTGGAGGCCGCGCTCACGCCGCGAACGCGGGCGATCATGCTCGTGCACATCTACGGCCTGCCCGTCGACCTCGCGCCGATCCTCGATTTCGCCCGCAAGCACGACCTGAAGGTGATCGAGGATGCGGCCGAGATGCACGGTCAGACCTATCGGGGCGCGCCGTGCGGCAGCTTCGGCGACGTCTCGACATTCAGCTTCTATCCCAACAAGCACGTCACGACCGGCGAAGGCGGCATGATCCTCACCGACGACGACGCGTTGGCGGAACGTTTGGCGAGCCTGCGCAATCTCTGCTTCCTGCCGCAGCAGCGCTTCATTCACGAAGAGCTCGGCTGGAACGCGCGCATGACCAATCTGCAGGCGGCACTCGGCGTCGCGCAGATCGAGCAGTTGCCCCGGACCGTCGAGATCAAGCACCGGATCGGCCGGCTCTACGACGAACATCTCGAAGGCGTTGCCGGCATCCGCCGCCCTGTCCCCCGGACCAACTACGCGGACAACATCTACTGGGTCTACGCGCTCGTGCTCGACGATAACGTTCCGTTCGACGCCAAGGAGGCGATGCGGCGCCTGGCGCAGAAGGGCATCGGCACGCGGCCGTTCTTCTGGTGCATGCACGAGCAGCCCGTGCTGCGCCGGATGGGCTTCATGCTGGACGAATCCCACCCGCACGCCGAGCGCATCGCCCGCCGCGGCTTCTACCTGCCGAGCGGCCTTGCATTGACCGAGGCGGAGATCGCGCGCTCGGCGCAGGCTCTCAAGGAGATTCTGGCGTGACGGTGTTCGCGGAATACGCCCCCTGGTACGACCTCTTGTACGAAGACAAGAGCTACGCCTCGGAGGTGGATTTCGTCGAGACGCGTCTGCGCGACCACGGCGTCGCATCGGGCAAGGTGCTCGACCTCGGCTGCGGCACCGGGCTGCATGCGATCGAATTCGCCCGGCGCGGCTGGAGCGTCGCCGGCATCGATCTCAGCCACGAAATGATTGCGCGTGCGAAGTCCCGGGCCGAGCAGGCCGGGCTTGGCATTCCTTTCCGTCAGGGCAACGCCTGCGAGACCGGTCCGGAGCAAGGCTTCGACGCCGTGGTGTCGCTGTTCCATGTGGCGAGCTACCAGAACGACCGCGAAAGCCTCGAGCAGCTGTTCAGGACCGCTCATGCGGCGCTGAAGCCGGCCGGCGTGTTCTTGTTCGACTATTGGTACGGCGGCGCCGTGCTCGCACAGGGGGTCGAGACCCGCGTCAAGGTCATCGAACGCAAGCCCTTGCGTCTCACCCGGATCGCTCAGTCCGATCATGACGAAGTGAATGCGACCGTTCTGGTGAACTACACATTGTTCTGCGAGGACACGGATCACGCCACCATCCGGCGCGTCGATGAGACTCATCGGATGCGATACTGGTTTCCGTTCGAGATCAACGCCTCGCTCGAGGCCTGCGGCTTCGAGCCTCTCGGCGATTATGCGTGGCTGTCCAGTGAGGCGCCCGGCTCGAAGACGTGGGCCGCCTATTCGGTCGCCAGAAAGAGCGCTGCGTCGTGAGACCGTTGCGCCTTGCCGTGATGCTTGAACAGGCCGTCGAGGTCGGCGGCGGGTTCCAGCAGCCGTTGAACGACGTGCTTTGGTTGCGCGACTGGGCCGCGAAGTCCAACAACGAAGTCGTGGTGTATTCGCCCTACGAAAAGTCGCTGGAGATCCTGAAGCAGTTCGGCATCGAGGCCCGGCTGCTCAAATTCAGCGTCATCGACTACCTGTTCCTGTTCCTCAAATATTGTCGGCCGTTCGATCTCGCCCAGATCGCCTGGCGGCTGAAATCGCCGTTCGAGCGGGCCCTCGTCCGCGACGGCATCGATATCGTGCATTTCACCTCGACGTCGAAGCGGCACCTGCTGCTCTACCAGCTTCCGTTCATCATCACGATCTTCGACGGCTGTCATCGCGATGCGCCGGAATTTCCCGAGGTCCGCGCATTCGGCGAGTTCGAACGCCGCGAGATCCTGTTCGGCCTCGCGAGCATGAAGGCCGCCCTGGTGATCGTCAACGCGCAAGGGTTGATCGAGGATCTGTGCCGGCGCTACGGCATGGAGCGGGACCGCGCGGTCTGCATCCCGTTCTCGCCATCGACCTATATCGATCAATCCGCCGCCGATGCTGCGGCCGATGCAGCGGTCCTCGGCAAGCACCGCCTCGAGCCGGGCTATCTGTTCTATCCGGCCCAGTTCTGGCCGCACAAGAACCACATCACCCTTCTGGCGGCGCTTGCGCTGCTGCGCGAGCAGGGCGTCGTCGAACGGCTCGTGCTGTGCGGATCCGACCGGGGCGGCCGCGAGAACATCGATCGGGCGATCACGCATTACGGTCTTGGCGAGCAGGTCTCCATCATCGGCTTCGTCGATTCCACCGAGCTCGGCGCGCTCTATCGCGGCGCATCGGCGCTGGTGATGCCGACCTATTTCGGGCCGACCAATCTGCCGCCGCTGGAAGCCTGGGCGGTCGGGACACCCGTGATCTACCCCGAGGCGTTCAAGGTGCAGGCGGGTGATGCCGCCATCCTGTTCGACTACGACGATCCGCGCTCGCTGGCCGACGCGATCCTCGCGCTTCGCGTCGAGGGAACGCGGGACAGGCTTCGGACCGCAGGTCAGCGAAGGCTGCAGCAGTTCGTCGAAGAGACCGCCATCGGGCGGGCGCAGTTCGCGCGGCTGATGGAGCGGCTGAAGCATCGCCTGGCGCTGGCGCCGCACTGAGCCATCGCGCCTCAGGCCGGAATGCGGACGATCAGCGCATCGCGAAACCGCTTGTTGAGGAGCGGGCTTGCAACGAGGCCGACCAGCATCGACCAGATCGCGCACTCGGCAACGAAATGTGCGAACCCGGCTCCCGGCGCCAGCGACGCGACCCCGATGCCGATGGCCCAGCCCGACAGGATGATAGCCGCCATGACCGCCGCCAGGAACAGGGTATGGCGGATCGGGTGCCGCAACGTCGCTCCCATGATGACGAAACCGAGCAGACCGAATTGAACGCAAAGATCGCTGGCAACGACGGCAATTGCCGCGCCGAGCGGTCCAAGCAGACGGACCAGCACGATCGAGAGCACCAGGAATACGACGAGCTGCAGTCCCTTGGTTCGAACCAGCAGACCACCCCGGTTGCTGTGATTGGCGAAGGCGAGCGCCAGCAGCGAGGGCGCCACGGCGGCCGATCCGAGCAGCAAGGTGTGCGCCAGCGGCGCGTCATAAGGGATGCTGCCATGCGTCCATAGGGTGAAGAAGTCGGGCCAGAACGGCAGCAGACCGGCGACAATGACGCTGGCGATCACCGCGACCAATGTCGAACCACGGGCATAGAGGTGACGCAGCCGCTCCCTGTCGCCGATGGCGTAGTCGTGACCGAGCTCGGCCGCAATGGGCAGCGTCACCTGCGCGCAGAGCCCGCGGAGAAAGCTCGCGACCACGCGCGTCAGCCCCCATTGAGCGACCGCGACGCGATCCACGACGAAGGCGGAAACCATCAGAACCGGCGCATTCACCAGCGCCAATTCGGACAGGTTTGCGACGGCGAAGGGAAACGCCCGGCGAAACTGGCCGAGCCGCCAACGCCAGGTCCGGCCGCCGCGGCCCGCACGCAGGAACGGAAACAGCCGCGGCGCGTCATACGCGACCAGATAGATCATCAACAGGATCTGGGGCGATACGAAGGCCACCGCCACCGCGACCAGGCCGCCGTTGGTGGCGAGAGCAATCAACTGCGCGATCTGTCCGAACAGAAGTGCGCCGTTCTGCAACCAGACGCTCCGGCTGTATCGGCCCTGTGCACGATAGAGTCCCGAGACCAAATTGGCGGGCAGCACGAGCAGGACACCGACGGTCATGACGAGCAGCGCCGCATCGAACGACGCCATCGCATGAAACCCGAGACTCCGGGATGGCGGCAGAACAAGAGCGCCCGCGAGCACCATCGCGCCGAGCCCGACGTCGACCACAACATAGATCCGCAGCATCGCGGCGTAGTAGTTTGCGGTCCGTCCGTCGCAGCCGCGACAGGCCTTGAAGGCAAGAAACCGGTTGATGGCGCGTAATTGCAGTCCCGCATCCGCGACGACCGCGAAGCTCCCCGCCGCATAGATGACCAACCATGCCGCAAGCATCTCCCCCGTCCAGACGTGCAGGAAGACCGGGACCAGCAGAAGCTGCTGGACGAGACCAAGAATGGTCTGAACCAGATTTGCCGACCAACCCTGCATCAACCGCTGAAAGCGGCCGCCGCCGCCAAGCTCCGCCGACTTGGCCCGCACATCGTGTGACGCGCTCGTCAAACCCCCTCCTCGTCAACGCACAAGATGTGAGATATCCACGCCGGTTTCGGCAACACGGCTGTCCACCCAATTCGACCAATCGGTAGTTGATTCTCTCGGTAGAAAACGCCAATTTGGCGAAATCGTAACTCCGCGCTCGGATGGCCTTTTAGAGCGCTTCGAAAGCCGGGGCAATGCTGCAAAGCCAGGGGACTCTCGACCGCCCGCTTCCAACAGGAACCATGCGGACGACCAATCATGTCCGCAACGCGATCGTGGGCATCCTGGTCGCAATCACGGGTGCAGTATTCCTCCTCGGCGGCCCTTATCGGAAATTCGTCATCAACGAATGGCGCGAACGGGCCTTGAGCGGCCTCCCCATCCTGTTCGTGCCCGATTGTCCAAGCACCTCGCGCGACTTCAAATGCGGCGACAGCTATACGGTCCAATTTCGAAAGACCGGCGAGCGGGGCTGGTGTCAGCAGGTCCGGCGCAACGATGATCGCGAGCCGGCCGAGACTTGCGGCGTCGATCCCGATGCCATCGATTTTTCGCGCGCCTGGCGTCATTTCACCGCCGGCAACATCCAGCTCGACTATTCCTGGAGAGGACGCCCCCTGCTCCGTGGCGTGGGATATGTCGGCTGGCTCATGACGCCCGAGGACTACGCGGCGCGCCAGTCGCGAAAACTCGCGATCCGATGATCCGTCAGCCGATCCGGTATCCGCTCCCGACATATCGAAGGAAGTCTATGCTCAGCGCGATCAACAGGATCGTTTTTGGTTACGCCCTCGCCCTGCTTGCCATCGTCATCGCGGCGAACACCGTCGCTTCGATCTACGGCCTCGACAATATCGGCATGGTCCAATCCTTCAAACCGTTCGGATTGGATGAAGCACGATACGTGACCAAGCTGAAAGTGAGCCTCGAGCAAAGCTCGCTCGATCCGGACATGTTCTTCAGCTACGGCAATCTCTACGATACGATCGGCTACTATTGCATCTCGTTCTTCGAGCGGTTCGGATGGACAGTCAACACCCAGCTCGTCGGCTTCACGCTGCGCCTGATGTCCATCATCGCAGGCGTTCTCGCCACTCTCGCGTTGTGGAGGTTGAGCGAGCATCTCGGATTGCCTCGGATCGTCGCGATGGGCGTGGGGCTAGGTCTCGCCTCCATGCCGGATTTCGTGGCCTTTTCGCGCACGATGCACCCCGACACATTGCAGACCGTCTTCGTCATTCTCGGCCTCGGCACGTCCCTCGTCCGGCCGACCTTCGGGTTCGCGCTGCTGTCGGCGTTTTGGGCCGGTCTCGCCTTCAGCACGAAGTATGTCGGCGGCGCCGTCCTGCCGTTCAGCTTTCTTCCTCTCGCCCTGACCACTCTTGCAAGCCATCCGTTCTCGGTTCGGATCCTGACGCAGCTCCTCCGGCAGGGCCTGGCGATGATCGCGGTCGTCGTGGCCGTCTTCGCCATCACCAACCCGTACGCGATCAGGGATTTCCCGAGCTTCGTCGCGACCTTCGTCTGGCAGATGAAATACACTAGTACGGGCCATGGTCTCGTCGAGCCGTCCGATCCGACGCTATGGCTTGTTCCCCTCAAGCAGCAATTCGGCTTCGGCCTCATTTACCTATTCAGCGGATGGGTCCTAGCCTGCCTGATCCTGCTCGATCGTGTGCGCCTTGTCGGCTGGCGTGCGGCCTGCCTGTCGGCGGAGACGCGTTGCGGCATCGTGCTGGCGCTCTATATCCTCGTCGCCTCCGCGCATCTGGCGATCTTCGTCCACGATCGCGAGGCCCGCATCACCTATCATATCGTCCCGTTCGTCCTTCTGCTCAGCACGGCAACATGGTTGAACGTGTTGGAGAACTTGACCAGGAGCGTGGTTCGGCCCGGCTGGACCAGCGCGGCATTTGCAGCTCTCCTGCTCGCTTACGTCTCTGTTCAGGTCGGATTTGATCTGCGCGTCATGGCGGCGGCCACCGAGAAGCCGGAAGCGGAATCGGTCAAGCTCGGCAGCTACGTCGCGCTGCATTACCCCGCCGAGACCAAGATCCTGGCCGATGCCTACACCTATCTCCCGCCGGCCATGACGAACGTGGTCTACACGAACATGCAGACCCGCAAGCAGCTCGGCGACGAAGCTCCCGATCTGATCGTCCTCACCCGCGGTGCGACGGGCAACTATATCTGGAAGCGGCCGGGAACTTCGTTTAAGGAAAGACGGTTCGTCCGGGACCTCCGCTATGAGGCGACCCCCGAGGTCGAAGCCTATGTGAACGACCTGCTCTCCCCCGGATCAGGCTGGTCACTGGTCATCGAAAACAGCTCCGAGGTTCTGCTCGCGCGAAACCGATGAAACGCACTTGCCGTGCGGAGCAGGATGGACTGACGTGATCACGACGTCCCTGTTCCGCGATCGAATGTGCGGCGGGGCGCACCTTCCGACCCGTACACTACCCCGCCCCGATATCAATTTGGTGAGAAGCCATCCGTGAAGACAATCACTGTCGTGACCCCCTGCTTCAACGAAGAGATCAACGTCAGGGATTGCTACGAAGCAGTCCGGAAAGTCTTCGACGAGCACCTCCAGGGCTATCGGCGCGAGCACATCTTCTGCGACAACGCCTCCGAGGACCGCACCGTGGACATCCTGCGGGAGATCGCCGCCGCGGACCCGTCGGTGCGTATCATCGTCAACGCGCGCAATTTCGGACCGCTCCGCAACACCTTCAACGGTGTGATGGCCTCGAGCGGCGATGCCGTGCTGCTGTTCCTGCCGGCGGACCTCCAGGACCCGCCGGAATTGTTGCCGGATTTCGTCAAACTGTGGGAAGCGGGCAACGAGATCGTCTACGGCATCCGGGCGGTCCGCGAAGAAGGGCGACTGATGCGCGGCATCCGCAACGCCTACTACCGGATCCTCACCCGCTTCTCCGAGATCAAGGTGCCGCCCGGCGTCGGTGACTATCAGCTCGTCGACCGCAAGGTGGTCGACCGGATGCGGCAGGTGCGCGACGGATATCCGTTCATGCGCATGATGACGTTCGAATGCGGCGGCCGCGCCGTCGGCGTGCCCTACACCTGGCGCGCGCGCAAGAAGGGACTGTCGAAAAATCGCGCGGCAGCGCTCATCGACCAGGGCCTCAACGGGCTGGTCTCCTTCACCTCGGCCCCGCTCCGCTTCGGCCTGTATGCGGGCTTCACTCTCTCGCTCCTGAGCATCGGCTATGCCGTCGCCAATTTGCTGCTCGGCCTGCTCCTCTATCAGCGCCTTGCCGAGCCCGGCATCCTGACCCTGATCGTCGCAATGTTCTTCTTCGGCGGCGTCCAGCTCTTCTTCATGGGAATGATCGGGGAATACATCCTGGCGATCTACGGTCAGGTCCGCGAGAAGCCCGTCGTGTTCGAGCGCGAGCGCGTCAATTTCGACCCGCCGCAGCCATAGGATTTAACTCGCGCCCCGCTCCGCGGCCTCGTGCCAGGCAGTTGTTTCGCGCAGTCCCCGGTCGAGCCCGACCGCCCGACGCCAGCCCAAAGCTTCCAGCCGCCTCACGTCCGCCGCCAGCACCATGACCTGGTCGGGCCGATACGGCACCTCTCCAAGGCCGAGCTCGCCGCGACCGATCAGGTCCCTAATCTGCTCCACCGTCTCGCGAAGCTGCGGTGCATCGGGGCTGCCTAGATTGTAGACGCCATGCGCCGCCGGGCTTTCGAGCACGATGCGGACGGCGGCCGCCGCATCGCGGGCGTGAAGGAAGCCCCAGCGCTGCTCGCAGGCGGTCAGTGCCATATGTCCACCGGCGCGCAAGGTGCGAATCAGGCTTGGAATCAGCCAGGCCTCGCCATCCCTGGGACCATAGGCGGAGAAGATGCGTAGCCAGGCGAAGCGCAGCCCGCGCTCGGCGCAGCGGCGCTCGGCCATCAACCCGCTCGCGAGCTTGGCGATGCCATACTGCGTCGTCGGGCGCGGCACGTCACTCTCGGCGATCGCGCGATCGTAGGGACCGTATTCGGCCTGCGACCCCGCGCCAACGAAGATCGTCGCACCCGCATCGGCCGCAAGATCGGCCAGCTCCACGGTGTCTGCGATATTGCGCGCCTGATCCTTGCTGTTGCGCTCGCTGTTGCCGACCCCGCGCCAGGCCATGTGCACGACCGCATCCGGCGCAAAGGCACGAAGCCCCGTCCCGAGTGCGACCAGATCATCCAGCGTGCCTTCGATGACGGTCAAGCGATCCAGGATGGTGGCAAGCCGCCACGGCTTGCTGCCGGGCCGCAGCAGCACCGCGACATCATGCCCTTGCCCGACCAGGTCTTCGGCGACGTAAGAGCCCAGAAAGCCCGTGGCGCCCGTTACGAAGACGCGCATCGCGATCCCGCCGATCCCATGGAGTGACCTGCTGCCGGGGCCATCCTAAACGGTGCGCAATGACGCCGGTCTCGGATAATCCACGAAGCGGTTGCCTTCCGCGTATTCGTTTTCACCGAGATAGGGGAACTGATCGTTGATCGGGCGCCCCATCTCGAGCTTGGGCTCGATCAGCGTATGCTCGCTCAGCATCACGTCGATCACGATCGGCCCGCCCCTGAACAATCCCGGCTCGATCTGCTCGAGACGCTCGATGCGCGCGTAGCGCAGGCCGTAGGCGGCCGCGAGCGCGCCGAAATCCGGAAAGCTCAAGCCGTCGCGCGAGGCGCTGTAGCGGCTCTGCATGTAGCTGTCCTGGAACTGCTTGATGATCCCGTACGAGCCGTTGTTCATGACGATGATCGCGATATCGAGATTGTTGTGCCGGACGGTATGCAGTTCCTGGATGTTGAGATGGAAGCCGCCATCCCCATTGTAGGAAATGACCTGCCGGTCCGGCCGGTCGATCTTGGCGCCGATCGCAGCCGGCAGCGCGTAGCCCATCGGCGAGTTGCCGCCCGGATTGAACAGGGTGTGGCGCTTCACCTTGAACGCCTGGTAGAGCCAGCAGACCGCAGCGCCGGTGTCACCGATGACGATCGCATCCTCCGCGATGATCTCGTTGACCCGGCGAATCACGTCGTAGGGCGACAATGAGTTCAGTCGCGCCGCGGAGGTGCTGACCTCCTTGTGGTAATAGCGCTGCTTCATCTCGGCGACGTAGTCGCTCCACTCCGCGCCCGCCGGGCTGACATCGAGCTGGCGCAACACCTCCGGCAGCGCGGCGAAATCCAGATGGCTGACGCGATAGCCGTCGTTGCGGTATTTGGCGAGCTCCTCCTTGTCGACGTCGACGACGTGGACGGTCGCACCGGTCGCAAATTGCTTGGTGTTGCCGGAGCGCTGGCGGTTGTCGAGCCGGCTGCCGAGCACGATCACCGCATCGGCGTTCTGCAAGACGAAGTTCGAACCGCGATTGCCATAGACGCCAATTTGGCCGACAAAACCCGGGTGATCGTGGTCGAAATAGCTGAGCCCGGCCCAGCTCGAGACGAACGGCAGGCCGCTGCGCTGCAGCCAGTCTGCAACGTCCCGTTCGACGCCTGCAAGCCCGACGCCCGCGCCCCACAGCACCACCGGGCGCTTCGCCTCGCCCAGCGTCTGCTTGAGATCCGCCAGCACCTGTGCCGGCGTATCCGTCGTCTCGGGCAGTTTCGAGGGGAGCAGGATGTCGTCTCCGACCTCAGTCTGCTGGATATCCATGGGAACGTCGATCAGCACCGGCCCCATCCGGCCGGAGGTCGCGATCGAATAGGCCTTGGCGAGTTCCTCGCGGAGCTCAGCCGCGCTCGTGACCATCACCGCGTATTTGGTGACCGGCCGTACCATGTCCACGATCCTGGTTTCCTGGAACCCGGCCTGGCGCACATTTGCCCCGTGGAATGCGCTGCTCTCGCGCTGGTTCACCTGGCCGGTGATGTGCAGCGACGGAATCGAATCGAAATGGGAGGTGGCGATGCCGGTGATGAGGTTGGTCGCTCCCGGGCCGGAGGTCGCGAGCGTCACGCCGACCTTGTGATTGACGCGCCAGAGCGCGTCCGCGGCCATTGCCGCGCCCTGCTCGTGCTGGAAACAGGTGTAGCTGAGCTTCGGGTGCTGCGCGACCGCATCGATCATGAACGCGCAGGCGCCGCCCGTCAGCAGAAAGACCCGATCGCTTCCGACCCGGGCGAGAAACTCCGCAATGTACTGTGCTCCGTTCATCGCGTCATTCCCACACTAGGCGCTGCGGATCGGCGCAGCGCAGAAATCGCGGATCACCTGGAGCACGTAGCCGATGTGCTCGTCGCCGAGCCCCGGATAGACGCCGATCCAGAAGGTCCGGTTCATGATCGTATCGCTGTTGGCGAGCGAGCCGTGCACGCGGAAATTCCGTCCGATCATGTAGGGCTGCCGCACCAGATTGCCGCCGAACAGCAGCCGCGTGCCGATCCCGCGCTCGTTGAGATGGCGCACGATGGCGTCACGCTCGAACGGCGCACCGTCGCGCAGCGTCAGCACGAAGCCGAACCAGGAGGGATCGCTGTTCCGCGTCGGCTCGGGCAGGATGAAGAACTCCTCGAGCTCCTTCAGCCCGCTCTTTAACAGATCGAAGTTCCGCCGCCGGTCGGCGATGAAGCCTTCGAGATGCTCGAGCTGGGACACGCCGACCGCGGCCTGCATGTCGGTGATCTTCAGATTGAAGCCGAGATGGCTGTAGATGTATTTGTGATCGTAGCCGCGCGGCAGCTCGCCGAGCTGCCAGTCGAAGCGGCGCTGGCAGGTGTTGTCCTTGCCCGGATCGCAATAGCAGTCGCGTCCCCAGTCGCGGAAGGTCTCCATCGCACGGCGCAAGCCCGGATGGCTGGTGAACACCGCCCCGCCCTCGCCCATGGTGATGTGGTGCGCCGGATAGAAGCTGAGCGTGCCGATGTCGCCGAACGTGCCGACGTGACGCCCGTCATAGGTCGCGCCGAGCGCGTCGCAGCAATCCTCGATCAGCCACAGTTTGTGACGCTTGGCGATGTCGGCGATCTTGCCGACGTCGAACGGATTGCCGAGCGTATGCGCCACCATGATCGCACGCGTATTCGGCGTGATCGCCTCTTCCACGCGCTCGGGAATGATGTTGTAGGTGGGAATGTCGACATCGACGAACACCGGCACCATGCCCTGCGTCATCGAGGGATTGACGGTCGTCGGAAATCCGGTCGCGGCCGTGATCACCTCGCTGCCGGGGGGAACCTGACGGTCGCGAAGCAAGGGTGAGGTCAGCGCCGAGAAGGCGACCAGATTGGCCGAGGAACCGGAATTGACGGTCATCGCGTAACGCGCACCGACGCGCTTGGCGAGCTTCTGCTGGAACTCCTCGTTGAAGCGCCCCGTGGTCAACCAGAAATCCAGCGCGGAATCGACCAGCGACTTGACGTCACTCGCATCGAACACCCGTCCCGACACGGGCACGGGCGATTGGCCCGCGACGAACGGCTTCGGCGCATGCGCCAGGGCGGAGTATTCCTCCACCAGTTCCATGATCGATGCCCTGATCTCTTCGGGGCTTCGTTGACCCGCGCGTGCGGGGGCTGGCGCCGATGTCATGTCAGTCACTTCGCGTTGGCTGCGGCAACCTCGCCGCGAGATGGTTCCGATGGCGTCTGCGACGTGCTGGTCGTGACCGCACCGTCCAGGACGAGTTCGAGCTGTTCGAGCGAGATTTGGCGCAGATCCTGGCCACGCTGACACGCCTTGTACCAGTCGACGGTGAGACCGAGTCCCTGGACCAAGTCGAGACGCGGCGTCCAGTTCAACTGCGAGCGGGCGCGCGCGCAGTCGAGTCTCAGAAATGCGGCTTCATGCGGATGCGGGCCGTCATCGCTGGTCCAGGCGGCACCATCGCCCCACAGCGACTGCAAATGCTCCACGACATTGCGTACCGGCTGCTCGCTCTCCGCGTCCGGACCGAAATTCCAGCCATCGGCAAGGCTCGCATCGGCGACCAGCTTCTCGACGAGCGTGAGATAGCCGAGAACGGGATCGAGCGCGTGCTGCCATGGGCGCACCGAATTGGGGTTGCGGATGCGCAGCGGCTGACGCTCCAGGAACGCCTGCATCGCATCCGGCACCAGGCGGTCACGAGCCCAGTCGCCGCCACCGAACACGTTTCCGGCGCGCGCGCTGGCAATGCGCACTGCGCCACTCTCGGCGAAGAAGCTGCGCCGGTAGGAATGGGTCACGAGCTCGGCGCAAGCCTTGCTGTTGCTGTAGGGGTCGTTGCCGCCCAGCCGATCGCCCTCGCGAAAGGCGGTTTGCTGGCCGTTGTTTTCGTAACACTTGTCGCTGGTGACGATCAGCACGGCCTTCACGGAGGGCAGATGCCGCGCAGCTTCCAGAACGTGCACCGTCCCCATCACATTGGTCGCGAAGGTTTCGACCGGTTCGGCATAGGACGGCCGCACCAGCGCTTGCGCCGCCATGTGAATGATCACGTCGGGCTGGGATTCCGACAGCGCCGCACGCAGCTTGCCGAGATCGCGGATGTCGGCAAGGCACTGCCTGAGGTCGTCGGCGACCCTCGCCGCCACGAACAGCGACGATGGATGGTCCGGCGGCAACGCGTAGCCATAGACCTCAGCACCGAAGCGTCGCAGCAGCAGCGATGCCCACGCGCCCTTGAAGCCCGTATGCCCGGTCAGAAAGACCTTCTTGCCACGCCAGAACGCCGGATCCGTCACCAGACCCTCCACTTCGCGCGGTTGTTGGCCCACTCATCTTCGAGATAGTTGCGATCGCGCAAGGTATCCATCGGGTGCCAGAAACCGTGATGCACGAAGGCGCGGAGCTGGTCGTTGCGGGCAAGCTGCTCCATCGGCTGGCGCTCCCACACGGTCTCGTCGCCCGCGATCAGGTCGCCGACCGAGGGCGACAGCAGGAAGAATCCGCCGTTGATCCAGCCGCCGTCGTCATTCGGCTTCTCCTCGAAATTGACGACCCGGTCGTTCTCGATGGTCACCGCGCCGAACCTTCGCGCCGGCCGCACCACGGAAACGGTCGCCTTGCGGCCATGGGCCTTGTGGAAGGCGATCTCGGCCTGGAGGTCGATATCGGCGACGCCATCACCGTAGGTCAAGGCAAAGAAAGGCTCGTCGGCGACGTAAGGAAGCACCCGCTTGAGGCGGCCGCCGGTCTGGGTCTCTTCGCCGGTGTCGACCAGGGTCACGCGCCACGGCTCGGCCGTCTCACGATGCACCTCCATCCGGTTTTCGGCGAGATGAAACGTGACGTCGGACATGTGCAGGAAGTAGTTGGCGAAATACTCCTTGATCAAATAGCCCTTATAGCCAACGCAGATCACGAAATCATTGAAACCATGGCGGCTGTAGATCTTCATGATATGCCAAAGGATCGGCTTTCCGCCGATTTCGACCATGGGCTTGGGACGGGTCGTCGTCTCCTCGGCTATGCGCGTGCCCAGACCACCCGCAAGGATAACCACTTTCATCCGCTGTCTCCGACGGCAACCGCAAGTGGCCGCGCAGCCGCTTCTATACGATCATGCTCCGAGGGCAAGCTACTCCCGCCATGAGCTATTATATTACTTTAACTTGTCCCACCAGAATTCACTTGCTGGAGGGATCGACGGCGAGGACTTCGGTCTTGCCATAGTAGCCGGCGACGCAGCCGGAAGCGATGTTCATGTCCGCCGTCATCAGCAAAGACGGCGTCCATCGATGCTTGGAAACGGTTACGGTCGCCTGCGAACTCGTCGATAGCACCCTGTCGCGCTCGACGCTCTCGCGCCAATACGGGTACAGGCTCCGCCCCTCGGCGCGGACCAGCGCGGCTGTCGAGCTGAACGAGATAGCTACGAGCATCACGACGGCTAGTGCGGCTGCCAGCTCGGCGGAATCGAGCGCAAGGGCTCCATCTCGCGAAAGAAACTGGAGGCGGAACTTCGGAGGATATGAGCGCACCAGCAGCGACACGCTCAACGTGAGGCCGAACAGGAGCAGAGCCAGGGCCTGGTTCTGCGCCCTCTCCACGAGACGGGTACCCGTGGAATATTCGTGTGTGAAGTATTCGAAATAGCAGCAGCCAAGGCAGATCACCGCCACTCCGAGTGCCAATAGTCCACGCCGGGAGCCTTCGCGCCGGACTAGCTGGGGTTCGGCCAAGGTCACGGCGATCACGACGAGAAACCAGCCAATGATCACGGGTTCGCGAACGAACTGTTCGAGACCGATGAGCGAGAAGTTCAGTCCCTCGCCGAGCGACCGCACGATATTGCCGGCCCCCTTCATCTGTCCCATACGCATGCTGTTGCCCTTGGCCAGGACAGCAATCAACCAGCCGATCAGGATCGCGCCACCGATAACGGCATGATGGGTGACCTGGAGCTTGTCCCCGAAAGCACGGCGGGCAAACAACGAGCCAGCGACGAAAACGAGCAGCCATACCCCGGTATACTCGTTACAGAGCGCACCGACGAAACCGAGCATCGCCATGCCCATCGTCGCGAGCGGCGAGAATTCGCTCTCGCGATCCAGCGCCCGCACGCACTCGCCGAGGATCAGAATGGAGGCGACCGCCGGCGGCACATAGCAAGACACTGCGGGTAGCCAGTAGAGCAAATCGCGCACGCTGGGCGATGCGCCAATGATAGTGGCCGTGAACGCGAACGACAGGAAGACGAGGGGCAATCCGCGAACATGTGGCCAGGCGCGCGCGACTGCGACCGAAGTTCCAGCCAGGAACAGAAGTGCAATGGCAGCCATCGTCAAGGAGTAGGCCGACAACAGATTGATGCGTGTAGCCCAGGCGATTGCAGCAGGCAGTTCGATGAGGACGAACGGCACGACGCGACCCGATAACTCGAAATAGAGACCGATGACGTTCCGCACCAAACCGTCGGCGAGATATCGACTGGCGATGCAATAGTCATCGTGCTCCGGCGCCGCCAGCAATGTCAGGGCGATAAAGAAGAGGACGAATATCGCTGGGATCGCGGTCGCGACGATCCAGACCGTTCGTCCCCTGACGTTGGCTTTGGAACGCTCAACCGCCATCGCAAACGTTTCAGTGGACATGAAGGACCTTCTTCAATTCGCCCAGATCGACTGAGCTTCGTCGAGCGATGATGGACGTTGCGGACCTCGTCCGAAAAGGCCCGGCAAGCCTACGAGGGATCCAAGCCATCCAATATACGTTTAGACGGAGCGCAGAGTGCAGTCCCGAGACGATCGAGCGTATCAGCCTCAACGCCGCAGACAGCCAAATAACGACTGCATCATTCACACGTTTCACGTCGCCCCCTGCCGGTGAGATCGCCTTTGGCACAGCCGCGCACACGACGTCAAGTTGCAAGCGGATCGCACTCGGGCGACAGCAATTTTAGTATTATGATACCTTAAACCTACTGACCTCAGCCGGTGTAATTGCCAGTCGACCTCGTAACATGCTGCCAAACCAAGCCAAGCTCGGTAACAGACTGCAGCTCCTCCGGCACGCATTGCCGTGAACAAGTCACGGACCGGCATTGATCCATATTCCCTTCAACGGCCCCCACGCGACGGGCAAAGAGCACGTCTACATCGACGAGGCGGTCGCCAACCATCAGCTTTCGGGCGACGGCCCCTTCACGAAGCGCTGCCACCAATGGATCGAACGCGAGACCGGCTGCGCCAAGGCCCTGCTGACCCCCTCCTGCACGGCGGCGCTGGAACTCGCTGCCCTTCTGGTGGACATCGAGCCGGGCGACGAAGTTATCATGCCGTCCTACACATTCGTCTCGACGGCGAATGCCTTCGTGCTCCGCGGCGCCGTCCCGGTGTTCGTCGACATTCGCACCGACACCCTGAACCTGGACGAGCGCCTGATCGAATCCGCGATCACGAAGCGCACGCGCGCGATCGTCCCCATCCACTATGCCGGCGTCGCCTGCGAGATGGACGCGATCGTTGCGATCGCCAGGCGCCATGATCTCAGCATCGTCGAGGACGCCGCACAGGGCGTGATGGCAAGCTATAAGGACCGCGCCCTGGGCTCGATCGGGGATCTCGGCACTTTCAGCTTTCACGAAACCAAGAACGTCACCTCGGGCGAAGGCGGCAGCCTGCTCGTCAACGCGCGCAACCTGGTTCAGCGCGCGGAAATCCTGCGTGAAAAGGGCACCGACCGCAGCCGCTTCTTCCGGGGCGAGGTCGACAAATACACCTGGCAGGATGTCGGCTCCTCGTTCCTGCTGGGCGAACTCGCGGCGGCCTTCCTCGCGGCCCAGCTCGAGCAGGCCAACGAGATCACGCAAGGACGCCTTGCCCTCTGGGCCAGATATCACGACCTGCTTGCCCCACTTGAGCAAGCCGGTCTCATTCGGCGCCCCGTCGTGCCCGATGGCTGCGAGCACAATGCGCATATGTACTACGTCATATTGGCGCCCGAGTTCGACCGTCAGAGCGTCCTCGACGAATTCAGACGTCAGCGGATCGGCGCGGTGTTCCACTACGTTCCGCTGCACTCTGCGCCGGCCGGCATGCGGGTCGGCCGAGCGCATGGCGAACTCAAGGCAACGACCTCGCTCGCGGGGCGGCTTGTGAGATTACCGATGTGGCTTGGCCTCGATGAGGGCCAGCAGCAGCGCGTCGTCGAGGTGCTCGGACGCCATCTGCAAAGCTAGAGCACGCGCTTTAGAGCCATCTGCTATCCGCCTCGGGCACTGTCGCAAGCCGACCTGGCTGCGGCCCGACTTCTCGCAGGCCTGAGGAGATGATAGTCGATCTTTGCGAATGGTGGATACGGCAAGGCGGACTCGATGATTCCGACCTCCTCATAGTCCGCGCGAACGTCTATTCCGACCTTCCGCAGGAAATCCGGTGCAATCGCATTCGTCGTCTGCGACGACGACAATATCCATGACGCGCCGATCGCCGCACAGGTTTCCCAGCGAAGCCCCGCCTCCACGAACTTCACCGATCCGGGATAGCCGCCGAGGACCCAAGCGACGCCGAGCGGACGGGCCCCCATGGCATAAACCAGTCCGGGACTGGCTCCGGTGAGATCGAGCATCGGCAGACCGGATTCGAAATCGCCAGCAGTCGCAAACTGACGGAGGGCGGAGATGAGCATGCCGTTCTGCTCGGTCAGCAGAAGCCGCGACCGCGCCGGACCGACATCGGCGGCGCGCTGTTGCAGTTGGACGGACTGCGTCTGCCGATATGGAAACTCCACCGCGGCATAGATCACGATCGTGGTGCCCACCAGGGACAAGCAGCCGACCGCAAGCAGTGGACGCCAATTGGCCCGCGCGACGGCCAATCTGCATGCCGCGACGAGACCGATCAGGAGCCAGAAGAAGCCGGCTCGACCGGCAGCCATCCAACCGCTCGTGTTCGTTCCCACTGCGAACGCAAACGGAAGTAGAAAGAGAACGCAAACGATAGCGATCGCATTGCGGGACGGCCAGGCTTGCGAAGCGAGCACCGCTGCCGAGGCGGTCATTCCGATAGCGCCTGCCAGAAAAAGATAGGGTTGACCGGATTCATCCGAGATGGCGCTGGAGACAACTCCAAGCAGTACGAAAATCGACAGAGCCGAACTCGACAATATGATGACCGCAGCCGACGCACGCGCAGGTCGGGTGAGAGCGGAGCACAGCGCCGCCAGCGTCATGTAGGCAACGACAAGATAGTCAAACTTGCGCGACAGCTCGTCGCCGAAATGGAGAGAATTCCAGGCAAAGCTATTGAGAGCGTCGGCCTGAAAGGGCAACAGCAGCTGACCGATCTCAAGGCCTTGGGCCAGCCGGCTGAAGAATACGCGAAACGACGCGTCGATCGACAAGGCCGCGGCTGCAAGCAGCAAAACGGCGGCGGCGGGCGCGATCAGGACCTCGCGGACCTTGAACCGGCCGGCGATCGCCGTGTGCAGCACCAGAATCACCGCAAGCGCCGCAGCACTGGTCGGCTTGGCCAGAAATGCCAGCCCGCCTCCGACGCCGATCAGCAGCCATCCGAGCAGCCGTCGGCGCGGCTGGCCGATGAGAACGAATCCCGTCGCGGCAATCAGCAATGACTGAAAAGTAAGCGAATTGTAGTTGGGCGTCGGCTGCCAAAGGGCGACGAACGAAAGAGACGCGATGGCTGTGACAAACGCGACAGCGACAGCGACAGCGCGCGTGCTCCAGTCCGCCAAACCCCATGCCCCGAAGGCAGGCCGCAGCATCGCGAAGGAAAGCGTGAAGCCGAGGCCAAATGTAATGAGGAGATTGGCACGCCTCAGCAGCGAGACGTCGCCACCCACCAGCAGGTACAGAGGATGATAGACAAACCCGAACTGACTTACCGAATAAGGATAGTCCGACGGCCGGGAGATCCAGTGTAGGTAGAAGCCCTCGTCCGTGAGGTCTAAGCCGGAACTGCAGAGCAGCAGCACCCAGCCCAGCACGCACAGGCTTGCCAGCACCAACCCAAGGAGAACCGCATAGGGGGCAAGATCCGCCGTCTGGCCGCCCGTTCTCCACACGCCATCAGTCACTTGAGCACTGAGAACCTGGTTGCATGTTGATCGGCGCTTCAGCGTTCAGAGTCCGTCCGACTCGCCGTTCTTCGGCGTGGAGCGCGGCACGAAGGGCGTGAACGACGTATCGGTCGTGGTCGGCATCGTCAGCTTGCCGCCGACGTCCGCAGGTGGGGTGGCAGACGCGGGCGGAGCTGTCGCCGTTCCGTCCGGCCGCTGCAGCGCGAGGACCTCGCTGCGATCGCCCTGCTTGAGCGTCACCTCGCGCGGCTGAACCGCGATCAGCGACCAGCCGCCGAGCGATTCGCCCTGTCGCAGGCGCACCACCTTCTGGTCGGTGCGGTTGACGAGAATCGCGATCGCCTCGCCCTCACCCACCACGGCCCCCACCAGCATCAGCGGCGGCGGCGCATCGACCGGCTTGGGCGGCGGGGGGGCCGGCGCCTCTTCGGCCGGAGCGGCGGCGACCGCGCGCGGCGGCGGCCGGCGCGAGGCCGAGAAGATCGGGCGCTCCTGGGTCATGGTCAGCGCCGAGAGCGGCACCGCCCACAGCGGATTGCCGCGGGGAACGGGTTTGCTCACAGCCTGTGCCGGCCGCGCGATCGGCCTCACCGCACCGACATCGACGCTTTCGGCGGGGCTGCCAGCGGCATCGTCGGACAGGATATCCATGCGCGAGGAGGTGGCGGCCGAGGTTGCGGCAATGCCCGGCACCGCCCACAGCGCAGCCAATCCGATCGCTCTCAGCCAGGCGGACATCAAAAAGTCCTTCGGAAATTCCCTTGCAGCCGCCAGCGCACGGCAAGCCTTCCGCAGCAAACTAGTTCCGATGAGCCTGACCATCAAGCCGCGTCGAGTCGGGCAACGCCGATCGAAAAGCGCCTTTTCCATCCGGAACATGTTGCGATGCATGAAAATGTTGCCCAACAGCCACGATTGCCGAAATAGCACTTGGAACAGGCCGGAACCCAGCCCTATTGGACCTCCGTTCATTGCGGGGCGCGGTGACGCCTGAGATTATGACGCGCGCGTGGTTTCGCCACCCGCGCCAGTTGCAACTTTGCGATGATTTCATTTTCCAATTTGAGAACACCGATGGCCGGACCGACAATGGCGGGGGAGAGAATCGGAAACAGGCTGGGGTCCCTCCTCCGTCACACGCTGGCGACCCTGCTCGCGACCACCGCGCTCGGCGTCGTCGCCGCGCATGCGCTCGACGACGGCACCTGGACCGGCGCCACCTCCACCGAGTGGACGGATGGCACGAACTGGACGTCGACGCCTGATGTGCCCGTCGGCACCGCGACCTTCACCAACACCGGCCCGACGACGGTCGACAGCAACGGCCTCGTCAACCTCGGCGCCGTGGTTTTCACCGCCGCCCCCAACGCGCAGGCCTACACCGTCAACACCAACGACATCTTCGTGCTGAACGGCGCCGGCATCTCCAACAATTCGACCAACGTCCAGACGTTCAACGTCGGCTCCAGCATGGTGTTCACCAATTCGAGCAGCGCGAGCGGCGGCAGCAATTTCGTGACGTACAACGTCAACGGCGGCGCAATCGCCTTCACCAACACGAGCACTGCAGGCACGGCACACATCACCAACAACGGCGACGTCGAATTCAACGACAGCTCGAATGCCGGGACTGCCACGATCGTCAACAACGTGGTGATGAACTTCAACGACACCACCTCGGCCGCCAGCGCCAACATCACCAACGCCACCGCCGGCTTCATGGCGTTCAACAACACGGCGACGGCGGCCACCTCGACGATCTCCAACAGCGGTTCGCTGACCTTCGGCAACTCCGCCACCGCCGGCAGTTCCACTATCACCACCGAGAGCGGCGGCACCACGAGCTTCACCGGCACCTCGACCGGCGGCAGCGCGCGCTTCATCACCAATGCCGGCGGCACTGTCGATATTTCCGGCCTGACCAACGGCGGCACGACCGCGGGTTCAATCGAAGGCGCGGGCCATTACGTGCTCGGTGCCAACACGCTCACCACCGGCAGCCTCAACACCTCGACCCAGGTCGACGGCGTGATCTCCGGCACCGGCGGCGGACTGACCAAGGTCGGTACCGGCACACTGACCCTGACCAACCTCAACAGCTACACAGGCGCGACGACGGTCTCGGCCGGAACGCTGGCGCTGTCGGGCTTTGGTGACATCTCCAGCTCGAGCTCTGTCACAGTGAACGCGACGTTCGACATCTCGTCATCTTCGTTCTCGCTCAGCGCTATCACGACGCTCGCCGGCAGTTCGAGCGGTGTCGTCAACATGGGCACCAACGGGCTGCTCATCACCAACGGCTCGACCGAGTTTGCAGGCGTGATCCAGGGCACCGGTGGATTGGACGTCTTCGGCGGAACGCAGACCCTCTCCGGGGTGAACACCTACTCCAATACGACGCAGATCGATGCCGGTGCGACGTTGGCGCTGAAGGGCAGCGGATCGATTGCGAACTCGGCGAGCGTCACGTTCACGCCAGGCGCAGGCGGTACGTTCGACATCTCGCAAACCACCTCCGGCGCCACTGTGAACGCTCTGGTCTCGTTCACCGCTGGCGGCATCGTCGCACTCGGATCGAAGACACTGACGATCACCAGTGGCAGCTTCTTCGGCGGCGTCATTCAGGATGGCGGCATCGCGGGCGGCACCGGCGGCAACGTCGTTATTTCGAACGGCGCCACGCAGCAGCTGTTCGGCACCAACACCTATACCGGCACCACGACCATCGCGAGCGGTGGCGAGCTCGACCTGATCAATTTCGGCGGCGGCGACGGCAGCATCGCGACCTCCAGCAACGTCATCGCCAACGGCATCTTCGACATCGCGAGCCTGAGCGCCGGCACCTCGATCAGGTCGCTCTCGGGCTCGGGCAACGTCAATCTTGGCGCCAACACGCTGACCATCACCAACGGCAACGGCACGTTTGCGGGCGTCATCGACGATGCCGGCGCGGGCGGCGGCCTCACGCTGGCCGGCGGCACGCAGACGTTGTCCGGCAACAACACCTACACCGGCCCCACCACCGTCAACGGCGGCAGGCTGGAGGTGAACGGCTCGATCGTCAGCGCGAGCACCGTCAACACCGGCGGCACGCTGGCAGGTTCCGGCACCGTCGGCAACGTCGCGGTCAATGGCGGCACGCTGGCGCCGGGCAGCACCGCGAGCCCGTTCGGCCCGCTGACGGTGAACGGATCGCTGATCTTCACCGCCGCCTCGACCTATCTGGTGCAGGTCTCCTCGACCAATGCCAGCCTCACCAACGTCACCGGCGCGGCCAATCTGGGCGGCGCGACGGTGAACGTGAATTTCCTCTCAGGCACGGTCAAGAAGCAGTACACGATCCTGACTGCGGCCGGCACGCTCACCAACACCACCTTCAATTCGACCGTCGTCTCCAACATGCCGACGCTCAACGCGACGCTGAGCTACGACACCAGCAACGTGTTCCTCAACGTCAACGTCAATTTCGCGCAAGCCGGCGGCCTCAACGTCAACCAGCAGAACGTCGCGAACACGCTGACCAATTTCTTCAACACCACCGGCGGCATTCCCGCGGCCTTCGCCGCGCTGTCGCCTGCGGGGCTGACCACCGCTTCGGGCGAGCTCGGCACCGGCATCATCCAGTCCGCGATCAACGCCGACGGCCAGTTCCTGAACCTGATGCTCGATCCGACCATCATCGGCCGCTCGGGCGGCTTCGCCAAGGCGGGCAGCGTCGCGCAATTCGCCGAGGGCGATGACGCGGCCGCCTATGCCACGATGCGCCTCGCCAACGCGCGCGAGCGCGAGGCCTATGCGATGGCGACCAAGGCGCCGCTGCTGTCCTCGCAGCCGAGCAGCCGCTGGAGCGTCTGGGCGGCCGGCTATGGCGGCTCGGCCGACGTCGGCGGCAATGCGGCGGTCGGCTCGCAGGACCTCACCGCGCGGGTCTGGGGCGGCGCCGCCGGCGCCGACTACAGGATCTCGGTGGACACGCTGGTCGGCTTCGCGCTCGGCGGCGGCGGGCTGAACTACTCGCTCGCCAATGCAATGGGCTCGGGCTCCGCCGACATGTTCCAGGCCGGAATCTACGGCCGGCACAATTTCGGACCCGCCTACGTTTCGGCCGCGCTCGCCTATGGCTGGCACGACGTCACCACCAACCGCACCGTGGCGCCCGGCGGCTTCGACCAGCTCCAGGGCCGCTTCAAGGCCGACACCTTCTCGGCCCGCTTCGAAGGCGGCTACCGCTTCGCAACGCCCTGGATCGGCATCACGCCTTACGCGGCGGCCCAGGTGACGAACTTCAACCTGCCGAACTATTCCGAAGTCAGCCTCAACGGCGGCGGCCTGTTCGCGCTGAACTACGCCTCGCAATCCCTGACCGACACCCGCTCCGAGCTCGGCCTGCGCACCGACAAGGCCTACGCCATGCAGAACGGCGTGCTGACCTTGCGCGGCCGCGCCGCCTGGGCGCACGACTACAATCCGAGCCGCGCCGTCACCGCACTGTTCCAGACCTTGCCGGGCACCAGCTTCGTCGTGAACGGCGCCAGGGTCGATGCCGACTCCGCGCTCGTCAGCGCCAGCGCCGAAATGAAGTGGCTGAGCGGCTTCTCGATCGCCGGCACGTTCGACGGCGAGTTCTCCGGCAACGTCACCAGCTATTCCGGCAAGGGCGTGTTCAAATACAGCTGGTGATCCAGAGCGTTTTCGAGCGACGTGGGGACCGGTTCGCGTCAAGAAAACGCGTCCAAACAAAAGCCCAGCGCCCTACTTCCCCGCCTGCCACTGGCCGGAGACGCCCAAAATCACCCTGACGCGGCCGGTGGCGAGCTCGCTCAGCGCCGTGGTCTGCGGCACCTGGACGTCGAGCTGGTCGACGAACAGGAACGGCATGCCGGCTTCGAGATCATAGAGCAGCTTCTGGAGTGCCGGCTGCTCCAGCTCGCAGCTCACGACGAGGCCGACGAAGCCGTCCTTGGTTTGCGCGCCAGAGACGTCGACCTGCGACGACTGCACCGAGCCGCCGACATTGCCGACGGCGGCTGCAACCCGCTGCAACAGATTCGCGCCCGCAACCGTCACCGTCGGCCCCTCCAGGAACGGCGTGCCCGGATGCTCGGCCGAGATGGCCGCGGCATTCTTGGCGCCGCCCTTGCGGCCGCGCAGCTGGTCGAGCAGGTCGGCGGTCTGCGCCAATGCCTGACGGTGAGCGATGATTTCGGCGATCGACAGACCCGCCATCAGCAACAGCCCGCCCGCAATGGCGAGATAGAGCGTGACTGCGATCAGCGGCGAGCCGGTCAGCCGCGCCAGGACATTTCCGCCGCCGACCTTGGTGCTGCTCATGCTGCTGTTCATGGCGCATTTCTCGGTTCGACCTGCGCCTCGATGTGGAAGCGCTCGCCGGGATCAGAGGAACTCCGCGTGGTCGGGGCGTAGAAGGTCGCGCGGGTGAAATGCTGGGACTGCTCGATCAGCGGAATCAGCGAGGGCGCATCGCGGGTGATGCCGCCGATCTGGATCTTGTTGCCGGACAGGTGCAGCTCGGTGACATAGGTATGATCAGGCAATAGCCGGCTCAGCGATTCCAGTACGATCACGCTCGCCGGCATCTCGTATTTGCGGCGCTCGAGCAGCGCGAGCGGCGAGCGCTCGCCGCCATCGCTGCCGCGCAGCGCGGCACGGCGCTGGGTGATTTGACGTTCGAGCTCGCTCTCCTGCGCACTGAGGCTGTCGGCGAGGTAACCGGCGGCGACCGAGCCGATGACCGCGGCGACCGCGGCGAGCGCCAGCACCGCTTGCAGCGTCCGGCTCAGCCGCACCGGGTCGATCGCGCCGCGCGATCTCTGCTCGAACACCTTGATGCGCCCGCCCCCGCTCGCCTCCGTCACGATCGCGATCGCCGACGGATGGAACGGGGTCACCGCCTCGACATAGCCCATCACCAGCCTGCGCGGCACGGCCGCGATCTCCGTGGTGATGCTCTCGCTGCCATGCGCCACCGGGGCGCTGCAACCGAACATGGCTTCGGCCGCGCTCCACGGCGTCAGCCGGTCGATCTGCGCTCGCACGATGCCGTCGAGGAAGCCGGCCGCGCGGGCCGGCAACTCCAGCGGGCGGAACAGGAAGCGCGTCGGCCGCAGCACGATCTCGACGCGGCTGCCGCGGACGATCTGCCCGAGATTGGCGCCGGCGAACTTGCCGTCCTCGAACGCGATCTCCTTCGGCACATTCTCCGCCTTCGTCACCTCGAGCGCGAACGCACCGGTCTCGGTCTCCACCAGCCGCACCACGCGCGGCGCCACCACGCGCTCCAGCCCGGCGACGATTGCGCCGGCCACGGTGCCGGTCCAGGCATCGAGAATGCCGCGAATGGAATTGAGCGAGCTCATCTCACAGGGGCTTTCCGGCGGAGCCGTCGAAGGCGTTGTGCCACGACAATACACGATAGGGCTCATCGCCGCTTTCGAGAAGCAGGATGACGATCTCGGCCGAGCTCCGGCGATGCGACGGCGCCTCGACGGCGACCGTCATCCGATAGGCCTTCGAGCCCTCGATCGTCGCATTGGTGCTGCCGGCAAGTCCGACCAGGGATCGCGGGTCGACATTGGGATCGGTGCGGTCGCGCAGCAGCTGTTGCAGCGTCTGCGGCGTCATGTCCGGCAGCGCCGCCACCACCTGCGGCGCGGCGTCCAGCACGTTCACCGTCCGCATGTTGCTGAACACGGTCACGAAGGGCAGCACGCGTTCGACGACGGCGGACGGAATGCCGCGCACGAGCCAGAGCTCGTCGCTGTGCGGAAACGGCGCATGGCGCGGCAGATAGGACGCACCGAGCGTGCGGTAGTAGGAATCTTCCGGATTATCGAGACCCGGCTCCGTCGACGAGCGCCAGGCAAGGATACGATCGGCATAGGCGGGCGCATCCGTCGCGGAGACGCCGAGCGCCGTCATCAGGCCCGCCAGCATCGGCTTCGGCGCCATGTTGAGATCGACACGTGCGGCCTCCGAGCGGAAGGTCACGCTCACCCGGCCGGCTCCGACCCGCGCATTGAAGGTGCCGCTGGTCGGACGCGTCGCTTCGCTCTGCGCCGTCAACCGGTAGGCCGCAAGCTCGAGGCCTGCGTTCACCAACGCATCCGCCTGCAGTCGGTCGGCGTTGACGGCGACCGTGACCGCGGTGTTGGTGACATAGGTCAGGTAGATCAGCGCGAGCGCGGCCAGCGCCGCCAGCATCCAGAGCACGACGACGACGATGAAGCCGCGGTCGTCACCAAGCCTCGCCTGGTCGGACCTCGCGCCGCTCACAGCTGCTGCTCCTCTTTCTCAGCCTGTTGCGGACGGGTGCGCGACGCCACGCAGGTCGTCGGATTCTTCGCCCGCGCGCATTCGGCCGGTGCCGTGATGTGCGGGATCGCCGCGGCCGACACGGCCAGCACCTGCCCGGTGGCGCTGTTGCGCACGGTAATGCGGATGCGGTCCGGCAGTTGGGTCTGGCCGCGCCAGGTCGGCTGCCACTGACCGTCCGGTCCGGCATAGGTAAAGCTGACACGGAACGGCGCACGGATCAGCACGACCTGGTCGACGAAACGGATCTGCCCGTCGGTCGGCATCGGCTGGAACGGCGCGCGCTCGCGTACCAGCGCCAGCCCCTGCGCATCGGCCTTTTCGATCAGGCGGATGAATTCGAGGCCCGGGCGCGCGCTCGGGCCGAGCGCCGTGCGCAGGAAGGTCACCGACAATTCGGCGCCGTCGAACAGCGGCACCTTGGCGTCGCCGTTGACCGTCATCTGCTCGGCGACCGAGAGGTCTGCGACGATGCGGTCGAGCCCCGTCGCAAGACGCTCGGCCCGCTGCACACGGGCAATGCCGCGATTCCAGTTCGGCAGCCATTGCGCCGTCACGGTCGCCAGCGCCGCCAGGATGACGGTCATCAGCAGCGTCGCGAGCAACACTTCGAGCAGCGTGAAACCTGCCTCATCGGCGAGCGCGCGGTGAAGCCGTTTCGTGGCCAGGCCTTGAAAGGAAGAGCCTTGAATGGACAAGCCTTGAAAAGAAAAGCCCTTCACTGCGATGCCCTCGGCACCAGCTTCACCGTGGTGATCTGGATCGCAGCTCCGTCGGCCCGCTGGAGGCGCAGATTGACGGCCATCGGCACGAAGCGATCGGTGTCGGGATTGCCGCCAGCCACGTTCATCGGCGCAACGTCGACGCGCCAGCGGCTGCCGGCGAGCTCGCCGCTCTGCCGGCCGGGTTTGAGCAGCCCCCGCGCCGGAAGGTCCGCAAGCAGCGTCTCGGCCGTGCCTGCAAGCGCCAGGTGCTGGTCGATCGCGCGCGTGCCCTTCGTCGTCGTGGCAATGACCGAGCCGATCGCCCCGAGCACGACCGTGATGATCGCGAGCGCGACCAGCGCCTCGATCAGGGTGAAGCCGGCGGCGTCAGAGCAGCTTCTGCGGGACAATCTCGACGCCTCCGGTCAGCCAGTTGACGCGCACCTCATAGCCCATGCCGGGCCGCGCCAGCGCAATCGTTCCCCCGCACGACATGCCCGACGGAAAGAAATCGATCGACCGCCCCACTGCGCGATCGGCACAGCGTGCGGCCAGCGTCGCCTGCACGACCACGTCGCCCGGAAGGCGAATGGTCCGCCCGGTCACGCCGGAGCGGATCGAGCGTGCTTCCGCATCCACCTGTGTCGCCACCCTCTCTTGCCGGCGCAGCGCCGCGTTGCGGTCTCCCTTCAGCAGCGCCGCGGTCTCGACCGCATAGCTCTCCAGCCTGGCGCGCGTCGTCGTCCGCGGGATCGCGGGCAGGATGATCGCCGCAAGCAGGCCGATGATCGCGAGCACGCACAGGATCTCGATCAGCGCGAAGCCGCGCGCATCGCGGATGTCCTCAGCGCGTGCCGCTGACAATGTCGGCCGCCGTTCCACTGCCGCCTTCCTGACCGTCCGAGCCCAGCGAGATGATGTCATAGGGTGCGCTCGCGCCCGGCGAGCGATAGACATAGCCGTGGCCCCAGGGATCGTTCGGCACCAGGCCGCCGCGCAAATACGGCCCGTTCCAGCCGGCTTGATTGGTGTTGCGGGTCAGCGCAGCGAGGCCTTCGTTCGACGTCGGATAGCGCCCGAGATCGAGATAATAGAGGTCGAGCGCGCTGGAGAAGCTCTCGATCTGGATCTTCGCGGCCTTCGCCTTGGACTCGCTGAGATAGTTCAGCACCCGCGGGCCGACCAGCGCCATGATCATGCCGATGATGGTGATGACGACCAGCATCTCGACCAGGGTGAAGCCCGCCTCGCCTCGGCCTCTTCGCCGGCGGCCGCGCGTTGCGGATCGATGTTTGGTCACTTCAAGCCTCACTTGTTCCTTGCCCATTCCTGCCCTAACCAACAATCTGGCTCACCGACATCAGCGCCGTCATCACCGAGGTGATCAGGCCGCCGACGACCAGCGAGATGGCGATGATCGCCGCAGGGCCTGCGATGCCGACGGCGCGGTCGAGCGTCCGCTGCAATTTGGTCTCGTAGAATTCGGCGACGCGTCCGGACAACATCGGCAATTGCCCGGTTTCGTCACCGAGCCGGAGCATGCGAACCGCCATGGCGGGCAAAGCCTCCGTCTCGGCCAGCGCGTCGGAAAGTTTAGAACCATGACGGACGCGGTCTGCGGCATCGCTCCAGACCGCGGACGGGCCGGTCGTCGCCATCATGTCGATCAGAATGCGCAGCGTGATGGTGAGATTGACGCCGCTGCCGAGCAGCAGGCCGAGATTGCGGCAGAACAACGCGGTGCGATACGCGCTCATGATGTTGCGGATCGCCGGCAGCCGCGTGATCGCATTGGTGAGGCCGTGGCGGATGCGCTGCTGCCGCAGCAGCAGCCACACGGCTGCGATGGCCGCCGCCAGCCCCGCCAGCACCGCATCGGAATTGCCGCGCAGGAAGGTCGAGATGTTGAGGAAGACGCCAACGATGGGATCGACCTTGGCGCCGAAATCCTGGAGCACGGATGCGAACTGCGGCAGCACGAAGGTGAGGAAGAACAGCAGCACGCAGCCGGCCGCGCCGAGCACGAACAGGGGATAGCGGATCGCATCCGACAGCCGGCGCCTCAAGGCCTCGCTGCGCGCGCGCTCGCCGGCCAGCACCTCCAGCACCTGATCCAGGGATCCCGAGGCCTCGCCGACCCGCACCAGCGCGATATACATCGGCGGAAACAGACCTTCGTGCCGCGCCAGCGCCTCGGCAAAACTCTCGCCGGAGACGACGCGCGAGCGGATGTCGGCGACGACCGGGCGCAGCCGGCCGAGATCGGGATCGGCCGCGAGCAGCTCCAATCCGTCATTGATGCGGGCGCCGGCGCGCAGCAGCAAGGCAAGATCGCGGGTGAGGATGGTAACGTCTTCCGGCTTCGGCCGGTTGAAGAGGCTGAACACACTGCCGGTCGCGCCGCCCTCTTCCGGCGTGACGTTGTCGACCAGCACGAGACCAAGCTGTTCGATCCGCTGCGCGACGTCACCCGGCGCGGGCGCGGCGATGGCGCCGGAGACCAGTTCGCCGTTGGCATTGAGCGCGCGATAACGATAGTTCGGCATGAGCGTCAACGCACCGTCGTGACGCGGAAGACCTCGGGCACGGTGGTAAGCCCGGCCCGGCATTTGGCGACCGCGTCCTCCAGCATCGTCGTCATGCCGCCTCGCATCGCGGCCGCGTCGATCGAATGGGAGTCGGTCTGCGGGCCGACCAGCGTGCGCACCTCGTCGGACATTTCCAGGATCTCGAACACGCCGTTGCGGCCGCGATAGCCGGTACCGCCGCAGCGTTCGCAGCCGCCGGCCTCGTGCACGACCTCGCCGCACTTGAATCCGATCACGGCAAAGCGCGGGTCCTTGGCGATATCGGCCTCGGTCAGCGTGTGCGGCACCTTGCAGCGGTCGCAGAGCATGCGCACCAGGCGCTGCGCGACCACAGCACGCAGCGTCGACTTGAGCAGAAAGCCCTCGATGCCGAGATCAATCAGACGCGGCACGGCGGCCGCCGCCGTCTCGGTGTGCAGCGTCGTCAGCACGAGATGGCCGGTGAGTGCGGCATGGATCGCGATATGCGCGGTCTCGGCATCGCGGACCTCGCCGACCATGATCACGTCGGGGTCCTGGCGCACGAAGGCGCGCATCGCGGTCGCAAAAGTCAGTCCGATCGACGGCTTGACCTGGGACTGGTTGATGCCGGGGATTTCGTATTCGACGGGATCCTCGATCGTGAGTATCTTGCGCGTCGGCTCGTTGAGGATCGACAGCATGGTCGCGAGCGTCGTGGTCTTGCCGCTGCCGGTCGGGCCGGTCACGACGATCATGCCGTGCGGCATCGCCAACAGCCGCGTCATCACGCTCTCGTCGCGTGCGGCAAGACCCAGCTTGCTCATCTCCAGCAGGCCGCGGTCGCGCGGCAACAGGCGGATGACGGCGCTTTCGCCATGCTGCGTCGGCATGGTCGCGACGCGGACGTCGAGCTCGCTGCGTCCGACACGCACGCGCGCGGCACCGTCCTGCGGCAGCCGCCGCTCCGCGATGTTGAGGCTGGCGAGAATCTTGATGCGCGAGATCAACGCCTGCGGCGGAATGCCGTGCGGCGAGGGCAGCGCGCGGAGCAGACCATCGACGCGCATGCGCACCGCAAGCCCGGCGCGGAACGGCTCGACGTGGATGTCACTCGCGCGCAAATCCACCGCGCGCTCCAGGAGGTCGTTGAGCGCGCGCACCACCGGCGCACCGCTGGCGAGATCGCGCAGACTTTCGATGTCGTCGTCGGACTGTTGCGCAACGCCCCTGCCGCTTCGATCGGCATTGGCGTCATCGGCATCGGCCCGTTGATCGAGGACTGTGGTAATGTCCTCATATGACGCCACGACGACATCGACCGGAGTTCCGAACACGATTTCGGCGGCGCGAATGGCCGCCGTGTCGGAGGGGTCGGCGACCGCCAGCCGGAAGACGTCATTCGTCGCGCTGAAAGGAAAGATGGTGGATTCACGCAGGAAACGGCGCGAAAAGCCGTCAAGACGGGGCGTGGCCGCAAGCAATTGCGGAAGGCTCAGCCGCGGCAGAGCAAAATAATCGGAGACTTCGTCGGCGAATTCGGCTGCGGACAGATCGGTGGCTTCCCACAATTCGCGCAAGGGACGCGTCAGCGCGGGATTGGCTGACTTGTCGATATGGGCATGCGCCCGCGGCGGCAGTGAGTATTTGTCGAGGAGATGCTGCCGGAAGCTATCTGCGGAGCGGTCGCGCATCGCATTCACAGCATTGACCTTGTTACTTGAATGCAACAACTTCGACGGGTCACAGGAGGCCCTTTGCCCTTGACTTATTTCTTAGCAAAAACATAATCGTGGCGCAAATTATTGCGCGTCCGAGCCAAGGGGGATCGGATGCTTTTTTCTCGCAGCGTTGGTGGGCGTATTTTGTTTGAAGTGGTCCAGCCGCTTTCGCGCCTGCGCTCAGCGTTGACTGGAACGCTCGTCCTTTGCTCGTCTGCCTTCCTTCTCACGGCCTGCATCGTCACGGCTGATCAGTCGGTCGAAGCTGACCCGAAGGATCCCCGCGCCCAGGACATCGCCGACAAGATTCGCTCGCTCGATCTTCAGCCGCGGCAGCCCGGGGATACCGGAGCGGGCGGCATTGCGCAGGCGAAATCGTCGAAGCCCGCGATCTATCTCAGCGATGGTGCAACGCCGCAAGGCGGCGCGCTTGCCGAGCGCGACGATGCCGGCGGCAGCGGCTATGACCTCAATTTCGAGAACGCGCCCGTCGCCACCGTCGCAAAGGTCATCCTTGGTGACGTATTGAACGTCGGTTACACGATCGACCCGCGGGTGCAGGGAACCATCACGCTGGCCTCGGTACGGCCCGTGCCCAAGGCGGACGCGCTCTATGTGCTGGAAAACGCGCTGCGCATGTCCGGCGTCGCATTGGTGCGCGATCGCACCGGCTATCGCCTGCTGCCGGCGCCGGAAGCCGGTCCCGGCGGGATCGACCGTTCGTTGAATGCTGCAGCGGGCCAGGGCATCACGGTGGTGCCACTGCGCTATGTCTCGGCACAGAACATCTTCAAGCTGCTCGACGCCTTCGGCGTGAAGGCCTCGACCATGCGTCCGGACAGCGCCCGCAACACGCTGATCGTCAGCGGCGGCGGCACCGACCGGGCGACCGCGGTCGACACCATTCTGTCCTTCGACGCCGACTGGATGCGCGGGCAATCCGTCGGCATCTTCCCGGTGCGCAATTCGTCACCGGAGCCCGTCATCGCCGAGATCGAGAAGATCATGGATTCCGGTGAAGGCGGCATGAGCCAGAACATGATCAAGTTCCAGCCGATCTCGCGGCAGAATTCGATCCTCGTGGTCAGCCAGAAGCCGGAATATCTCAAGCGTGCGCAGACCTGGATCGCGCGGCTCGATCGCTCCGATACCGAAGGAGTGAACCTGAAGTCCTATCCGCTGCGCTACGGCAACTCCAAGCTGATCGTGGCGCTGCTGAACGACATGCTGCTCAACCAGAGCGCGACGAGCAGCTCCACGCTCGACAACGCCTCGAGCCAGATCTCACCCGGCGCCGGGGTTTCGAACTCGTCGTCGAGCAATCCCGTGGCCTCGCTCAGCGCGCTGCCGACAGCCGCCGCCGGCGCCACAACACCGGTCAGCGGCCCCGCCGGCTCGTCGCTCGGCGCCCGCCCCGCTCCGGCCGCCTCGGCGGCGCCAGCGCAAGACACCGGCCTTGGCGGACTGTCGGGCGGCGGAGCGAAGCCCGGCGTCAACGGCATCCTCCAGAACGTGCGGATCACCGCCGACGTCACCAACAACGCCGTGCTCGTCTACGCCAACCAGGAGGCGCAGCGCATCGTCGAGCAGACCATCCGGCAGATCGACCGGCCGCAGCGCCAGATCGCGATCGAGGCGACCATCGCCGAGGTCACGCTGAACGACCAGTTGAACTACGGCGTGCAATTCTTCCTGGCGAGCCAGAAAGGCTCGATTTCCAACACCATCTCCGGCATCAGCAACAGCGCCACGGTCGGCAGCAACACCGAGCCGGCGAGCAACGCCGTCAATGCCGCGGCCGGCGCGCTACTCGGGCGCGCATTGCCCGGCTTCAATTTCCTGATCGGCTCGGAAAACTCGCCGCGCGTCGTGCTCGACGCGCTGCACGGCGTCACCAACGTCAAGGTGCTGTCGAATCCGTCGCTGGTGGTGCTGGACAACCAGCCGGCCACCTTGCAGGTCGGCGATCAGGTGCCGTTCTCGACGGGCACCGCAACCGTGCTGACCGCCAACAACACCGTGGTCAACACCATCGACTACAAGAACACCGGCATCATCCTGCGCGTGCTGCCGCGCGCCAACGCCAACGGCAATGTCGTGCTCGACATCGAGCAGGAGATCTCGAACATCGCCGCCGGCAGCGCCAATTCGCTGACGCCGACGATCTCGCAGCGCCGGGTCAAGAGCTCGATCGCGGTGACGAGCGGGCAGACCGTGCTGCTCGCCGGCCTGATCAGCGAGACCGAGAACAAGCAGCGCCAGGGCCTGCCGATCCTGGATTCCATTCCCGGCGTGGGCGATGCCTTCTCGCACCAGACCAACGCCCGCGCCCGCACCGAGCTGATCCTGTTCATCCGCCCCACCGTCATCAAGGACGGCGTCGATGCGCATGTCATCGCCGAGGAGATGCGCAGCAAGATGAACAGCCGCCTGGTCGGCACCAGCAATCCTGTGGTCACCGTGCCTAAGGCGGCACGCTAATCGCGTGACCGATCCGGAGGCGAATGACGGGACGGGCCCTGCGCTCGCGCTGGGCATCGCGCTGCTGTTCGGGGTGTTCGCCAGCCTCGTCGCCGCGCCGGGTGCCGAAGGCCTGTTTGGCGCGTTCCTGGCTGCCCTGATGCTGGCGATCGCCGCGCACGATGCTCGCCACTATCTCATTCCGAACGCGCTGACGGGCGCCGCTTTCGCCCTTGCGTTGCTCCGTGCCGCCGCGTTCGTGCCGGACGTCGGCACCGAGGCCCTGCTCTGGCCGCTGGCCCGTGCGGCCGCGGTGGCGATCCCGCTCCTGCTGCTGATGGCGCTCTACCGGCGCTGGCGCGGTCGCGACGGGCTCGGGCTCGGCGACGTCAAGCTCGCCGCGGTCTGCGGGGCCTGGCTCGATCTTGCGACCGTGGTCGCCGTGATCGAGCTGGCGGCCTTGCTCGCGATCGGCGCCTATGCCGCCAATGCTGCATTGCAAGGAAAAGCGCTGCGCGCGACCGCCTTCCTGCCGTTCGGATTGTTCCTGGCTCCGGCCATCTGGGTCGGTTGGCTGGGCGAAACCTGGTATGCGGACTGGCTCGGCAGCTGGCCCGGCTAAGGCCTGATGATACCGGCCAGAATCGTCCTGCCGGCGCGCCGCGCCGGCGGGCGCCCTCTACTGTGCATGGGGTTGTTTTCGCGTTTTTTGTTTTGGGAGGCCGGAACGCCCGGAGAAAGCGGGCGCCGGAAGGCCGTCAGTGCTCGCGGCTCGGTGCCCATTCCAACGCCCGCAGACGGGCCTGGGCGATCTCTCCGCGCGTCATCTTGGTGGTGACGGCATCGCGGATCCGGGCCCGCGCCTCGCGCACCGGCGGCGGCGCTGCGGCCGTCGACAGATTGAGCCATTTGGAGGCCTCGACGATATCCTGCGGCACGCCAAAGCCGCGGTCGTAGAGCAGGCCCAGGGAGTATTGGGCCCGGCTGTCGCCCTGCTCCGCCGCCCGCCGGTACCACATCGCCGCTTCCGTATAATTCTGCGGCACGCCGCGGCCGGTCTCGAACAGCAAGCCGAGATGGGTCTGCGCCGCCGCATTGCCGCGCTCGGCAAGCGGAATGAAGATGCGGGAGGCCGCGACATAGTCCTGGCGCTGGAACGCCGCGAGGCCCTGGCGGACCGATTGGGCGTGGGCCGGCATCGCCGTTAGCAGAAGCAGCGCAATCGCGACGGCCCACCCGGCCCGCCGGATGAGGCCGGCCTGACGCCAACGCCTGGAATTGCATTCGCCGAGAGATGTCATGCCGCTCCTTCCCTGCCTGTGCGCCAGACTAGTCCGCCGCTGTAAGGGAATCCAGAGCACGGCCGCGCCCTCGATTTGACGCTTTGACGGAGCCGCCGGCGCGGGGCGCGCCATCCGAGCGTCCCGCGGCCTGCACCCATTTCGACGTGGTGATATTCCACGCCGACGGCGTGACAACGGAATGGATGAGACACCGCGGCTATCCCGAACACCGCCCGCGGCGTCGCGACTTCATACGTCAGTCACAGCACTCGACCTGCTGTGAGGCTCCCGATCAGAAGCGAAGCGCCATATCGTACGCGCCTGAAGGCTATTGCGACAAAACCCCGGACGAGACAATCGTCCGGGGCGCCTTGGTCGAAGCGTTAATGCAGCAGCCTACTTCAACGAGGTCGCGGACATGGTCCCGTTCGAGGCGTTGCCGTCGAGCTGGTTTGTCGAATAGGACGACACTGTACCCGACACGCCGGTCGTGTTGCCTTGGATCGTGGACTCGCCTACCCGAACTGAGGTGTTGCCGCCGGCGTTCTGGATGCCAGTGGCGTTGTTGGAGGCCGTTGAGCGCATAACCATCACATTCAGGCCTGACGCTCCGCCGGTGGCAATGATACCGGCAAGCGTGCTGTTGGTCGCAGTGCTGTCGTTGATGTTGAGGTTCAGGCTGCCGCCGGTCGTATCACTAGCGATTCCGAAGGTGTTGCGATCAGCGATCACGCGGTCGATCACACCCTTGCTCGTCCCGCCGGCTGCCGGTGCAATGCGAATTCCGCCTCCTGTGGAGCCGTTACCGTTGCTGAACACCGTCGTGCGGGTAATTTCGAAGCCGGTGGCGCCGCCCGCCGTGATCGAGATGCCGCTGCCCGTGAAGCGACGGATGACGCAGTCCTCGACATGCAGGAAACCGCCGTTAAGCATGGTGATTCCATTTACGCCCGTTCCGAGACCTTCGATATCGAGCCCCTTGAGGAACAGGTAATCGGTCGCGGCACCGTTGAAAATGATGCCGTTGGTGCCCGACACTAGCACACCCGCTGATCCCGCCTCGCAGGAAATCGTCATCGACTTGGTGACCGTCACAGCACCGAAGCCACCCGGATCGAGGCAGTTGATCTCGCCGGCCGCGGCGGTCTTGGAGATCGCACCTGCGAAGGTCTTGCAGGGTGCAGTGCGGCTACACGGGTTGGCATCATCCCCGACACCGGACACCCAGGTTCGGGTCGCTTGCGCGTTGGCGGGTGCCGACGCGAGAAAGGGCAGGAACAATCCGACGGCCAAAGCCACCAGGGCAATGCGACGCATGATGTATCTCCTTTAAATGAAGTGAGGTTTGCTTGAAAATGCTGTCTTTCCGCGAGCAGATACTCGTAGCTCGGGGAGGCACGGGACAACGGATGCGTTTTCGAAAATTGGACAGCCCCCCTATCAAATTCGCCATTCGGCTTGTCGTTATTCCGCAAGCTCCTAATTCGGATCGTGCAACGCACTTGCGATATGCCGTCGTAGAGATTGATACGCCCACAATGATCTGACGCAACCACCCTGCACGTCGGAACCTATTTGGATTGGTCTTTGCAACCAGAGCGAGGTTCAAGCCTCTGGATGCTTTTTCTACCGCTTCGCGCTGATGAGAGGAAAAATGAATTTCGGAGCTCTCGCGACCGTTGAAATCGACTGGTTGTCGCGCGAGTGTTCACTTGTACACGGCTCGATTTTGACACAACCGCGTCTACACGGCTGTTCGGCTTGCGACGAGCTATCGCAAATGCTTGATGCTGGGCCTGTGACGCAAGCGCGATCGTCAGGTAACGAGATACAAGCCGCCGCTGGCGTTTGTCGATACGGGCCCGCGCCTCGTTGTTGTCAGAAATTGCGTTGTAGGCGAAGCCCAACGCCGCATCCGTTGCCGAGATTGGCAAGCTGCACGATGCTTGCCCTGGTGCAGCCGAGGATCAGTCCGATCACGAAATTGATCGCCGCTTGCATCTGGCCCTGCGCCGAGGCAAACGCTTCGCTGGGCATGAACGATCCTTGTAGATCTCCGCGCCGATAGTCGGGCGAACTCTGCAAGCCGGCAGGCGCGGAGCGGCAACGAAAAGTTGCATTCGGGCCGATAAGCATCGGACCGGGCGATTGGCAGATTGAAGTTCTGAAGGAGGCACGAGCGCTGACGCCGCCAACGTAGACAGCCGACCAACGGCTGAGCCATTCAAGCGGCTCATGTAGCACCCTGAACGTCTGGCCAGCTTTGGTATAGACGCACATGCGACGTCAAGTTGTAGAAGGGCTACCCGAGAATGACAGATTGGAGATTTGGCCGCCGTCAGCTTTCAAGAGCCGGGGAATGTCACATCGGCCACGGCGGCGCCCCGCCCTCGATCCTGTCGAAGGGGCCATCTTGACATCAAATGCGGCATTTCTGCCAGTTAAAGGGGCTGAGCGGCTGATGGGGTGCACTAGAGTCGTTTGCATAACCATGATCATCGGGTCACCCGCCCGGCATCGTCAACGGATAAAGAAGCCTCCATCGTGCACATCCAGGAGCAGGGGGCTCGCGGGGTCCGTCACATGAATATCGTGGAGCGCAGATTGATCCGATACGAACGCCGCGTTCGTATCAGCTGAAGCTGCATTGCCAATCATCCCATCGCCATTGAGATCCTGGTGGAGCGTTGTCTCCAGTGACCCCACCGTCGCGCTGCTGCCGGCCGCATCCGACGCGAAGTTCGTGACGTAGCTGCCGTTGGTGTCCACGCTCCAGAACGAGAACATCCCGGTCGCCGAATTCTTCCAGACGACGTCATAGCCGCCGCCGGAGACCTGCTCGGCGCCGACCGGTGACCACGCCGCGCCGAAGAAGCCCACCGTGACCGACGAGCCCAGGTATTTCAGCATCGGGCCGGTCCCGGTGCTGATGCTGTCGAGGTAGAAGTTCGAACCAGCTTGGACCAAGCTGGTCGAACCCGCGGACTCGATTGTGCTGGAGGGCAGACCAATCATCCCATCGCCATTGAGATCCTGGTGGAGCGTTGTCTCCAGTGACCCCACCGCCGCGCTGCTGCCGGCCGCAT